>CAJUFA010000003.1 GCA_910585725.1 uncultured Dorea sp. | reverse complement strand
GAGATGGAATTAGCAGGGAGACCGCTTCGCATAGATGTAGGCAGAGTAGCGAAGCAGGCAAACGGCGCAGTGTTGATGCACTATGGCGAGACGACTGTGCTGTGTACGGCGACGGCTTCCGAGAAGCCAAGAGAGGGGATTGATTTCTTCCCTCTGAGCGTGGAGTATAACGAGCGTCTGTATTCTGTTGGAAAGATACCGGGAGGTTTTAATAAGAGAGAAGGCAAGGCGTCTGAGAATGCGATTCTTACCTGCCGCGTCATCGACCGGCCGATGCGTCCGTTATTCCCGAAAGACTATAGGAATGATGTTACTCTTGAGAATCTGGTATTGTCCGTAGACCAGGATTGTTCACCGGAACTTGCGGCTATGCTGGGCGCGGCGATTGCCACCAGTATTTCGGATATTCCTTTTGACGGTCCCATCTCTACCACACAGGTAGGGTTGGTCGACGGAGAATTCGTATTCAATCCGACGGCGGCCCAGAAGGAAGTCTCTGATCTTGCGCTCACCGTAGCGTCTACGAAGGAAAAAGTAATCATGATCGAGGCCGGAGCGAACGAAGTTCCGGAGGATCAGATGATCGACGCGATCTTTGCTGCTCATGAGATGAATCAGAAAGTAATCGCATTTATCGATACGATCGTTGCAGAATGCGGGAAACAGAAACACACGTATGAAAGCTGCGCGGTTCCGGAAGAATTGTTTGAAGCAATCAAAGAGATCGTTCCTCCTGAGGCGATGGAGGAGGCCGTATTCACAGACGAGAAACAGGTGAGAGAAGAGAATATCCGTAATATTACGGAGAAATTGGAAGAAGCATTCGCGGAGAAAGAAGAATGGCTTGCCGTGCTTGGCGAGGCAGTGTATCAGTATCAGAAGAAGACGGTTCGTAAGATGATCTTAAAGGATCATAAGCGACCGGACGGAAGGGCGATCGATGAGATCAGACCTCTTGCGGCAGAGATCGACCTGATTCCAAGAGTGCACGGTTCTGCGATGTTTACCCGCGGACAGACTCAGATCTGTACGGTAACGACATTAGCGCCTCTCGCAGAGGCACAGAGACTGGACGGGCTTGACGAGGCGGAGACGTCAAAGCGCTATATGCATCATTATAATTTCCCGTCTTACTCTGTAGGCGAGACCAGACCGTCGAGGGGACCGGGACGCCGTGAGATCGGACATGGAGCTTTGGCGGAGCGCGCTTTGGTTCCTGTACTTCCGACAGAAGCGGAATTTCCGTATGCGATTCGTACCGTATCTGAGACTTTTGAATCCAACGGTTCCACATCCCAGGCAAGTATCTGCGCGTCCTCTATGTCGCTGATGACGGCAGGCGTGCCGATTAAGGCCGCGGTAGCGGGAATCTCTGCCGGGTTGGTAACAGGCGATACAGACGAGGATTATCTGGTATTGACGGATATCCAGGGATTAGAAGATTTCTTCGGCGATATGGATTTCAAGGTTGCCGGAACACATAAAGGAATCACGGCGATTCAGATGGATATTAAGATCCATGGACTGACCAGACCGATTATTGAAGAGGCGATCGCGGCGACGAAAAAGGCGAGAACCTATATCCTGGACGAAGTGATGGCGGGGGCAATCTCCGAACCGAGACCGGAGGTAGGAGAATATGCGCCGAAGATTATCCAGATGAAGATTGATCCGCAGAAGATCGGCGATGTAGTCGGACAGCGGGGCAAGACGATCAATGCGATTATCGATCAGACGGGCGTAAAGATTGATATTGAGGACGATGGTTCCGTATCTATCTGCGGAACGGATGCGAAGAGTATGGAAGAGGCCCAGAAGATGATCTATATCATCGTCACGGACTTCGAAGCCGGACAAGTTCTGGAAGGCAAAGTTGTAAGCATTAAAGAATTCGGCGCTTTCGTAGAATTCGCTCCGGGAAAAGAGGGTATGGTGCATATCTCCAAGATATCCAAGGAAAGAATTCGTCAGGTAGAGGACGTACTGACGCTGGGGGATATGGTGAAGGTAGTATGCCTCGGAAAAGATAAGATGGGAAGACTTTCTTTCAGTATGAAGGACGTGGCAGAATAAAAGATTAAAAAGGACGCAGTAGATTTTATGTCTGCTGCGTCCTTTTTTTATGTAAAAATTTTCATAAATCGAATTCTTGTACATATATTGAGATAAAGAGGTGGACAAAGATGTTAAAGGAAAGAGTGCTGCGTGTTCTGCCCGGCAGAATCCGCGCGCTGCTAGAGAAAGAGCAGCTTGAATACAGATATCTTCAGGAGGTGAGGCTTCGTACAGGAAAGCCCTTGCTGTGTATCTATGACGGAAAGGAGCGAATGATCGGAAATCAACGAGACGGACCTTATATTGTCACAAAAGAAGATGTAAAAGAGATGCTTCAGTATGTCAGCAATTATTCATTATATGCGTACGAACAGGAGATGAAGCAGGGATTTATCACGATTGAAGGAGGACACAGAGTGGGAATGACGGGACAGGCAATCATAGAGGAGGGCAGGGTAAAGAATCTCCGGTATATCTCATCGCTTAATCTAAGGATGTCTCATGAGATAAAGGGATGCGCCGATCAGATATTTTCATATATTATTTCTGGAAACCGGGTATGCCATACTTTGATTGTATCGCCGCCGAGATGCGGTAAGACGACGCTTCTTCGGGATATGATCCGTCAGATCTCCGATGGGAATCGTTGGATCGGCGGTATGACGGTGGGCGTTGTAGACGAGCGCTCGGAGATCGGCGGATGTTATATGGGAATAGCACAGAATCAGTTGGGCGCCCGTACGGATATACTGGACTGCTGCCCGAAAGTGGAAGGTATGATGATGATGATTCGTTCTATGGGACCGCAGGTAATAGCCGTCGACGAGATCGGAACGGCAGAAGATATACATGCCGTCGAATATGCCATGCACTGCGGATGCAGGATGATTGCAACAGTTCATGCGGATTCTATGGAAGAATTAAGGAAAAGACCGCTTTTTGACCGGATGATAGAACAGAAACGATTCGAGCGATATATTCTGCTGGGTAATCAGCTGCATGTGGGACAGGTGGAGGGGATTTTTGACAGCCGTGGAAGCCAGCTCTATAGTGAAGCGGGAAAGGAAGGACGACGGGCGGAATGATATATAAGATTATAGGGTTCTGTCTGATCATCGGAGCCACTTCCGCAGGGGGAATCGGCGCTGCGGACAAAATCAGGAACCAGTATGAACAATTGAGATACCTTAAGAAACTGATCTGCCTGTTAAGAGGGGAGATTCAATATGCGAGATCCTATCTGGGAGAAGCTTTTCGGCAGATTGGATATTCTGTGAAAACGCCCTATAAGGAATGGCTTCTTGCGATGTGTGAAGAGATGGAAGAAAGAAGCGGCTGTACGTTTGCGCAGATATGGGAGGAAAAGGGAAGGGAGCACCTCGGGGATTGCGGTCTTCCGAAAGAAGTATTTGAAAGGC
Source organism: uncultured Dorea sp. (assembly GCA_910585725.1). Taxonomy (GTDB): domain Bacteria; phylum Bacillota; class Clostridia; order Lachnospirales; family Lachnospiraceae; genus Sporofaciens. Next base: position 175,642 of record CAJUFA010000003.1, on the reverse strand, counting down.
TTCTTTGGTTTGGCAACGAGTTAGGAATTGCAGACGCCGGGATGCAGGTTAAGACGCTGGATCTCTGGCTGGAGGAAATAACGCTCTCTATGGGGGAGATGAGGGAGGGGATGAGGACAAGAATAAGACTATGCCATTGCCTTGGCATAATGAGCGGGATATTCATTACGATCCTGTTGCTGTAGAGGAGGTGTACATGAGTGTCAATCTAATATTCAAGATTGCGGCGGTAGGAATATTGGTTTCAGTTTTGAGTCAGGTGCTGAAGCACAGCGGAAGAGAGGAACAGGCATTCTTAACAAGTCTTGCGGGTCTGTTGTTGGTGCTGTTCTGGATCGTACCTTATATCTATGAGCTGTTTGAGTCTATCCAGCGGTTGTTCGCGCTGTAGCGAAAGGCGTCTGTTCAATACAGATCAGACAGATATCATATGAGCGGCATACAAAAAGGGAAGGAGTACGGCTGCAGATATGCCTGCAGACAGGAGGTCATGCAGAAAGGAGGAGGGCTATGGACATGCTGCAGATAGGGCTTCTGGGAGTGACGGGAACACTACTCGCCGTGCAGTTTAAGAGTGGAAAATCAGAATATGGGATCTATATCAGTATCGTATTAAGCCTGATCATATTCTTCAGTATCCTTGGGCGTCTGGAGATCATGATCGATGGGATGAGAGAAATCGGAAGGTATATCCGGATGGATCAGGCCTATATCGGAACGCTGATTAAGATGCTGGGAATCACGTATATATCGGAATTTGCTTCCGGAATCTGCAAAGACGCAGGGTATCAGACGATCGCGGTCCAGGTTGAAATATTCGGGAAACTTACTGTGATGGTATTAAGTATGCCGATCCTGATGACACTGTTGAATACGATCCGGGAATTTCTGACGTGAAGGAGTAAGTGAGGTGAAAAAAAAGCAGAAGGTATTGAACACGGTCAGAGGATTTCTGTTATTCCTTGCAGCGCTGATCTGCGTTATTCCTCTGTCTACGGTAAGGGCGTCGGAGATGTCCGGTACATGGGATATAGAGCCTGAGGATGAAGCGATAAGTGAATCGGCAGAATATGGGGAAGAGATGATCGAGAAATTTTCTTTTGAAGATATCGATCGTTCCCTGCAGGATCTGTTTCCTGATGAGCGGGTAAAATTCAAAGAGACAATGATGGGAATTCTATCCGGAGATCTGACGTTCTCGATGGAATTAGTAAAGAGCCTTGCGGCTGACCAGTTGGGATATGCGTTTGGAAGCAGTCGGGATAATTTGGTGCATATGTTGTTAATAGCGTTGATTGCGGCGGTATTTGGTAATTTTTCTAAGACGTTTAAGAGTCGTCAGATTGTAGATATCAGTTTTTACGTCATGTATCTCCTGCTGATTGCATTGACTTTGAGTTCCTTTCAGACGGTGACAGAATGGGTGAGTGAAGGAATCGAGAGCCTTACCTCCTTCATGAGCGTATTTTGTCCCCTATATTTCCTGGCGGTTTCCATCGCGAAAGGAAGTATTACGTCCGTCGCGTTCTACAACCTGGTTTTATTTTTGATATTTCTGACGGAATTTTTGATTCTGGATTTTCTTCTTCCGCTGATCCATATCTATATGATAGTAAAGGTTTTGAATTATCTGTCCGAAGAAGATTATCTCAGCAAGTTTGCGGAACTGATCGAGATGGCCGTCTCGTGGATTCTGAAAACGCTGCTTGCGTGTATTGTGGGGTTAAATGTGATACAGGGATTGATCAGTCCTGCGATAGATACAGTGAAGAGAAGCGCTGTTACGAAGGGCGCGGAGGCGATCCCCGGGGTGGGAGACATAATAGGAGGCGTGGCGGAGGTGGCGCTTGGAACGGCCGTCCTGGTGAAGAACGGGATCGGCATGGCCGGGGCGATGATCTGTATCGCGCTCTGTATGGTTCCGCTGGTTCAGGTAGCAGGTATCGTATTGCTGTACAAGCTTGCTGCCGCGGTGATACAGCCGGTGTCGGATAAGAGAATCGTAGGGTGCGTGGAGACAGTGGGAGAAGGATGCAGGCTTTTGCTCCATGTGGTGTTCACGACGTCTCTCCTTTTTCTTCTTACGATTGTCGTAGTGTCCGCGGTTACAGGAAATACATAAAAGGTGGTGGAGACATGTTTGATCGGATATATCTATGGGTGCAGAATCTTGCTTTCTATATGGTGATGGTAACGGCGGTGATGCATGTGATTCCGAATACAGAGTATAAACGTTACATTCGCTTTTTTACCGGCATGGTACTGGTCGTTATGTTGACCGCGCCTTTCCTGAAATTCCTGGGTATCGGAGATTCCTGGCAGAACCTGTATCATAGCAGGGAGTATCAGGAACAGGTGAGAAAAATGGAAGAGGCGGTACGCTCTTTTCAGGAAGCGGATGGGGACGAATATTACCGGGATATCATGACGGAAGATCAGACAGATACGAAAGACGAGACGGAATCAGGCGGCAGCATACATATGGAGGAGACAGAAAAAGCAAGAGAAGACAAGGGTTCGCGCACAGAAGGAGGCGATGTGATTGGCGTGGAAGAGATTCGGGTCGGAAGGTGACGGCTTTAAAAGATTATGGAAAATACCGAAAGGACTTTCTTTCAGAAATATTAAAAAAGATCAATTATTGATCCTGTTTCTGGCCGGCGTCCTGCTGCTGGTTATCTCGCTTCCGACTGACGGAAAAAAAAACAGCGGCGGGAAGACGGGCGGTTTTTTACAAAAGGAGAACTTGCAGGAGGAAGATATGGAAGAAATCATGACAGGCGCCCAGGACGTCTATCTTCGGAATCTGGAAAATCGGCTGTCATCCGTCTTGTCGCAGATGTCGGGAGTAGGAGACGCGGCGGTTATGATTACACTGAGTTCTTCGGCGGAAAAAGTGGTAGAGAAGGATGTGGAGACGTCGAACGAGACTGTTACAGAGTCAGACAGCCAGGGCGGTTCCAGGACTACGAAAAACGGAAACCGTGGAGAGACGACGATATACAGCGATAAGGATTCGGCAGGAGAGCCTTATATCAGCAAAGAACTAAGCCCAAAGGTAGAAGGAGTGATCGTCATAGCCGAGGGCGGGGACAACGCCCTGGTCAAACAGAATATTACCGAAGTAGTACAGGCATTATTTGGGATAGACACGCATAAAATTAGGATAATGAAGAAGAGTTCAAAATAATGTGGTAAAAACAGGAGGAAGAACAGTGAAACAGATAGTGAAGAAAAATCAGATTATCATAGCGGCATTGGCTGTTATGATTGCAGCGGCAGGATACTTGAATTATTCCGGCAAGATCTTTGGCGACGGAAAAGAAGCAGAGACTGCCAACGCTGATCTCGCCAACAAGGAGCTTCTGGATATCTCAGACGAGGATCTGGCCAGCGCCTCTGAGGATATCAAGAGTCAGGACGGAGAGGGCGCAGAAGACGGAAGCGTAGACGGAACACCCGGAGAAGCCGTACTTACCAGCGGGGAAGCCAGCGCCGTGGTGGCAGAGGCAAAAGTATCGAGGGAACAGGTAAGGGCAAAGAACAAAGAATCCCTGTTGGAGATAATTGACAATGAAAGTCTGAGTGAGGAGCAGAAGCAGGATGCGGTTAATCAGATGGTGGCCATGACGGATCTGGCGGAAAAGGAGGCTGCGGCCGAGACGCTTCTGGCATCGAAGGGATTTGACGAAGTCGTGATAAGCCTGACTGCTGATTCGGCGGACGTCGTGGTGAGCGCGGCAGAGTTAAGCGATGCAAACCGGGCGCAGATTGAAGATATCGTAACGCGGAAGACAGGAGTGGCTGCGCAGAACATCGTCATAACGCCGGTGAATACAGAAGAAAAATAATGAGAATTGAGTTACAGATTAAATTATAGAATTATAGAAAATTCTGCATATTGTATTTATAAGAGTTTTGTAATATACTTAAGAGGTTAACATGATATACAGAAGACAGGAGAAGATGATTATAATGTGGTGGAATAACGAGATTTTAGGACGGAATTCATACCAGGTATTACTTTGGTTTGTGGCGTACAGTGTATTAGGATGGTTTGTAGAGTCAGTCTATATGTCTATTTGTAACAGGAAGATTACCAACAGGGGCTTTGTGAGGGGGCCGATGTGTCCAATCTATGGATTTGGGGCGCTGACCGTATTTTTTATTCTGCGTCCGTACAGCGACTATCCCGTCCGTCTGTTTTTTATGGGGATGTTTCTCGCGACAACATTGGAATTTATCACTGCGCATGTTATGCAGAAAGTTTTTGGAGAGATCTGGTGGGAATACCGTGAGAAACCTTTTAACTATAAGGGAATTATCTGCCTGGAGAGTTCGATTGCATGGGGATTTTATACGGTTGCACTATTTTTATTCTTACATAAAGCCGTGACCAATATGGTAGATCGTGTTCCGGTACGGACGGGAAAGATATTAGGAAGCGTTATATTAGGGGCTTATTTGATTGATTTTTCAATCACCATGTACAAAGAGAAGAATAATTCGTCGTCCAGGTTGGATGATAATAATGAAGTAACGATTCAATGATGAGATATGGCAGGGCTGCTGCGCCAGATGCGGCAGCCCTGTCGATCGCCAATACGCTGAAAAAGCATTGCCAACAGAATCGGCGTAGTGTATAATTTGGATAACTTACTAAAAAATGATTGTATTCGAGGAGAAGTGATCACGATTGGATGACACAAAAATCAAAATTATGTCCGCAGCGATAAAGGCGGTACGTCAGTATGGTTTGGAAGGTGTGAGAATACAGAATATCAGCGAGCTGGCAGGAATATCCCCAGGAGCGCTGTACCGTTATTTCAACGGCAAGGAACAGTTGATGATGGAGTGTTTCACATATATAGACAGGCAGGCGGCTTCAGTCTTTGAACGTCTGCAGTTCGATCCCCAGATTATGCTTACAGATCCGGTTCAGGCTGTTAGAGACCTATGGGTGCCCTACTTTCGTTTCTGGCTGGCAAGGCCGGATGAGACCGTCTTTTATCATCGGTTTCGGGACAGTACTTTTTTCCCGGTATACGACAAGACTCGGGATGTGAGTTACTTTGATACTTTTGTAGGCATGATTAAGACTTTCTTTAAGGTCTTCCCCAGTTTGAAGCAGATTAACCAGGATCTGCTGTGGCTTCATGTACTTACCAGTACGGTGATGTATGCAAAATATGTGGTGGAGGGAGTGCTTCCGGATAACCAGGAGACAGAGGATACTGTATTCCGGTTTTTAATCGAGGGATTGAGCGGATATCTGAACATGGATAAGAGTTCTGTAGAAAAGGGATAAAACATACTGTAGAAAAAGGTTTTTTACAGATATATGAGAATAAATATTTATTTACTATTTCGCCGTCAGGATATTGCCAGGCGATATTTTTTTTGCTATCATGTAAATGGAAATTTACCGGGGAGAGTCAGAATATGGAACTTAACAATCAGATTAAAATATTGCTAAAAAAGATAGACAGGCAGGGAAAGGAGAATATTGCGGCGGCATTCATTCTTATGCTGCTCATAGGTATCGGGTTTCTCACAATCCTATGGCTGCTGCAGTCCTATTCCGTAGATTTTTGTCTGCGTACTTTAAAAGAGGAGACGCAGGAGGTCCAGGAAGATATCTATATACAGATTTCTTTCGCCCAGAGTCAATTGGAGATGTTGGCCGATATCATAGAGGAAGAAGATGAGATCACTTCTGATCGTGTAGTTAAGATTCTGCAGTCAGACACGGAGATAGGACTGGTATCCCGGCTTGGCATCGTCCTTCCGGACAATCAGATTCTTAATCAGGACGGAAATGTGCTGGAGTCGGTGAATGAGATTACATTTGAGACATTGGCCGAAAAAGGTTCTTTTATTACGAATGTTGAGCAGGATAACCTGGAGACGAATCGGTCTGTCTTATTTATTAATATTCCGATTAAGAAAGGAAACAGGACGGAAGGAATATTATTCGGCGTGATAGATCCGCAGGAAATGTATGATTATTTTGAGGTGGAAATATTTGACGGTAATGCAGATATTTTTATCGTAGATACCCGGAACATGGAGTTTATCATGGATACCTTGCATGGACATACACGAAGCTCTGATGCGTTAGAAGGACGTAAGATCAAAAAGGGATACAGCGAAGAGCAGGCGTCAAAGGATTTTGCAGACGGTAAGGGAGGGATCACGGCTTACTATTCCAGAACTCTGGACGAATATCTGTATACGGCTTATGAGCCGGCAAAAGTCAACGACTGGTTTGTTATGGTTACGGTTCCGGAAGACATTGTCTTCAGGGAGAATGCACATATTGAGAGAGTACTGTTCTGGTTTGGTATCTATGAGGCGGCTATTCTGATTATTTATTTTCTGTGGGATGTGGTTCGTACACACAAAGAAATTCATGCGAAGGAGAAGATGGCAACTACGGATCTTCTTACAAATCTTAAGAACAGGAACGCATATGAACAGATACTTGCACAGTACAGCGCGGACCCTCCGGTATGCTTGTCCTGTGTTTATGCGGACGCGAACGGGCTTCACGAATTGAATAACAGCCAGGGGCATGCTGCCGGAGACAGAATGCTGCGCACCGTCGCGGACGCGTTTGTCGAGTTCTTTGGGCAGGAACATGTCTATCGTATCGGGGGAGATGAATTTCTGGTGTTTGCTGAAACGGATCTGGACCTTACGACCGAGAAAGCATTTGCGGCCAAAGAAAAAACTACGAAGGCAGGTTATCATGTCTCGGTGGGGACGGCGTCAGGCGGGGAAGATATTGTGGCCGTCGTGAAGTCGGCAGAGCAAAGAATGTATGAAGATAAAAAGCGTTATTATATGGAGCATGGGGATCGCCGGAAGATGCGTTAAAGCAGTAACTTGTATTGTTTGCGGCTCTGTCTTACATAGACAATAAAAAGAAATAAGCATCCCTACCGCCCAAGTTTGGATGCTTATTTCTTATAATCATTTTTACTGAGGGCAATCGGAGATTCAATTCCGATCACTTCTAAGTAGATTATACATGAGAGCTGCTTGATTTTCAAGTGGCTCTTTATATAATTTATCAGAAATATATTGAAAGACGGGATTGTGGCTGATACAATCCGATGCTCGCTATTTCAACATATATAATCCCAACCGTATCGTCTTAAACACATACTTAATTTTTATCCTTATCTGGTTTCATTCTTGTCGTACTATGAATAATGTGATATATTTTCGGAAAGGGGTAAGGAAGGAGAATTCGATATGATATCAGGAGCGTTTATGGTACCGCATCCTCCGCTGATTATACCGGAGATCGGCAGAGGTGAAGAGAGAAGGATTCAGGATACGATTGACGCATACCACGAAGTCGGCCGCAGGATTGCAGATCTTAAGCCGGAGACGATCGTTTTGATCTCCCCGCATCAGATTATGTATGCGGATTATTTCCATATCTCGCCGGGAAAAGGCGCAAAGGGAGATTTCGGACAATTCGGCGCGGGACAGGTGAAGATGGAGGCAACCTATGATACGGAATTCGTGGAAACGCTTTGTAAGCTGGCGGAAGCGGGAGACCTGTCTGCGGGGACAGAAGGAGAGCGGGACAGGCGGCTTGACCATGGGACGATGGTTCCGTTGTATTTTATAAATCAGTATTGGAATGAATACCGGCTTGTAAGGCTGGGGCTGTCAGGATTTTCTCTTGCCGCGCATTACGCGTTGGGACAGCGTATCAGAGAGACGGCGGAAATACTTGAGAAGAACGTGGCGCTGATTGCCAGCGGTGATCTGTCGCACCGGTTAAAGGAAGAAGGGCCTTATGGGTATAAAGAAGAAGGGCCGGAATACGACCGATCGATTATGGATGTGATGGGAAACGGTGATTTTGGGAAATTACTGGAGTTCCCGGAGGATTTTTGTGAGAAAGCCGGTGAGTGCGGGCATCGTTCGTTCACCGTTATGGCGGGAACGCTGGATAGGACGGGCGTGTTAAGCAGGCGGCTTTCTTATGAGGGACCCTTTGGGGTAGGTTATGGCATCTGTGCCTATGAGATACAGGGGCATGATCCAACCAGGAATTTTAGAGATCAGTATGAGGCAAAAGTAAGGGAACAGGTTTTAAAGCAGAGAGCCAATGAGGACGAGTATGTCCGGCTTGCCAGACGGACGGTAGAGGAGTATGTCCGAACAGGCAGAAAGCCCGAAACGCCCGAAGGACTGCCGCAGGAGATGTACGATTCCAGAGCGGGAGTATTTGTCTCTATTAAAAAGGAAGGAAGGCTTCGGGGGTGTATCGGCACGATTCAGGCCGTGCAGAAATCCATAGCGGAAGAGATTATAGAGAATGCAGTGAGCGCAGCGGTAAAAGATCCGAGATTTTATCCGGTAGAGCAGGATGAACTTGATAAACTTACGATCAGCGTGGATGTGCTGGGAGCTACGGAAGCGATCGATTCTATGGATAAGCTTGATGTGAAGCGTTACGGCGTTGTGGTAACCAAAGGATATCGCCGGGGATTACTGCTTCCGAACCTTAGCGGAGTGGATACGGCAGAGGAACAGGTTGCAATTGCGAAGCAGAAAGCCGGAATCAGAGAAGAGGAAGAAGCCGAATTGGAAAGATTCGAAGTGGTTCGGCACTATTAAAAAAGTATGCCTTGTAATAAAAGTTCCGAAGTGATAGAATGAATCGGATTAATTAGTTTATGAGAGGGAAAAAACTTGGGAACTTTATCGTCAAAAACCGGTGATAACGCAAATAAAACGGACTTCTTAAACGGAAAGATATTCATACCGATGCTCTATTTCGCGATTCCGGTCTTATTTTCTATATTTTTTCAGCAGTTGTATAATACGGTAGACACTCTGATCGTGGGTCATACATTAGGAGAGACTGCGTTGGCGTCGATCGGCGCGGCTGTGCCGATCTATGACCTGTTGATCGGATTTGCTCTTGGATTTGGCAACGGCATGGCGATTGTAACGGCAAGGTGTTATGGAGCCGGGGATGAACAGATGCTGAAAAAATCCGTTGCGGCGTCTGTAATTATCGGTATGGCAGTTGTGGCGGCGCTTACTGTTCTTTCGGAGATTGTCATGATGCCGCTGCTTCACTTATTACATACGCCGAAAGAAATTATCGGAGAAGCATATCGCTATATTTCAATCATCACAAGATTTACACTGGTTATGTTCGCTTATAATCTATGCGCAGGAATACTTCGGGCAATCGGAAACAGTATTATGCCTCTTGTGTTCCTTATTATTTCATCTGTTTCCAATATACTGCTGGACTATCTGTTCATTGCCGTATTGAACAGAGGTCTTGGGGGAGCCGCGGAAGCCACCGTGATTGCACAGAGTATCTCGGTGCTGCTCTGTCTGGTCTATATTGTAAAGAAGGCTCCAATACTTGTTCCTGAAAAGGAACACTTTAAAATAGACGGAGTTCTTTACAGAGAAACGGCCGCTCAGGGTCTGTCCATGGGATTTATGGGCTGTTTTGTGTCTGCGGGCAGCGTAATTCTGCAGTCAGGCATCAATGGACTTGGATATCTGGTTATCGCGGCGCACACTGCGGCGAGAAGGATGTGCCAGTTCTGTATGATTCCTTTTATCGCTATGATGCAGACGGTCAATACTTTTGTATCCCAGAATTACGGGGCGCGAAAGTCGGAACGGATTCGCAGGGCTATGAGATACTCATATTTGTACACGGCGGTTTTAACGGTGATCATTACTATATTCGTCTGGATTCTGGCGCCGTACATGATCAGATGGATATCCGGTTCCGGCGAGGCGGAAGTGCTGCGAAACGGAATGCTGTATCTTCGAATTGTTGCGCCCTGTTACTTTATCTTAGGTCTGCTTAATAATACCCGGACGGCTCTGCAGGCGATCGGACAGAAGATTCTGCCGGTTCTTTCCAGTGTGATTGAGTTAATCGGAAAGATTTTATTTACGGCAATTCTTATTCCCAGGTTTCAATATATGGCGGTCATAATATGCGAGCCTGTTATCTGGTGTTTTATGGTGGCGGAGTTACTTGCCGCATTTTGGGGAAATCCATTTATCAGAGAAGGGAGAGGAAATTGTAATACGCGATAGACGTGTTCTTAATAAAAGGATACAAAAAGGATATATTAGAATGATAGAATACCACCATACAGAAAGCGTGTCCGGACATTTTTTGTATACGTTATACAGACAGTCTGATTGTGGAGAAGGTGTATGGAATTGAAGTTATTGATTGTGGAGGACGATCTGCTGATCTCGGAAGCCGCTTCCGACTATTTTTCATGCAAAGGATGGGAGGTGGAGACGGCAGGAGATGGGCTGCAGGCACTGGAACTGGTTAAGATAAGAAGCTTTCATCTGATTTTATTGGATATTATGATTCCGGGAATAGACGGATTCGCCGTATGCAGGGAGATACGCAGAGACTGCGACATACCTATCATCTTTATTACTGCCCGTGTATTGGAGGAAGATAAGCTGAACGGATATGCCCTTGGCGGGGACGATTATATAACGAAACCCTTTTCTCTTCCGGTATTGTACGCCAAGGCAATGGCGCTGACGGGAAGGATACAGGGGATCAATGCGTATGTGGAAATAGGGAATCTTAAGATAGATGTGAGAAGCCACAACGTCCAAAAAGACGGAAAACTTCTGTCCCTTCCGCCGAAGGAATATGAGATGCTCCTGTTCTTTATGCAGAATCCAGGGCGGATCTTCAGCCGGGAACAGCTTTTAATCCGTTTCTGGGGATATGATTTTGACGGAAATGAGCGTGTAGTGGATAATCACATCAAGAAGCTGAGAAAAGCAATCGGTTCCTGCGGATGTACCATACAGACTGTGCGAAAATTTGGATATCGTCTGGCCGTCTCGAGTCAAGGTCCCTGCTGCCCGCGGGAATAGATGACGCGCCGGACGGGGAAAGGATTAGCAGAGGTGGTACGATGAAGGGAAGTTTAAAAAGAAAGAAGAAAAGATTCTGGAAACCGGTTATGACGGTCTTTCTGGCCTTGTATCTGGTAACGATGGTTCTGGTTACTTTGATGGTGAAGGAAAAAATCATGAAGGAATATCTCCGTACGTTTGAGGAAGTGGCTGCATCCATATTAAGGAAAGCTTCCGACCAGGAACGTTCCCAAACGGAAGTCTATGAAGAATTGAAACAGAAAGCGGCAAAAGAGGCGCTGGAAGCCATAGGCGAGGAAAGAGAGAATCATGAAGAATCAGAAGGAAGTGGGGAAGGCGTATTTGAAGACAGTTCGGCCGCGGTTACCGGAGGAACTGAGAAATGGAACGATAAGGCGAGAAAAGAATTCTATCAAAATCTGGTGAATGAGTATGTCTTAAGCTCAGCGAATCCGGATCTGATGATATCGGCTGCCGCTTATGACAAGAATAAGAAACTGTTGGCAAAGAGCTGCGATACAATAGGCGATACGATGTATACGGCGGACACTTCCGGTATTTGCAACGGTCCTTATATATTGGATGATTTTCTGACCTTTGAACAGAAGGAGGAGCTGGCGGAGTACTTCTGGAAGAGCCAGCAGTCGGCGGAAGATTATACGCTGCCGGAGAAATACCGGATTTTGATCCGGACGTCTTCCGACGGGCAGGAACTGTATGATATCTATGTCCAGGAACTTACGTGGCGAGAAGGAGAAGAAGGCGGGGAACAGGCTGAAGATCAGTATGTGGATCCTTTCATGAACAGCATCGTTATTTCGACGACAGGGACGACGATTGATTATGCGACGGGGGCGGAGACCGGAGAAGAGAAGGTGTTCCGTGAAACAGACAGTAAAATAGTGTGGGAGTGGGCCAATCCTGATATCAGCGGCGGACAGCGGGAAAGCGGAGAGATAAAGACGCCTGCCATGGGATTTCCGTACATGTTCCAGGGCTCTTATGAGAAATGGCATAGATGGAGCAGCAGTGAATTCCTCCATGAGTTTCCAAAAGAAGGAAATTTTTCCTGGAACGCGGGAGAAGAAGTCCCGGATTTGGGGCTCTATCCGGTAAAAGAGATGTTTTATATCGGAGCAAGGTATCAATTGAAGATCGGACTGATCGATGATCCATTTGCTTATTTAGATATCCGGATGGAAGAAAGTCCATGGTTTGCCGCATTTGACTATATGAAGTCTCTTTACTTGATCGGGCTGCTTCTGACCTCTGTCTGTATATTTCTGCTCGTTGTTATATTTGAAGACGCATATAAACAGCAGATGGCGTTGGAAGAGACAAGACGGGATTTTACTAATGCCATGGCGCATGAGCTTAAGACGCCTCTCGGCATTATCCGGAATTTTTCGGAAAACCTGATGGAACACAATATGGAGGAAAAGCGGGACTATTATCTTATGCAGATCATCGGTCAGACGGAAGAGATGGATCGTCTGGTGGCGGAGATGATTGAGATATCGAAGATGGATTCAAAGGATCTGATTCTTCGGAAAGAACCGGTATCTTTCAGGGAATTAATCAAGGAAGAGATGGTTCGTTTTGAACTTCCGGCAGATGAGAAGAATCTTCAGATCAAGTATCAGGAGGAAGAAGATTTCCTGGTAGAAGGGGACCGGGAATATCTTGGGAAAGCCGTATGGAATCTGCTGTCCAACGCGGTGGAATATAATGTGTTGGACGGCAGGATCCTGGTCAGGACAGAAGCAAAATGCTGCAGTATTGAGAATACGGGAGAGCCTATGAAGGAAGAGGAACTTCTCCATGCTTTCGACCTGTTCTATACCGGGAACGAGAGCCGCGGCGGAGAAGGTAAGCATATGGGGCTGGGACTGTTTCTGGCAAAGAAGATCCTGGATCTTCACCATATGAGCCTGACGATTGAGAATACGGACGGCGGCATTCGTACGGTCATCAGGAAATGACAGTTCTTTGAATTTGGAGGTGTTCTGCCGGAATAAAGGTTGACAGAAAATATGAGAAAAAATATAATAGTAAGTAAAGATAACAATGTTATGTCAAGAGGGTGGTGAACCGTTTGGAGAAGGATAAAGCTACAAAGGAAAGGATCCTTGAAAGCGCCAGGCGGGAGTTTCTTGAGAAGGGTTACATGAAAGCTTCCCTGCGTACAATCTGTAAGAATGCCGGAGTAACTACGGGCGCGTTGTATTTCTTTTTTCAGGATAAAGAAGATCTGTTAAGGGAACTTGTCGAGGAGCCTCTTAGAGGCTTGACGGTTCGGATACGGCGGCATTTGTTGGAGGAGATGGAAGCGGGGGCGAATTTTGCGTCGACGGATCCCGACTCGAACGACATCCAGGCGGCAAAAGAAATCGTGCGTTTTATGTATCGTTATTACGATATATTTCTGATACTTCTGTCGAAGAGTCAGGGGAGCAGATATGAAAATATGGTAAATTATTTTGCGGACTGGGGAGAGGCGCATTATAAAGAAATGGCAGCGCAGATGGCGGCAAGATACGGCCGTCCGGAACCGGACGGGTATATTATCCACTGGATGGCGTACATGCAGATCAGTGCATTTACACATCTGCTTACGCACGAGATGGATGTGGAAAAAGCGATTGAGAATATAGAACAGATTGTTGTTTTTCTTGTGTCCGGATGGAACGGAATGTTTGGACCGAGATAGTTTAGTTTTTGGATTGTCTGATCTTAGAAGAAATAAAGAGACTATATAGCCGATACGACATGGAAAGGATGGTCGTATCGGCTATATAAGAATCATCAACATAACGATGTTATGTAAATGTCATCTGGAATAAAAGCAGGAGGTAAATCATGTATCTTGAAGTGAAAAATCTTAAGAAAAGTTATGGAGAGGGGGAAAGTTTCACAAAAGTCCTAAAGGGCGTCGACTTATCCGTAGAAAAAGGCGATATGTGCGTTATACAGGGTTCAAGCGGCTCGGGGAAATCAACGCTGCTTCACTGTATCGGCGGATTGGACGAGATGGATTCAGGTTCTGTTTTGGTAGACAAGACGGAGATCTGTGGACTTTCGGCAGGGAAGCTGTCTGATTACCGAAGGGAAAGTCTTGGCTTTATTTTTCAGTTTTATAACCTTGTGCCTGATCTTACCGTAAAGGAGAATATCCAGGTGTGTGAATATCTGACCGACAGGCCGCTGAATCTTGAAGAATTGTTGGAAACCCTTGGGCTTACGGAACATCAGAATAAATTCCCGTCACAACTTTCAGGAGGGCAGCAGCAGAGATGCGCTATTGCGAGAGCTCTGATTAAAAATCCAAAGCTGCTTCTTTGCGACGAACCCACGGGGGCGTTGGATTCTAAGACCTCAAGGGATATCCTGGTACTGCTTGAGGAAGTAAACCGTAAGTTTGGTACGACGATGCTGATTGTTACCCACAATAATTCCATTAAATACATGGTGGATCAGGTGGTGTATCTAAAGGACGGCAGAATAGAGAGAAATTATCGGAATGAAGAAAAGGTGCCGGCGGCCCGGCTGGAGGATCTGTGATGCAGAGAATACTTAGAAAACGGATATTTCGAGACCTGAGGGAGAACTTTTTTCGCTATCTTGCATTGGGGTTTATGATTATTCTGGGGATGTATATAGTCATAAGTCTTGTGGGAGCGGCGGATTCTATTATAGAGGGTACAAAAGACGCGGCGGAGGCAAATCGAGTGGAGGACGGGCAGTTTAAAGTATTTGTACCGTTGTCAGAAGAAGAAAATCTGTCGATTGCAGAAGCAGGAGTTGTTCTTGAAGAGCATTTTTCTCTGGATTACGAGCTGTCGGATGATTCAACGCTTCGTATCTTTTCAAAGAGAGAGAAGATTGATTTAGTGCAGGCGGATTCGGGAAATATTCCTGCTAAGAACGGTGAAATACTTCTTGAGAAACGCTACTGTGAGGAGCACGATATTTCAGTGGGGGATGCAGTCACGATGGGAGGCGTTCGTTTTAAGGTCTGCGGTATCGGGACGGCGCCTGATTACGAGTCGGTTCTTCGGAATCTTTCGGACAGCGCTGTGGACAGCATCCGATTTGGAATCGGCTTTGTGACAGAAGAGGATTACAGGCTTCTGAAAGAAAAGGGGGAAAGTATTTCATCAGAAGAATACTCGTATGCTTATCTTCTGAAGGGGAAGATTACACAGGATGAATTATGGGAAAAATTACAGAACATGGAGACGTTACAGTGTATAACGGCCGACGAGAATCCGAGAATTGCTTCGGCTGCCGCCGATAAATCCGTAGATCATGCTTCAGGACTGGCAGCAGGAGTGATCATACTGATCTTATTTGCCTATATCATATCTGTATTTACAGTGCATGGTATTGAGAGAGAGGCAAGAATGATCGGGACACTTTATGCCATGGGAGTGAAAAAGAACGAGTTATTACGGCATTATCTTACTCTGCCGGCGCTGGTTACGTTTATCGCGGCGTCCATAGGGACGGCGCTTGGTTACAGCAGCTTCGGCGTTGGACGGCAGATGATCCAGCCTTATGGATATTTTTCTATTCCGAGGGTCGGGATACTCTACGAGCCTTATCTGCTCATATATGGTATCGCCATGCCTCCGGCTGCCGCCGTACTTACCAACTATCTTGTAATACGAAAGAAACTTGACAGACCTGTGCTTGCGCTTATCCGGGGAGAAGATAAAAAAACGAATTTAAAAAACAGGAAGATCAGAGGAAGTTTCGTTCATGTTTTTCGGGTCAGGCATATTCTGCGGGAAAAACGCACGGCGTTCACAGTATTTTGCGGAATGTTTATCTCTTTGCTGGTTGTAATGCTTTCGCTTAACTGCTATGCGCTTTGTGTTCATATTCAGGAAGAGAACGCGGAAGACACATGGTTTGAATATATGTACACCTACAAATATCCCGAGGAGAAAGTACCGGAAGGAAGTGAAGAGGCTTACGGCGTTACTATGAAAAAAGAGGCGCTGGGCTATAACTTTGACGTGACGCTTCTGGGAATTAACAAGGATAATCCGTATTTTGACGCCAGTGTAAATAAGGGGGGAGACCGGGTGCTGATTTCCTCGGCGCTTTCACAGAAGTATAATATTGATACGGGAGATATTCTGATACTTTACGATGAGGAGAAGGACCGCTATTATGCATTTGAAACAGACGGCATCGTGAAGTATTCAGCGGGGTATCTTGCCTTTATGGATATTGAGAGTATGCGGGAATTAATGGGGAAAAATGAAGATTATTACAATATTGTATTTTCAGATTCTGCGCTGGATATTGACGGCGGCAGGCTTTATTCCACTCTCTCGAAGGATGAAGTCAAAAAAAGTTCGTCTGTATTCGTCTCGCAGATGACGCCTATGATTGTGACTTTGTTGGCGGCTTCCGTATTAATCTTTGCAGTGGTAATGTATCTGATGATGAAAGTGATGATCGACCGCTCGGCAATGTCTATTTCTATGTTGAAAGTATTCGGATATCGGAAAAAAGAAATAGGGAAACTATATCTGAATGGAAACCTGTTTATCGTGGTGTTAAGCGCAGCCATGGGAATTCCCCTGTCCAAAGCAGTTATGGACAGGCTGTATCCATATCTGGTATCGAATATTGCCTGTGGATTGAACCTTACTTTTTCGCGGCAGATGTATGCGGGAGTTTTTGTGGGAATATTGGCGCTGTATTTTATCATCAATCGGATTCTGATGTTTAGAGTGAGCAGAATTCTTCCGGCAGAGGTGTTAAAGAACAGAGAGTAAACAGCCGGCGGATATATGGGTGAAAGGTTCAAATCTTCTATTCAAATCTTCTTAGAAAGATATTTACATTGAATCTGAATTTTACTATAATAGAGGGAAATGAAAAAATTATGGGTGCGGCGGTAGGAGCCCATATTACGCAGGAGGGCGGCATGGCGAAAGGACAAGTGAAAAAGACACAGGTACAGGCGGAACAGATGGTATTTGCTCTGGATATCGGGACGCGCAGCGTGATCGGAATGATCGGTGTCGTTGAAGAGGATAAGGTTAAAATCATTGCGATAGAAAAAGAAGAGCACAATGAACGTGCGATGGTAGACGGACAGATCGAGAATATAGATAAAGTGTCGGTATTGGCAGGAAGAGTCAAGAAGAAGTTGGAGAGTAGGATTCACTGTAAATTAAAGAAGGTCTGCGTGGCTGCTGCCGGGCGGGCTCTGCGTACAAGGCGTACAGAATATGAGATCGATCTGCCAGGGAAGCAGCTGATCGACGATGAAGTGATCAGTCGTTTGGAGGCAGGAGCAGTCGGAAAGATTGAAGAAGCTTTTGACGCCGAGAACAGCGCGGAGAATGAATCTCGCCGGTTCTACCTGGTAGGTTATACGGTATGCCAGTACTATCTGGATGAATACAGGATGTCAAGCCTTAAGGATCACCGGGGGCAGAAAGTGAAAGTAGACTTGATTGCGACATTTCTGCCGAGCGAAGTCGTAGAAAGTCTTTACACGACGATGAATAAGATCGGTCTGGAAGTGGTCAGCGTGACTTTGGAGCCGATTGCGGCGATCAATGCAGTGATTCCTGAGAATCTAAGGCTTCTTAATCTTGTTCTGGTGGATATTGGAGCAGGTACCTCTGATATCGCGGCATGTACGGACGGAAGCGTGACGGGATACACCATGGCTACCGTGGCGGGAGATGAGGTTACGGAAACAATCATGAAAGAATACCTGGTGGACTTCAGGACCGCAGAGTCTGTAAAGGCGCAGCTGGAACAGAATGAAGAGGTTACTTTTACGGATATCCTTGGTTTTGAACGCAAGGCGTCGCGGGAAGAGATGCTGCAGTGTATCAGGGGAACGTCGGAGATGCTCAGTAAAGAGATTGCAGAGAAGGTTCTGGAGGTAAACGGCGGCGCGCCGTCCGCGTTGTTCCTTGCCGGCGGAGGCAGTAAACTGGCAGGACTTAAAGAAGGCATCACCGCGGCTCTTAAGATGGATGTGAACCGAGTGGCCATCGCCGGAAATAATTTTCGGCTCAGCGCATTCTCTGACGAGTATGACCTGAATAATCCGGAATATGCGACGCCCCTTGGGATTGTGGTCTCTTCCGGATTAAATCTGATCAACGACAGCTTCCGGGTTATCTTAAACGGCAGACCGGCGAAGCTTTTTCGAAGCGGGAGTTTTACCGCCCTGAATCTGTTGATGATGAATGG
Source organism: uncultured Dorea sp. (assembly GCA_910585725.1). Classification (GTDB taxonomy): domain Bacteria; phylum Bacillota; class Clostridia; order Lachnospirales; family Lachnospiraceae; genus Sporofaciens. Next base: position 157,486 of record CAJUFA010000003.1, on the reverse strand, counting down.
GTATAATTTTCAGGACATTCTGGGACGTCCCGGGACAAGCCTGGCGGTTACGGTGAACGGGAAGCGGAAAGTATTCTATGGTACGGCGGCGCAGCCGGCGTCTCTGTTTATTAATAAGCAGGAAGGAAAGCTTTCTACAATCATAAACGCGGGAGATCAGATTGATTTCGTGCCTGCTGTTCCCGGGAGTTCGGCGAAAGCATGCTTAGGAGATATCGAAGGAGCTTCGGAGTGCCTGGAGATCACGTTAAACGGAGGATTTATGCCGTTGGAGACGCCGCTTAAGATCGGGGATATTATCCGTATGCGGATGCCGAAGGAGGAGACGGAGGAAGAGGAACATATCGAAGAGGAGCATATTGAAGAGGAGCATATCGAAGGCGAACATATCGAAGACGAATATACCGGGGGGGAGCACACTAAAGACGAGTATAACAAGGAAGAGCATGTAGAAGAATCTTCTGTATCTGTGGAGGAGGCTTCAAAGGAGAGCGTGAAAGAAGACGTTCAGCTGACGCTGGAATTCAGTGAAAGGGAGAGGACGGATTCCAAGAGAAAGGACAATATGACGAAAAAGTCTGAATATACGGCGGAGGGAGAACCTGTTTTTTCAGAACCGGAGTATATAACGGAGGAAGAGCTGTTTTCTGATTCGGAGTTTATGGAGGAAGAAGAATACGAAGAAGAAGAATACGAAGAAGAATACGAAGAAGAATACGAAGATGGAGAAGTGTATGAACCGGAGTTGACGGAGGAAATGCCTGAAGAAGCAGATGAACCAAAGTCTTCAGAACCTGATTCGGGAGAAATCATATTCCTGCTGAACGGCGCGCCCCTTCGCCTGCCGGAGAAACCGGACGGGAATCCGTATTATTTAATGGATATGATCCAGTATTCCAAGATTGACACCCGTACACTGAAAGGAAAGATTAATCTGCGGGTCAACGGAGAGCCGGGGATGTTCCAGCAGCCTTTGAAAGCAGGGGATCAGATCATTGTCGCAGAAGAATAATGGTAGCGTAATCCATTCTGTTGTGTTATACTGTTTATCGCCGTTCGCAGACGGTTATACTATACTTTAGGAGTGTTATGATATATGTCACAGACAGCGAATGAAATAAAAGAACAGATTAAGAAGCGCAGAACATTTGCGATCATCTCTCACCCGGATGCGGGAAAGACGACTTTGACAGAGAAGTTTCTTCTGTACGGCGGCGCGATCAATCTTGCGGGCAGCGTGAAAGGGAAGGCGACCGCGAGGCACGCCGTGTCCGACTGGATGGAGATCGAGAAGGAGAGAGGAATCTCCGTCACATCTTCCGTACTGCAGTTCAATTACGGCGGATATTGTATCAATATTCTGGATACTCCGGGACATCAGGACTTCTCGGAGGATACCTACCGGACGCTGATGGCGGCGGATTCTGCCGTGATGGTGATCGACGCGTCGAAAGGCGTCGAGGCGCAGACCAGAAAGCTGTTTAAAGTATGTACGATGCGCCATATCCCCATCTTTACATTTATCAATAAGATGGACCGGGAGGCATTGGATACCTTCGAGCTTCTGGACGATATCGAGAACGAGCTTGGAATAGCGACCTGTCCGGTCAACTGGCCTATCGGTTCGGGAAAGGAATTTAAGGGAGTCTATGACCGGGAGACCAAAGCGGTGGAGCTTTTCTCCGATACCCACAAGGGAACTACGCAGGGGGAAGTGCGTAAGATCCCGCTGGCTTCTTCGGAGATCACGGAATGGGTTACGGACGAGCAGCTTGCCCGGTTGGAGGAAGAGATAGAATTACAGGACGGAGCAGGAGCGTCGTTCGATCAGGAGCTGGTAAGCAAAGGGGAGCTGTCCCCTGTATTCTTCGGTTCTGCCCTCACGAATTTCGGGGTGGAGACTTTTCTTAAGCATTTTTTGAATATGACTACGTCTCCGCTTCCGAGGACGTCTGATAAGGGAAGTATAGATCCTATGGAAGAGAAGGATTTTTCGGCGTTTGTATTCAAGATCCAGGCGAATATGAACAAGGCGCACCGGGATCGGATCGCGTTCATGCGGATCTGTTCCGGAGAATTTGAAGCGGGAATGGACGTCTATCATATCCAGGGCGGTAAGAAAGTAAGGCTCTCACAGCCCCAGCAGATGATGGCCAGCGAACGTAAGATGATAGAGAAAGCATACGGCGGGGATATCATCGGCGTGTTCGACCCGGGAATTTTTTCAATCGGAGATACGCTGACGACTTCATCCGAGAAGTATGCGTATGAGGGAATCCCAACGTTCGCACCTGAACATTTTGCAAGAGTCCGTCAGGTCGATACCATGAAGCGAAAGCAATTTATCAAAGGAATCAATCAGATTGCCCAGGAGGGCGCGATTCAGATCTTCCAGGAATTCAATACCGGTATGGAGGAGATCATCGTGGGCGTCGTAGGCGTGCTGCAGTTTGACGTTTTAAAATACCGGCTGGAGAATGAATATAATGTGGAGATCCGTCTGGATAACCTGCCTTACGAGTATATTCGCTGGATCGAGGATACCCAGACTGACCTGGAGAAACTGACGGGAACATCCGATATGAAGAAAGTAAAAGATTTGAAAGGACGTCCGCTTTTGTTATTTGTAAATGAATGGAGTATCCGCATGACGGTTGACCGCAATAAAGGACTTAAGCTGGCGGAGTTCGCCAGATAAGTGATAATTAACAAAAAACATGATCGCCTACTTTGCAAATAAGTATTAATTTGCTATAATATTTTAATATAGTGTAAAGTGAAAGCGATGATTGCAGAGATGGAGGTTTTTGAAATGAGCAAAGAAGAAAAGAACGGTTATACAATACAGTCTGACGAGAATCTTGGAGAGATTAAGATTGCGGATGAAGTAGTGGCGATTATTGCGGGGCTTGCGGCGACTGAAGTGGAAGGAGTATCTTCCATGACGGGGAACGCTACGAGAGAACTGGTAAGTAAGTTAGGCATGAAGTCCCTGTCCAAGGGTGTGAAGGTAGATGTTCTGGAAGGAATCGTTACCGTTTCTCTGGTGTTGAATTTAAAATACGGCTACAATATTAAAGACACGACTCAGAAAGTTCAGGAGAAGGTGAAGGCGGCAATCGAGAATATGACAGGACTTGAGGTTGCCGACGTCAATATTCGTGTTGCCGGGGTGGATATGCCGGAGGAAGCATAAGTGAAGAGAACAGAGTTAAGGGAACATATCTTTAAGATGGTGTTTGGAATAGAGTTCAACGGGAAGGAAGATATGCCGGAACAGTTGGAGCTCTATTTCGAGCAGCTTGGAGAAGTCAGTGAGAAGGATCTGAATTATATTCAGGAGAAAGCCAAGAAAGTTGCCGAGAAAGCAGAAGAGATCGACGCTCTTCTCAATGAACATACGAAAGGGTGGAAGACCGTTCGTATGAATAAGGCGGATCTTACAATACTTCGCCTTGCGGTATACGAGATCAAGTGGGATGAAGACGTCCCGGCGGGCGTGGCGATTGACGAAGCGGTGGAACTGGCGAAGAGATACAGCAGCGACGAGGGCCCGGCTTTCGTGAACGCGGTGCTTGCGAAGCTGGTATAGCCCGCATAAGCTACTTTTTGGAATATATTCGGAGGGAATCATGACTCGGAATGTGTATACAGTAAAGCAGGTCAATGCTTATATCAAGAATATGTTTACCCAGGACTATATGTTGAACCGTATCTATGTGAAAGGCGAGGTGTCGAACTGTAAGTATCATACCTCGGGACATATCTATTTTTCATTAAAGGATGGGTCTGGAACGATTGCCTGCGTTATGTTTGCCGGGCGGCGTGGCGGGCTCTCTTTTCGTATGCAGGAAGGTCAGCAGGTTATCGTACTGGGGGCTGTCAGCGTGTATGAACGAAGCGGTTCTTACCAGCTCTATGCACAGGAGATCAGGCCGGACGGCGAAGGTGTTCTCTATGAACGTTTTCAGATGTTGAAAAGAGAATTGGAAGAGATGGGGATGTTCGCCCCGGAATATAAGAAGACAATCCCGGCGTATGCGAAGCGTATCGGAATCGTGACGGCTCCGACGGGAGCGGCGATTCGTGATATCATGAATATCGCCTCCCGAAGGAATCCTTATGTCCAGCTGATCCTGTATCCGGCACAGGTGCAGGGAGAGGGTGCGAAGGAGAGTATTGTCCGGGGGATACGTATGCTTCAGGATACGGATGTAGATGTGATGATCGTGGGAAGAGGGGGCGGTTCCATCGAAGATCTGTGGGCGTTTAATGAAGAAGAGGTAGCAAGGGCCATCTTCCAGTGTCGGGTTCCGGTTATCTCTGCCGTCGGTCATGAGACAGATACTACGATTGCGGATTATGTGGCAGATCTGCGCGCGCCTACGCCTTCTGCGGCGGCGGAGCTGGCCGTCAGCGATTACCTTCAGACGCAGATGCGGCTGAAGGAATATGAATTGCGTCTGAATCGTATCCTGGCACAGAGGCTTCGGATGGCGAAGCAGAAGATCCGGGAGTACGGTATGCGGCTTAAGTACCTGCATCCCCGGTACAGGCTGCAGGAACAGCAGCAGAGGCTGGCCGATCTGGAGGATAACCTGCGCAGATTGATGGAGGAAAAGATTCGGGATTCGAGACACAGGCTTGCCATTTATATGGAGATTATCAAAGGACTGTCGCCGATGGACAAGTTAAACCACGGATACTCTTATGTGGCTAACGAAGAAGGAAATGTGGTCAGGAGTATATGTCAGGTAAAGCGGCGGGAAAATCTGGAGATATATGTTACGGACGGTATGATCCGCGTGTCCGTAGAATCAACAAAGGAGGTACGGCATGACAGAGAAGACAGATGACAGAGAGGAGATTGGCCTGGAAGATCTCTTTGAACGGCTGGAGGCGGCGATTCACAGTATGGAGGAAGAGGATATCTCTCTGGAAGATTCCTTCCGGCTTTATCATGAGGGAATCGATATATTAAAGAACTGTAATGACAGGATCGACGAAGTGGAGAAGAAGATGCTGATCCTGGACGAAGAGGGTGGGGTACATGAATTCGAATAATGATTTTAAGGCTCAGATGGAGCGTAAAGTCCGAAAGATAGAAGAGATATTACAGGAATATCTCCCGAAGCAGAGGGGATATCAGAGTATAATCATGGAGGCGATGAGCTATAGTCTCCTGGCAGGAGGGAAGAGGCTTCGGCCGATGCTGATGATGGAAACCTTCCGTCTGTACAACGGTTCGTCGAAAGCTCTGCGTCCGTTCATGGCGGCGATCGAGATGATTCATACTTATTCGCTGGTGCATGACGATCTGCCGGCTATGGACAACGACGATTACAGGCGCGGCAGAAAGACGACGCATGTCGTCTATGGCGAGGATATGGGGATCCTGGCAGGAGACGCGCTGCTTAATTATGCTTTTGAAACAGCGTTCAAGGCATTCGTGACGGATCCTGAGGACAGTCTTCTGACCGGAAGGGCTTTGACGGTTCTCGGAGAGAAAGCGGGAATCTACGGTATGATCGGCGGACAGGTTATCGACGTTAAAGAGACGGGGCGCAGCGTCTCAAAGGATATGCTTGATGCGATATATAAGCTTAAGACTTCCGCGCTGATCGAGGCTTCCATGATGATCGGGGCGATCCTGGGCGGCGTTTCCGAAGAGGAAGTAAAGAAGGTTGAGAAGATAGCGGAATATGTGGGCAAGGCTTTCCAGATACAGGACGATATCCTGGATGTAGAAAGCACGAAGGAAGTGTTGGGCAAACCGATTCACAGTGACGAGAAGAACGATAAGACGACATATGTGACGCTGTTGGGACTCGAAGAGGCTAAGAAGGAAGTCGAGAGGCTGTCGGATGAAGCGATTCGTCTTCTTCATCAATTGTCCGGTGAAAATCAATATCTGGAACGTCTGTTATTATGGCTGGTCCATAGAGACAGATAGAGAGGAATCTGAGATGTTAGAGAGGATACGCAGAGAAAATGATATCAAGGAATTGAACCTGGAAGAGTTAGGTCAGCTGGCGGATGAGATTCGTCAATTCCTGATTGAGAAGATCAGTAAGAGCGGGGGACATCTTGCGTCTAATCTGGGAGTAGTTGAGCTTACGATGGCAATGCATCTGGTTTTTCAGCTTCCGGAGGATAAGATTATCTGGGATGTGGGGCATCAATCTTATACTCATAAACTGTTGACAGGGAGAAAAGGCGGCTTTGACGGACTGCGGAAATACGGCGGTATGAGCGGATTCCCCAAACGAAAGGAAAGCGCCTGCGACGCGTTCGATACCGGCCATAGCTCTACCTCCATATCTGCCGGGCTGGGTTATGTGCATGCAAGAGACCTGAAAGGGGAAGATTATAGCGTTGTCTCCGTGATCGGGGACGGATCGCTGACGGGGGGAATGGCATACGAAGCATTGAATAACGCGTCGACGCTGGAGACTAATTTTATTATCGTATTGAATGATAACCATATGTCTATTTCAGAAAATATCGGCGGAATGTCCAAGTATCTGGCAGGACTGCGTACCGCGGATATCTATACGGGTCTTAAGAAAGGCGTCACGAGCGCTTTGCAGCGGGTGCCGGTTGTAGGGGACGACCTGATCAAACAGATCCGTAAGACTAAGAGCAGTATCAAGCAGCTTGTGGTACCGGGAATGCTTTTTGAAGATATGGGAATCACTTATTTCGGACCGGTTCCCGGACATAATATTCCTGTGCTTTGCCGTGCTCTGCGGGAAGCGCGCAAGGTAGAAGGGCCGGTTCTGCTCCATATCATGACGGAGAAAGGGAAAGGCTATGAGCCGGCAGAGAAGAGACCGGATAAGTTCCATGGAATCGGACCATTCAGGATCGAGACCGGTGAACCGGAGACGCCGAAGAAGAAGGATACTTATACAGACGTATTTGGAAAGGTGCTCTGTGACGAAGCCAGGCATCGTCCGGAAATTGCCGTGATTACGGCGGCTATGGCGGATGGGACAGGGCTTGGGAGATTCAGGCAGCTCTATCCCCGGAGGTTTTTTGACGTAGGGATTGCGGAGGCGCATGGAACGACATTCGCCGCGGGACTCGCGGCGGGCGGGATCCGTCCGGTATTTGCCGTTTATTCTTCTTTTCTGCAGCGCGCATATGATCAATTGATTCATGACGTGGCTCTTCAGAATCTTCCGGTAGTCTTTGCGGTAGACAGGGCAGGTCTGGTCGGAAGCGACGGAGAGACGCATCAGGGGATCTTTGATCTGTCTTATCTAAGCAGCATTCCCAATATGACGGTGATGTCTCCGAAGCATAAATGGGAACTGGCGGATATGCTTCGTTTCGCGTTTACATGCCGGGGGCCGGTGGCCGTGCGTTATCCCCGGGGAGAGGCATTCGACCAATATGAGGAATTCCGCGCGCCTGTGGAGTATGGAAAGAGCGAGATGTTATATCAGGAGTCAGAGATTGCGGTTCTGTGTGTCGGCCACATGTTTGAGGAGGCTCTTCGTGTCCGCGAGCTGTTAAAAGATCAGGGTTGTCCCTGTACGCTGGTGAACGCGAGATTTGTAAAACCCATTGACGAAGACATGATCGACAGTCTGTGCCGCAGTCACCGGCTGATCGTAACGATTGAGGAAAACGTGCAGACCGGCGGGTTTGGAGAACATGTGATGGAGTATGTATGTAGAAGGGGCGCGGCGGTAAAAGTTCTTCCGCTGGCTCTTCCGGATGATTATGTAGAACATGGGAGCATTCGGTCGCTTCGGAAAGAGACCGGGCTTGATGCAGAAACCATGGCGGGAAGAATCCGAAAACTGTATGAGAGTGAGAATACATACGACGCAGAGAGTATGTGTTTACAGGAGCAGGTATGAAAGAACGTTTAGATATATTGTTGGTAAAAAGGAATCTGGCGGCTTCCCGCGAGAAGGCGAAAGCGATTATCATGTCCGGCAGCGTTTTCGTTGAGGGACAGCGGGAAGATAAGGCGGGTTCCTCTTTCGAGGAATCAGTTCAGATCGAGGTAAGGGGACATACGCTTCCGTATGTCAGCAGAGGAGGCCTGAAGCTTGAGAAAGCGCTTGCAAATTTTGATGTGACCGTCGCAGGAAAAGTCTGTACCGACGTAGGCGCTTCTACGGGAGGATTTACGGACTGTATGCTCAAGAACGGGGCGCTGAAAGTTTATGCTATCGACGTTGGAAGAGGTCAGTTGGCTTGGAAGCTTCGCCAGGACGAGAGAGTAGTCTGTATGGAGAAGACGAATATCCGCTATGTAACGCCGGAAGATATCGGGGAGCCGGTTGATTTTTCTTCTATCGACGTTTCTTTTATCTCCCTTTCTAAAGTACTTCCTTCTGTCTGCCGTTATCTGAAGACTCAGGGGCAGGTAGTCGCCCTGATCAAACCGCAGTTTGAAGCGGGTCGGGAGAAGGTCGGGAAAAAAGGCGTCGTGCGGGAGAAGAGTACGCATATCGAAGTGATTGAAGCCGTGACGGGATATGCCCTGTCTGCGGGATTCGCGGTCTTGAATCTGGATTTTTCACCCATCAAGGGTCCGGAAGGAAATATAGAATATCTTGTGCATCTGGAGAAATGCCGGGAGGAAGACCGGACAGCAGAGAACATTGATATACGGAGCACCGTTGAGCGGGCGTTTGACACTCTGGCGAAAAGTTAAAAGGAACGGATTGGATATGAATAGGTTTTTGATTGTCACAAACGACGGAAAGGATAGGGAATATACGGTTACCAGGCAGGTGACGGGGCTTTTGGAGTCGGCGGGAAGAGAATGCATTTTGTGTAAGAAAGATGAACATAAAAAGATTGTCCGGGAGTTTGTAGCCGGGGATTTCGACTGTGTGATCGTGATCGGAGGAGACGGAAGTCTGATTGAAGTCGCGAGATTGTTCCTGGGGAGGGATATCCCGATTCTGGGGATCAATATGGGAACGCTGGGCTATCTTACCGAGGTAGAGGTAGGACATATCGAGGAGGCGGCTGCCAGGCTCCTTGCCGGGGATTTCGAACTTGAGAAGCGGATGATGTTAGAGGGGAACTTTGAAGATCATAAGACAGATGTAGCCTTAAACGATATCGTCGTGTCCAGAAAAGGTGAACTTCATATCATTCATTTTCGCTTATATGTGAACGGAGAACTTCTGAATGATTATGAAGCAGACGGAGTCGTCCTGTCTACGCCCACGGGGTCTACCGCCTATAATCTGTCTGCAGGGGGGCCGATCGTGGAACCTACTGCTTCTCTGATCGTAGTCACGCCAATCTGTTCTCATGCATTGAATACAAGGAGTATTATTCTTTCATCGGAGGATGAGATTGAGATTGAGATCGGGCTTGGGCGGAACGGATCCAGGGAAGAAGTCTACGTTACGTTCGACGGCGCGGATACCGTAACTCTGCGGACCGGGGACAGAGTAGCGGTGCGCAGGTCAGAGGCGTCTACGATATTTATGAAGTTAAGCAAAGTCAGCTTTTTAGAGACATTACGCAGGAAGATGAAAGGAAATTGACATCATGAAGGGAAAGAGACATGCAAAGATCATTGAGCTGATCAGCAAAAACAGCATAGAAACACAGGAAGAACTGGCAGAAGATCTGAGACGGGAAGGATTTGACGTGACGCAGGCGACGGTATCGAGGGATATACGGGATCTAAAGCTTACAAAGGTGCCTGACGGGAATGGTAAACAGCGGTATGCGCCTCATCCGGGAGATGAGAAATGCATAAGCGAGAAATATATACGGGTGTTGAAAGACGGATATGTTTCTATGGATAAGGCTCAGAATATCCTGGTTATTAAGACAGTATCCGGGATGGCGATGGCCGTATGCGCGGCGATCGACGCCATGAGGTGGAACGAAGTAGTGGGCAGTATTGCCGGGGACGATACGATTATGTGCGCGATCCGGAGTGCGGAAGATACGCAGAAAGTAATGGATAAGATTAGAAGAATTGTGTAGTGGGGATCGGAAAAATAACAGGTACACGCAGCAGGAGGCAGAATGTTACAGAATTTACATGTAAAGAATCTGGCGTTGATTGATGAGATAGAGGTGGAATTTAAAGACGGACTGAACATCCTCACCGGGGAGACCGGAGCGGGAAAGTCGATTATCCTGGGTTCTGTAGGCCTTGCACTGGGAGGGCGCTATACAAAAGATATCTTAAGACAGGGCGCGGAATATGGGTTTGTGGAACTGACTTTTCAGGTGGAGAACGAGCGTCAGATCAGGCAATTGAAGGAACTGGATATCTATCCGGAGGAAGGATGCGTGACGCTGAGCCGGAGGCTAATGGAGAAGCGAAGTGTCAGCAGGATCAACGGAGAGACGGTACAGATTGCCGTTCTTAAAGAGGCTGCTTCTATATTGATTGATATTCACGGACAGCATGAGCATCAGTCTTTATTGTATAAGAAGAATCATCTGGGTATTGTCGATGCATTTGCAAGAGACATGATCGGCGATGTGAAACAAAAAGTTTTTCTTGCGCACAAGGATTATAAGGCGTGGGAGAAGGAATTAAAGGAGAATGTAACAGACGAGTCACAGAGAGCCAAGGAAGTGTCGTTCCTTGAGTTCGAAGTGGAAGAGATCAGAGACGCCGATCTGAAGCCGGGAGAGGATGAAGATCTGGAGGAACTGTACCGCCGTATGGTGAACAGTAAGAGGATTACCGAATGTGTGAGCGAGGCATACCGCTATACCAGCGAGGGAAACGAAAGCGCAAGCGAGAACTTAAGCCGGGGGATCCGCGCGCTCTCAGAGATCATAGAGTATGATGAAAAGGCGTCCGGACTCTATGATCAGTTGGTTGAGGTTGACAGTCTTTTGAACGATTTTAATCGAGAACTTTCAGACTATGCGGATGAATGTGATTTCTCGGATGAAGATTTTCATGATACGGAAAGCCGTCTGAATGAGATCAATCATCTGAAGACAAAGTATGGCAATACGATCGAGGAGATCCTCTTGTATTGTGCCGGACAGGAGAAACGGCTTACCGTTCTTAACGATTATGACCAGTATATAGAAGGATTGCGCCGGAAAGCGTCGGAGGCGGAGGAAGAATTAAAGAAGCAGGCCAAGAAGCTGTCGACGCTTCGCAGAAAACAGGCGAAGATTCTGGAGAAAGCAATCGAGGACGGATTGAAAGACCTGAATTTTGAGAATGTCCAATTCGGGATCAGGTTTGAGAATGCGAGGGATTATACGGCGGAAGGAATCGACGATGTAGAGTTTATGATATCCCTGAATCCCGGGCAGCCGCTTAAGTCCCTGGCAAGCGTCGCGTCAGGCGGCGAATTGTCAAGAATTATGCTGGCGATCAAGACTGTTATGGCGAAAAGGGACGACATAGAGACGCTGATCTTTGACGAGATTGACGTAGGGATCAGCGGCAGGACGGCGCAGAAGGTATCGGAGAAGATGGCTCTGATCGGCAGGAACCATCAGGTAATCTGTATTACGCATCTGGCGCAGATCGCGGCTATGGCCGATCATCATTTTCTGATCGAAAAGGCTACGATAAAAGGAGAGACACGCACAGATATCCGGGTACTGGATGAAGAGCAGTCCATCCAGGAGCTTGCAAGAATCTTAGGAGGAGCGAAGATTACAGATACAGTGATTCGAAGCGCCGTCGAGATGAGAGAAATTGCCAAAGCAAACATAGGAGAGTGAACGGCCTTTGTACCGGAAACGGATTAAAATATTTTGAGTAAAATCTTAAAAACTATCACATAATAAGACAGATATCCGATTCGGATATCTGTCTTATTTTATATGCGTGACTGACTTTCCTGAGTAACGAGTCGTACAGGCATATATTCTTACTACAAAAAAGCGAGGTTTTTAAGATGAGAAAATATTGGTATCGCAGAATTCTAATCATGGTCGTTGTTTTCCTGTTTACCGTCGGAGGAGGGTATTATCTGATCGAATTTCAGCAAAATAAACTTAAGGCCGAGGTGAACGCCAAGACTTCTTCGGAAAATATGGTGATTCCGGGCGGGATGCCCATCGGTATTTATCTGGAAACAGAAGGGGTTATGATTCTTGGGACAGAATCCATCACGGCGCATGACGGAATGGATTATGAGCCGGCGGCCAACCTGGTGAAGGCAGGAGATTATATCGTTGGGCTGAATAATCAGACTATCGACGATAAATCAGAATTAATCGAGGCGGTCAACCGGTTGGAGGACGAGGATGCGGTTCTTAGAGTGCGCAGGGGAGAGCAGTATATGAATATACGGGTGAAACCGGTGAGGTTAAGCGCAAAAGAGACGAAACTTGGCATCTGGGTAAGAGACAATGCCCAGGGACTGGGAACCATTACGTTCTTAGATACGGACAGCAGATTCGGCGCCCTTGGGCACGGAATCCATGATACCGATACGAATACATTGCTTAATATCCATGAGGGCACGGTCTATGAGACTAGTATCAGAGATATCCAGAAGGGGGAAGATGGGACTCCCGGTGGAATGGAAGGGATTATCGTCTATAATAACTATAATATTCTGGGAGAGATCTCAAAGAATACGGACTGCGGAATATTCGGCACCATAGACCGGATCGATACATTGTTCACGGACCAGACGCCTATCGAGACGGCCGTAAAAGATGAAATTGTGGAAGGGCCGGCTGTCATAAGGTGCGCCGTGGAGGGAAAAGTGAAGGATTATGATATCCGTGTTACAAAAATCGACAAAAATGCGGACGAGGTAAACAAGGGAATCGTCATCGAAGTAACCGACGACAAACTTCTTGCACAAACCGGCGGAATCGTACAGGGAATGAGCGGCAGCCCGATTATACAGAACGGAAAATTAATCGGGGCGGTGACGCATGTGTTTGTTCATGATTCCACGAAAGGATATGGGATCTTTATAGAAGATATGCTGAATAATGTCGAAATATAAAAATATTGTCGAGAATTATCAGGATTTAACGACATTAATTTCTTGATTTAGCAACTATCAGAATATATAATTTTACTCGACAGCTTTTGATGAAAGGAAGGGAGGCATTGCATGAATGCGAGAAATAAACGTGGCTATAGCCGACGATAATGAAAGAATTCTGGATCTACTTGGCGAAATTATAAGTAATGATCAGGAATTAAGATTAGTCGGGAAAGCGAATAATGGAGAAGACATGTACCAACTGATCAAAGAAAAACAGCCGGATGTCGTTCTGCTGGATCTGATTATGCCTAAGATAGACGGTTTAAGCGTAATGGAGATGGTCAGTAATGATAAAGGTCTGAAGAAACGCCCGGATTTTATCGTAGTGACGGCAGTAGGACAGGAAAGAATTACGGAAGATGCTTTCAAGAAAGGCGCAAGCTATTATATTATGAAACCTTTCAATAATGAAGTTGTATTGAACAGAATCAAACATGCGAACCAGGTTATTCGGCATGAGTTAAAGGTATCGGCGTTGTCGGGAATGACGCAGGATAATCAGCCGGAGCTGAATCTGGAAAGCAGAGTGACGGATATGATCCACGAGATCGGAATTCCGGCGCACATCAAAGGCTATCATTATCTCAGAGACGCAATTATCATGGCAGTAGAAGACATGGATGTACTGAACGCGATTACAAAAGTACTGTATCCGACGGTGGCGAAGAAGCACCAGACCACGGCAAGCAGAGTCGAACGGGCGATACGTCATGCGATCGAAGTCGCATGGAGCAGGGGGAAATTAGATACGCTGGATGATCTTTTTGGGTATACGGTCAGCAATGGGAAAGGAAAACCGACCAATTCGGAATTTATCGCATTGATCGCAGATACGATAAGATTAGAATATAAAAACAGATAAATACTTTTCTTCTGGAGAAATTTGGGGTATAATAGTCTCATATATGTGAAGTTTGGAGGAAAAGAGATGAAAAAAATACTTTTTGCAGCATCGGAATCGGTGCCTTTTATTAAGACAGGCGGTTTGGCGGACGTAGTAGGTTCATTACCAAAATATTTTGATAAAGAGAAGTATGATGTTCGCGTAATGTTACCCAAATATATGTGTATGAAGGAAGAATGGAAAGAAAAACTGGCGTATCATACACATTTTTATATGGACTTAAATTGGAGGAAACAATATGTAGGCGTGCTGACGTATGAATACGATGGAATTTTGTTCTATTTTATAGACAATGAATATTATTTTAACGGATTTGCGCCGTATGGAGATATGTACGCGGATATTGAGAAGTTTGCCTTTTTTTCCAAAGCAGTGCTGAGCGCCCTGCCGGTGATCGGTTTCAGACCGGATATCATCCACTGTCATGACTGGCAGACGGGATTGATCCCGATTTATCTCGATAATTTCAGGTTCGGGACGGAATATTACCGGGGAATCAAGACGATCATGACGATACATAATTTAAAGTTCCAGGGAACATGGGATACGAAGCGGGTAAGGGATATTACCGGGCTGCCGGAGTATTATTTTGTACCGGACAAGCTGGAGGCTTATAAGGACGCCAATTACTTAAAGGGCGGAATCGTCTATGCTGACAGGGTGACGACGGTAAGTAATTCTTACGCGGAAGAGATTAAAATGCCGTTCTACGGAGAGAAATTAGACGGACTTATGAACGCCAAGGCGAACTGCCTGTCAGGTATTGTCAACGGGATTGACTATGAAGATTATAATCCTGCGACGGACCCGCATATCGAGAAGAATTTTGACATCGACAGTTTCCGTAAGGAAAAGGTGAAGAATAAGCTGGCGCTCCAGAAGGAGCTGAATCTGGCGCAGGATACCCATACAATGATGATCGGTATCGTTTCCAGATTAACGGACCAGAAAGGATTCGATCTTGTGGCGTATGTGATGGACGAGCTCTGTCAGGACGCAGTACAGATCGTTGTGCTTGGTACGGGAGAGGAACAGTATGAGAATATGTTCCGTCATTTTGAGTGGAAATATCAAGGAAAAGTGTCCGCTAATATCTATTATTCGGAACCGTTATCCCATAGGATCTATGCATCCTGCGATGCGTTTCTGATGCCGTCGCTGTTCGAGCCTTGCGGTTTAAGCCAGTTAATGAGTCTGCGTTACGGAACGCTTCCGATCGTCAGGGAGACGGGAGGTCTTAAAGATACGGTGGAGCCGTACAATGAATATGATAAAACCGGAACCGGCTTCAGTTTTTCAAATTATAACGCGCACGAGATGATGGCAACCGTACGCTATGCGGAACGGATTTATTATGATAAAAAACGCGATTGGAATAAGATGGTAGAGCGCGCTATGAGCCAGGATTTCTCATGGGGAAATTCCGCAAAGCAGTATGAGGCGTTGTATGAGAGTATGTAGATAGCGCGCATAATCTCAAGAAGGACAGAAGATAAGTCAGAATAAAGGGGAAATCGGTGACATGAAGATTCGAGACATACTAAAGATAGAAGAACCGCATATTTCATTCGAAGTTTTTCCGCCTAAGACGGACGCGGGGTATGACAGTGTTCTTGCCGCTACGGAGAAGATCGCGGCGCTTAAGCCGTCTTTCATCAGCGTAACTTACGGCGCCGGCGGCGGCACCAGTAAGAACACGGTCAGTATCGCGTCGCATATTAAGAAAGATTTTGGCGTAACCAGCCTGGCGCATCTGACATGTGTATCCTCCACGAAGGAAGTAGTGCATCAGGTGATCGACAGGCTGAAAGAAGAAGGAATTGAGAATGTATTGGCTCTAAGAGGAGATATTCCTGCAGAACATGAATTCCCGCTTCCGAATCATTATCGATATGCCAGTGAACTGATCGAAGATATCAGGGGGCAGGGAGACTTTTGTATCGGAGCCGCGTGTTATCCGGAAGGACATGTGGAGACGGAGCATAAGAAGGATGATATAATCAATCTGAAACATAAAGTGGATTGCGGCGTGGATTTTCTGACGACGCAGATGTTTTTTGATAATCATATCCTGTATAATTTCTTATATAGAATCCGGGAGAAGGGTATTACAGTTCCGGTGCTTCCGGGAATCATGCCTGTTACGAACAAAAAGCAGATTGCAAGAATCGGAGGTTTGTCGGGGACGATACTGCCGGAGAGATTCCGTGCGATCGTAGACCGGTTTGGAGATAATCCTGCCGCCATGCAGCAGGCCGGAATCGCGTATGCTACGGATCAGATTATTGATTTGATTGCGAATGGTATTAATCATATCCATGTGTACTCTATGAACAAACCGGAGGTTGCCGCGGCTATTATAAGAAATCTTTCAGAAATAGTGAAGAATTAAGGAATATACGACCGGATCGATAACATGATCCGGTTCGGTTATTCCCTTTAGACGAAGGACCGAAGCAAGGATACAGAAGGAAGGATTTATGGATAGAAGGACGAAAGAAGCAGTTCGTTATCTGGGATATGGAAGCCATGCGGTAGATGATGGTACGCTTGCGCTGATCAGGGATTCTTTTGATGAACTTGATCAGACAGCAGGCAGAAGAATTGTCTATCGCATTTTTGATGTGCTGTTTAAGAGCGGCGACTGTATGGAGATCGGAGGTTTTCCGGTGACAAGTAAGGACCTTGGAAAGAATCTGACGGGATGCGAAAGAGTGATTGTGCTAGGGGCGACGCTGGGCCCGGAGACGGATCTGCTGATGCGCCGATATACTCTTACGGATATGGCTAAAACTGTTGTGCTGCAGGCGTGCGGGGCGGCCATGCTGGAAGAGTATCTGGATGAACGTCAAGAAGAGATCAGGCAGGAGGCGGCAAAACAGGGGTTATATATTAGGCCTCGTTTCAGTCCGGGATATGGAGATCTTTCCATCCGTTATCAGGAGATGATACTGCGGATGCTGGACGCCCCGAAGAGGATCGGGCTTTCTATGACGGAGGGGAAAATGCTGACTCCTACGAAGTCGGTAACGGCTCTGATAGGGCTTAGCAGGCAGAATATAGCCTGTCATATCAGAGGATGTGAAGCCTGCGGTAAGACAGACTGCATATTTCGGAGGGGCTAGTGATAATTTACAAAGGAGCAGACAGATGTTATCAGAACGACTGGGAAAAGAATTGTTGTATTTTGACGGAGGGATGGGGACGTTGCTCCAATCGAAAGGATTGAAGCCAGGAGAACTTCCGGAGGTCTGGAATCTGACGCATGCCGAAGAACTGGTTGACGTTCACCGGCAGTATTTCGAGGCGGGAAGTGATATTGTCCTGACGAATACTTTCGGGGCAAATGCTTTGAAATTTCACGATTCGCAATATGGACTGAAAGAGATCGTCGACGCCGCCGTAAGGAATGTGAAGAAAGCCGCGGCCCTTGGCGTGCAGGATGGCCGGGAGATATATGTGGCGCTGGACGTAGGGCCTACCGGCAAACTCTTAAAACCGATGGGGGATCTGGGATTTGAAGCGGCTTATGAAGCTTTCCGTGAGGTTATGCGGTACGGCGAGGAGGCGGGCGCAGACCTGATCCATATAGAAACCATGAGCGATACCTACGAAGTAAAAGCTGCGGTTCTGGCCGCCAAGGAGAATACGAATCTTCCGGTAACGGTCACCATGATCTTTGACGAGAAGGGAAAATTACTGACCGGCGGGGACGTACCGTCGGTAATCGCCATGCTGGAAGGGCTGAGAGTGGATGCCCTGGGTGTGAATTGCGGAATGGGGCCGAAGCAGATGCTTCCGATTCTTAAGGAGATGATGAAGTATTCTTCCGTTCCGGTTATCGTAAAGCCCAACGCCGGACTGCCCAAGCAGCGGGACGGAGAAGTCTATTATGACGTAAGCCCGGAAGAATTCGCAGATACGATGGAAAAGGTGCTGGAGGAAGGCGCCTGTGTGATCGGAGGGTGCTGCGGAACGACGCCGGACCATATCCGCGCCATGACCCGGATGGCGGACAGAAGGCCGGTTCATCCGCCGGCGGCGAAGGAAGATACGATTGTTTCTTCGTATGGAAAGGCAGTGGTTCTTAGCAGGAAGCCGGTTATTGTCGGCGAACGGATCAATCCGACGGGTAAGAAAAAGTTCAAACAGGCTTTGAAGGAACATGACATAGATTACATCCTGAAGGAAGGGATTACCCAGCAGGACAGAGGCGCCCACATTCTGGATGTAAACGTGGGTCTTCCGGATATCGACGAAGCTTCTTTGATGCAGGAAGTAATTACGGAGCTTCAGAGTGTAACGAGTCTTCCCCTGCAGATCGATACGGTGAATATAAAGGCGATGGAAGCCGCTATGCGTATCTATAACGGAAAGCCTATGATCAATTCCGTGAACGGAAAGAAGGAATCCATGGACGCGGTGTTTCCTCTGATACAGAAATACGGCGGAGTCGTCGTCGCCCTTACGCTGGATGAAGAGGGTATCCCTGCGACGGCGGAGGGAAGGGTGAAGATCGCAGGAAAGATCATAAATGAGGCGGAAAAATATGGAATCCCGAAGAAGGATATCGTGGTGGACGTACTTACCATGACGATCAGTTCGGAGCCGGGAAGCGCGCAGATTACTCTGGATGCGCTGAAGGGCGTGCGAAAGAGATATGGAGTATGTACGATACTTGGAGTATCGAATATCTCATTTGGTCTGCCGTGCCGTCCGGTCATTAATGCGAATTTCTATACAATGGCGCTGCAGAACGGACTGAGCGCGGGAATCATCAATCCTTCTTCCGAGGATATGATGCGTTCCTATCATTCCTTCTGTGCGCTGATGAATTATGACAAGAACTGTGAAGAATATATCCGACATTATGCCGGGCAGACAGGAACTGCTGCGGCCGGACCGAAAGCGGCGCCGGGACAGCAAGCTGGGACGCCGGTTCTTACACTTAAGACCGCCATTGAGAGAGGGCTGAAAGAAGAAGCATATCATGCGGCCGCAGAATTATCAAAGACTCAGGAACCGTTGGAGATTATCAATCAATATCTGATCCCGGCGCTTGACGCGGTGGGAAAAGGATTTGAGAAGGGAACCGTGTTCCTGCCGCAGCTTCTTATGAGCGCGGACGCCGCGAAGATTGCGTTTGCGGTGCTTAAGGACGTACTGGAAAAGAAGGGCGGCGAGACCGGAAAGAAGGATAAGATCATCCTGGCGACGGTCAAAGGAGATATCCATGATATCGGGAAGAATATTGTGAAAGTCCTGCTTGAGAATTATAGTTTCGATGTGATCGATCTGGGGAAAGACGTGCCGCCCGAAGTTATCGCGGCATGCGCCGTGAAGGAAGACGTAAGGCTTGTGGGTTTAAGCGCTCTGATGACGACTACCGTAGTGAGTATGGAGGATACGATACGCCTGCTGCGAAGGGAAAAGCCGGATTGTAAGATCATGGTGGGAGGCGCGGTGCTGAATCAGGAATACGCCGATATGATCGGGGCGGATTTTTATGGGAAAGACGCTATGCAGTCCGTATATTATGCACAGGAAATATTTGCTAAGCAAAATTAATTAGAGAAAGGAAAGATAGACATGGCTTTAATATTACCGGAAAATTACGATCCGCGGCTTAGTATCCGCGAGACTCAGGAAGCGATCAAATACATCCGCGATACGTTCCAGAAGGAGTTCGGCAGGGAGATGAACCTTGAGAGGATATCGGCGCCGCTGTTCGTCGAGAAGAGCAGCGGACTCAACGACGATCTGAACGGTGTGGAACGCCCGGTGCAGTTTGATATCGCGGGAATACCGGGAGAGACCATAGAGGTGGTACATTCTCTGGCGAAATGGAAACGTATGGCGCTTTACAGATATGGTTTTAAGCCCGGAGAAGGACTCTATACGAATATGAATGCGATTCGCCGGGACGAAGAGCTGGATAACCTTCATTCTTGTTATGTAGACCAGTGGGACTGGGAGAAGGTCATCAAGAAGGAAGAAAGGAATGTGGAGACGCTTAAGGAGACTGTCCGCAATATCTTCAAGATCATTAAGCATATGCAGCATGAGGTATGGTATAAATACCCTGACGCGGCGAAGAAGCTTCCGAATGACGTAACTTTTATCACGACGCAGGAGTTAGAGGAGCGGTATCCGAATCTAACCCCGAAGGAGAGAGAGAACGAGATCACGAAAGAGTACGGCTGTGTATTCCTGATGAAGATCGGGGATAAGCTTGCGGACGGGAAGCCTCACGACGGGCGTGCGCCGGACTATGACGACTGGCAGTTAAACGGCGATATCCTGTTCTGGTTCGAACATCTGAAAAGCGCTTTAGAGATCTCAAGTATGGGAATCCGCGTCGATGAGAAGTCGCTGGAAGAGCAGCTTAAGAAAGCGGGATGTGAAGAGCGAAGGGAACTCCCTTATCATAAAATGCTGATGAATGGAGAACTTCCTTATACGATCGGCGGCGGAATCGGACAGTCGCGCTTGTGTATGTTGCTGTTAGACCGCGCTCATGTGGGAGAGGTTCAGGCAAGTCTCTGGCCGGAGGAGATGCGGAAGGTCTGCAGGAAACATAATATATTCTTATTGTAGCAACCTGTACGAATTGTATTGAAAATCGAACAAGTGAAAGCGTTGACAATTCTTTAACAATTTATTATAGTTATAAACAGAAATACATACATATATACAAGATTTAGGAGGAGATTCTGTTATGGTGAGAGGGTTAGATACCACAGTCAGGAAGATCAGAAGAATTGTATTTACGGAAGTGGCAAAATTAGGGTTTAAGGCGAACACAGATACTCTGAATGACGATATGGAGGCAATTCCATTCATGATCGTTGATGAAGACGAGATGAAGTACAGAGAGAGCGTTTACCGCGCCCGCGCCGTTGTGAGCGAGCGGCTCAGGCTTGCAATGGGGCTTTCCCTTCGTCCGGAGAATAAGCATGTACATCTGACGGCAGGTCTGGAAGCCAGCAATATTTCTGATAAGTACTATGAACCGCCGCTTATGCAGGTTATTCCTTCAGCATGCGAGGGATGCGAGGCGAAAGGTTATGAAGTCAGCAACGCCTGTAAAGGATGTCTTGCGCATCCGTGTATGGAGGTCTGCCCCAAGGATGCCATTTCTATGGTAAACGGCCGCTCATATATCGATCAGGATAAGTGTATCAAGTGCGGTAAATGTAAATCAGTCTGTCCTTACGACGCGATAGCCAAGAAGGAACGTCCTTGTGCCAATGCATGCGGAGTCAATGCGATCGAGACGGATTCGCACGGCCGTGCGGTTATCAACACAGATAAATGTGTTTCCTGCGGTATGTGTATGGTAAATTGTCCGTTTGGCGCGATCTCTGACAAGTCGCAGATATTCCAGCTTGCCAGGGCGCTGACCGAAGGAGATAAGATCGTCGCTGAGATCGCGCCTGCTTTTGCCGGCCAGTTTGGAGATCATATTACGCCGAGGAATCTTAAAGCGGCTCTTCAGGAATTAGGATTCTCGGAGTTCTATGAGGTTGCTCTCGGCGCCGATATCGGAGCGGTGGCGGAGGCTCATCATTATGTAAATAAGGTTACGACAGGAGAACTTCCCTTCCTTCTTACTTCATGCTGTCCGTCATGGGCGATGTTGGCGAAGAAATATTTCCCGGATATGGTGGATCAGGTATCACAGGAGTTAACGCCTATGGTTGCGACGGCGCGCACCATCAAGAAAGAGCATCCGGATGCGAAAGTTGTATTCATCGGACCATGCGCGGCCAAGAAGCTGGAAGCTATGCGAAGGACAGTAAGAAGCGACGTTGATTTTGTAATTACCTTCGAAGAGCTGCAGGCGATGTTCGATGCGAAGGGAATCGACCTGACCAAATATGAAGCGGAATCCTCTTTCCACAACGCGACAGGCACCGGACGCGGATATGCTTATGCGGGAGGCGTTGCCAGCGCGATCGAGAAATGTGTCAAAGAATACTATCCGGGTACGGATGTAAAGGTGGTGCATGCGGAAGGACTTGCGGAGTGTAAGAAGACGTTGTCTCTGGCAAAGGTAGGCAGGATGAACGGTTGTCTGATCGAAGGTATGGGATGTCCCGGCGGATGCGTGGCCGGAGCAGGAACCAATATCGCCGTCGATAAGGCGAAGAAGAAGGTTCAGGAATTTGTAGCCGGATCTACCCGGGCGCTGCCTCCAAAGGAGTTAGAAGAGATTGAATTGAAATAAGGTTTATTCGTATAATCCAACGGAAACACTTTGTGCGGGCAAGTATTTCCGTTGGGTTTATTTGTATTATGATTTAGAGCTGTACGATCGGAAGGTTGCCCGGAAGGACGGCGCTTCGGGGCGGTTCTTCCAAACACAGACTGGGTGGCGCTTTGGCGGCGATACAGGCGTATTAAACGGAATTAACAGGAGGAACGAGTGAAGAGATGCAGGATATATTACTGGTGGAGGACGACTATGAGTTGAATCATGCAGTCAGTTATGCATTGGATAAAGAAAATTACCGCGTGAGGTCTGCGTTTTCCATAGATGATGCGAGAAAACATTATTTGGAGAAGATACCGGATTTAATCTTGCTGGACGTAAATCTTCCGGACGGCGAGGGATTTACTTTTTGCAGATGGATGAAGGAGAGAAGGGAAGCGCCGGTTATTTTTCTGACCGCCCGCGACCTGGAGGAGGACGTACTGAAGGGATACGACCTGGGAGCTGAGGATTACGTGACAAAACCATTCTCTATGAAGATATTATTGAAGAAAATCAGTGTGATTATGAAAAGAAGCGCGGGAAATGAAAATCATGTGTTTGACGACGGATACCTTCGTATAGACCTTCGTGAGGCGAAGGTGTCCGCAGGGGGGAGGGAATGTCCTGTCACGCCGACGGAATTAAGGCTCCTTGGTGAATTTGTGAAGAACAGCGGACACCTTTTGACATATCAGATTTTGCTGGAACGTTTGTGGGACAGCGGCGGGCAGTTTGTAGATAAGCACGCGTTAGCGGTGAATATCAACCGTCTGCGCAGAAAGATCGAGGATGCGGAACATAAGTATATTTCAAATGTATATGGGATGGGATATCAATGGATTGGATGACGGCTTTATGCCTTCTGTTGGCGGCAGGCGTGCTTCTGATCTCCGAATGGAGAGTATATCGGCTGAAGAGAGAGGTCTGGCGGTTCGCTGCAAGGATCGAGCAGGCGTTGGACGATATACTGTCGGGACGGGGATACTGTGGAGAGGACGAAGAAGTAAAGGACACGCTCTGGGGAAAATGCGGAGAAAAATTCTCACAGGCTGACCGGGTATGGAAGAAGAAGGAGGAAACGGCTCTGGCAGAGAAGAAGCAGATTAAGGAACTGATCTCGGACGTCTCCCATCAGACCAGGACGCCCATCGCGAACATGAAGCTTTATCTGGAATTTCTCCAGGAAGAAGAGGTGTCGGAAAAGGGCGGGGAATTTCTGAGGAACCTGGAGAGACAGACGGACAAGCTGGATTTTCTGCTGCAGAGCATGGTGAAGATGTCAAGGCTTGAGGCGGGGATTATCCAGATTAAGAGTGAAGCGGGAAATCTGTATGAAACGCTGACAGAAGCAGTGGCGCAGATCGTTCCCGCCGCGGAAGAGAAACAGATCAGTCTGTCGGTAGACTGCGAAGAGACGTATATTATTCTGCATGACAAGAAGTGGACCCAGGAAGCCGTATTTAATGTGTTGGATAACGCCCTGAAATATACGGAGCCATCCGGAGCCATCCGTGTAAAAGTAACCCGGCAGGAGATATTTACGAAACTTAGTATCTTGGATACCGGGAAGGGAATTCTTCCGGAAAGACAGGCGGAGATTTTCACGAGATTTTACCGCGAGCCGGAGATCCATGACAAGAAGGGCGTAGGAATCGGTCTGTATCTTACAAGGAAGATCCTAAATCTCCAGGGCGGATATATAGAAGTAAGATCCCGGCCGAAAGAAGGATCTGAATTTTGCCTTTACCTTCCAAACGAACCGGGATAATCACAGAATTGTGATAATTCATGTTTGTGACTGGTTTGTGATTTTTGCCTGCTATGATAAGATTATCAACAATCAAAGAGGAAACGAAGGAGGCAAAAAATGAATACATGGATTGTGGAGACGAAAGGTCTTAAGAAGTATTATAAGCTTGGCGGTCACATCGTAAAAGCTTTGGACGGTGTGGATTTCCGGGTGAAGGAACAGGAATTTGTCGCGATCATCGGCAAGTCGGGGAGCGGGAAGAGTACGCTTCTGCATATGGTGGGCGGACTTGATACGCCTACCGAGGGAGAGGTATACGTCGCCGGAAAGCGCTTAGCGGGGATGACGAAGGAAGAGCTTACGATTTTCCGGCGCAGGAAAGTGGGATTTATCTTCCAGAATTATAATCTGGTTCCAGATCTGAACGTATATGAGAATGTCGTGCTTCCTCTGGAACTGGATGGGCGGCGCGTCGACAAGTATTTTGTGGAAGAGATATTAGAGTTTCTGAAACTAGAGGAGAAGAAGGAGGCTCTTCCGGGGACATTATCCGGCGGGCAGCAGCAGAGGGCGGCAATTGCCAGGGCAATCGCTTCCAAACCCATGATCGTCTTCGCGGATGAACCTACGGGCAATCTTGACACAGCTTCCGGCCACGACGTTCTGGGACTCCTGAAGACGGCGGCGAATCAGTTTCAGCAGACGGTTGTGCTGATCACACATGATAATGATATCGCACAGATGGCAGACCGGATTGTCCGTATCGAAGACGGACGTATCGTGAAGGGATGTGATCCATGTGCTTAAGAATAATAATATGAAGATCGTGTCTCGCATGGCGTGGAAACGGTTAGCCAATAACAGACGGCTGAGTATTACGATGATACTGGCGGTACTGCTGTCTTCCTTCATGCTGTTTAGCATATTTACCGTGGGCGTTACTTATTTTAAAATGCAGCGCTTACAGAGTATCCGCCTGAACGGCGCCGAATTTGACGCGATCATGTACGGCGTAACGGAAAAGCAGATGAAGGTTCTTAAGGATAATCCGGATGTGGAAGAAATCGGTATCAGCGCGGTGTCCGGCTATATAGAAGAAACCCCTTATGACAAAACCCCGGACGTAGGATTGATGTATGCAGATAAAGTATTCTGGGAGAAGATGATGGCGCCTGCAAGGGAGTCTGTCACAGGAAACTATCCGATAGAAGAAGACGAGGTTATGGTAACACGGGAAGCGTTGGAACAATGCGGGTTCTCCGGCCTGGAAGTGGGAGATATACTGGATATAACTTACGGTGTAGAGGGAGAACTGCGTGAAAAGACGTTCCGTATATCCGGGATCTGGGATGGATACGGCGCTAAAAGGATATTCTATGTGTCGGAATGTTTCTATCGCCGGACAGGGCTTTCGATTGCGAACGTCAACTCGGGAAGATGCTTTATTAATCTGAGACAGAAGCTGGTGCCGGTAAAGTACCAGGACGCGTTCATAGAGTCTATGGAACTTGACAAGACGCAGAGACTGTTTTTCACGGGTGAAACGGGATATTCTGTACGGATATTTACAGGTATGGTATGCCTTGTGCTGGTAATCTGCCTGTGCGCATATCTTTTGATTTACAATATCATGTACATATCGACGGCGGGAAATATCCGGTATTACGGATTGCTGCAGACCGTCGGCATGACCGGGCGGCAGATCTATGGACTGATGCGGTATCAGATGATGTTCGTGGGAGGGATCGGAGTCTCAGGCGGAATTCTTCTCGGCAGCGGCACGTCTTTCATTCTGATACCGGGTATAATGAGATCATTGGGAATCCGGACGGAAAAGATCGGAGGAATCGAGGTATCCTTTCATCCGGCGATTTTTCTGCTGACAGTTCTATTTACCGTCGTTACAGTCTGCGCGGCGGGCAGGAAACCGGCGGGGATCGCGGCGGCAAGTTCGCCCTTGGAGGCTCTTGGATACAGGCCGGCGTCCGGAATACGGAAAAACCGCAGGACAGGAAGAGGGAAGATTCTTTGGCGTCTTTCTAAGGACCAGCTTTCAAAGGATAAGAAGAAAACGGCGGTGGTAATATCTTCCCTTGCAGTCAGCTTGTCCGTGTTCCTCTGCGTGGTAACGCTGATATCTTCTCAGGGCGCCAGAGAATATTATACGAATCTTAGAAATTTAGATATGGTGCTGAAAAACGACACCGTCAAAAAACCGGATATGGAAGATCATGTAGAGATTTTTGACGGCGCGCTTCTTGACAGACTGGATCAGATCGAAGGGATAACGACGGTTGATCCGGTGATTTACACGGAGATTACCGTGCCCTGGGAACCGGATTTCGCGGATCGGTGGATGCGCGAGTTCTATGAGACATGGATGGATATTCCTTATGAGGATGAGCGGGAGGAATATAAGGAGCATCCTGAGAATTTCGGCTCCGTTCTGGTGGGGATCAGGGAAGCAGATTTCCGGGCGCTGAATGACACGTTGGATGAGCCGGTGACCGAGGAGGCGTTTTTGAATGGAGAGATATGCCTGCTGTATAGGAATACTCTGGCTTTTGAAGAGGAGGATATCATAGGAAAGACTGTGACCTGCGCAGATTATAAAGACAGAGAGCGTACCCGTTCTTTTGAGATCGCGGGGCTTACGGACGAGACGGGATATAACGCGCTGGCGACATATCCGCCGGTTATTATAGTCAGTGATCAGGCGGTGAGGGAATTTACGGAGGAACCGATTATATTCAAGATCGGAATCATGTATAATGAAGAATACGATGAGGAGACAGAAGGGCGGCTGCTTTCCGCCGTAGATCAGATTCCTCATGCAAGGGATTATTCCTATGATTCAAAAATAGAATTGATGAAAACGGTGAAAAAGGCGCAGGGAAATATGATGGAAGTGGGGATCTGTATCGTTCTGATCCTGGCGTTCATCGGACTCATGAATTATATGAATACTTCTGCAGGCAGTATCCAGAGCCGCCGTGTGGAGCTGTCTGTCATGGAAAGCATCGGGATGACGGAAAAGCAGATGAGAAAAATGCTGATCCAGGAGGGACTCTTGTATGCGGGCGGCGCATGGATGATTACGTTGACGGCCGGAGTCGGAATAACCTATTATCTGTATCAGTCTGCAAACTATATGGGAGCGGAATTTAAGATTCCCCTGCTGCCGGCAGCGGCTGCAGCCATACTGACTTTTGGGGTCTGTATCGGCATACCGCTTGTTGTCTACCGGCAGATCGAAAGAGAAAGTTCTGTTGCAGAACGAATTAAAGGGGTGGAATAGCAGGTTTATTTTGTTCCAAAGATACGATCTCCCGCATCCCCAAGACCTGGAACGATATATTTGTGTTCGTTCAGATGATCGTCCAAAGCGCCGACATACAATGCTACGTCGGGATGTTCCTTTTTCATTCTTTCTACTCCTTCCGGCGCGGCGATGACGCATAGAAACCGGATGTGTTTCACACCTTTGTCTTTCAACATTTGAATGGCGGCGGTGCAGGAACCTCCGGTTGCCAGCATCGGATCTACCACGAATACTTCTCGTTCGTCACAGTCTGCAGGCAGTTTGCAGTAATATTCTATGGGTTCAAATGTATCCGGATCACGGTATAAACCGATGTGGCCCACCTTTGCGGCCGGGATCATTTTAAGAATTCCGTCGACCATCCCAAGCCCGGCTCTCAGGATCGGCACAACTGCCAGTTTCTTGCCGCTTAATTTCTTCCCCGTCATCTCACAGATCGGCGTCTTAATCCGGACGTCCTTTAATTTCAGATCCCTGGAAGCTTCATAGCACATGAGCGCGGCGATTTCGCTCACAATCTCACGGAATTCTTTTGAACCCACATCTTCGCTGCGGATATAGTTAATTTTGTGCTGGATCAACGGATGATCCATAATCTGTACCTTAGCCATAGTTGTCTTTTACCTCCCTAAAGTAGTTAAAAATTGTTATAGTAATATCATACCACAGAGAAAAATTAATGCAATCGTTTCAATTCACGATTAACAATGAATTCCGCAATGTGGTACTAGAGATATGGGCGCAGATATGTTATACTATAAAATACGTGAATTTTGATGGTATATATGGTATACATTAGGAGGAAATATGAATCTGCCAGTCTCATTTGAAGAAAAGATGCAAAGCCTCTTAGGTGAAGAGATGGACGCGTATCTTGCATGTTATGAAGAACCAAGATATTATGGTCTGCGTGTAAATACCGGTAAGATTTCCGTGGAAGAATTTCGGAGGATCTGCCCGTTTGAGATTACGCCGATTCCGTGGATAGAGAACGGATTCTATTATGACGGGGAGAATACCTCTCCGGCGAAGCATCCTTATTATTTTGCCGGGTTATATTACCTTCAGGAGCCAAGCGCCATGACTCCGGCGAACCGGCTTCCTGTAGAGCCCGGAGATAAGGTTCTGGATCTCTGCGCGGCGCCTGGGGGAAAGGCGACGGAACTTGGAGTCAGGCTCAAAGGAGAGGGGCTTTTGGCTGCCAACGATATCAGCAGTTCCAGGGCAAAGGGGCTGCTTAAGAATATAGAAGTCTTCGGAATCGGAAATATCCTGGTGCTCAGTGTAGAACCAGGGAAATTAGAGTCCTATTTTACAGAATATTTTGACAAAATATTAATCGACGCCCCTTGTTCGGGAGAAGGGATGTTCCGTAA
This sequence comes from uncultured Dorea sp., assembly GCA_910585725.1. Classification (GTDB taxonomy): domain Bacteria; phylum Bacillota; class Clostridia; order Lachnospirales; family Lachnospiraceae; genus Sporofaciens. The sequence goes on along the minus strand of CAJUFA010000003.1, from coordinate 128,888 downwards.
GGATAAAAAGATGGTAAAAGCATGGGAAGAGCATGGACCGGAATATTTTTGCAGGATTCAGAAGAATATTATCCTGCAGGCGGCGCGGATGCTGAAGCCCGGAGGTATGCTGCTTTATTCTACCTGTACTTTTGACAGCAGGGAGAACGAGTCCGTCATCGGATATTTAAAGAAACAGTATCCGCAGTTCAGGGTCTTAGAGATTGCTCCTTACGAGGGATTCCGGGGCGGAATGCCGGAAACCATGGAAGAGCCGGACGACGAGATTCGAAAGACGATCCGAATCTTCCCGCATTGTGTAAAAGGCGAGGGACATTTCCTGGCGCTTCTTCAAAAGGGCGGAAGCGGCGAAGAAGTATCAGAGGTATCAGAAGATGAGGGGGCGGCGGGAAAAGCAGACAGACGGCAAATAAGTAAAAGAGAATCCTTCGAGAAGAAGAGCGGCAGAAATATCCCGGAGGCAATCGAAGATTTTTTCCGGAATATCTCCTGGTCTTTGGATCCTTCACGGCTGGATATCCATGGAGAACGGGTTTACTATATGCCGGAAGGACTTCCGGAAGTCCGGGGACTTCGTTTCCTGCGCACGGGGCTTTTGCTGGGAGAGCTTAAGAAGAACCGATTTGAACCAAGTCAGGCGCTGGCAATGTCGTTAAAGAAAGAAGAATATGCCTGCTGTATCGATATGCCGGCAGAAGACGAACGCATCCTGCGTTATCTTAAGGGAGAGACGCTGGATGTGGGAGCGTTGGCGTCCGCGGGGGAGAAAGGCTGGCGTCTTGTCTGTGTGGACGGATATCCCCTTGGATGGGGGAAATTAAGCGGAGGGCTCCTTAAGAATAAATATCTGCCCGGATGGAGGTTGTGCGGATGATTCGCCTGGATAAATATCTGGCGGATATGGGAATCGGAACCCGCCAGGAGGTAAAACGATATATCCGCAAAGGACAGATTAGAGTGAACGAAACTTTAGTTCTGACCCCTGAGACGAAGATCCGCGAAGGGGAAGACGAAGTATGGATAGACGGAAGGCCGGTCGGTTATGTTTCCTGTGAATATTATATGCTGAACAAACCGTCAGGCGTGGTATCTGCGACACAAGATTCCCGCGGCAAGACGGTAATAGATCTCATTCAGGAGCAGAAGCGTAAGGATTTGTTTCCGGTGGGACGTCTGGATAAGGATACGGAAGGGCTTCTTCTGATCACGAACGACGGGCAGCTTGCCCATAACCTGCTGTCTCCGAAAAAGCATGTGGACAAGACATATTATGCCAGGATACAGGGGCGCGTCACCAGGGAAGATGCGGAGAGATTCGCCGGCGGGCTTAATATAGGGACGGATGACAATGAGGAACGGACAGGACCGGGGATACTGGAGATTTTAAGAAGCGGTGAAGAATCCGAGATACGGCTTACGATACAGGAGGGAAAATATCATCAGGTGAAGCGGATGTTCGAAGCCGTCGGCAAGAAGGTCTTATACCTTAAGAGAGAGCGCATGGGAACACTTTATCTGGATAAGGAATTAAAGCCGGGAGAGTACCGCCGCCTCACGGACAAGGAATTAGATGAACTTAAAGAAAGCCAAAAAGGAGTCAGAAGATGATAAAGACAAGGATGATAGAAGGAATCGACGCGGTTATATTCGACATGGACGGTACGCTGATTGATTCGATGTGGATATGGCCGTCGATCGACGAGGTTTATCTTAAGAAATATAATCTGGTTGAACCGGAGAATTTCCATGAAGATATCGAGGGTATGAGCTATACGGAAGTATCCCGGTATTTTCTTGAGGCTTTTCCGACTCTTACCTGCACCCAGCAGGAGATTATGGACGAATGGACCGAGATGGCCCGGGAACGTTATATGACGAAAGCTCCTTTTAAAGAGGGCGTCCGTGAATTTATCCTGGAGATGAGAAGACAGGGGAAGAAGATCGGGATTGCGACGAGCAACGGGCGGACGCTCACGGAGGATACGCTTCTGGCGCTCCATGCAACGGAACTGTTCGACGTAATAAAAACTGCGTGCGAGGTGGGAAAGGGAAAACCGGCGCCGGACGTTTATCTGGCTGCAGCGGAAGAGATGGATGTTGAGCCGGGACGCTGCCTGGTGTTCGAAGACGTACCTATGGGTATACTGGCGGGAAAGAACGCAGGTATGAAGGTATGCGCCGTGGACGATGAATTTTCACGATATCAAGAAGAGAAGAAACGGAGCCTCGCAGATTATTACATATACAGTTATGAAGATATCAAGAATGAAACGTATGAAGTGTTATAGGTAATAAATACGGCTGAAAAAAAGCATAATAGATAGAGGCACAACGGACATGTGACATGACAGATAGGAGTGTTATGGATGGCAGAGGGTTTTTTGCCTGTCTCACGGCAGGAGATGGAAGAACGGGGCTGGGACGCGGTAGATTTTGTATATATATCAGGAGATGCTTACGTAGATCATCCTTCTTTCGGACATGCGATCATTACGAGAACTTTAGAAGCGCATGGATATAAGGTGGGAATGATTGCCCAGCCCGACTGGAAAGATCCTTCCAGTGTAACCGAATTCGGCGAACCGAGATTAGGATTTCTGGTCTCTGCAGGAAATATGGATTCAATGGTGAATCACTATTCCGTATCTAAAAAACGCAGAAAAGCAGATGCATTTTCACCTGGCGGCGTGATGGGCATGCGGCCGGATTACGCGGCTGTCGTCTACGGCAATCTGATCCGTCAGACATATAAGAAGACTCCGATTATCCTAGGAGGAATCGAGGCAAGCTTAAGGAGGCTTGCGCATTACGATTATTGGTCCGACCGATTGAAGCGGTCCGTACTTCTGGATTCGGGCGCCGATCTGATCTCTTATGGGATGGGAGAACGCTCGATCATAGAAATAGCGGAGGCTTTAGAGAGCGGACTTGCAGTTCATGATATTACGTTTATCCCGGGGACGGTCTATAAGACGAAGGACAAAGAAGACGTATACGACGCGGTTATACTGCCGGGATTTGAAGATATGAAGGAAGACAGAAATCTGTATGCCCGAAGCTTTTATACACAGTACTGCAATACGGATCCTTTCTCAGGAAAGCGGCTGATAGAGCCTTATGGAGATCATCTGTATGTCGTACAGAATCCTCCTTCCAAACCCCTTAGTCAGGCGGAGATGGACGAGATCTATCAGTATCCGTATATGAGGACATATCATCCTTCTTATGAAAAGGCAGGCGGAGTACCGGCAATTGCGGAAGTAAAGTTTAGTCTGGTCAGTAACAGAGGATGTTTTGGAGGCTGCAATTTCTGCGCTCTCACCTTTCATCAGGGGAGGATCCTGCAGGCAAGAAGCCAGGATTCTCTGGTGGAGGAAGCAAGACAGTTTCTGAATGATCCGGATTTTAAAGGCTATATCCATGATGTGGGCGGACCTACGGCAAATTTCAGGCGTCCGTCCTGTGAGAAACAGTCGACGTGCGGCGTATGTAAAGAGAAACAATGTCTCTTTCCGAAACCCTGCCGGAATCTTAAAGCGGATCACAGGGATTATATCGGACTGCTGCGAAGATTAAGGGAGATTCCCGGCGTAAAGAAGGTCTTTATCCGATCCGGGATCCGGTTTGATTATGTCCTGGCGGACCCGAAGGAAGATTTTTTGAGAGAATTATGCAGACATCATGTAAGCGGACAGTTAAAGGTCGCGCCGGAACACATATCGGACGTGGTTCTGCAAAAGATGGGAAAACCGCAGGCAAACGTTTATCAGTCTTTTGTGGAAAAATATGAATCAATCAATCACAGACTGGGGAAAAAACAGTATCTGGTGCCGTATCTGATGTCCTCACATCCGGGATCTACTATGAAAGAAGCTGTGAAACTTGCGGAATATATCAGAGATATGGGATATATGCCGGAACAGGTCCAGGATTTCTATCCGACGCCGTCGACAATATCGACCTGTATGTACTATACCGGTGTGGACCCCAGAGACATGAAGCCGGTCTATATTCCGAAGAACCCTCACGAAAAAGCTATGCAGAGGGCGCTGATCCAGTACAGAGATCCTAAGAATTATGATCTGGTGATGGAAGCCCTGCAAAAATCAGGACGGATGGATCTGGTGGGATATGGAAGACAATGTCTGATAAGGCCCCGGCGGCAGGGTGAAAAACAGGATTCAGATCAGAAACTTCGCCGACAGACCGCAGGGCATAAATCGAATCAGAGACAGTCGGCTTCAGGAAACGACGGGAAGCATAGAAAGAAAAAGACAATCCGAAATATTCATGACAAGAAGACAAAAAGGAATTGAATCAGAACAGGAGATGGTTTTATGAGAATCGCGGTAATAACAGGCGCGTCGTCCGGAATCGGAAGAGAATTCGCTAAGCAGATTCCAAAACTTTATAAACATCTGGATGAAATATGGGTGGCGGCAAGAAGGACGGAACGTCTGAAAGAGCTGGAGAAGTGCATTCCGGTTCCGGTCAGGATCTTTGACGGTGATATGCAGAGAGACTATATCTTTGAACGGATCGGAAGAGAACTTGACAGGCAAAAGGCGGACGTCCGGATGCTGGTCAACGCCGCCGGTTATGGCAAGACGGGGGGCTTTGACAGTATTAAACCAGAAGAGCAGTTGGGAATGATTGATTTGAATTGTCAGGCATTGACAAAACTTATCCGGATATGCTTGCCTTATCTGTCGAATGGAAGTAGAATAGTGAATGTCGCATCGGCCGCCGCATTCGCTCCCCAGCCGGGCTTTGCCGTATATGCCGCTTCCAAGTCCTATGTCTACAGTCTGTCTCTGGCGCTTAGAGCCGAGCTAAGAAGCCGGGGGATCGTTGTGACGGTAGTCTGCCCGGGACCTGTAGATACAGAATTCTTCCTGCGGTCCGGCTCCCTGCCCAATTCTTTCAAAGATTCGGTCAAGGCAGACGCGGGAGAAGTTGTCCGTCAGGCGCTTATGGATTCTGTCAGGAAGAAACCGGTATCCGTATATGGAACCGCCATGAAGATTTTAAGGGCTGCGTCGGGAATCCTGCCGGATTCGTTGATTGCGGAGGTCCTTCGGAGGGCGAATAAGATCGGGGATAAGGGAGTGTAGGGAAATGAAGATTGAAAAAGGGAATCCTGGTTATATCAAAGCTCAGAAAAGGAAATATCTGATTTGGACGCTTGCGGAATTTGCAATTGTGATCGCCGTCTTTGTCTTCGGATATATCCAGACCGGAACGAAGAAGAATCTTTTTACGGTTGTGGCTGCGGTAGGGTGTTTGCCGGCCGCAAAGATGATGGTTGAATTTATCGTCACATATCCTCATAAGGGGATCGATGAAGAGAAATACTATGAAATTACCGAGAAGGCGCCGCTGATCTTATGTCTTTATGATATGTTGATCTCCAGCCCGCAGAAGCTAATGCCGGTAGATGTAATGGCAATATCCGGTCATGTCCTCTGCGGTTACACGAGCTGTCTGAAGACCGACGAGGTTTTTCTTTCAAAATATATCAAAAAAGTACTGGAAGATAACCATTATGATAAAATGACCGTGAAGATGTTCCATGATTATAAGATGTTCCTTGCAAGAGTGGAAGGGATGAATAATATCGCGTCCGTGGAGCAGCCTGAAAATAATCGGCGGGAACAGAAGATAAGGGATATTCTGTTTACGCTGTGTATGTAGAGGGAAGCGGATTGGTGCAAAATGAAAGAGATTATAATCAGAAAGAATGAAGCCGGACAGAGACTGGATAAATTCCTTCGGAAATATCTGAAAGAAGCGCCGGGAAGTTTCCTGTATAAGATGCTTCGGAAGAAAAATATTACGTTAAACGGGAAGAAAGCTTCCGGAGGAGAGAAGCTGGCGGAAGGGGATGTAATCCGGTTGTTCCTGTCGGATGAGACGATACAAAGATTCTCATCCGAAGAAAGGATTGAGATCGCGCCGGAGAATCTTTCATCGGATCTGACGCCGGATATTATATATGAAGACAGGAATATTATACTTCTGAATAAACCTGTCGGAATGCTGTCGCAGAAAGCACAGAAGACGGACGTGTCAGTGGTGGAATATGTTATTTCGTATCTGCTGGCGCAAGGGGAGATTACGGAGGAAAGTCTTAAGACTTTTAAACCTTCGGTATGCAATCGTCTGGACCGTAATACGAGCGGGCTTATTATTGCCGGGAAGAGCCTTGCCGGATCGCAGACGGCGTCGTCTCTACTCAAAGAACGTACGCTTCAGAAATATTATCTGTGCATCACAAAAGGACAGATTACGCAGCGAGAGAGGATCCGGGGATTTCTGACGAAAGATATAAAGCACAACATCGTAAAGATATCAGAAACAGGAGACGCCCCCATCGAGACGGAATACTTACCGCTTGCGTGGCGGGAAGATATGACGCTTCTGAAAGTGCACCTTATTACGGGAAAGACGCATCAGATACGCGCGCATCTGGCGTACGCCGGACATCCGCTTCTGGGAGATTACAAGTACGGCGACCGCGCCTGGAACGACGATTTTAAGAGACGATACAGGATAGAAACCCAGATGCTGCATGCATATCAGATTGTATTTCCGCATATGGATGTACCGTTTGCAGAGATTTCCGGGAAGTCTTTCTATGCAAAAGCGCCGGCAGTATTCTGGAAACTGATAAAGGAGACGTCATGGGAACATGGAATTCAAGAGGCCTTAGAGGTTCGACACTAGAAGAGATGGTCAATCGGACCAACGAATGGTATCTGGAGAAAGGGCTTGCTCTGATCCAGAAGATACCGACGCCGATTACTCCGGTTAAGATGGATAAAGAGCACAGACATATTACCCTCGCTTATTTTGACCAGAGAAGCACGATTGATTATATCGGCGCGGTTCAGGGAATTCCTATCTGCTTTGACGCGAAGGAGTGTGTGGCGGAGACGTTTCCGCTCCAGAATATCCATGAGCACCAGGTTACGTTTATGAAGAATTTTGAACGTCAGGGAGGCATTGCTTTTGTGCTCATCTATTATTCGGCGAAGAACGTTCTCTATTATATGCGTCTGGAAGAACTGCTTGTTTTCTGGAACCGGGCGAAGGAAGGCGGCCGGAAGAGTTTTCGTTTTGATGAATTGGATAAAAGATTCTTTATGGAATTCATGAGGGGATGCTATGTTCCTTATCTGGACGCCGTGAACCGCGATCTGGAGTTAAGAGAATAGCTTTGAATAATATCGAAAATAATTGTGCTTGACAAATAAGAGGAAAGTGCTTATAATCCAATACGGTTTAATATGGTAGTATACTAAAGTGAAACTTGTGATTGTTCGTGCCTGATCTAGGCGAAAGGAATGGATGATTATTATGAAAAGAGTGTTACATACTCCGGAAGGAGTTCGGGATATATACAATATAGAATGTGGAAAGAAGATGGCTTTGGAAGAGCATCTGAAAAAGATATTTCATACTTATGGTTATCACGATATCCAACCTCCGACATTTGAATATTTCGATGTGTTCCGGAAAGAGATCGGAACGATTCCGTCAAAAGACCTGTATAAATTCTTTGACAAGGACGGTAACACGCTGGCATTGCGTCCGGATATTACTCCCTCCATTGCCAGAGTTGCGGCGACGCTTTTTAAAGACGAGACATTGCCGGTCAGGCTGTGTTACACGGGAAATACGTTTATCAATCATTCCAATTATCAGGGAAGACTTCGGGAGACCACTCAGATGGGCGCCGAACTGATGGGAGACAGTACTGTGGAAGCCGACGCGGAGATGCTTGCGCTGGTGATAGAATCTCTTCTGACCATCGGTCTTAAAGAGTTCCAGCTAAGCGTAGGAAACGTTGATTTCTTCCAAAGTCTGATTGAGGACGCCTGTCTCGACGAAGATGCGGAAGAACGGGTTCGGGAGCTGATTAATAACCGTAATTTCTTCGGCGTGGAAGAATTCCTGGACAGTATTCAGGTAAAAAGAAGTTCAAAAGAAGCGTTTGCTGCTCTTAACGACCTGGTAGGCGGGGTATCGATTCTGTCACAGGCGAAGAATATCGCTCCGAATTCAAAGGGAGTCAAGGCTGTCCGGCGTCTGGAGAAGATCTATGATACGCTGAAGTTATATGGAGTAGAAAAGCTTATTACTTTTGACCTCAGCATGAGTGGTACTTATGGGTACTACTCCGGAATTATATTCAGATGTTATACCTTCGGTACAGGAGACGCTATCGTCAAGGGAGGACGCTATGACCACCTGACAGAAAAGTTCGGAAAGGAATCCCCGGCGATTGGGTTCGCCATAGTGGTGGACGAATTGATGAACGCGCTGGTACGTCAGAAGGTCCGCATCGATTATACGCGGAAGAATACGATTGTTCTATATGCCCCGGAGCGAAAAAGGGAAGCGATATCTTTGGCGAGAGATTTTCGAAGAAAAGGAAAGAATACAGAACTTCTTCAGAAAGACGCCGATAAGGAATTGAACGCATATATAGCATATGGAAACGAATATTATGCCGGAAGTATGGTTTATCTGAGTGATACGGGAGAAGTGGATGTGATTAATCTGATTACCGGCGAGCAGAAGAATGTAAACAGCACGAGTAGAGAATAGGAGTTCATAAGAGATGAGATACCTGACATTTGCCCTTGGAAAGGGGCGTCTGGCGGATCAGACATTGGAATTATTTGAAAAAGTCGGAATTACCTGCGAGGAGATGAAAGATAAGAATTCACGCAAATTAATCTTCGTCAACGAGACTTTGAAACTGCGTTTCTTCCTGGCAAAGGGTCCCGACGTGCCCACTTATGTGGAATATGGAGCGGCAGACATCGGAGTCGTCGGAAAAGATACGATATTGGAAGAGGGCAGGAAGGTTCATGAGGTTCTTGATCTGGGGTACGGCAAATGTAAGATGTGTGTCTGCGGGTATCAGGACGCCGCGCCGCTTCTTGAACATCATGAATTGATACGGGTCGCTACGAAGTATCCGAATATTACGAAAGATTATTTCTACAATACCAAGCATCAGACCGTAGAAATCATCAAATTGAACGGTTCCATCGAACTTGCGCCTATCGTTGGTCTTTCAGAAGTGATTGTGGACATTGTGGAGACAGGAACGACTCTGAAGGAGAATGGGTTAGAGATATTAGAAGAGGTATGTCCGCTGTCCGCACGGATGATCGTAAATCCAGTGAGTATGCGGATGGAAAACGGCAGGATAAAGAACCTGTTGTCGCAATTGAAGGGGAAGCTGTAAAGAAAGGATGAAGAGGCGATGAGAATACGGCATTTGAGTCATGATACGAGACAGAATCTGTTGGAGGATCTTCTAAAGCGCAGTCCAAACCAGTATCCGGAATATGAGAAATCTGTTGCAGAGATTCTGGAGCATGTGAGAAAGGAGAAAGATCAGGCGCTTTTTGCTTATACGGAGAAGTTTGACGGGGCGAAGATCAATGCAGAGACGATAAAGGTAACGGAAGAAGAGATTGAGGAGGCGTATGCTTTTGCAGGGCCGGAATTACTCGGGATCATCCGCAGGGCTCTCCATAATATAGAGGTTTACCATGAGAAACAGAAACAGTACAGTTGGTTTGACAGCAAACCGGACGGGACGATTCTCGGGCAGAAGGTGACGCCGTTACAGAGAGTGGGCGTCTATGTGCCGGGGGGGAAAGCGGCGTATCCTTCTTCCGTACTGATGAATATTATGCCTGCGAAGGTTGCGGGAGTGGAAGAGATCATCATGGTGACTCCGCCGGGAAAAGACGGAAAGATAACCCCGAACACTCTGGTTGCCGCGAAGGAAGCCGGTGCGACGGCAATCTATAAGGCGGGAGGCGCGCAGGCGGTCGGAGCGCTGGCATATGGTACGGAGAGTATTCCGAAGGTGGATAAGATCGTAGGACCAGGGAATATCTATGTGGCGCTGGCGAAAAAGGCAGTGTACGGGCATGTAAGTATCGACGCTGTGGCGGGGCCGAGCGAGATCCTCGTGATTGCGGACGAGACGGCGAATCCCGGATATGTGGCTGCAGACTTGCTGTCTCAGGCAGAACATGACGAACTGGCGTCTGCTATTCTGGTTACCACCTGTGAGGAGCTTGCCCGCAGGGTATCGGAGCAGGTGGATATCTTCATTGAAGAATTGTCAAGAAGCGAGATTATCCGGAAGTCCCTGGATAATTATGGATATATCCTTGTGGCGGATACGATGGACGAGGCGATTGAGATCGCGAATGAGATCGCGTCGGAACATCTTGAGATCCAGACAAAGAATCCGTATGATGTAATGACGAAGATTCGTAACGCGGGAGCGATCTTTATCGGGGAGCATTCCAGCGAACCTCTGGGAGACTATTTTGCAGGACCGAACCACGTGCTTCCTACGAACGGGACGGCAAGATTCTTCTCACCGCTTTCTGTGGATGATTTTATTAAGAAGTCCAGTATTATCGCATATTCCAGGGAAGCGTTGGAAGCGGTTCACGAAGATATCGAGCAGTTTGCGAAAGCGGAGGGGCTGACCGCTCATGCCAACTCGATCAAGGTGCGGTTTGAGTAAAGAGGAATATACGAAAATGTATATATGATGACAGGAGGTACGGACTAATGGAGAGAAAAGCAAGTATCTGCAGAACGACAAAGGAAACGGATATTTCCGTAATATTGGATTTGGACGGAACCGGGAAGGCTTCTGTGGATACAGGAATCGGATTCTTTGACCATATGCTGAACGGATTTGCAAGGCACGGACTTTTTGATCTTGAAGTGAAAGCAAGAGGAGATCTCGAAGTCGATTGCCATCACACCATAGAAGATACGGGAATCGTCCTGGGACAGGCGATCCTTAAAGCGGCAGGGGATAAGGCGGGCATAAGACGGTATGGACATGTGATTATTCCGATGGATGAGACCTTAGCTTTGTGCGCGGTGGACCTGTCAGGGAGACCGTATCTCAGGTTTGATTCAAAATTTGCGTCGGATCGTCTCGGCGGACTGGATACGGAGATGGTCAGGGAATTCTTCTATGCGGTGTCATACGGCGCGATGATGAACATTCATCTTCGTATTCTTGACGGGGAGAACGATCATCATAAGGCGGAAGCTTTATTCAAGAGTTTTGGAAAGGCGCTTGACATGGCTACTCAGGCAGAACCAAGGATTCAAGAAGCATGGACCACAAAGGGAAGTTTATAGAGGAGATGAAGCAATGAGTTATAAGAGATTGATTCCCTGTATCTTTATTGCAGAGGGAAAGGCGATAAGATGGTTTGACGATCATACTGTTATCGCAGAGGATGCCGTTGAACTGGCAAAACAATACAGCGATAACGGAGCAGATGAACTGATAGTGTTCGACCTGTCCGTTTATGCGAACGACCACGACGAAGCGATAGATATCATGAAACGGATGAATCGGGTTATCCGGATTCCAATGGTGGCGGGGGGAAATATAAAACGTCAGGAAGACATTAAGAAGATACTTTATGCCGGCTCGAAGCGCGCCATCCTGAATTTTTCCCGGCAGGATAACGTGGCGCTGATCGAAGACGCCGTTAAAAGATTCGGAAAAGAAAAGCTGGCGGTGTCTTTGAATGATTTTGACGCGTTGTTTAAGCATCAGCATTTGATACAGAAATGCTGCAGCGAGATTATCTTTATGCACAGACTGGACCTGAATTCGGTTGCGAATATCACGGACGTTCCGTGCGTGATTGTAACGGATACCATGGATGAACAGGAATTATTTAAAATTCTGAAATCACCTGGAGTCAGGGGAATATCCGGTAAGTTCGTAAGCGAACCGGATATGGATTATGTGTCGTTTAAAGAAAAGTGCGAACAACAGCAGATTAAAATGACTTCTTTCGAGAGTATGATGGAATTTTCAGAATTCAAGGTGAATGAAGAGGGATTGATTCCGGTTATTGTGCAGCATTATAAGACGCAGGAAGTATTAATGCTGGCTTATATGAACCGAGAAGCCTTTGATCATACGATCAAGACCGGAAAGATGACATATTTCAGCCGGAGCAGGCGGCAATTATGGGTAAAGGGCGAGACAAGCGGACATTACCAGTATGTTAAGTCTTTGACCATTGACTGCGATAACGATACTTTGCTTGCGAAGGTAGATCAGGTAGGAGCTGCATGCCATACCGGTAATCTTACCTGTTTCTTCCAGCACTTAGCCGGCAATGATTATGACGAGACGAATCCGCTTCGTGTGTTTGAGTCCGTATATCATACGATCTTAGATCGGAAAGAGCACCCGAAGGAAGGATCTTATACCAATTATTTATTAGAGAAGGGAATCGATAAGATCCTTAAGAAAGTAGGGGAGGAAGCGACGGAAGTAGTGATCGCCGCGAAGAATCCTAATCCGGAAGAGATCAAGTATGAGCTGTCTGATTTTCTTTATCACGCGATGGTACTGATGGTTTTGAAAGGAATTACATGGGATGATATTATCGAGGAACTTGCCGGCAGGTAAAGTGTACTAGATCACGGAAGAGCCGCATATATTGTCCTGAGGTGATGAACTTGAATGATTCAGAGATTAGAAGACGCAAGCTTTTGGAACAGACTCGGGAACTATATCTCGACAGACGCGGCATACCGGCGGTCCATCCCCGGTACAAATCGTCCTACCGGCAGATATATGAGGATGAACCAGCCGTCCAGACAGGTACGTTTGGTATCCGATTGTTTTTTTGTATTCTTTTATTTGCCTGTTTCGTTTCTTTTGACAAAAATAACACGGAATTCCGTGAAGTGAACAGCAGCCGTATCGTAGAAGAGATAGCCTGTGATCTGGATATCGCTGAAGTCTGGAAGGAACTGTAACAGGCATATTCAACTGTATATTCATAAGAAACAGAGAGTATCGTATAACATCATCGGACAAGACGGAGGAAATACCTATGTGGGAGTTAGAAGAAGCGATTCTGGTTACAAATAATAACCGCGTATATGAAAAATATAAGGATATTATGAAAGTCCTGTACATGCAGTCCTATGAGGAAGTTCTTTTGAAAGTGAGGGACCTGATCTATGACAGGCATGTATTGTTGACTCACCCGCAGGCATCCAGCCTGAAGCCAAACCAGACTCCCTATCGTTCGGTTATCGTCTATCCAAAGAGGAAAGAAGATAATACGGAGGACATACTTTTGATTGAAAAATGTCTGGAGACTTATTGTCAGTGGCAGAAGATCGCTTCAACACCAAAAAAGTACGAAGAACAGGTGGCGGAAGATTTCAAGACGATAGATTTGTCCGTGATTGACAATGTGATTCCACGGATTAGATAACGGATCACATTTTTGAAAGTGTTTGGAGGAAGGGAATTGGCAGAGACAAAAAAAGAATCCTATTTCAAGGGATTTTCCAGACGGGATTACATACAGAAGGTACATGAGCTGATCAGGAAGGAGGGAATAGAAGCCGTCTCCATACGGCGTATAGCCCGGGAGATGGGATGTTCCTCGGCCAGTCTGTACCGGCATTTTGAAAGCCTGTCCGAGCTGTTGTATTATGCGGAACTTCGTACTCTTACAACCTATATCCTGCGGCTGAACGAAGGAGAGAGAAGATGGAAGACGGCATGGGATACGTATATGGGCGTCTGGGACTGTTACAGCCGGGAAGCATTTGCTAATCCTGAGGCGTACAATCTGCTTTTTTTCGAATATACGAATGAAAAATTAAAGGATTCCATTATTGAGTATTATAATATGTTCCCGGAGGATATCAAGGGAACCAGCCATATATTCTGGACTATGCTGAAGTGCTCGGATTTTATGGGCAGAGATTTTGAGATGTGTAAGAAATGTGTCCGTGAAGGAGCGCTCAGTGAGGATCGTGCCCTGCAGCTCAACCGGATCGCATGTATGCTGTTCAAAGGGTATTTTATGACTGTATTAAAAGACGGAATCCAGCCGGAGGAGATCGACGAGAGGGTCGGGATGTATACTTCGGATCTGGAATTAGCGGTATATACCCTTGCCTCTGATATGAAGGGATATAAAGGTGAATGGAGAGAAAAGGGACTTTAGAATAGGCTTCTATACTATATCAAAATAGTATGGAGGTCTTTTTTATATTTTTATTATACAGTCGACATGTTGATCGGTACGGAGGGTGAAAATAAGTATAGATAAAATAAATATATGATGATTATATATAAAAAACTTGAATGTTATCGCGATTAGATGTATAATATATACAATTCACAGCGAGAGATTATTTTTTTTTAGTAATGTTATCGCGATTACAAAAATGTATCTAAAAAAGTATTTCTGTCTTTTAAATTAGACGGAAGAATATTAAGACGAAAAGGAGGTAACTTAAATGAAATTGGAACTCGGCAAGATTGAGATCAAAGACATCCAATTTGCAGACAAAACTTACATAGAAGATCATATTCTCTATGTACACAAAGAAGAAGTGGAGTCGTTGGTGCTGGAGGACGACAAACTTCTTCAATGTCATCTGGATATTGCCAGACCCGGAGACGCAACGAGAATCACACCTGTGAAGGATGTCATTGAACCCCGCGTGAAAGTAAGCGGCGGCGGAGAAATCTTCCCTGGTGTAATCGGAAAAGTATCCCCAGGCGTTGGAGAAGGGCGGACGCACGCGCTGGATGGATGCTGCGTCGTCACGGTTGGAAGGATCGTTGGTTTCCAGGAGGGCGTTATCGATATGAGCGGTCCTGCGGCCGATTACTGCCCGTTTTCCAGGACTGTGAATCTGTGCGTCGTCATCGAGCCGAAGGAAGGACTTGAGACGCATATATATGAGAGGGCCGGACGGTTGGCGGGACTTAAAGTAGCTTCTTATCTGGGAGAAACGGCGAAGAATATGGAGCCTGATACGCTGGAAGTATATGAGACAAAACCGGTCTTTAAGCAGGCGGCGCAATATCCGGATCTTCCCAAGGTAGGGTATGTACATATGCTGCAGTCTCAGGGACTCCTGCATGATACTTATTATTATGGCGTGGACGCCAAGCAGTTTGTTCCGACCTTCATGTATCCGACGGAGATCATGGACGGGGCTATTGTATCGGGAAACTGTGTCGCTCCGTGTGACAAAGTCACGACTTACCATCATCTGCACAATCCGGTTATCGACGAATGTTATAAACGGCATGGGAAAGAGATCAATTTTATGGGAGTGATCCTGACCAACGAGAATGTTTTTCTCGCAGATAAGGAACGGCATTCGGATATGGTAGCCAAGCTTGCGGAATGGATGGAATTAGACGGCGTGCTGATCACGGAAGAAGGTTATGGGAATCCGGATACGGATCTCATGATGAATTGCCGGAAGGTAGAGCGCAAAGGAACGAAGGTGGTGCTGATCACGGATGAATTCCCCGGGAAGGACGGAAAGTCCCAGTCTCTGGCCGATACCTGTGACGAGGCGACGGCGCTTGCCTCCTGCGGGCAGGGAAATATGACGCTTCAGTTCCCTGCTATGGAGAAGGTTATCGGCATGCAGGATTATATCGAAAGCCAGATCGGCGGATGGGCCGGCTGCATTAATGAAGACGGTTCTTTTGAAGCAGAGATTCAGATCATCATTGCGTCTACGATTGCGAATGGATTCAATACATTGGCTGCAAGAGGATATTAAGAAAGGGGATTTTAGAGACTATGGCAAAATATAAAATCGTTCATTATCTCAATCAGTTCTTTGGCGGTATCGGCGGAGAGGAGAAGGCCGGTTTTGAACCGGAAGTCAGAGAAGAAAAGATCGGTCCGGGTCTTGCGCTTGCCCAGGCTCTGGGGGAGGATTATGATATTGTGGCGACCGTGATCTGCGGAGATAATTATTTTGGGGAAAATCTTGACGCTGCAACAGACTCTATCATCGAGATGGTAAAAAAATACGAACCGGATGTATTTGTGGCGGGTCCGGCTTTCAATGCGGGACGTTACGGCGTGGCTTGCGGCACGATCTGTAAGGCGGTGGAAGAAAGGCTTGCGATACCGGTCTTAACCGGTATGTATGAAGAGAATCCGGGGGCGGATATGTTCAGGAAAGACATTATCACGGTGCGGACCGGCAATTCGGCTGCAACTCTCAGAAAAAGCCTGCCCAAGATCGTGAATCTGATCAAAAAGATGGCTGCGGGAGAAGAGATCCTCGGTCCGTCTGTGGAAGGATATCTGGAGCGGGGCATCCGCGTGAATTATTTCGCCGAGAAGAGGGGCGCGACACGCGGTATGGATATGTTGATCAAGAAGATGGCGGGAGAGCCTTTTGAGACGGATCTTCCTATGCCGAAGTTCGATCGTGTGTCTCCGGCAGACGCGATTACGGATATGAAGCATGCCAGGATTGCGGTAGTTACGTCAGGAGGCGTCGTACCACAGGGGAACCCGGATCATATTGAATCTTCCAACGCCACCAAATACGGGGTATATTCTATCGAGGGCATGGAAAGCATGTCTCCGGAGGATTTTACAACGATTCACGGAGGATATGACAGGCAGTTCGTTATGAAGAACCCGAATCTGGTCGTACCCCTTGATGTTCTCCGCGAATTGGAGAAGGAAGGAGAGTTCGGCGAACTGGTGAATTATTTCTGTACTACGACAGGTACCGGTACGGCTACGGGTTCCGCAGCAAAATTCGGAGATTCCATCGGACAGAAATTCATAGACGAGCATGTAGACGGCGTAATCCTCGTCAGCACATGAGGTACCTGCACTCGTTGCGGCGCAACGATGGTAAAAGGTATAGAGAAGTATGGCATACCGGTTGTACATATGGCGACGGTTGTTCCTATCTCAAGGACGATCGGGGCGAACAGAATCATCCCAGGCGTAGGTATTCCGTATCCGCTGGGAGATCCGACACAAGGAGAAACAGATTCTAAAAAGATTCGTAAAAGGATGGTGAAAAGAGCATTGAAAGCGCTTCAGATTCCGGTTACGGATCAGACGGTTTTTGACAAAGATATATAGTTTATTTTTGAAAGGAGGGATTCTATGAGTAACAACGGACAGGCTCATTTTAAATCACGTTTTGGATACATTATGGTTGCGGCAGGTGCGGCGATCGGATTAGGAAATATATGGAAATTCCCGTATCTGGCATACAGAGGGGGCGGAGGAATCTTCCTCGTTACTTACATTATTATCATTGTGCTGATGGCTCATCCGATGGTGGAGATGGAGACTGCGATCGGTCGTTTCGGTAAATCCGATACCGTGTCGGTATATGAGAAGGTTAGTAAGAAGTGGGGATTTGTAGGATGGATTGCCAATCTCTGTACGCTGGGGATCAATATGTTTTACGTAGTAGTCGGCGGATGGGTGCTGAAATATGCGGTTCAATTTATTACCAGCGGCGATTTCGGCAAAGATACCAATGTATTCTTTAACGGATTTATCAGTAAACCGGTGGAACCGATTATCTGGGCATTTATCGTTATGCTCATTACTTCCTTCCTGTTGCTTTTTGGTATTACAGAGATCGTGGAGAAGATAACGTCGGTTATTATGCCGATCTTGTTCGTAATCTTGATCTTCTGCGCGGTCTATGCGTGCGTTACATTGCCGAATGCGGTAGAAGGCTTAAAATATTACCTGGTGCCGAATTTCAGACATTTTAATTTTAAAGTTTTTGCGGACGCCGTGACGCAGGTATTGTTCTCCGTCGGAATAGGGTGGGGAATCTTTACGACCCTTGGAGCAAACATATCCGATTCCAGCAATCTTAAGAGCGACGCCGTCATGGTAAGTATTATGGATACGCTGGCTGCGATACTGGCAGGTTTCGTGGTAATCCCTACTGCGTTCGGCGCAGGAATGGATGTTACGAAAGGTCCGGCTCTTTTATTCGATGTTATGGCGGAAATCTATGGAAGTCTCCCGGGAGGAAGGCTCATTGGCTCATTGTTCTTTATAGGAGTTATGTTTGCAGTATTTTCATCTTTGTTTACATTCTTCGAGATCTCGGTCAAGACTTTTGAAGAAAAGCTTCAGATGGGACGTAAAAAAGGAGTGATTGCCGTATCTGTCATTATATTTGTCGGAAATATCCTGGTATCTCTCGGATTTGGACCGTTAGAAGGATTTAAACTGCCGTGGCCGAGTTTTACCGGTCTTGAGATGTACGGTCTTTACGACTGGCTTGACTGTTTTACAGGATACGTGCTCCTTCCGTTGGGATGTCTGCTTACCTGCGTGTTTGTTGCGAAAGTATGGGGATTCGACGCTTATGAGAAAGAGCTGTTCCATGACGGCCGGGACGGAAAGCTTAAAAGCTTTGAAAAACTGCTTACCACAGCGGTTATCCCCATCTTTATGATCATCGTATTTCTTAATGTATTCGGTTTTCTTGGATAATGATATATTATTCGTTTTTAAGGCAGGAGATCCTTCGGGATTTTCCTGTCTTTATAATAATATTCTTTGTCATGTTCGTTTATCTTGCGCAGCACCTTGCATGGATTCCCAACGGCAACGACATTCGGCGGGATGTCCTTTGTGACGATACTTCCTGCTCCGATTACTGTATTATCACCGATCGTGACGCCTGGCAGTACGATTACGCCTGCTCCAAGCCAGCAGTTCTTTCCGATATGGACGGGCATATTAAACTGGTAACCATAGGCTTCGCGAAGTTCTGGAAGGATAGGGTGTCCTGCGGTTGCAAGTGTAACGTTCGGTCCGAACATCGTATAATCTCCCACATAGATATGTGTGTCGTCTACCAGCGTCAGATTAAAGTTCGCATAGACATTTTTTCCGAAATGAACAAAAGCGCCGCCCTGATTTGCATGAAGCGGAGGTTCGATATAACAGTTATCGCCTATTTCGGCAAACATCTCCTTGAGCAGAGACTGACGTTTTGCGGCTTCTGTCGGACGCGTCATATTATAATCATAGAGACGGTCTAACCACTGGAACTGAACTTCCAGTATCTCGTCATCTCCCGGCAGATAGATCTCTCCGGTGTGCATTCGTTCTTTCATTGTACTCATATTATTTTCCTCCTCATAAAGGTTGCTCTTATGGTTCCAATAGTAACATTTTGTTTCATATCAGGCAAGTATGTTTGCTAAAATGAAGAGGAGACGATGTGAAGTGTTTGTTACTGTTCACACAGGACTTTGCATTTACTGCAAAGTCCGTAAGAAAATGATTCAGGTGTGAGCAAATTCCATTCGCGAAGCGAATTTTAAATGGATTTGCGACTGTTACTGTGAACGGAGTGAACAGTAACAAGTGTTTTTCTATTGCGCCGAAGTGTATTAGGTGGTAAAATTATCTTAGGTTAGAAGGCCATTTAAAGCGAGGGGAAACGTGATATGAATGAATATGAAAAAAGGCGGATTCTTCCGTTAGAGTTAAACGAACAGACACTTCCTGCCATCGAACAGATTACAGACGGAATGCCTGGCGGTTTTTTTATTTACCACGCAGACGCAGATGAGAAAGTGATCTACGTGAATCAGGCGTTGGTCAATATATTCGGATGCAGCAGTAAGGAAGAATTTATGGAGTATATTGGAAGATCTTTTCGGGGGCTGGTGCACCCGGAGGACTTGCAAAACGTAGAGGAAAGTATCCGTAACCAGATCTCAATGAGCAGTAGAGGGGTAGATTATGTAGAGTATCGTATCATCCGTAAAGACGGCGCGATCCGTTGGATCCGGGATTACGGCCGCTTTGTCCATACCAGTCTCTATGGGGATGTGTTCTATGTCTTTGTAGAGGACGCAACCGAGCGGCATCTAAGGGAACTGAGCGACGCCCGCGCAGTTCAGATGGCCCGGGAGCGGCTGGAAGTATTAAGGCAGTTAGAACACGAAACCATGGCGCTGCGTATGGTAAACGAGATTCTAAGTTCCGGCATGTGGTCTATGGAGTTCAACAGACTGGGAGAGCTGGTCAGCGTGAATTGGAGCGAAGAGTACCGCATCATGCTAGGGTATCATGATGAGACGGATTTTCCGAATGTATTAGAGTCCTGGTCCGATCTGATTCACGAGGAAGAC
This sequence comes from uncultured Dorea sp., assembly GCA_910585725.1. Lineage (GTDB taxonomy): Bacteria > Bacillota > Clostridia > Lachnospirales > Lachnospiraceae > Sporofaciens. The sequence continues at coordinate 108,859 of CAJUFA010000003.1, read as the reverse complement.
AAAGAGTACGTTATGAAAGAGTTTTACGACACCATTGCCGATTACACGGGGAAGAAATCTTATTCCGTAGAGTATCGGATGCTTACAAAGGACCAGGGATGGCGGTGGTTTCGGACGGCGGGCAAGTTGTCCCGGCGGGAAGACGGGTCGCCCGGTATCTATGTGGGTATATTTGTGGATATTACCCGTCAGAAGCTGACGGACGAGACGCTGAACGCTCAGCGAAAACTTTTGGAGGATGCTTTGCAGCAGGCCCAGCAGGCCAAACAGGCCAGAAGCATATTCTTGCACAATATGTCCCATGAACTTCGTAATCCTATGAACGCGGTCACAGGTTTTACCACTTTGGCCAAAAAGCATATAGACAATAAAATACAGGCGGCAAAGTATCTGGATAAGGTTATGTCGGCTGCCAATGATTTGCAGGTTCTCATTGATAATCTGCTGGATATCAGCCATATTGAGAGCGGAAAAATGGATATCAACGAGACCTCCTGTGTACTGCCGGATATTCTTTGGGATTTGGAGTCTATCGTTCGTGCGGAGACGAAGATCAGGCAGCTTGAGTTGTCTGTAGAATGCAGCGGACTTGTGCACGAGAATGTCTTCTGTGACCGTCAGCAATTAACTCAGGCGTTGATGAACCTCACAGGCAACGCATTGAAATTCACACCGGCCGGAGGAAGGATCAGCGTATCTCTCACCGAGTCTCAAGGCGCCCCTGAAGGGTATGGTTTCTACATATTCAAGGTGCGGGATACAGGTATTGGCATAAATAAAGAATTCTTGGAACTCATTTTTGATCCTTTTGAGAGAAAGCATACTGCAATTCCCGGCGGGGGATCGGGAATGGGACTTGGTCTTGCAATTACCAGAAATATCGTAGAGACCATGGGGGGATCCATTAGTGTGAAAAGTGAAGAAGGCAAGGGAAGCGAGTTTTCCATTGCCATTCAATTCAGTCTGGCTTAATAGAATTTTAAACCTTTCAATCTTAAAGTTTGTTTAGAGTTTTACTTGACAAAACCAGAAGATATTGATATGATAAAAAAACAGAACGCACTCTGTTTTTTGAAGACTTAGCAGAGAAAGAGGTGCATTATGCAAAGAGTTTATTCATTATTGGTTGATAACACATCCGGTGTATTAAGCCGGATATCAGGGCTTTTCAGCAGACGGGGGTATAGTATTGACAGTATTACGGCAGGTGTAACCGCCGATCCCAGATTTACGAGGATCACCATCGTTACTTCCGGGGATGAATTGATTCTGTCCCAGATTGAAAAGCAGGTCAGAAAATTGGAAGACGTGATTGAGATCAAGGTGCTGAATCCGGAAGAATCTGTGTATCGTGAGTTGATTATGATTAAAGTCCGTGCAAACGCGTCGGAACGTTCGGAGATCATCTCTGTGACGGATATTTTCCGCGCCAAGATCGTAGACGTAGAGAGTAATTCCCTGATTATCGAACTTACGGGAAATCAATCGAAACTTGAGGCGTTCTTAAATCTTCTGGAGGGGTACGAGATCTTAGAGCTTGCAAGAACCGGAATTACAGGATTGCTGCGGGGAAGCAAAGATGTTACATATATTGATTAGGCATGTAAAACAGAATTTTCTGTTTCACAATATAAATTCAACATGTATTAAATATTTAAAAATGTAGGAGGAATACTAAAATGGCAAAAATTTATTACCAGGAAGATTGTAATTTATCCTTACTGGAAGGAAAGACGATCGCGGTGATCGGTTACGGAAGCCAGGGACACGCGCATGCCCTGAACGCGAAAGAATCCGGATGTCATGTGATCATCGGTCTGTATGAGGGCAGCAAATCATGGGCGAAGGCCGAGGCTCAGGGATTCGAGGTTTATACGGCGGCTGAAGCGGCAAAGAAAGCCGATATCATAATGATCCTGATCAATGACGAGTTACAGGCTTCTATGTATGCGAAGGATATTGCGCCGAACCTTGAGGAAGGCAATATGCTGATGTTTGCTCATGGTTTTGCGATTCATTTCGGTCAGATCGTTCCGCCGGCGGGCGTGGATGTTACGATGATCGCGCCTAAAGGACCTGGACATACCGTAAGAAGCGAGTACCAGGCCGGTAAGGGTGTTCCTTGTCTGGTAGCCGTAGAGCAGGATGCTTCCGGTAAAGCTCTTGATATGGCTCTTGCATATGCACTGGCAATCGGCGGGGCAAGAGCAGGCGTTCTTGAGACCGACTTCAGAACAGAGACAGAGACAGACCTCTTCGGTGAGCAGGCAGTTCTTTGCGGCGGCGTATGCGCGCTGATGCAGGCAGGTTTTGAGACTCTTGTAGAGGCAGGGTATGATCCGAGAAACGCTTACTTTGAGTGTATCCATGAGATGAAGCTGATCGTAGACCTGATCTATCAGTCTGGTTTTGCCGGAATGAGATATTCCATTTCCAATACGGCAGAGTACGGCGATTATATCACAGGGCCGAAGATTATCACAGAAGATACTAAGAAAGCTATGAAGAAGATTCTTGCAGATATCCAGGACGGAAGTTTCGCAAAAGAATGGCTGACAGAGAATAAGGTGGGCGCGCCGCATTTCCGCGCTATGAGAAGAAACGCCGCAGAGCATGAGTGCGAGAAGATCGGCGAAGAGCTTCGTAAACTTTATAGCTGGAGCGATGAAGACAAGCTGGTAAATAATTAATATAGAAAATATAAGACGCACATTCCGAAAGAATTCCGGAATGTGCGTTATATTTTTCAAAATAGAGTCTTTACGTATGGGGGACTTATTGGTATAATGGATGTAGTGACGGAAATTAGTAATGGAAGTGACATTTCTATAAAAGATTACCAGAATTTTTAGGATAATATATAGGGAGGAGTGAGAAGGTATGGATATAGCTGCATTATCAACTGCCATGTCTATGGATAGATTGCAGATGAACGTGGGATACGCTATGATGTCCAAGGTTATGGATACGATGGAGATGACCGGCGAGGCGATGGAAGAGATGCTGGATTCGGCGGCACAGATAGCGAGCGGTTCCGTTATACCCGGACTGGGAGAGAATATCGACATACTGGTTTAGAAGTTAAGCCTTCTGCCTTTTTAAGGCGGGAGGCTTATATATTGTTTCCCTTAATATTTCATCTCGTTTACCGCGTCTGCCGGCGGGGGTGTGAATTGCAATTGTTTGCAAAGGCAGTCGTTTGCAAAATATGTAAAATATTGCGAACGTTTTTACTATATTCCGACAGTAAAATCCTGTACAATAGATTCAGGAGTTATTTTAAGGATATATTTAGGGGGGAGAAGAAATGATGCGTGAAAAGGAGTTATCAATCTGTATAGGAATTCATCATATTGCAACGTTGATCGGAATATTGGAAGGCATATATTATCTGTTTTCCGGAAAACGACGGCTATGGAAAAACGGCGTCATAGTCTTTCTCACAGCATTCCAGTCATGGGCGGCTTTTAAGATACTGGCAGATATTAAAAAAGGAAAGTCCAGGCTTCGGGAAAGTTATCAGAATCTTAAGCGGCTTCAAATGAACAAACGGCAGAGACAGAGAGTTTTATGGGGGAGCGCGGCGGCTTCGGCGTTGTTTAAAGTGCTGCCTGTACGCCTGTTTGTATGAGTCAGAGACTGTGCGCTCTATCTGGTTATAGCGCCGGCGTCGTTGATAATCAGGCTGACTTCGCTGCATAATTTAACGGCGTACAGCATAGATTACTATAAAATTCGATGAATGGCGTTTCTATGAGAGGAAAAAGGCAGAATCAAAGACAGGATGAAGAAAGTCATTCTTTCAGGAATAAAATTGCAGAACTATCGGAGCTTCCGAAGGATGTGGCTCTTGGTATGCCGGTACTGACTGTGACGGGCCAGATGGAACTGTGTCTGGAGAATTACAGGGGTATCATCGAATATACGGATTCCCTGATACGCGTCCAGACAAAGACAGGGCAGATACGCATCACCGGACAGAAGCTTAAGGTCGTATATTATACCAATGATGAGATGAAGGTTACCGGACGGATTCTGTCCATTGAATATCAGCATTAGGAGGAGGTACGACATTGCTGTTAAAGATTATCCGATATATCAAAGGATATATCCGTATACGGATTACAGGATACTCTACAGAGAGGTTTCTGAACGCATGCAGTCATAAGGGGATCATATTGTGGGGACTTGCACCGTCAGGCAGATCTTATGAGATGAATATATCGATCGGAGGTTTTCGGAGACTAAAACCGATTATCAGGAAGACAGGAACAAAAGTGAGCATCGTAGAGAAGTCCGGTCTTCCTTTTTTTTTACATAAATACCGTAAGCGCAAATTATTCTTCGCCGGTGCGCTGACGGCGGTATCCCTTGTTTTCCTGATGTCAAAATATATTTGGAATATTGATATTACAGGCAACCTTTCGTATACGGACGAGACTTTGATGCGGTTTCTTGAGACTTGCGACGTAAAGAACGGTATGCCGGTTTCTGAAGTGGACTGCGCGAGGATCGTAAAAGATATCCGGAAAGAATACGACGATATTATATGGGTATCGGCTTCTATTCAGGGAGCGCGCCTGATCATCCAGATAAAAGAGAACGAAGACACGATACCTGAGCCTGAGACAGAAGGAGATAAAGAGGATTCGGGAAAGAATATGCAGGAAAATTCTACGGAATCTCCAGTGGAGCGGCCGACAGATATCGTGGCGGACAGAGACTGCCTGATCACAAAGCTTGTCCCGCGCAAGGGAATTCCCATGGTGCAGGAAGGAACAGAAGTCAGGAAAGGAGACGTTCTTGTATCCGGTCAGGTGCCAGTTCTGGACGACGCAGGTACGGTCACTGCCTATCAGTATCATGAGTCGGACGCGGATATACAGGGACGTACGGCGTTGAATTATCAGGATGAGATGAGTCTTGATTATGAAGAAAAAGAATATTTTTATCAGACAAAAGAACAGGAACCTATAGAAAAAAAAGAATATTTCTTAAAAATAGGAAAATACAGGATTAGTTTCGGAAGCGTCGGAAATAAATATAAGGATTGGGAAATGTACGGTTTTGAAAGACAACTATGTATTGGAGAGAATTTCTATCTTCCAATATCTTTTGGGGAAAAAACGGTCAGACCCTATCGTCCAAATGCAGGAAAATATACAGAAAAAGAGTATCAGCAGATGCTAAGTGGAAAATTTCAGCGTTATTGTAAAGATTTGGAGAAAAAAGGGGTAGAAATTATTGAGAATAATGTTAAAATATACACAGGATCTCAGAAAGCTGAGGCAAAGGGACAGCTTACGGTCCTGATGCCGGTCGGTACGCAGGCCGAGTCACAATTGATGGAGATTCCGGCGGCTGAAGAACAAGAAGAGACAGGAGAATAGTGAATGGGATTGATGGAAACAGTCATGGATATACCTGCCGAGCATGAGAGCAACGTGTTTGGGCAGTTCGACGCATATGCGAAGAAGATAGAGCGTACGCTTCACGTGACGTTGATTGTCAGAGGAGAGCGTATGAAGGTTATGGGTGAGGAAGCGAACGTAGAGAAGGCGAAGAGGGTACTGGAACAGCTGGTAGAACTCTCACGCAGAGGAAATACGATTCAGGAGCAGAATGTGGATTATACGCTTGCGCTTGCGATGGAAGGCAGCAAGGAAAGCGTGGTAGAGATAGATTCGGATATTATATGCCATACTTTACAGGGAAAACCAATTAAGCCGAAGACGATCGGCCAGAAGAAATATGTAGACGCCATACGTAAGAAGATGATCGTATTTGGTCTGGGTCCTGCCGGTACGGGGAAGACTTACCTTGCTATGGCGATGGCTATTACGGCTTTCCGTAATAATGAAGTGAGCCGGATCATTCTGACAAGGCCGGCGATAGAAGCCGGAGAGAAGCTGGGATTCCTTCCGGGAGATCTGCAAAGTAAGGTAGACCCTTATCTTCGGCCATTGTACGACGCCCTGTATCAGATCATGGGGGCCGAGAGTTTCCTTAAGAATCTGGAAAAGGGACTGATCGAGGTGGCGCCCCTCGCTTATATGAGAGGACGCACCCTGGATAACGCGTTTATCATTCTTGACGAAGCGCAGAATACGACTCCGGCGCAGATGAAGATGTTCCTGACGAGAATCGGGTTCGGTTCAAAAGTGGCCGTTACGGGAGATACGACGCAGAAGGATCTGGCTCCCGGCCAGGTATCCGGACTTGACATCGCCGTATCTGTCCTCAGGAATATAGACGATATTGCAGTCTGCAGCCTGACGAGTAAAGACGTTGTACGCCATCCGTTGGTTCAGAAGATTGTAAAGGCGTATGAAGAATATGAGAGCCGCAGCAGCAGGAAGAATCAGGAGCGGAATAAGAGGAGAAAGAGATGACATTATATTTTGAAGAAGAGGGTGAACTGACACTGCCTCTTTCATGCCGTGAAGTTGCCGAAGAGGTAATTGAGACGGCGCTTGACATGGCGGGGTGCCCGTATGAAGCGGAAGTAAGCCTTCTGCTTACGATGGATGTCCAGATTCGAGAGATGAATACACAGTTCAGAGGAATTGAACGGGCCACAGACGTTCTTTCTTTTCCTATGGTTGATTATCCCGCGCCGGGAGAATTCGGATTCCTGGAAGAGGATGAGGGATATTTTAATCCGGAATCAGGCGAGCTGTCTCTGGGAGATATTGTCATTTCCAAGGAAAAAGTAATTTCGCAGGCTGAAGAGTATGGACACTCTGTTCTGCGGGAATATGCGTTTCTGATTGTGCATTCCATGTTACATCTGACTGGTTACGATCATATGGAAGAGGATGAACGCCGGGATATGGAAGCGAAACAGGACGAGATTATGAAGCGCCTTGATATTTTACGATAAAATTATACGATAAGATGGAGTAGTTATGGCGAGACAACGAAAAAAGAGAGATTCGAATTTTCTTCTTCAAGGATCTATTCTTGCAATCGCGGGAGTGATTACAAAGATAATTGGAGTTGTATATAGAATTCCGCTTACGAACATCGTGGGTTCAGAAGGCATGGGCTACTACAGCGTAGCATTTTCCATCTACACGATTGCTTTGATGCTTACTTCCTACAGTCTTCCTCTTGCAGTGTCTAAACTTGTGTCCGCAAGAGTAGCCGTAGGACAGTACAGGAATGCATATAAGGTCTTCCGCTGTGCAATGATGTTTGCAATTGCCGCAGGCGGAACAGTCGCTTTGCTGATTTTTCTGGGGGCAGATTTTATCGCGTCCACTGTGATGCAGATGGATTTAAGCGTCTATGCGCTTCGTGTCCTTGCGCCCTGTATCTTTATTGTCGCCGTGCTGGGGGTAATGAGGGGATTCTTTCAGGGAAATGGGTCTATGATGCCGACGGCATTGTCTCAGGTCTTAGAGCAGATTGTGAATGCCGTTGCTTCTATTATAGGAGCCTATGTGCTTTTGAAAATAGGGAAAGAGCTGGGCGAGACCAGAGGAGACGCGTCTTACGGAGCCGCTTATGCCGCTGCCGGCGGAACAGTCGGTACGGTAGCCGGGGCGGCGTTCGGTCTGCTTACAGTGATGTTTGTATTCTCTGTTTACCGCAGGGTTTTCAAGAAAAAGCTGAGAAGAGACAGAACCAAAAAGAAAGAGAGTTACCGAAGAATATATCATATACTGTTTCTGACGATCGCTCCCGTCATCTTAAGCGCTACGGTTTACAATGTCAGCGATTTTCTGGATACGGCGATTTTTAATAATATTATGGCGGCACAGGGATACCAGAAGACGGAGTACGCCAGTTTTATGGGCATATTCAACAGTCAGTATAATACATTGGTAAATGTACCGTTATCCGTGTCAAGCGCTCTGGCCGCTTCCTTAATTCCCAGTCTCGTTACGACGGTACAGACAGGAAGCAGGAAGCAGGTGCATAATAAGATTACGACGGTGACCAGGTTCAATATGATGATCGCGATACCTTGTGCAGTCGGTTTCCTGATTCTTGCAAAACCGATCATGGATCTTCTGTTTTATGCAGAGGATAACAAGATGGCCGCGCTGATGCTGCAGTTAGGAGCGATATCGGTAGTTTTCTTCTGTCTGTCCACCGTGACCAATTCTGTGCTTCAGGGGCTTGATGATATGATGACGCCGGTTAAGAACGCGGCAATTTCCCTGCTGATCCATACGCTGTCGTTATTCCTGATGCTGGTAATCTTCAAATGGAATATCTATGCGGTGGTAATCAGTAAGATCGTATTTTCCGGCACAATCTGTATCTTGAATGCACATGCGCTGCGGGAGAGGGTCGGTTATGTGCAGGAACGGAAGCAGACTTTTGTAATTCCTGTATGCGCTTCGGGAATCATGGGAGCCGTGACGGTCGTCGTTCATTTGATTTTTGAATTGTTCGCAGGAGTGAAAATAGCTACTGTCGTTGCATTATTCGCGGCGGTTATTACTTATGGCTGCGCGCTGGTACTTTTAGGCGGCGTGACGGAAGAAGAGATGCAGAATATGCCAAAAGGCAAAACTTTGGTTTCTATATGTAAAAAATTGCATTTATTCAGAGATTAGAGATAAGTCATTGAATAAATCATTACAAAATAGCCGATACTGTACTAAAAAAGGAGTTGCCCTTATGAGATTAAAGTATGGTATCGGTTATTTTGCAATTATGCTTATATCACTGATGTTGGTTACAGGAGCCTATCAGTTAAGTTATCAGCGGGCCAAAGAACGCGCTGAAATGAAGGTCGCCGAAGAAGTAAAACCTGAACCTCAGGAACCGGTAATAACGGCGCAGGAACCGACGGCAGTCGCGGCGGACGGCCAGGCATTGAAGGAAGATTGTTATTATCTGATGGATGTCAACGGATACGTGGTCGTCTATCTGAGTGATAAGAAGACGCCTTATGAGTATACGGATATTAAATGCGACGGACTTCCTTCCGAGATGCAGGAAGAGATTCGGAATGGGAAATATATGGAGGACGCGAAGGAGTTGTATGGATTTCTGGAAAATTATTCTAGCTGACGGACTTCCTTTCATATACCGCCGGTATACGCAGATTGAATCAAAGGACGCCTTTCTGATTCAATCTGCTTTTTAAGATCCGATATCCTCGAAATTGCTTCCGAAATTGTTTTTGAAAGTTGTTTCCGAAATTATTTCTGAAATTGTTTCTGAAAGTTGTTTCTGAAAGTTGTTTCTGAAAGTCAAATACAAGTAGACTTCTCAGGGAAGATAGTGTAAGATAAAGAATATGATTTCTGGCATAGTATGCAAGATTAAAATGTGTATAAGCATTTTTGATAGCAGTTTAGAAGATGAATTTTCAAAGCTGAAAAATGATAGCAGAAGGGATGAAGGGGCATGGATGAGCAAAAGATTGCAAGGATTAATGAATTATATCATAAATCAAAAGCGGAAGGTCTTACGGAGGCAGAGAAAAAAGAACAGCAGATATTAAGAAGAGAGTATGTCGACGCGTTCAGGCAGAATCTGCGAAGCCAGTTAGATCAGATTTCGATCCAGGAGGCAGACGGAAGTATTACGAATCTGGGTGAAAAATTTGGAAACAAAAAAGGAAATTAGACAAAAGATCCGACAGAAAAGACGGGAGCTGAAAGAAGAACTGTGGAAAGAGAAAAGCGCCGCCGTCACGGCTGTCGTAACCGCGCACCCCTGGTTTCAGGAAGCGAAAAATATCTATACATATGCCGCTTATAATCGGGAGGTTCGGACACAGGAGATTATAGATACGGCTTTTAAGACGGGGAAGAATGTATGGGTTCCGAAAATAGTCGGAAAGACCATGCATTTTTGCCATATTGAGAACATAGATGATCTGAAACCAGGATTCTATGGGATCCCTGAACCGGCAGATTGTCCGACGACCCATTATGATGACCTGCCGGCAGAGAATACATGCGGCAGTCTGATGATTATGCCGGGCGTTGGATTCGACGAGGAGTGTCATCGAATCGGCTACGGCGGTGGATATTATGACCGTTATCTGGCAAAGAGTCCTGAGATTCCCAGGATAGCGCTGGCTTTCGAGTTCCAGATCTTTCCGGAGATTCCGTATGAAGAGCATGATATCCGCCCGGATATTGTGGTTACAGAAAAACGAATTTTACAGAATATTTAAAGTATGTTTGAAAATATATAATTTTCAAACTTGTTTCAGGAGGAGAATCATATGCAGACAGGATTGCCAAAAGATCCGGCGCTCCTATTAAGCGTCGTTAATACAAAGCTTCGGGATTATTATCCTACTTTGGATGCGCTTTGCGAGGATATGGATATAGAGAAGAAAGAGCTTGTCAGTAAGCTGGAAGACATTGGATATGAGTATGATGAGAATAAGAAGCAATTTATATAGAGTATACATGATTAAATACAAAATATGGATGGTATCGATATGATTCCCGATTTGCCCTTCCGATTTTTGATGACGATGGAGAAGTTTTGCGTTATAATGTTTTTCATGTGGAGCTTGTTATAAGACATGCAGTGGATGGGAAATTGTATCTATATGATATTATAAATATAAAAAAGAAACGAGTACCCCGCTTGAGCCATAAGGCTGTACGGTTAAAAACTCATTTCTTAGTTTTTATTATATGACAGAAAGGGAGAAAAATCAATAGAAATGTATCAGGAAAATGATTTAGATAAAATAGACATTCATGCAGAGCCGCCAATAGAAGAACCGGCCAGGCAATACTACTTTATGGCAAAATGTAGAAAATGGGTAAAAGGCTTTGAACAAAGAAATGGTCGCTTACCAAAATCTTGCGTACTCAATTTTGGCTGCCAGATGAACGCCAGGGATTCCGAGAAGTTAAGAGGTATCTTAAGGGAGATGGGGTATGCGGAGGCTTCGGAGGAACAGGCGGATTTTATCATCTTTAATACCTGTACCGTGAGGGAAAATGCAAACACACGGGTATATGGACGGCTTGGACAGTTAAAGCCGCAAAAAAAGAAGAATCCCCATATGATGATCGGGCTCTGCGGCTGTATGATGCAGGAACCGGAAGTGGTGGAAAAGCTAAAGAAAAGTTATCGGTTTGTGGATATTATCTTTGGGACTCATAACATCTTTAAATTCGCGGAATTGGTTGCGACACGCCTGGAATCGGACAGAACAGTGATAGATATCTGGAAAGATACGGATCAGATCGTGGAAGATCTTCCCAACGAGCGGAAATATACTTTTAAATCCGGAATCAATATTATGTTCGGCTGCAATAATTTCTGCAGTTATTGTATCGTTCCTTATGTGAGGGGGCGGGAAAGAAGCAGAGATCCGAAAGCTATTGTACGGGAGATCGAGAAATTGGTGGCAGACGGCGTAAGCGAAGTGATGCTTCTTGGGCAGAATGTGAATTCATATGGGAAGACCCTGGATACGCCGATGACATTTGCCCAGCTTCTCCGGGAAATAGAGAAAATAGAAGGACTTCACAGGATTCGGTTTATGACTTCCCATCCGAAAGACCTGTCCGATGAATTGATCGAAGTAATGGCCGATTCAAAGAAAATATGTAAACATCTTCATCTTCCGGTACAGTCGGGAAGTACGAACATACTTACGAAGATGAACCGGAGATATACGAAGGAGCAGTATCTTAATCTGGTGGAGAAGATACGCAGGGCAGTGCCGGATATCTCTCTTACAACGGATATCATCGTAGGATTTCCAGGGGAGACGGAAGAAGATTTTGAAGAGACGCTGGACGTGGTGAGAAAAGTACGGTATGACAGCGCGTTCACATTTATCTACTCGAAGCGTACGGGAACGCCTGCGGCCGTGATGGAAGATCAGATCCCGGAAGACGTGATAAAGAATCGGTTCGACAGACTTTTGAAAGAAGTGCAGGCCATCGCGGCAGAAACTTGCGCCGTACATGAAGGAACCGTGAAGGAGGCGCTGGTGGAGAATATCTGCGACCATGATCCTGAGATGGTGACGGGAAGGCTGAGCAATAACCTGCTGGTTCATTTCCGCGGAGGGAAGGAATTGATTGGGAAGTATGTGGATGTAGAGCTAAGTGAATGCAGAGGATTCTATTATATCGGAGCGATGAGATAAGAATATATTGCGTGTATTTAAGAATTGATCTGAGGAAAGGACCGAGATATACATATGATGATTCGTTTTTATGAAGAGACGGAGGACAGTCTGCTGAAATTCGCAGTGATTATTGCAAGAACAGAGGGGAAGTATGTATTTTGTAAACATAAATCCCGGGATACTTTAGAGACCCCGGGAGGCCACAGAGAGCCGGGCGAGGTGATTCTGGAAACGGCGAAGAGAGAACTGTATGAGGAAACGGGTGCGATTGATTACAATATAGAACCGGTCTGCGTGTATTCTGTGGTTTCTAAGGATGGCTCCGACGTAGAGGAGACCTTCGGGATGCTCTATTACGCAGAGATTTTCTCCTTTGAAAAAGAGCTGTATAGCGAGATTGAAAAGATCGTGATTATGGAAGAAGAGCCGGAAGCCTGGACTTATCCGGAGATTCAGCCGAAACTTCTTTGTGAGATGAAGAGAAGAGGGTATTTTCCCGAAGAGTCATGTATAGAAAAGTAAAGTAGATTTTGTCACAGAATATAGAAAAAGGGATAGGTTTTCCAAATGAAAAGAATATTAATGATATCATCTGATTACGAACCTTGTTACGGTGGAATCGGAATACATGTAAAGAATCTGATATATGAGTTAATAAAGCTTGAATATCAGATTACATTGCTGGTCGGACGCATGAAGACAAGTTCGGACTATGCTTATACTTCGGGAGAGCTTTACTCAATCACTGCAGACACGGAAGAATTGAAGGTAGTGGAAATCGATACGAATTTTACCCGAAGCCTCTCTAAAGAAGAGCTGAAACTGCGTTCTGTTCTGGAGGAAAAAGATATCTTTGATTATGATACGGCCATTTTAAATCAACTGTTCTTAAAAGGAGCAATTGCCTATCTTGGTCATACGGACGATGAGTTCCGGCTGATCCATCTCCATGATGCATTTATATCCTTTGGCGCAGTAATGCTTGGCAAGTTTCTGCATATTCCAACGGTAGTAACCATGCATTCCATGAATTCCGGGGAAGCGTGGATGATAGATAATGTAAGGCGTTATCTGGTAAATAATGTGGATAAGATCTTATGTGTCAGTGATTTTATTCGTAATGAAATTATTCGAAGATTTAACTTCACCGACGTTAGTAAATTACAGACTGTCCATAACAGTGTCAGACTGGAGATCAGAAAGAGAGAACAGCCGGTTCTGCCTAACGGAGAGTTTGTTTTCTGCGGCAGGCTGGAAGAAGTTAAGGGAGCAGATTTGCTGATTCGTGCAGTCAGTTTGCTCCCGCAGTCATACAGAGAGAGAGTCAGGCTGACGATCATTGGGTCTGGCAGCGCTGAAGAACAATTAAAAAGCTTATGCGAAGAAGTGCATATGGAAGAAAAGACGGTGTTTACAGGGCTGATCAGCCAGAATGATGTGTTTAAATATTATGAAAAGGCAATGTGCGTGGTCCTTCCAAGCAGAAAGGAAGCTTTTTCAACAGCAGCTCTCGAAGCGATGAGTATTGGATGCTGCGTCCTTGCTTCAGATGTGGGCGGTTTTACCGAATTAATTCGTGACGGGGAGAATGGATTTCTGTTCAAGACAGAAAATGTTCAGGAATTGACGGAAAAGCTTAGATATGTCTTTGATCATACCAAAATTGTAAATGAGACGGGAAGAAAGGCACAGTTAAAGGTTTCGGAGGAATACTTGTGGAAGACTACGGCTAAAAAAATTCATGATATTTATGAAGAATTTGGCCATGTGAGATAAAGAAGTAAAAGTATTGCGTAACACTTTTTACCGCCAAGAATGAGCTGTTCAAGCAGGAGAATTTTGATGATGTAAAGCACTTTTAGTATCAGAGGATTTTTGGATACAGATTAGGGAACTTGGAGTAGCTGTAGAAACAGTTGGTTTGAAAGAGGTATGAGAAATGTATTGTATATTAGTGACAGGTATTCCGGCAGCAGGAAAAAGCACTATGGCAAAAGTTATGTCAGAAAAGCTGAAACTGCCTGTTATTTCAAAGGATACCATTAAAGAATTGCTGTTTGACAATGTTGGTTTTCAGTCGAGAGCAGAAAAAGTAAAACTTGGAATTGCCAGTATGGAAATCATGTATTATGTCGCAGGTCAACTTATGAAAGCAGGACAAGCTTTTATCTTGGAGAATAATTTTGAATATTCATCAGAACAAGGAATTAAAAGCCTTTTAGAAAAATATCAATATTCCGTATTGACCGTTACCTTAACAGGTGATTACAGAGTGATTTACCAGCGTTTTCTGGAACGCGAAAACAGCCCTGACAGGCACAGGGGGCATGTAGTGAATGACTGCTATCCGGAAAAGAAAGAGAATAATATGAAAACCCTAAAAGCAAAAACTATTTCTTATGAAAACTTTGTTCGTGGAATAGAACAAAGGGGATTTGATGCCTTGTGCGTTAATGGCAGGCAGATTAAGGTTGATACAACAGATTTCTCAAGAATTAATATGGAAGAGTTATTTTCACGGATTGAGGCATGGAAGGAGGAAATTCCGCATGATTGACGCGCATGTTCATCTGGAAAAAGGCGATTATTCAGTGGAATAGATAGAACAGTACTTTGTACCTGTTTGCTTTTCGGTTGTTTGCTTCTTTATCGTACATGAACATTGACAGCGCATACATTATTTAGATAAGTAATAAATACCACATATAATCTAGGTCAAAAACGCTCACACTATATTTAGCAATAACATAAGTGAGGGCGTTTTTTCATGAGAAAATTCAGCGAATATTTATTTTTTTGGACACTTGGAGGATGTTTCTATTACTATTTTGAGATCATTTTCCGCGGATTCTCCCATTGGTCCATGTTCATCCTTGGCGGAATCTGTATGGTTTTCTTTACGATACAAGGGCAGGCCGTTCATTGGGAGGATCCGTTATGGAGGCAGATTCTCCGGTGTATCATATTTGTGACGGCAATGGAATTTATTACGGGTATTATCGTAAACAAATGGCTTCATATGGCGGTTTGGGATTACAGCAATCAGCCTTTTCAATTATTCGGGCAGATCTGTCTTCCGTTTATGGTCATTTTCTCAGGGCTGTGCGCCATGGGTATTTTCCTTGGAGGTTATCTTTCTCATTGGCTGTACGGTGAGGAAAAACCGCATTATCATGTCTTTTAGATTCGTACGTTAATACATTCATTTTTGAATAATAAGTTTTCTAATACGCTCTGGAAAAAAAGTTGCCATTTTATGATTATCTCGGTATACTTAATGTATACAAATATTAGTGCGGATTTCTTAGATTAATGTGCGGAGGAAGTAGGATGGCGTTTACTATTTATGTAAGGATGAAGAAACCGGGGGTACGAAGGAGCAGAGAACTGCCCTTGGTCCCCTTTGTTCTGGACAAGAAGCCGGAAAATGTAAGGGAACTTCTGTTGGAACTGACAGCTCTTGGAGTAAAGGACTATAATGAGAGGAAGGATACGGAGAATATTCTGGCTTTTCTGACACGAGACGAGATTGAAGAGCAGGCAAAGAGAGGTAAGATCTCCTTTGGCAGCCATGGAGGAGAAGACGCCGATCTTAAAAAGGCTGCGGCAAATACGATCCAGTGCTTTGAAGACGGAATCTATCGTGTCTTTGCAGACGAGGAAGAACTGACAAATCTCGAAGACAAGATTCCCTGGAAAGAAGGTATGATATTTACATTGATACGTCTTACGATGTTATCGGGCAGAATATAAATCGTGAAGTACATGTATCAGGAGGCAGGTGAATCAGAAAATTCATGAATCAGGAAGTACATAAACAGAAAGAAAAAATTTAGAAAGGAGCGATTATGGCGGAATTTACATATCAGACAAGAAAGAAGATAACAGAAAACTGGGTAAACGGTTTAAAGGAGAAGGGAAGTCATCTATCCCCTCAGGAAAAAGATATGCTGCCGGACGTCTACGGATATACGATTCCTCAGAACGCCTGCGGCGATATGCGGAAGCTTCTGGCTGACGGAAGTTATGAATCTCTAAGTGAATTATATAAGAGCCGCTATCAGAAACTGGTGGATGTCTGTGTACCGGCGGAATATCAGGAAGAGTTCTACTTCGCGCTGGATCAGATGAACCAGTATCAGATGACGGCGGGGTGGTATCGCAGAAGTCTCCGTTCAGGAAGTTATGAACCCTTTGCAGAACAGAGTGTAAAGACGCTGCGGGCATACGCAAGACTCGATTTTTACGGAGTTTCCCTTGCAAATCTTTTGACCGGGGATACGGACCCGGAGACTTACGACCATGCCAGGAATGATTATTTTTCTTACGCAGAGATGCTGGCGGCGAAGATAGACCGGGGAGATGAAGAGTCGATACAGGCAGTGAAAGACATCCTTCTTGGAGAAGGGAATACAGCCATGTTAAGCCACGAGCTGATCAGAAGTATCGTGATGAGCCGAAATGAAGAGTTATATGAACTCCTCGGCAAATTCCTTCTGGCGGCGAGACTTCAGGAGGGAGCGAGGCAGGCGGTCTGCGAGACGATGGATGCCGGCCGGCCGGAGGCATTCCTGCATTTGTTTACGGTTATTGAAGAAAATAATCTCATCCGTTACTCGTCCGTTAAGCGCGCGGCGTCCACATGGATCGGTATTTTTGATGAGAAGAGCGTGGATCGGATCTCTGAAAAACTGCTGCGGATGATGGGGCGATGCCTGAGGGAACCCGAATTTTGTGAGGAACAGCTTGCCACGGAAGACTCGATTGCTATAAGCTGCGCTCTCTGGGCAAAGGGCTTCTATGACGCGAAGCTTGCAGTCGAAGCCGTAGGAGAGTTGATTTCTCACGGCACCAGGCACCAGAAGATGACTGCGTCTTATTTTTGCCTTTCTCTTCAGAAAGAAAGCCTTAAGATGCAGTCGTCAAAAGAAATTATTCTGAACTACCCGGACGACCTGGAACTTACGGCATGTTTTCTGCCTGGGTTTATGGGATCATCCAACAGTCATTTTTTCCGGCTTGTCAAAGAGAACGAGAGTAATATTTATTCCTTCCGGGGCAGCAAAGTGAAGGAACCAAAGAAGATGGATCCCCAGGAGATGTTCTCCGACAGGGAAGAGGCGCGGAGAAGCTATGACGTCCTGAAAGAGATCTTAGGAAGACTACCGAAGAAAGGACTCACGTTTTCGCCTTGTATCTTCCCGTGGCATCAGGTATCTATAGGGCCTTCTGTGATAGCCCAACGGCTCTGTCTGATCGCATGGATGCTGCAGGATGAAGAGATATTGGATGAAGCCGCAGGATATATCCCGTTAATCGGACAAGGAGAAGGATATTCTTATTACAGCGCGTCACGGGCTGCCGCTGCGCGTCTGCTGCTTTATCGCCCGGTATCGGAGAGCAGAAAGAAGGTTCTATTCGATCTTCTGCATAACCCGGAGGAATATACCAACGAGGAAGCCTATCGTCTTGTGGACGATATGGAACTTGAGGAATCGGATTTCATACAGATCGAAAAGAATCTAAAGTATAAAAAAGGGCGCAAAGGTACGCTTGCGCTTCTTGAAAAACAGAATAACGCCCAGCTTGCGGGCTGCATCGTCCGCCTTCTGGACAATAAGTCCGAAGACTGCCGGATGGGCGCCTTAGACCTGGCATTGAGACTTAAGAAGGAGGACGCGAAGCATTTTGAGGATGTTATCCCTCATCTTCAGGCAATGTCGGCTCCAACAGGAAAAGAACAGGTGCTTCTTGACGAGCTTTTGGGCGAAAAAAGCGCCGCCCAGGATATTCTGAACACACCGGGATATGGTCTGTATGACGTGAATCAGGAGTGGACTCTTCCGCCCATGGAGATTGACCCAAATCAGGCTTCCGGTCTCTTCTCTTATGGGGAAGAGGAATGTATCAGGGTATGTAAGAAGCTGGATCAGTTGATTGGTGAAAATAAAGCCTTGTCCTATCAGACGGCGTGGGGCCAGGAGGAGCTTCTGGGGAATGATCTGAAGACAAGCCGATATATCAGCGGCGACCCGGACGCCGAACCATTGGATGCTTATCCTTTTCGGGATATTTGGGAAGAATTCTACAAAAAAGAGATTAAGAATCCGCAGCTCCTTCTGGAAACAGAGCTTTATCGGCAATGCTGCCAGCAGAGAAATTTTTATGAGTATAACGAGAAGCTGTATAAACAGGTATTTGGAAACGGACTCTTAAAGAAACCGCCTTTTAAAAAGCTGTTGCTGCCCGTTTCCTATCATCGCCAGGTGAATACTTTACTTTCTGTATTGTGCGCGCAGTATGTTCCGGATGCAATAAAGGCAGAGTTTGCGCTGCGGGGGACGGCAAGATTCCTTTCTGTGCTTAATACCTCAAACGATCTCTTCCCCGTCAATGAGAAACGCTGGAACGGCGAGACTATAACCTATACAAAGCGAGCGGCGGAGCTTCCGGTTTTTGCGGAAATGATCAAATGGCTCGGACTGGCGGACGAGAAAGACTGGGGAAGCGCGTTTACCCTGAGATTCCGGCTGCAGCAGTATTATCTTGCACAGGAAGGACGGGAAAAGAAGCAGTATTCTTATCAGGAGTCCAGACATTGTTATCTGGGGCTGTCGAATTATGTGGAATGTTATGTACGGGGAATCTGGAATAAAAGTCTGTTCTATAAAGCAGTCTTTGAGTTCCTTAACATGGGAGGCATCCTGGAGTCTGTCAGTACCGTGGAGCAAAAAGGCGCGGTTTCCTCAAGGAACGCCAGAATCTACGCCCTGAATTCTTTCTTCGGCTATAACGTAATCAAGCCCGTGGACGGGAAATACCGGTTTGACGCGATAGGAGACGAGCTTCCGGCTATGACGCTGGCGCATGAGATCTATCAGGAATTAATCCCCCTCGTCATGAAGGTAGAGTTAAAGAGGGGGGAACAGCCGACGCCATTCTCCGGATACATCCGACAGATTCGGATTATTTATGGTATCAATTATATGATCCAGATTCTGACGGCGCTTGGGAAAGATACTCTGCAGCGCGGATATAGTTATTATTCCTCTAACAGTGAGCGAAAGGTCGTATTAAGCCACCTGCTGTCGGTCTGCGTACCAAAACCTGATGAGACGGCAAAAGATCTTAAGGAAGCGCTTAAAGGAACTGATATTACGAAGAAACGCCTCGCAGAACTTTCTATGTATGCCCAGCAATGGATTCCTATGATCGAAGAGTATCTCAAGCT
This sequence comes from uncultured Dorea sp., assembly GCA_910585725.1. Classification (GTDB taxonomy): domain Bacteria; phylum Bacillota; class Clostridia; order Lachnospirales; family Lachnospiraceae; genus Sporofaciens. The sequence continues at coordinate 89,549 of CAJUFA010000003.1, read as the reverse complement.
TCCGGGCTTTGCCAGCACATGTTATTATTTCATGGCGCATACCAGCGAAGGACTGGACGAGCAGCTGACCTCGGTTATCGCAAAATATACGCCTCTTTCACCGGAAGAATTAAAAGACGGGGCTTTTGACATCCACTGGTTTATCGAAGCCTATGAAAACGTCGGGGAAAAGGATTTTAAGCTTCTTTATGACGCCGCCAAATATTCTTCCACCGGAGCCGCGCACGCAAGGGCAAGAAAATATGCGGACGCCGCCCTCGGAAAGGTAAAAAAAGATGATTTGAAAGCAGAGATCGACGCAAAGCGGAATAAGGATCTTCTGATGAGTATAGGTCTCCTGCCTCTTCCGAAGCAAAAACGTAAGATAGACGAAGAACTTCTGGATCGTTATCAGTTTATTCAAAAGTATAAGAAAGAAAGCAGGCAATTCGGCGCCCAGCGGCGGGCAAGCGAAGGACGCGCGGTAGAGATCGCCCTGCGAAACTTGAGCGTCAACGCAGGATTTACCGATGTGACCCGTCTTGTGCTCCGTATGGAGGGGAAATTGGTGGAGCAGTCTGCGGAATACTTTGATTGGAAGCCTGTAGACGAGCTGGAATTGATGATATCGATAGACGAGTATGGAAAGAGTTCGCTGAAATGCCGAAAAGGCGGGAAGCTTCTCAAAGCTGTCCCTGCGAAGTACAAGAAAAACGATGCGGTTAAAAAATATCAGGAGATCAATAAGCAGCTAAAGGATCAGTACGGAAGAACGAAACAGATGATGGAACAGGCGATGGAGGACCAGACGTCATTTGAAGTATGGGAATTCCTGGAACTCAGGAAAAACCCGGTGGTGCGTCCCATCGTAGAATTCCTGGTGGTGAAACGGACAGACGCCGGGGCGAACCATTACGACCCGGCCGAAAAGCCGCATATTGGATTTTTGACAGACGAAGGACTCGTTGATGATCTTGGAAACGTACTTCCGGTAAAACCGGACGACAGGATTCTGATCGCTCATCCTTTCGATCTGTACGCAAGCGGACGATGGCACGAATATCAGAAGCTTTTATTTGAAAAGAAGATCAGACAACCCTTTAAGCAGGTATTCCGGGAGCTGTACCTGAAACTGGAGGAGGAACTTGATAAGGACGACTCACGATTGTTTTCCGGCAACCAGATTCAGCCGCAGAAGACCGTCGGAGCCCTTAAGAACCGCCGCTGGGTGGCCGATTATGAGGACGGCCTGCAGAAGATCTATTATAAAGAAAATATCGTTGCCTGTATCTATGCCATGGCAGACTGGTTTACGCCAAGCGACATCGAAGCGCCGACACTGGAGTGGGTCGTATTCTCCGACAGGAAGACAGGGGAAGTCAAGAAGATCAAAGAGATCCCGGATGTGATCTACAGTGAAGTGATGAGGGACGTAGACTTAGCGGTCAGCGTTGCCCATGCGGGCGGCGTAGATCCGGAGACCAGCCATTCGACCATAGAGATGAGAAGGACGATTGCCGAATGTAATCTTGACCTGTTTAAGATCAGGAATGTACGTCTGGAAGGAAATCATGCCCTGATTGAAGGGAAGCTTGGACAGTATTCCGTACATCTCGGAAGCGGCGTAGTGCATCAGATCGGCAATTCCATGCTGTCTGTCGTGCCTGTGCATTCCCAGCACAGAGGACGCATCTTCCTGCCGTTTATCGACGATGATCCGAAGACTGCGGAGATTATGTCGAAGATCCTGTTATTTGCGGAAGACACGAAGATCAAGGATCCAAGCATACTTTCCCAGATCCGGTAGTGAAGCGCGCCGGCAGACACGAAGTCTCATGGCGGCGTATGTTGTGTAAGAAGCGGTTTTTTGGCCGTCTGACGGAGGTTTGTTATGAGGAAGATGAAAGTCAGTAACGAGATAGTATATCTGGCAGGAGCGCTGGTTCTGTCTTTGGCTACGGCAATGCTGACGGCCGCAGATTTTGGATTGTCGGTGATCGTATCACCGGCATATCTTGTCAGCATGAAAATACCTTTTCTAACCTTCGGTCAGGCGGAGTATCTGGTTCAGGGAATCCTGTTTCTTGTGTTCTGCGTCGCCATGAGACAGATAAAGCCGTTATATTTCGGCGCGTTTTTATCGGGCGTGATCTATGGTTTCCTGCTGGATCTTTGGAGACTTTTGATTCCTCATTTCAACCCGGATCTGCATATGCCGGGAACTTTGCCTATGACCACGCGGATAATCTATTTTATCATCGGATTCTTTATCAATGCATTCGGAGCCCTGCTTTATTTCAGAAACAAGTATTATCCGCAGGTCTATGAATTCTTTGTAAAGGGAATCAGTGAAAAATATCAGATCGAGTTACCCAGATTCAAATTACGGTTTGATCTTTTCTTCTTCGTACTGACATTGGTTCTTTCCTTTTGTCTGTTTCACGGACTTAAGGGAGTCGGTGCGGGGACTGTTATCATGGCGTGTCTGAACGGACCGCTGATCGGCGTGTATGGCAGGTGGTTTGACAGGCATTTTGAAGTTATGTAGGATAGAAAACTTATTGAAGTTATGTCTTTTTTATTTGGAATAGAAATGCTATAATTAAGAAACGCGCCGGGCGCGGCAGATAGAATCAAAAGACAAAAGAGAGGTATAACTGTGGCGGAATTGACACCGATGATGCAGCAATACATGGAGACGAAGAAGGAGTATCAGGACTGCATTTTATTTTATAGATTAGGGGATTTTTACGAGATGTTTTTTGACGACGCCCTGACTGCGTCGAAAGAGCTGGAGATTACACTGACCGGTAAAAACTGCGGGCTTGAAGAACGGGCGCCGATGTGCGGCGTTCCTTATCACGCCGTAGACGGTTATCTGAACCGGCTGGTATCCAAGGGATATAAAGTAGCGATCTGCGAGCAGATGGAAGATCCGTCGACGGCAAAGGGGCTGGTAAAGCGTGATGTGGTCCGGATTGTGACGCCGGGTACGAATCTGGATGTACAGGCGTTAGACGAGACAAAGAATAACTATATCATGTGCGTGGTCTATATTACGGACCGTTACGGTCTGTCTGTGGCGGACGTAACTACAGGAGAGTATGTAGTCACAGAATTAAGTGATACAGAGAAGTTGTTTGACGAGATTTATAAATTCATGCCGTCGGAGCTGATCTGCAATGAATCGTTCTACATGAGCGGTATGGATCTGGAGCTTCTGAAGGAAAAGCTTGGGATTACGTTATATTCTCTGGATTCCTGGTACTTTGACGATAAGATCTGTCAACGTACTCTTATGGATCATTTTCATGTAAAAGAACTGGAGGGGCTGGGGCTTAAGGACTACGACTGCGGGATGATCGCGGCAGGAGCGCTGCTTAAGTATCTGCTGGAAACGCAGAAGAGGGATCTGTCGCATATTACCCGGCTTTCGATCTACGCAACGGGAAAATATATGCTCCTTGACAGCTCTACCCGCCGGAATCTGGAACTTACCGAAACCATTCGGGAGAAGCAGAAACGAGGTTCTCTTCTGTGGGTGATCGACAAGACGAAGACGGCTATGGGGGCGCGGCTGCTCCGCAAATTTATCGAACAGCCGCTGATTGACAGGCAGGAGATCGAACGCCGTCTGGACGCGGTGGAGGAATTAAAGAATAACGCCATTTCCAGAGAAGAACTTCGGGAATATCTTTCTTCTATCTATGACCTGGAGCGTCTGGTATGCAAGATTACCTATCAATCGGCGAATCCCAGAGATCTGATCGCTTTCGAGCGTTCCCTCAAGATGCTGCCTCATATCAAATACATACTGCAGGAAATGAAATCGCCGCTTCTGCGGGAATTATATGACGGTCTGGACACCCTTGAGGATCTCTGCGAGCTGGTAGAAAACGCCGTCAAAGAAGAACCGCCTGTCGCCATGCGGGAAGGCGGCATTATTAAGGAAGGTTACAACAAAGAAGTAGACCGGCTGCGATCCGCCAAATCTGACGGGAAGGAATGGCTTGCGAAACTTGAAGCAGACGAGCGGGAGAAGACGGGGATCAAGAATCTCAAGATCCGCTTTAATAAGGTGTTCGGTTATTATCTGGAGGTGACAAATTCTTTTAAGAATCTGGTGCCGGAATATTATACCCGCAAGCAGACCCTTGCCAATGCGGAGCGTTATATTATTCCGGAACTGAAAGAATTGGAAGATACGATCCTTGGAGCAGAGGACAGATTATACGCGTTAGAGTATCAGTTATATTGTGAAGTACGGGATAAGATCGGGACAGAGATATTAAGGATTCAGTCAAGCGCGCAGGCTGTCGCGCAGTTAGACGCCTTTTCCTCTCTGGCGTTGACGGCGGAGCGGAATCGTTATGTCCGCCCGGGAATTAATGAGAAAGGAATCATCGACATCAAGGACGGCCGTCATCCGGTAGTGGAGAGAATGATCCCGAATGATATGTTTATCGCGAACGACACCTATCTGAATGATAAGAAGAAAAGGATTTCCGTTATTACGGGTCCGAATATGGCGGGGAAATCTACCTACATGCGGCAGACGGCGCTGATCGTCCTGATGGCGCAGATCGGTTCTTTTGTCCCGGCTTCCAGTGCGGATATCGGTCTGGTAGATCGGATCTTCACCAGGGTAGGAGCCTCCGACGACCTGGCAAGCGGACAGAGCACCTTTATGGTAGAGATGACGGAGGTGGCGAATATCTTACGCAACGCAACCGGCAAAAGCCTGCTGATCCTCGATGAGATCGGCCGCGGCACCAGTACCTTCGACGGGCTGAGTATAGCCTGGGCGGTGATCGAGCATATCAGCAGCAGTAAGCTTCTAGGCGCCAAGACGTTATTTGCAACCCATTATCACGAGCTGACGGAGCTGGAAGGTAAGATCAATAACGTCAATAACTATTGTATCGCCGTGAAGGAGAAGGGCGACGACATCATTTTCCTTCGCAAGATCGTAAAAGGCGGCGCGGACAAGAGCTACGGTATCCAGGTGGCCCGGCTTGCAGGGGTCCCGGAAACCGTCATCGAACGGGCAAAAGAGATTGTGGAAGAATTGGTACAGGCGGATATTACGGATAAGATCAAAGATATTGCTTCCCATGGCCATGAACAGCAGGCCCCTAAGCCAAAACATTACGACGAGGTGGATCTGGCGCAGATGTCTCTGTTTGATACGGTGAAAGATGACGATGTGATCGAAGAGATCAAGGGACTGGATCTGGGCAATCTGACTCCCATAGACGCGTTGAATACCCTGTACCAACTGCAGAATAAGCTGAAAAACCGATGGTAGAAGTACGGCGGTTCGGAGCGCTCCGAACTGCCTGTTTACTTGAAAACAGGTTGCCGACTACCCAGAAGGAAAGAAATATATAAGGACAAAATACTATGAGCAAGATACGGGTTTTGGATACGGTTACAATAGATAAGATCGCGGCGGGGGAAGTGATTGAGCGGCCGGCGTCTGTCGTAAAAGAATTGGTGGAGAATGCCATCGACGCCAAAGCGACGGCTATCGTCGTGGAGATCGAAGAGGGCGGAACGACGATGATCCGGATTGCGGACAACGGATGCGGGATTGAACGGGAAGAAGTTCCCAGCGCTTTCCTGCGCCATTCTACCAGTAAGATCCGTTCGGTGGACGATCTGACGCGAATCGGTTCTCTGGGATTCCGCGGAGAAGCTTTATCAAGTATCGCGGCAGTATCCCAGGTGGAACTGATCACAAAGACGAAGGAGCAGGCATTTGGAACCAGATACCGGATCAACGGCGGGATAGAAGTAGACATAGAGGATACGGGTTCCCGGGACGGAACCACATTTCTGATCCGGCAATTGTTCTACAATGTTCCTGCCAGACGGAAATTTTTAAAGACGCCTGTAACCGAGGCGAGCCATGTAGGGGACCTGATGACCAGGCTTGCGCTGTCTCATCCGGAGATTTCCTTTCAGTTCATTAATAACGGACAGTCGAAGCTTCACAGCTCCGGGAACGGGAATCTGAAGGATGTAATCTACCACGTCTACGGACGGGACGTCGCTTCGAACCTTCTTTTGGTGAAGCAGGAGACGCCGGGGCTTAAGATTACGGGATTCCTGGGAAAACCTGTGATTTCCCGGGGAAACCGGAATTTCGAGAATTATTTTATCAACGGGCGTTATGTGAAGAATTCTGTAGTATCGAAAGCTATTGAAGACGCTTATAAGGACTTCTCCATGCAGCATAAGTACCCTTTTGTGACGCTGCACATGGAGATTGACGGTGAAAATGTGGACGTCAACGTACACCCCGCCAAGATGGAACTGCGATTCCATAATCAGCAGGAGGTCTATAATCAGGTCTTTGAGACGGTAAACAGGGGACTTCATGCAGAAGAATTGATTCCTCATGTAGAACTGGACGTTCCAAGGAATCTTCCCGAAGATGACGGCGATACCGGGAACCGTCCCAAAGATGGCGGCGATACCGGGAATCTTCCCAAAGATGACGGCGATACCGGGAATCTTCCCAAAGATGACGGCGATACCGGGAACCGTCCTGGATATGTTAGGAACGACAGATATAGTAAGAGCGATGAACCGGCCGTCAAGAGCGCCGCAGGTTCAAGACAGTCCCTGCCTCCGTCCTCTGAGCGGGATCTGGATTATTTCATGGAGAAGATGAAAGAACGTGTCGCGGCCTACCACAGCCGACGCTCTTCTGCGGAGGTAAAGGATAAGAACAGTATATTCAGGCCAGAGATCCAGACCGACCGTATCCGTGAGGCTGCAAAGTACGCAAAAAATCCGAAGAAGCAGGAAGATGAAGAGCCGAAACAGCTGAATTTATTTGAAGAGAAATTATTGACCAGGGAGGCGAAAGACGAATATCATCTGATCGGTCAGGTCTTTGAAACTTACTGGCTGGCGGAATATCATGAGAATCTTTATATTATCGATCAGCATGCCGCCCATGAACGTATCTTATATGAGCGAACATTAAAGAGTATGAAGACGAGAGATTTTACCTCCCAGATGATCAGTCCGCCCATTATTCTTGAGCTGAGTATGCAGGAGGCTGAGCTTCTGAACCGGTACATGGATCGATTTACCCGGATCGGATTCGAATTTGAAGCATTCGGACAGGAATCTTACGCGGTCAGGGCTGTTCCTGATAATCTCTTCAGTATTGCAAAGAAGGAACTGCTTTTGCAGATGTTAGACGGTTTGTCAGACGAGGTGAACCGGAATCTTTCTCCGGAACTGATCGATGAGAAGGTTGCGTCTATGTCCTGTAAAGCGGCGGTAAAAGGAAATATGAAGCTTACGGCGTCAGAGGTCGACGCCTTGATCGGCGAACTTCTGACTCTTGAGAATCCCTATCATTGTCCGCATGGGCGGCCGACGATCATCGCCATGAGCCGCCGGGAGCTGGAAAAAAAGTTTAAGAGGATCGTATGACCATGGAAGATATAAGGAAGAAACCATTAATCGTGCTGACCGGACCTACGGCCGTGGGAAAAACAAAAGCCTCCATCGGACTTGCAAATGCAATCGGGGGGGAGATTATTTCCGCGGATTCTATGCAGGTCTATAAACATATGGACATAGGCTCCGCCAAGATCCGTCCCGAAGAAATGGGGGGAATCCCTCATTATCTGGTGGATGCTCTGGAACCATGGGAGGAATTCCACGTGGTTCGTTTTCAGCAGATGGCAAAGGCGGCTCTTGAGAAGATTTACGCCAATCGGCATATTCCAATCGTCGTCGGGGGCACAGGCTTTTATATCCAGGCGCTGCTCTATGATATTGATTTTTCGGAAAATGACGGAGACGATTCTTATCGAAAGGAATTAGAAGAAGCGGCAAAAAATCATGGAAGCGGGATACTTCACGAACAGCTGAAATCGGTGGATCCCGAAGCGGCGCGGCAGATCCATGCGAATAACGTAAAACGTGTAATTCGGGCGTTGGAATTCTACCGTCAGACAGGACAGAAGATCTCGGAACACAACGAAAAAGAACGGCGGAAGGAATCGCCGTACAGATTTATTTACTTTGTATTGAACGACGACCGCAAAAAGCTCTATGAGCGCATTGACCGGCGGGTTGACCAGATGATGGAAGCAGGACTTACGGCAGAAGTAGAATCCCTGAGGGAGATGGGGTGTACCAGAGACATGGTTTCCATGCAGGGATTAGGATATAAAGAGATCCTGTCTTATCTTGAAGGGGAGAAAAGTCTTGATGAGGCAGTCTATATGTTAAAAAGAGATACCAGGCATTTCGCCAAGAGACAGATTACCTGGTTTAAGAGGGAAAGAGACGTAGTCTGGATAAATAAAGAAGACTATTCTCATGACGAAGAGAAGATTCTTCAGGATATGATACTGTTCGCACGGCGCCGCATGGATTTTTGATACAATTAAGAATTATGTTTTTGACAAAAGAATAAGGGGAGAGTTAATTTGAGAAGACTATTTACAAGCAGATTTATTAAGAAAATGAATACGCTGTTGACGGTTTACTCTCATTCACATAATGCAGAGGCGACCTACAGGGAACTGCTGAAATTAAGGCCGCTGATCCGCAGTAAAGGGGAGGAATCGTTGTTTGAACTGAACCGCGCTTCTTTGCTGTATGATATGAGGCAGTATAAGGAAGCGGCGGAAGTGATCATGCAGATCAGACCTTTGAATCCGGAATTTGACGCCAAGTGTGCCGCCGTCAGGACAAAAATACTGGATTCCTGGAGATAAAGTAAACTTAAGAGAGAAGGAAAATTGATATGATGTCAGATAAAACAGATTATACTCCCGATATCGCTTCATTATATCAGGAATTAGGGGTTCGTAAAGAAGTGCTGGAATTTGGCCGGGAGATAGAAGCCGGGCTTAAAGAGCGCTTTGCTGCCATCGACGAAACCGCGGAGTATAACCAGTTAAAGGTGATTCAGGCCATGCAGAAAAACCAGGTCAGTGAAGGCTGTTTTCATTATGCAAGCGGTTATGGTTACAACGATGCGGGAAGGGATACGCTGGAAGACGTATATGCCTCCGTATTCCACACGGAGAGCGCATTAGTGCGCCCCCAGATCACTTGCGGGACCCATGCGCTGGCGATTGCCTTAAGCGCGAACCTAAGACCGGGAGACGAGCTGCTGTCGCCGGTAGGAAAGCCTTATGATACGCTGGAAGAAGTCATCGGAATCCGTCCGTCTAAGGGTTCGCTTGCAGAATACGGAGTCTCCTATTCCCAGGTGGAATTATTAGAAGACGGGACTTTTGATTATGAGAATATCCGCAAAGCGATCCATGAAAAGACGAAGATGGTGACGATCCAGCGTTCCAAAGGATATCAGACAAGACCTAGTTTCTCCGTAGAGCAGATCGGAGAACTGATTCATTTCGTGAAGGATATCCGCCCGGATATAATCTGTATGGTGGATAATTGTTACGGGGAATTTGTGGAAACCATCGAACCAAGCGATCTGGGGGCGGATCTGGTAGTCGGCTCGCTGATCAAAAATCCCGGCGGCGGCCTGGCTCCCATCGGCGGCTATATCGCCGGACGCAAAGATCTGATAGACGCGTGCGGATATCGTCTGACCTCTCCGGGTCTTGGCAAAGAAGTGGGTGCGTCTCTGGGCGTGATGCAGTCTTTCTATCAGGGACTGTTCCTTGCGCCCACCGTAACGGCGGGCGCGCTGAAAGGCGCCGTCTTTGCGGCGAATATTTATGAAAGACTGGGATATCCCGTGATACCTGACGGCAGAGAAAGCCGACACGATATTATCCAGGCGGTAACATTCGGAAAGCCGGAGGGCGTGATCGCGTTCTGTAAGGGAATTCAGTCGGCGGCCCCGGTGGATTCTTTTGTGACGCCGATTCCCTGGGCGATGCCGGGATATGACAGCGACGTCATTATGGCGGCCGGCGCATTCGTACAGGGATCTTCCATCGAGCTAAGCGCCGACGGACCCATCAAACCGCCGTATGCAGTCTATTTTCAGGGAGGACTGACCTGGCCTCATGCAAGGCTTGGAATCCTGATGTCGTTAGAATATCTGGTGCGGGAAGGCGTTGTGAATCTATGTTAGAATATCTGGCGCGGGAAGGCGTTGCAGATCTATAATTGAAACAGAATGGCGGGGAATAAGATGAGAATTGGAATCATTGGCGGGGGAGCCGCCGGTATGGCGGCGGCTATTGCAGCGGCAAGGAATAACAGGCGCGCAGAAATATTCATCCTGGAACAGAAAGAGAAGATAGGCAAGAAACTCCTTGCCACCGGAAACGGACGTTGTAATCTGACAAACCGGCAGGCAGACGCATCCTGCGCCGATTCCTGTTACCATGGTGAAGATATCTCGTTTGTCAGAAAAGCGTTGGAGCAGTTCGGATATCAGGACACGCTGGATTTTTTTGAATCTATGGGACTGGTGACAAGATCAAGGGGAGAGTACGTGTATCCGCGTTCCGATCAGGCTGCTGCGGTGCTGGAGCTTCTGGAGCTTGAACTGAAACGATTGGGAGTAATGGTTCGCTGCGGAGTTAAGATTCGATCCATTGTCCGGGATAAAAAGGGCTTCTGTATGAGAGACGACAGCCTGGTTTTACGGACGGACCAGGTCATTCTTGCGTGTGGAGGGAAAGCTGCGCCTGCATTTGGCTCGGACGGAAGCGGGTATCAACTGGCAAAATCTCTGGGACACCATCTTACTCCGGTGGCGCCGGCGCTGGTTCAGCTTAAGGTGAAGAACCATCCGTTTGTAAAAGCGTCGGGCGTGCGCACAGAAGCAAAAGTTACTGCGCTTATAGACGGAATACCTGCCGGGTCGGATACGGGAGAATTACAGATTACCGCATACGGAATCTCAGGAATCCCTGTATTTCAGATCAGCCGTCATATTGCATTGGGATTATATCAGAAAAAGAGAACGGAAGTATTGCTGGATCTTTTACCAGAATACTCTGACAAAGAAGTATCCGCGCTGCTTTCAGGAATTTCTGAAAGACGGACAAACCTGACTGTCAAAGAGTGTCTGTCAGGAGTGTTTCATCAGAAACTGATTCCAAGAATATTGGAACTGGCAGAGCTGCAGATGCATACAAGAATGTCAAACCTGACTGACCGGCAGGTTCGGATACTTGCCGGAAAATGCAAAAAAATAATCCTTACTATTCAGGATACAAACGGATTCGAGAATGCCCAGGTCTGTGCCGGCGGCGTAAAGACGACGGAGATATCTTCTCGGACTATGGAATCCAAATACGTGAAGGGTCTTTATATTGCAGGGGAACTGCTGGACGTCGACGGCATCTGCGGCGGGTACAACCTGCAATGGGCATGGGCGACCGGATGTATCGCAGGAAAAGCGGCGTCCGGCAGGGCTATATAAGCCCAAAAGTGATCCTGAATTTAGCGCTGGTTCCGCTAAGAACGAATGAGTCGTCCATATCCCGTTCCTTTGCTTCGTTTAAGGCATCCAGCGACAGTTCTGCTACTTCTTGAATCACTTCTTTTACCAGCATAGAATCCACCCGCTTTTTGATTTTCATTATATGCGTTTCTGATTTGTTTTACAAGAAAAATATGCGTTTCATTCTCTGAAAAAATGCTGTATAATAAAATCAACGGAGTGTTCTAAGGAAAGGAAATGCAGAGATTATGAGTAAAAAAAACAGACTTTCATTTATACTTATCATTGCCGTACTGCTGATAGCAGGAGGGATTATCATATATTCTGGATCAGCGGGCAATAATGAAGGAACACATCAGTCTTCTGATATAGAAGCACACCCGGATATACTCACGGCAAGAGAAGTAGAAGAGGATCGGAATCAAGCGATTGCGTTTATAGAATCAGTACATCCTTTCTTTGTTGACGGAAGCGACGTTTCCGCCTATGAAAGTGCGAAGGAAAAATATATAAAAGCGACGAAGAACAAGATGTCCTGGATAGATTTCCAGATTGCAACGGCGGAATACTTTTGTTTCTTTAGAGACGGTCATACCTGTATCTGGTGGGAAGAAGAGGATTACCTTGATATTTCCCATTCTTATCAGGACGGGCGTATGTATACGCAGGAAGGGAAGGGAACAAAGCGATATATAACGGCTATTGACGATGTAAATTCTGAAGAAATCTTTGCTGTAATAGATAAAGAGATCCCTGCCGAGAATGAGATGGCCCGGGAAATAAATTATAATAATTATTTTAATGCGAAGAGTATATTAGAACTTGCCGGTGCAGATATGTCCAAAGATCATTATACAGTGAAGCTTGACGACGGTTCCTCGTTTAAATGTGCTTACATAAGCGAGGAAGATAAGAAAGAGTTTGAAAGTTCAGATAATTATGAAGAGTTAAATAATTCCTGGTCTATGGACGGAGACATATTTGTTGTTCATTTTGCCAAGTGTGTATATGACGATAATCTCAAGGATATTGCAGAAGAGTTAAAAAAAGCCGTTGAAGAAGGATGTACGAAGGTCATCATCGATGTCCGCGACAATCCGGGCGGCAATTCCATGGCATGTGAAGAGCTGATTAAAGCAATGGGAATGACTGTGCCGGTTTATGGGGATATCACTCGTTACTCTCCGGAAGCAAAACAGCAGAGGGATTCCTATGTCCGTGACAGCGGCACAAGCAGGTCCGATGGTTCTGAAGAATGTATACAGAATCCAGATGTAAGCCTGGCCGTACTCTGTAATCGTTATACATTCAGCTCGGCTACGATGCTATGCGTATTTGTAAGGGACGGGAAACTTGGCGCATTGGTCGGCGAGCCAAGCAGTAATATGCCGAACTGTTACGGAGATGTTATCTATACGACTTTAGAAAATTCGCAGATTCAGGCAAACGTTTCTCACAGACGCTTTTTTCGGCCGGACAGCGACAATAACGAAAGAATGTTGGTTCCTGATATAGAAACAACAAGCGCCGAGGCATATGACGCCGCGGTAGAATTCTTAGGAGCCAAAGAAAAATAATCATAAGGAGTAAATATAAATGATTCGAATCAGTCAGTTAAAATTAGACGTTGGTCATACGGAAGCAGATCTGAAAACAAAGATATGCCGGGTTCTGCGTATCAAAGATGAGGCGATTCTTTCCTATACGCGAAAAAAGCAGTCTCTGGACGCGCGGAAAAAACCACAGATTTTCTATGTCTATACCGTGGATGTAGAAGTAAAAAATGAAAACGAGCTGAAGAAGCGGATAAAGAGGCAGAACGTTTCCAACATTCAGTTTCAGCCGAAAGAAAAAGCATATTTTATAGAAGTGCGCGGCGTCAAACCGCTTGCCCATCGTCCTGTTGTGATCGGAACGGGTCCCGCAGGACTTTTTTGCGGTTACGAACTGGCGCGCCTTGGTTACCGCCCGATTCTTCTGGAACGTGGAGGATCTGTAGACGAACGGCTCAGGGATGTAGAAGCTTTCTGGAATACGGGAGTATTAAATACCCATTCCAATGTCCAGTTCGGTGAAGGCGGCGCAGGAACATTTTCAGACGGGAAACTTAATACCCTTGTTCACGATTCAGAAGGACGCAATATGAGAGTCCTGGAAATTTTCGTGGAAAACGGCGCTCCGAGAGAGATTCTCTATCAGAACAAGCCCCATATCGGGACGGATATTCTTGCAAACGTGGTAAAGAGTATGCGGGAATATATTATTTCCCGCGGCGGAGAGGTCAGGTTCCATACTCAGGTGATTGATCTAATGACCGTGGAAAAAGAAGGCGTTCCCCGATTATCCGGCCTTAAAGTCTTAAACGGAATAAGCCGGGCAGAAAAAAACATCTTAGAATCAGAGAATTTAGAAACAGAAAATTTAGAAACAGAGATCCTGGAAACAGAAACAGCAATTCTGGCCATCGGGCACAGCGCCCGCGATACTTTCGCCATGCTCAAAGATCTGGGCGTTCCCATGGAGGCCAAGTCCTTTGCCGTAGGCGTCCGTATGGAGCATCCTCAGTCCATGGTAAATCTCGCTCAGTACGGAATAGAAGAAAGCCCGGATCTTCCACCGGCCGCCTATAAATTAACGGCAAATCTGCCGAACGGCAGAGGCGTATATACCTTCTGCATGTGTCCAGGGGGATATGTTGTCAATGCTTCGTCAGAGGAAAAACGTCTGGCTGTCAACGGCATGAGTTATCACGCCAGAGACGGAATCAACGCTAACAGCGCCGTGATTGTGACGGTCTCTCCTGACGATTATAAAGCGCAGGGGCTTGATTTTGACGTTCTTTCGGGAATGGAATTTCAGCGAAGGCTGGAAGAAGCCGCATATCAGGCCGGGGATGGAAGTATCCCGGTTCAGTTATTTGAAGATTTCTGCAATAACCGTCCCTCCCTGGGATCATCAGAGATTCTTCCCCAGATGAAAGGCGATTATAAATGGGGAAACGTAAGAGCCATCTTCCCGGAAGAAATTGCAGAATCACTGGAGGAGGGGATCCGCTCCTTTGGAAAGCGCCTGAAAGGTTACGACCGCCCGGACGCAGTGGTATCCGGAGTAGAAAGCCGTACGTCGTCTCCCGTGCGCGTCTTAAGGGATGATACCATGCAAAGCAGGATAAGAGGGCTCTACCCTTGCGGAGAGGGGGCAGGATATGCCGGAGGCATCACATCCGCCGCAATGGACGGTCTTAAGGTAACGGAAGCGATTGCGGCAGAATATTGTGTTCTGTAAATTTTTCGCATTTTCGACACAGCGGCCTGCGGATTAAGAAATTTTTAATGTGATAACTCTATACACTGTTTCTGAAATGTGATAAAATATATTGAGTTTTTTAGATAGAAAAACGGGGGAGGGTACATATGAAAGGAACAGGAAGCAAAAACTCCTGGGCTTTATTCTTGTTTATTTTAACAGGAATCGTACTTGGAGGATTTATCGGAATGCTGGCAGAGGGAGTACCTGCTTTGAAATGGCTTAGCTATGGACAATCGTTTGGATTAGAAGATCCGGTAGTCCTGAATCTGGGTATTTTGGTACTGACGTTTGGCTTGTCGATCAAGATTACAATCGCAAGTATTGTCGGCGTTGTTCTTGCTATTATAATTTATCGTTTCTTATAGTATAGTTATAGTATTAGTATAGTTACAATATAGTTAGTATAGCAGTATTGTACTTTAATATTTTAAATCTTCTATTATGTGTCATACGAATCCAAAGATAAGATGAATCAGTCTAATACCATAAAAGGGATACCGGAGAAGGAACGCCCTTATGAGAAATGTGAACAGAAGGGGAGCGCAAGCTTAAGCGACGAAGAACTGCTGGCCGTACTGCTTCGAACCGGCACCCGCGGAGAGAATGCCTTAGCATTGGCGAGACGGATTCTCTACCATGCAGGCGGAACCGGAATCTTAGGTATTCACCAATTCAGTATGGAGCGGTTAACGGCGATCAAAGGAATCGGAAAAGTAAAAGCAATCCAGATCTCCTGTATCTCAGAACTTGCCAAGCGTCTGTCGAAAGCGTCTTATCAGGAAGCGTTATGTTTTTCTGAACCTGGCTCCATCGCCAGATACTATATGGAAGATATGCGTCATGAGAAGCAGGAGGTTATGAAGCTTCTGATGCTGAATACGAAAGCGCGATTGATCGGTGAGACGAACATATCAAAAGGAACGGTAAACGCTTCATTGATTACACCGAGAGAACTTTTTATAGAAGCATTACAAAAGAATGCAGTATCTATTGTTTTAATGCATAACCACCCAAGCGGCGATCCGACTCCCAGCCGGGAAGATATACTGATCACAAAAAGAATCCTTGATGCAGGCGCATTAATCGGAATTGAGCTGTTAGATCACATTATCATTGGCAATAATCAATATATGAGTTTTCGGGAAGAGGCGCTGCTTTAGAAAGGATCTGGTCAGATGGCTAGGAACGTATACGGTCTGGATCTTGGTTCCTATGAATTGAAGGTCTACGATAAGAAGAATGATGTAATATGGAAAGAAAAAGACGTGATCGCTTTAAAAGACGGGAACGAGATCTATGCGGTAGGCGATGACGCTTTTATGATGTATGAGAAGGCTCCGTCTAATATAGAGGTTGTTTTTCCGATGAAGGAAGGCGTTATATCAAGATTTCACGGGATGCAGCATCTTCTTCAGAATCTGCTGAAGAAAGACAGGCAGTTTGCCCGGGGCTCTGAATATGTAGTAGCGGTACCTACAGATGTAACGGAGGTAGAGAAAAAGGCTTTTTTTGACCTGGTTATCCATTCGACGGCCAAAGCGAAAGAAGTGAATATCGTGGAACGGTCTATCGCGGACGCCGTCGGATTGAATCTTGACGTGCAGAATACGAACGGATTGTTGATCGCCAATTTCGGCGGCGAGACTACGGAGATCTCTATTATAGCCGGCGGCGGTATGGTTATGAACCGCCTTCTGAAGATCGGAGGCGCCACTTTTGACCAGGCGGTCGTCAATCTGGTGCGGCACAGCCATGATTTCCTGATTGGAAGACATACGGCCGAAGTACTTCGTAAGAGTTTCGGCATCTTTACCAGTGAAGTGGAATCTATGCTGACCGTGGCGGGACGGGATCTTATTACCGGAGTCCCAATGCGCAAAGGCATTTCCATTAATCTTGTCAGACTCGCCATGAAAGATCCGCTTATTGAATGTGTGCAGGCAATTCAGTCCTTACTGGAGCGTACGCCCCCGGAAGTACGCCGGGCTATCCATAAGAACGGGATCTTCCTGACCGGCGGAATCGCTCATACGGCGGGGCTTGAGTCATATGTGGAAGAGATGGTCGGAATCCAGACCAGGACCTCTGTAGAACCGGATATCTGCGCGGTAACTGGATTAAAGAAGATTATCCAGTCAAAAGAATTGAGAAAATTTGCGTTTTCCATGATTGATGAGAATTATAGGTGGATGAGATAATATGAAGACTAAGAACCAATCTTCTTTTTCAAGTAAATATGTGCTGATCATAATTGTCGTTGTCAGTGTGATCCTTCTTGGAATCGAACGCTTTACGGACGGAGGCGGTCCCCTTAGGTTTGTCGCCGGATATACGGTGATTCCCATGCAGAAAGGAATCAGCTATGTAGGGCGTTTCCTAACCGATCTGACAGATAATTTTGAGACGCTTGAGGACATGAAGAAGGCAAATGAAAAGCTGCAGACGAAAGTAGACGAACTTACGATTGACAATACACGTCTGCGGCAGGAACAGTATGAGTTGGAACGTCTGAGGGAATTATATAAATTAGACGAAAATTATTCGGATTATGAGAAGATCGGCGCCCATGTAATTATGAATAACGGAAGCAACTGGTATGCGGACTTCACCATTGACAAAGGAAGCAAAGACGGCGTACAGGTGAATTCCAACGTCCTCGCCGGAAGCGGGCTTGTGGGGATCGTCACAGAAGTCGGTCCGAATTATGCCCGTGTTCGTTCGATCATTGACGATGCCAGTAACGTAAGCGCCATGATGTTATCCACCTCCGATACCTGTATGGTCAGGGGCGATCTGGAACTGATGGCGGACGGCCGTCTGTATTTCGAAAAGCTTGCGAATAACGATAATGAGATAGAAGCCGGGGAACAAGTCGTAACCTCGCATGTAAGTTCGCGTTTCCTTCAAGGACTATTTATAGGATATGTCAGCGATATCAAGGTGGACGCGAATAATCTGACCCGTTCCGGTTACATTACGCCGGCAGTTGATTTCAGTAAACTCCAGGAAGTACTTGTGATCACTACGACAAAGCAGGACATGCTGACGGATAATGAGGACGGTGAAGGAGAATGATTTTATGAAGAGAAAGCTTGTTACATTCGTGATAATTTTGATATGCTTTCTGTTGGAAGGATCTGTTTTCCACCAATTATCATTTGCGGGGATTAAACCGAATCTTTTGATTATTGTAACTTCTTCCTTCGGATTCATGCGGGGAAAAAAGGAAGGTATGTTCGTGGGAGTCGTCTCAGGTATAATGGCTGATTTGTTCTGGGGAAACTCGCTGGGGTTCCATATACTGCTCTATACGGTGATCGGCTATATGAACGGGACTTTTCAGAGGATGTTCTATGACGATGATATAAAACTTCCGATCGTATTGATTGGTTCGAGCGAATTCTTATATGGATTGGCCATGTATACCGGTATCTACATGCTTCGGGGAGATTTTGCTTTTTTCACACATCTGGTGGACATCATTCTTCCTGAGTTGGTATATACGATTCTAATTACTTTAATATTATATCAGATTATCTTATTCATTAATAAGAAACTTGAAGCAGAAGAACAAAGGAGTGCAAGTAAATTTGTATAGTTTATGGGAACGGATCAAATCCTTTGCAGCCAGAATCCTGCAATCCAGAATATTTGTCCTGATTATTGTATTTTGCTCAATGTCGGCGATTCTTGTACAAAGGGTATTCTATCTTCAGATCGTAAAAGGACAGGAATATCTTGACGATTACAAACTGCAGATCCAGAAAACAAAAGAAGTACAGGGCACCCGCGGTAATATCTATGACCGCAACGGAGTACTTCTGGCTTATAATCAGCTGGCTTATGCGGTCACGATAGAAGATACGGGCGAATATGACAGTATCAGTCATAAGAATGAAGAATTGAACAGAGTCGTTTCCAGTGTGATCCGTATGGTGGAATCTAATGGAGACACGGTCATCAATAATTTTGGGATCATACTTGATAATAATAACAATTATATGTATATTGCACAGAACGACACTCAGAGACTTCGTTTTATCGCGGACGTATACGGAAAACGGACTATCGACGAATTATCGGACAAGCAGAAAAATATTTCTGCGGAAGGGCTTGTGAAGTATCTTTGTACGGACGAGGTGAATGGATACGGTATTAATCAGAAAAAGATGGAGCGAAAGGAAGTCTTAAAGTTGGTTAATATCCGTTATGCCATATCATTGAATAGTTTTCAGAAGTTTATTGCGACTACCATTGCAGAGGATGTCAGCGAGGAGACTGTCGCGGACGTCATGGAAAACCTGGACGATCTCCAGGGTGTGAATATAGAAGAAAAGTCTCTGCGCAGATATAAAGACAGTTACTGTTTTGCCAATATGATCGGTTATATCGGACAGATCTCTCAGGAAGAATTTGACGCCTTGGATAAAGAACAGCAAAAAGAATATTCTAAGACGGATACTATTGGAAAATCCGGAATGGAGAAGACGATGGATACCACGCTTCAGGGAAAAAAAGGAGAGATAAAACTCTATGTAAACAGTGTGGGGAAAGTGATAGAGACGGTAAACGAGAAGGAACCGAAAGCCGGGAACGACGTATATCTTACGATTGACGCGAACCTGCAGAAAGCTGCTTACCATATCATTGAGCAGGAGCTGGCCGGTATCCTTCTGACTAAGATTCAGAATGGATTAGATTATGATCGTTCCACCGTAGAAGACGGGAGCGACGTGTTTATTCCCATCGGGGATGTGTATAATACTTTCATCAGTAACGATATCCTTGATATGAACCATTTTGAAGAGGAAGACGCCGGTATTGCTGAAAAAGAAGTATTCTCAGCTTTTTCAGACAGAAAAGAAACAGTGACGCAAAACTTATCGGCAATCCTGTCGGATCCTAACGGAAGTCCATATAGAGAGCTTCCCAAAGAGGAGCAGGTATATCTGTCATATATTGTGACCGATCTCCTGACCGATCATGCAGGGATTATCATGTCGGAAGCGATCGACAGCAACGACGCCACTTATAGGGCGTGGAGGGAAGAGGAGAGTATTAATATCTATTCTTATTTGAATTATGCCATTTCAAAGAACTGGGTCGATACCTCCCTTCTAAAATCATATGTAGCCTCGGAGGGTGATTATTCTGATTCAAACGAACTTTATCAGGGAATGATCGCATATATCCTGGACGCTGTTAATTCGGACCACAATTTTGATAAACTGATCTATAGATATATGATTAAAGCCGGTTCTGTGACAGGCAGACAGATATGTATGATGCTTTATGAGCAGGAAGTGCTTGCCTTGGACGAAGATCAGTATAACCGTTTGAACAGCGGAAGTCTCGGAGGATACGATTTTATCAGAGGTAAGATAGAGACGTTAGAGATTACTCCCGGCCAGCTGGCGCTGGAACCTTGTACAGGTTCGATGGTTATGACGGATACAAACAGCGGAGAAGTCCTTGCATGTGTATCCTATCCCGGATACGATAATAACCGTCTGGCCAACGCAATGGACTCTAATTACTATAATAAACTGGTTACCGACCAATCAAGGCCGTTTTATAATAACGCTACGCAGGAGAAGACCGCTCCGGGATCTACTTATAAGCCCCTGGTCGCCGTTGCCGCGCTGACTGAGGGTGTAGTTGATACCGATACCTATCTTCCTTGTTACGGCGTATATAAAAAAGTTGAACCTAATCCGAAGTGCTGGGCTTATCCAAGCGCTCATGGAAATCTTACTGCATCGGGCGCGATACAGCATTCCTGTAACTGTTTCTTTTATGAGGCGGGATATCGTATGAGTCTTCAAGACACCGGGCTGTCCCAGATTGAATCCGATAATCTGGAGGGAGAGGCGACGAATGCGTATTATTCCAGTACCAAAGGATTAGAGTTGTTAAAAAAATACGCTGAAGAGTTCGGACTGGGGGATACGTCCGGTTTGGAAATTCCGGAATCAGAACCTCAGATCTCAGACGACTCCTCAGTTCCTTCTGCGATCGGTCAGGGAACCAATAATTATACGACCAGTCAGTTGGCCCGGTATATTACTGCGGTTGCCAATAAAGGAACAGTATATAATCTGAGTTTACTGGATAAGACGGCTTCCGTAACCGGAGAAACAATCAAGGATTACCACCCGGAAGTCAAGAATACGATCACCGGTATCCCGGAATCTACGTGGACAGCCGTACACGAAGGTATGCGGAATATGGTAGCCGTTGAGCACGGAGATTTATTTCCGAAGATAAATAAAAGCGATATTAAGCTTTCAGGAAAGACAGGAACCGCACAACAGAGTAAGACACATCCGGATCACGGTCTGTTTGTTGGATTTGCGCCAAGCGAAAGTCCGGAAGTGGCGTTCGCGATCCGTATTGCAAACGGGTACAGCTCCACGTATGCAGCCGAAATCGGCAATTCCGTGATGGAATACTATTATGAGATAACTCCGGAAGAAGAGATTATTACCGGAAAAGCAGCTCAGGTTAAAATAGCAGATTCAGCAGGCGACTAGGGAAAGGATGAATGTATGTGAAAGATCCGGTACTCATTAAGAGTAACAGATACGGCATTACCATCTACTTTGACCATGATATGCCCTACGAGGACTTGTTAACAGAGACCAGGGATAAGTTCCGGTCGTTTACACATTTCTTCGGCCACGCGGACATGGCGGTAGAGTTCAAAGGCCGTACTTTCACAAAAGAAGAAGAGCAGCTGATGGCCGAGACCATACAGGAAGCAGCCGAGATACAGATCCTATGTATTATTGAAAAAGATACCCGCACAGAAGAGATCCATAAACGAATGCTGGAGGAAAGTCTGGAAACAATCCATGAAAGAGACGGACAGTTCTATAGAGGTACGCTAAGAGGAAGACAGATCCTGGAGTCAGAGACAAGTATTGTAATTGTCGGAGATATTGAGGAGGGCGCGCTTGTTGCGTCCAAGTACAATGTCGTGGTAACCGGGTCTGTCTACGGCACAGTAATTGCAGGTATTTCCGGCAATTACGACGCAGTCATCGCAGCACGCCATATGGAGCCTAAAAGGCTTTGTATTGGAGATATTGAAGTAAAACCAGTTATAGGAGGAAGTTATTCATGGGCGAAGTTATTGTGATTACATCGGGAAAAGGCGGCGTTGGAAAGACAACGACGACAGCGAATCTGGGTGCGGGATTATCGAAGCTTGGCAAAAAGGTTGTTGTGATAGATACAGACTTGGGGCTTCGGAATCTGGATGTAGTTATGGGGCTTGAGAATCTGATCGTCTACAATCTGGTAGATGTGATCGAAGGGACATGCCGTCTGAAACAGGCTTTGATACGGGACAAACGATATGAGAATCTGTATCTTCTGCCTTCAGCACAAACGAAAGACAAGACGGCGATATCCCCCGGACAGATGAAAAAGCTTACGTCGGAATTAAAAGAAGAATTTGACTACATACTTCTGGACTGTCCCGCCGGAATTGAACAGGGATTCATGAATGCGATTGCCGGCGCTGACCGCGCGGTCATTGTGACCACTCCGGAGGTATCGGCAATCCGCGACGCAGACCGGATCATCGGTCTTCTGGAAGCCAACCATCTGAACAAGATGGAACTGATCATCAACCGTATCCGCATAGATATGGTTAAACACGGCGATATGATGACCGTAGACGACGTAACGGAGATTTTGTCTGTCCCATTGATTGGGGCGCTGCCCGACGACGAACAGGTTGTGATCGGAACGAATCAGGGAGAACCGGTCATCGGTCTGGATTCTAAGGCCGGGACGGCATATATGAATATCTGTAAAAGAATTGTTGGTATGGAAGTCCCGTTTATGGAATTACAGAACAATACAGGAATCCTTACGAAACTTTCTAATTTATTCAAGAAAGATTAGGGGGAACAGGTATGTTGAGAAAATCGTCCGTATCAATCGCCAGAGACCGGGTCAAGGCGCTGGTCGTCTCGGACAGGGTACATTGTACGCCCGATGTCTACGAGAATATATGCAGGGAGCTTTACAGCGCTCTCTCGAAATATATAGAATTTACAGAAGATGATTTTCAGGTAAATATTAACCGGACGCAAGTTATTATTACATTTGCAGGAGAAGAAGCGTGAGATTACCATTTCCGAAATTTTCAAAATCGTACCATATCAGAGACTACCGATTCAATCTGATCATTCTTGTCATGGCATTATCCGTGATAGGCGTGTTGGCGGTAGGAAGCGCGAAAGCAGTCAACCAGCCGAAACAGATGTTTGGCGTTGCGCTAGGACTTATTATCATGGTGATCGTCTCTTTGATCGATTACGTATGGATTGCAGACTTTTACTGGTTGATTTATATTTTTTCTGTTGTAATATTAGGAGCCGTATTGTTAATCGGAGACAATGTCAACGGCGCCACAAGATGGATTGATCTTGGATTTACGACGTTCCAGCCATCGGAGCTTGCCAAGATTCTTCTGATCATCTTTTTTGCTAAATTTATCTCAGAACACATAGACGATATCAATGACGCGGCGACTTTGGTTAAATATGCGGTATTATGCGGTGTTCCATTGTTTTTGATCGTAGTTGAACCCAATCTTTCCACGACGATCTGTACGACTTTGGTATTGTGTCTTCTGATCTATGTGGGAGGGCTTAGTTATAGATTCATCGGGACGGTAATCCTGATTCTGGTACCGACGGCAGTAATTTTCTTAAGTATTGTCGTGCAGCCTAATCAGATTATCTTAAAAGATTATCAACAGGCTCGTATTCTTGCTTTTTTGGAACCGGAAAAATATGCAAGCGACGAAGGATACCAGCAGAAAAACTCTGTTATGGCAATCGGATCAGGACAATTAACCGGAAAAGGTTTGAATAATAATACGACCACATCCGTAAAAAACGGGAATTTTATTCTGGAACCTCAGACAGACTTTATATTTGCAATCATTGGTGAAGAACTTGGTTTCATGGGAAGTTGTATAGTTATTGCTTTATTGTTGTTAATTGTGATACAATGTATATTAATAGGAACGCGATCGCAGAACCTGACGGGTAAGATCATCAGTTGCGGAATCGGAGGATTGATTGGCATTCAAAGCTTTATCAATATTGGGGTAGCCACTCAATTGCTCCCAAATACCGGAGTACCGTTACCTTTTGTAAGCTACGGGCTGACGTCTCTGGTAAGTCTGTACATTGGAATCGGACTGGTCTTAAACGTCGGGTTACAACCGAAAAAATACCAATAAGGAGTGAGTAAGATGAATATAGGACTGATCGCACATGATTCAAAGAAAACCCTGATGCAGAATTTTTGTATTGCATACAGAGGAATTCTCAGCAAGAACAACCTATATGCAACAGGGACAACCGGACGTCTGATTGAAGAAGTGACGAATCTGAATGTGCACAAGTACCTTGCCGGACCGCTGGGGGGAAAGCAGCAGCTTGGGGCACAGATCGCGCAGAATGATATCGACGCGCTTATTTTCCTGCGGGAGCCAAATGACCCGAAACCCCATGAGCCGGATGTCAACGATGTTATTAAGCTCTGTGATATGTATAACATTCCTATGGCGACGAATCTGGCCACCGCAGAATTAATTATTTTAGCAATAGACAGAGGAGATTTAGATTGGCGTGAAATGTACAGGTAAGCGGTGTCAATGGCTTGCCGTTGTCTTCCTTTTTGCCGTTCTTGCATCCGGTTGCGGGAAGAGCGAGGAAATTACGACTGCTTACGAGACCGAGAATTACAACAAAGATATTTACAGAGGAAGTTTATTTGCAGAAGATTTGTGCGTGGCTTCACAGGATGTAGCCATGGAAGGAGCGCCGGACGCTTCTTCGCTTCACGCGCTGGCGCTTTTTGATGTGGACGGGAAGAAGACCGACTGTGCGTACAGTATTCATGAGCGCTTATTTCCGGCCAGTACTACAAAGATTATGACGGCCCTTCTTGCGTTGAAGTACGGGGAATTGTCCGATATGGTTACGGTATCCGCAAATGCTTCTTCCACCAGCTTTGCGGCGGACGAGTCAATATGCGGTATTAAGACAGGAGATCAGTTGTCTCTCCTGGATCTTCTGCGGGGATTGATGATGGAATCAGGAAACGACGCGGCAGTAGCGATTGCCGAACATATTGCAGGAAGTTCGGATGCCTTTGCTCTGATGATGAATCAAGAAGCACGAAGCCTTATGGCGACCCATACACATTTTATGAATTCTAATGGACTTCATGATGAGAATCATTACACGACGGCATATGATCTGTATCTGATTTTTAACGCATGTATCCAATACGAAGAATTTATCGATATTATTGGCACCACACAATATGTTGTGGAAATCAAAGGTGCAGACGGACAGATACGCCAGGAAAACTGGGAACAGACAAATTTCTATGCAACAGGGGAAGCGGCGCTTCCGCAGAATGCCTCAATAATCGGCGGCAAGACCGGAACCACGAAAAAAGCCGGTAATTGTCTGATTTTACTGGAAAAAGACGCGTCTGAACATCCGTATATATCTATTGTAATGGGCGCGGATAGTAAAGAACTGCTTTATCAGAATATGACTGCATTAATAGACGGGATACCGGTAAGTGAATAGAATGGCAGAGGGGTATCTTACAAAGAGGATTCCCCTCCTTTTCATGCTTTTGTCGGTCATACTGTTAAGAAGAACGAATTCTTCCGTACATGCTGATAAGATAAAGTCCGCATAAGCCAACGAGCGTATAGATAATGCGTGAGAGCCATGAAAGATTGCCAAAAAGAAACGCAACCAGGTCAAACCTGAATATTCCTACCAGGAGCCAGTTTATCGCTCCTATTATAACAATTGTCAGCGTAGTATTATCAGACCATTTCATGTGAATTCCTCCTTTTTATCATTCTGTTTTTAGTATGATACAACTGAAACCGGATTATACGTGAAGAAAGCGAGATTTTGGCAATGGATTATGAATTACCCTATTTTCCTTATTCAAAATATTTGAAAAATAAATATGGGCAAAAGATATATAAACTGCCGGTGAATCTTCCGGTAAGCTGTCCAAATCGAAAAAATAAAAGAGGATGCAGTTTCTGCGCGGAATCAGGGACAGGGTTCGAAGCCATGGACAGCCATTTTTTGGTAAAAGAACAGTTAGAAAAGACAAGGGTTTCAATTGAACGTCGATATCATGCGCATAAGTTTATCGCATATTTTCAGAATTATACGAATACCTTTCTTCCTTTAGAGGTATTCGGAGGATATATTGAAGAAGCGGCTAAGTTTCCTGATATTGTTGAGATTGCCGTCTCTACGCGCCCGGACTGTATTTCCAGAGAGTATCTTGATTTATTGAAAGAGATTAACCGGCAATATGAGACGAATATTACCATCGAATTAGGATTGCAGACGGTTAATTACCATACGCTTATGCAGATGAACAGAGGTCACACACTGGCTGAATGGATCGATGCGGTTTTAACCGTGAAAAAGTTTGATTTTGAGATATGTGTTCATGTTATTCTTAATCTACCTGGAGACGGGATGCCGGATGTGATCGAGACCGCGAAGATCCTGTCTTCTCTGGGAATCCAGACTGTAAAAGCACATTCTTTGTATATTGCAAAGAATACTGATTTGTGCGACGCTTATGAAAGCGGTAAGATACAACTATGTTCAAAGGAAGAGTATCTGGAGCGTCTGGCTGTTTTTCTGGAATATTTGGCTCCGGAGATCGCTATTGAAAGATTATTCAGCCGTATTCCTGAAAAGGACTCCGCTTTTTGCAATTGGGGATGCAGTTGGTGGAAGCTTCGGGATGAATTAACAGATTCTATGCAGGCAAATGGAAGATATCAGGGGCGTAAATTCGATTATCTTGGAGGAGCCGCTCTTAAAAATGCAGGTTTTATATAAAACAAGACACGGCAGACTGTCGTTTTACGGATCATAGGAGGCGTCATACTTGGCTGAGAATAATCTGACAAACATTCAGGCTTATCAAAAGAAATGGCATTTTAATATTGGACTGGTGATTTTCGGCGTCATATTCATCTATCTGCTGGTTACGGTTTTGATGTATTTGACGGAAAATCACGTATCTGCTTATGAAGTACGGGAAGGAGCAATCCTGCGCGACAATTCCTATACCGGTTTTATCCTGAGAAACGAAACGATTGTACAGGCTGAAGCGAACGGTTATGTCAGTTATTTTGCAAATGAAGGCAGCAAGGTTGGGGCAAAGACAAAAGTATACACGTTGTCGGACAATGAATTAGAATTCGGAGAATCTACAGATGAAGAATCCGGGAAATTATCTCCGGACGAACAATCTGCGGTATTGTCGCGAGTCCAATCTTTCAGCGAAGGATTTCGCGAGGAACAGTTTCAGGATGTTTATACGTTGAAGGATAGTATTATGAATATTCTGGAGAGCCGTTCCATTGAAAACAGGCAGGCGCAATTGGAGCTTATGGCGCAGCAGGAAAGAGACGGCGTTCAGATCTATACGGCGGCTTCAGACGGTGTTATCATCTATTCGACGGACGGTTATGAATCAATTACGATTGATGATATCGCGGAGGATATTTTTACAAAAAGTGATTATGAAAAGAAGAGTCTTAAGAGCAATGAAAAGGTCAAAGCAGGAGATCCTGTATACAAATTGATCAGGGACGACAGATGGTCTGTCGTAATAAAATTGGATCAGCCGACCGCCGACGAACTTAGAGACTCAGAAAGCGTAAAAATCCGTTTTTCCAAAGATCAGGAGATTACTACTGCCAAATTTTCCATTCATAATGTGAAAGACGCGAATTATGGTCTTCTCTCTTTTGACACTGCTATGATACGCTATGCCGCGGAACGATATCTGGATCTGGAATTAATCCTGGAAGATGAGTCTGGGCTTAAGATCCCCAAATCCTCTGTAACTACAAAAAGCTTCTATACGATTCCGGAGGATTATCTTACCCAGGGAGGAAACAGCCAGGATACAGGCGTCCTGGTAGAGACGGAAGGTCATCCGAAGTTCCATAAGGTAAATGTCTATGACAGGGATGAAGAATCTGGTATGGTATACTTGAATATCGATGTATTTGATGAAGAAACGACTCTGGTAAAACCAGATTCTTCAGATACATGTGTGATGAATAAGACAAAGAATATTAAAGGAGTCTATAATATTAATAAAGGTTACGCTGTATTCAGACAAATCCATATTCTATGTGAAAGTGATGATTATTATATTGTAGAGTCAGGCAGTGATTATGGTCTTTTTAATTATGACCACATCGCTCTGGACGGGGATTCCATAAAAGAGAATGATGTCGTATTCTAAGAAAAGGAGTGAAAAATTATGCTGAAAGAAAATCTGATTTCTGTCGAAAATAAGATTCAGGAAGCATGCCTGCGCGCCGGACGCAGAAGAGAAGACGTAACACTAATCGCGGTCAGCAAGACCAAACCGTTAGAAGATTTGGAGGAAGCTTATCATCTGGGGGTACGTGTATTTGGGGAGAATAAGGTGCAGGAGCTGGTTGATAAATATGATTCTCTTCCAAAAGACATCGAATGGCATATGATCGGACATCTTCAGCGTAATAAAGTAAAATATATCATTGATAAGGCGGCTTACATACATTCTGTCGATTCACTGAGACTGGCAGAAACAATTGAAAAAGAAGCTGCAAAACGTAATATTACGGTAAATATTTTGATTGAAGTAAACGTTGCGGGAGAAGAGAGTAAGTTCGGGCTTATGCCAGAAGAGGTGGATGAGTTTGTAACAAAAATCGCGGAATTTCGACATATACAGATAAAAGGCCTTATGACAATCGCCCCGTTTGTAGAGAATCCAGAGGAAAATCGCAGTATTTTTCAACGCTTACATAAATTATCTGTTGACATAGGGAGTAAAAACGTTGATAATATTACTATGCGAATTCTATCTATGGGGATGACGAACGACTATGAAATCGCCATAGAAGAGGGCGCGACCATGGTCCGGGTGGGAACCGGAATTTTTGGTGCACGTAATTATTCGAAAGAATAAATCACAACGGAAGATAGGAGTATTTTTTAATATGGGAGTATTAGATAAATTTTTAAGTATAATGCGTTTAGATGACGACGAAGATTACGATGATGACGATTTCTTTGACGATGATTATGAAGACGATTATGAAGAGAAACCAAAAAAGAGCGTATTTCACCGTGGAAGAGAAGAATCATACGATAATGAAGAAGACGATTTCAATTATGAACTTTCATCGAAATCAAAATCTGCGTCCCGTACAAATAGTAAAGTAACTCCGATGCGCCAGCCCGCAAGACGAAATAACAGCGTCAGCATGGAGGTCTGCGTCATTAAGCCGAATTCCGTGGAAGATGCCCGTGAGATCACAGAGACTTTGTTGAGCGGACGTACAGTCATCCTGAATCTGGAAGGGATGGATCTAGAGATTGCACAGCGTATCATAGATTTTACTTCCGGTGCAACTTATGCAATCAGCGGGAATTTGCAGAAGATATCGAATTACATATTCCTGGTTACGCCGACCAATGTAGATATCTCCGGAGATCTGCAGGATCTGCTGAACACCTCGTTTGATGCGTCTTCTATGCGTTCACGGTTTTAGGTGAATTTAAATTATGGTAAAAGAAGAGATTATGTTACAGAAAAGGCTGATTGAACTATCCCGCACCGCTTATACGCGTGGGATAGTTACTTTTAGTGATTTTATGAATTTGAACGAATTGAATATCTTTCATTCCATTCCAAAGAATCAACTACAATCAAGATACGAGACTTATGGAGGATATCATTTAGCAGAGCGTCAGATGGTGGCTTTTCTACCTGATGCTCTTTATTACGATTATAGCTACCCGTTTCAAGCTTTAGAGATCTCTCCGCTGAACCAACGTTTTTCGGAAGATCTGACTCATCGGGATTATCTGGGCGCCGTAATGAATCTTGGTATTGAACGTTGTAAACTTGGAGATATTATGCTTGAAAATAAAAAAGCCTTTCTGTTCGTTCGGAATGAATTGACAGAATACGTCATAGAGAATCTGACCCGTATCCGGCATACTTCTGTGCAGGCTTGCGCTGCGGCCGAATTTTATGAATCATATGAACCGAAGTATGAAGAAATCAAGGGTTCGATTGCTTCTGTCAGGCTGGATACAGTGCTTTCTCTTGCATATCCTGTCTCCAGAAGCAAACTAACCGCCTATATTGAAAGTAAAAAAGTATTTGTGAACGGAAAATTAATCACCAGCAACGGCTATCGCTTGAAGGAAGGGGATATTATCTCTGTCCGTAAGATGGGACGCATCGTGTATGACGGCGTCCTGTCAGAGACGAAGAAAGGTCGCTGCCTTACACGTGTGCGAAGATATCTCTAAGATATGTTTTATACACTTTTAAACCGGAGTATAAGAAAAGAAAATGGAAAAGAAAGAGAATAAAAAAATGAAAGAAAATGAACCAGTATTATATAACCGCAGTATTCGCTATTTGGCCGCCATATTCGGCGTACTAATACTGGTTTTTTTAGATCAGTTTACTAAACACCTTGTTCTTAATAATCTGAAAGACCGTCCTCCCGTTGTTATCCTGAAAGATATTTTTCAACTCGAATATCTGGAGAACAGAGGAGCCGCTTTCGGATTGTTCCAGAATCAACGGATTTTTTTCTATCTGAGCGTAATTATTATAAGCGCCGCGGCGATATGGTTCTATGGAAAAGTTCCTATGACCCGCAGATATCTGCCCCTTCGACTATGCGCCGTGGGCATCATTGCCGGAGCATGGGGAAATTGTATCGACCGAATTCGTTTGAGCTATGTGGTTGATTTTCTATATTTCAAATTGATTGACTTTCCAATCTTTAACGTTGCAGACATTTATGTTACCATGTCGACATTTGCAATGGCGTTTCTGATATGCTTCTATTATAAGGAGGAAGACTTTGAAGGATTTTTTCACCGTTGAAAATCAGGAAGGAGATCGTATCGACCGCTATCTTTCTGAAATTCTGGAAGACAAGTCCAGATCTTACATCCAGAAATTAATAAAAGAGCAATATATCCTTGTAAACCAAAAGCCTGTAAAAGCAAGTTACAGGCTTTTACTTGGCGACCGTGTGGAAATTACGCTTCCAGAGGTTAAAGAGCCGGATATTGTACCGGAAGATATTCCTCTGGACATTCTATATGAGGATAAAGATATTATCATTGTAAATAAACCAAAGCAGATGGTGGTTCATCCGGCTCCGGGGCATTACAGCGGTACGCTGGTTAACGCGCTGATGTATCATTGTAATCATGAGTTATCCGGTATTAACGGAACGATGCGCCCGGGAATCGTACACCGAATCGATATGGATACCACAGGTTCTCTTGCCGTCTGTAAGAACGACGCGTCGCATCAGAGTCTGGCCCAACAGTTAAAGGAGCACACGATTTATAGAATCTATGTGGCTGTCGTTCATGGCCGTCTTCGGGATGACAACGGTATCGTTAACGCCCCGATCGGAAGGCATCCGATAGAACGCAAGAAGATGAGTGTTAATGCAAAGAACGGGAGACAAGCCGTTACGCACTATAAAGTTTTGGAACGATTTAAAGATTTTACCTACATCCAATGTGAGCTGGAGACAGGCCGTACACATCAGATACGTGTACACATGGCAAGTATAGGGCATCCATTGTTAGGAGACGTGGTATATGGTCCGCATAAATGTCCGTTTTCCAATCTTCAGGGTCAGACATTGCATGCTAAACTGCTTGGTTTTGTTCATCCTAAAACCGGAGAATATCTGGAAGTAGAAGCGCCGTTACCACAGTATTTTACTGAATTAATAGACATATTAAGAAAGAAATAGAACATAATAGAATAAAATTTTTCGATAATTCTATACAATTCACTCGAATTATTGTATAATATAACTATTAAAATTTTAGGAGCGTGATTGCATGGCAAAAACAAATACAATTATTACGATAGGCAGACAGTATGGGAGCGCAGGCAGAGAGATCGGATATAAAGTCGCGGATGAGCTGGATATCAAATTATACGATAAAGAGATGCTTGACCGTGCGGCGAAAGAGAGTGGAATCTGTCAGGAATTATTTGAGACACATGATGAGAAACCAACTAATAGTTTTTTGTATTCTCTGGTAATGGATACTTATTCACTGGGCTATACGTCAGGAAGCTATACGGATATGCCGATCAACCATAAAGTTTTTCTGGCTCAATTTGATGCTATTAAGAAAATCGCAGATGAAGGACCGTGTATTCTGGTGGGGCGGTGCGCGGATTATGCCCTGGAGGAATATGACAATGTGATCAGCTTATTCATACATGCCGATCTGGACGCCCGTATCCGGCGTATTGCCCGTATCTACGATCTGACGGATGCAAAGGCAAAAGACATCATCTTAAAGACAGATAAAAAACGGGCTAGTTATTATAATTATTACAGTAATAAGAAATGGGGAGCTGCAGACAGTTACGATATGTGCCTGAACAGTTCTATGTTGGGTATTAAAGGAACTGCCGAAGCCATTATTAAATTAGTTGAATTAAAAGAACGAGAAGGAGATAAAAGGTTATAAAAAATTAGAAAGGGCTGCTTCTAAGCAGCCTTATTCTTTTATCTTTTATAAAAAACTCTTTCTGGCCATCCTTGTATATTCCCATTCAAGATTGCGGTAAACATTCTCTGTTTTGCTCCCGAATGTTCATGATTTAATTGTTTTACAAGTTCTTTCGCATATTGTCTTTTGGTATATCCGTCGATAGGACAGCGGCTTGTGACGACCGGAAGGCAGTATTTGTTCTTAAAACCAATCACATCAGCCTCTTCTACAAACATCATCGGACGAATTACGGTTAATTCCATTCTGTCCAGATAACTTTTGGGTGAAAAAGAATAAAAACGTCCTTCAAACAAGAGAGAAAGCAGCATAGTCTCCACAATATCATCCTTATGATGAGCATAAGCAACTTTATTACATTGCATTTCCTTAACAGCCTGATTCAGCGCGCCTTTACGCATCTTGGCACATAAGGAGCAAGGATTGCTTTCTTTACGTTCTTCGAATAAGATGCGGGCGATATCCGTCTTAACAATATGATAAGGAATATTCAATTCCCGGCAGAGTTCCATGACCGGAGTAAAATCACATTCTGAATAGCCCAGATCCACAGTGACCGCGCTCAATTCAAAATGATGCGGATAGAAGCGTTTCAAACCATGCATCGCATATAAAAGAGTCAGACTGTCTTTGCCTCCGGAGATGCCGACGGCAATATGGTCGCCCTCCTGAATCATCTCATATTCATCGACAGCTTTTCGGGTATAACTTAAAAGTTGTTGTAATTTCATTCTTCTTAAGACTCCCTTAGTTTTACGGCGGACGCAGCTTGTCTGCGTCTGTCCTCGTCAATGGCTGCATAGTGCTTCTTTGTAGTGTTCACATCCTTGTGTCCCAGAACGTCGGCTACAAGATAGATATCTCCGGTCTCTTTATATAAAGACGTACCATAAGTACTTCTTAATTTGTGCGGAGTGATCTTCTTATTCGGAGTGACCTGCCGGGCATATTTCTTAACCATATTCTCTACAGCCTGAACTCCCATACGACGCCTTTGTGTGGATAAAAACAAGGCGTTTTCATGGCCGGAGAGGGGAGTAACCGATTTTCGGCTGCCTTCTATATATTGGTTCAAAGCTTCGGCAACTTCTTCACCAAAATAAACTACCATCTGATTACCGCCCTTACGGGTCACAGTAATTCCGTAATTCTTGAAATCCACATCTTTTAAGTCCAGTCCCACGCATTCTGAGACACGGATTCCTGTTCCCAGAAGGAGAGTGAGGATAGCCAGATCCCGTTCCTTCGTTTTATTATAATAGGTAAGAGATTGACCGGACAATTGGCTGCCGCAGTTCTCCACAAAATCAAGAAGCAGCGCAACCTCGTCCGTATCAAGTCGAATGATTGCCTTGTCATGCAGCTTAGGCATGTCTACCAGCAAAGTTGGATTCTTTGCAATAATCTGATGCTTATAATAGTAATTATAGAAACTACGCAATGCGGACATCTTCCTGGCAAGACCCTTTTCACCGTTCATAATCAACTCATCATCACGCTCATAAACCTTCAGATATTCCATATATTCCTCTATATCTACAGGTTCAAGTCTCTCAAGATCACTGACTTTAAACTGTTCGATGGAATAATTCTTGTATACAGGATTATTCTCCATAAGGAAATGAAAAAAGACACGTACATCATAAGCGTAATTAATCCTTGTTTTTGCGGAGGACTTTGGCTCAATTGCCCGAAAGTAATCTTTGGCAAACGGCGGCAAAGTCTTTAACACTTCACGCAGACGTATCGTCTGATCAATACGCATCTGTTCGTGATAAGTTCTTGTATTGCTCATAAAAACAGAACCCCCTTACTAAATATAAATAATTTATCTGCGGTTTTCTTTATCTGTTAGTTTACTCCCAAAACCTTTACAGATATAAAACCGTTTAAAAACGTTATAATTATAGCATATCTGCATCTTTTTGTCTATATCTTTTGGAAAAATCGGTATTTGTCGTATAGATCTGTTTCTCTCCTAAAAGACAATTTTCTTGTCATTTATGGTAATAAGGAACCGTTAAGTATTGCCCGACATGTATATTGCTGGATTCCAGATCGTTGATTGCTTTTAATTCATTGATATAATCATAAATTGATCCGTCATGGTCATCCATATACCTTTCCGCAATACTCCATAATGAGTCTCCGGATGAAACCTCAATGCAGGTATAATATTTACATTTGGAAGAAACTTCGTCTTCAATCGACTGATCCATCTCGGTATGTGCATCGACAGAATAATCCGATATAAAAACACTCATTCCCAAAAGAAAGATGCTGATTACCGACAGCAATATGATCCTCCGTATGAATACCTGCTTTTTTCTCCTTTTAATCGCTTCATAAGACCGACGTGAACGCATATAAATCCCTCCTTTTTCTTAGTACTATTAACATCATTCTCAGTACTATTAAAATTATTATGTATGATTTACGCTCTATAAGGTATTATCACACTTCTGATGTCCAAAAGTCTGTACACTCATCCATACATTCGTTCCCAAACGAACGTTCTTTTTACATTATATATTTCGAACAATTGTTTGTCAATAGTTGCCAAAGAAATTATCGAACATATTTTCTAAACATTTGTTTGCTATTTGCCGAGCGATGTGGTAGAATAATATTAATTTAAGATACATGAATGAAGGGAACTCCGTACTGACGGTTCTGAAGAAAAAGAAGGAGGTTTTATATGGCACAGGGAAAGATAAGCCCAAAGCAACTGGAAATATTAGAATATATTAAATCGCAGATATTAGAAAGGGGATTTCCGCCGGCAGTCAGGGATATCTGCGAAGCGGTTCATCTGAAATCAACGTCTTCCGTACACTCTCATCTTGAGACATTGGAAAAAAACGGTTACATACGGCGTGATCCGACGAAACCAAGAGCGATTGAGATTCTGGACGACTCTTTTAATATGCGCCGCGAGATGGTGAATGTCCCGATTATCGGGCGTGTGGCAGCCGGAGAACCGATACTGGCAGAACAGAATATTGAAGACTACTTTCCTATTCCGGTGGAATTCATGCCGAATAATCAGGCATTCATTCTTAAGGTAAAAGGTGAAAGTATGATCAATGCCGGAATCCTGGACGGCGATATGGTTATCGTAGAGCAGCGTGCCACCGCACGCAATGGGGAGATGGTCGTAGCCTTGATCGAAGGCGGAGCTACAGTAAAGACGTTCTATAAAGAAGACGGTTATATTCGTCTGCAGCCGGAAAATGATACGATGGAACCGATTATAGTGACCGATGTGCAGATCCTTGGTAAAGTAATCGGTACTTTCCGATTTTTTAAATAAAATCTTAATTAAAAGTAATATTAAAAAGAGTGGTCTTAAAAAAGACCACTCTACTGCTCTCCCATTTTATTGAAATAATTTCCTACAACTCATCCAAAGCATCGATCTTCCTGCCGTCGCTCCAGATATGTTCCAGGTGATAGAAATCACGGTTCTCTCTGTCAAACACATGGACTACGATATCACCGTAATCAAGAAGCACCCAGTTTCCGGAACGCATTCCTTCCCGCTGTATCTGAGAATGCCCGGCTTCGTGCATCTTCTCTTCTACGTTATCCACCAGCGCCTTTACCTGACTGTCGCTGTTTCCGTTTGTAATAATGAAATAATCAGCAAGTGGAGATATTCCGGAAATATCTATAATACAGATATTTTCGCCTTTCTTTTCTTCCAGGGCTCCATAGGCGATACGCACCATTTCTTTGATTTTATCCATACTGTTCCTCCTCTTCCTCTATATACATACAGCCATTTCTTTTGTTTTTATAATACAAATACGTCTTCTCAGTCATAGGATCTACCGCTATATTCTTACTGTCCAGATACTCCAATGAGTCTTCCAATATCCGATACAGACATGAGTCAATATCTGTAAACGCCAGCTTTCTGACCTCCGCCATATTCGGCAGTTCTTTCCTTCCAGGTTCGATATAGTCTGCAATGTAGATAATCTTATCTAAAAGAGACATATGAGGGCATCCGGTTGTATGGCTGGCAATAGAATTGATAATCTCCTTGTCTTTCACATGATATTTTTTTGCTGCCAGAAACGCTCCCAATTTTGCATGGAGAAGACTTGGATTTTTCTTTTCCACTTCCGACACGCTCAGATGATATTTTTTACATAATTTGATCTTGGTATCCCCCGGGATACATTTGGCGCAGTCATGAAGAAGTCCGGCCAACAACGCTTTCTCTATATCTTCATCATATCGCATAGCCAGAGATGCCGCTGTGTACATGACGCCAAGAGTATGCTCATATCTTTCTTTATCAAGTTCAGTCATCATTTTTCGTCGGATCTTGGTTATCTTATGATTCATATTATTATCCCTCGCCTATATATAAATGTTTTTCCCGAATATATGCCGCGACAGGTTCTGGAACCCACTGTGAAATGCTCTTCCCTTCTTTTACCGCTTCACGCAATTCATGGGAAGATATCTTCATCAAAGGCGTAACCAGAAGACGAATCCGCGCGCGATAAGTCTTTGTCAGGTCACGAATCTTATCTTCCATCGCTCTTCTTGTATTGATCTCATCTCTATAAGCCGCCAACACAGTACATGTAGGAAAGATTCGTTCAGGATGGTTCCACTGATCCAGCATAAATAAAGAATCTGCACCAATAATAAAATAATATTCATGATCAGGATATAATTCTTTGAAATATTCCATCGTACGATAGGAATACGAGACTTCCATACGTTTTATTTCATAAGGCTCGAACCGGAACTCTTTGTATGGCGCGATTGCAAGTCTTACCATCTCCGCCCGGTCCTGCGCGTCTGTTCCGTATCGTGCGATATCTTTGTGAGGCGGATTCCCATTGGGCATATACCATACCTGATCCAACCGGAACGCTTCACAAGCTGCCTGTCCAAGCATCAAATGTCCGTTGTGTATCGGGTCGAAAGTCCCTCCCATGATTCCGATCTTCATATCTTCATATCTTCTCCAGCTCTATCTTTTTATTTTTATCTTTTCCTGCCCTGTACAGGACAATCTTTTTTCCGATTACCTGTACCACCTGAGAGTGTGTGCGCTCTGCAATCATGTCGGCCAGCATGTGCGGATCATCTATACAGTTTTTCAGCACACTGACTTTAATAAGCTCCCTTGCTGCCAGAGCTTCCTCTATTGCTCTCGTAAGCTCCGGCGTCATGCTGTTCTTGCCGATTTGAAATATGGGATCCATGGTCATTGCAAGACTTTTCAGATAAGCTCTCTGTTTTGTTGTCATTTTCTTTACCCCTATTCTTCCTTATATAGATCTGGTACAAATCTATCTTCTATTATAATACATCTATTTGTAATAATCAAATTGTAATCCGTACATCCGGACAGTATCGCCCTCTTGGATTCCCGCCGCTTCCAGATCATTAAGGATCCCGCTCTCCTTTAAAAACTTCTGAAAGAAAGCAAAACCTTTTTCCGAATCCAGATTAGTATATCCTAGCATCTTTTCTATCTTTGGACCTTCTACGACAAAGACTCCCTCCTCCACCTCTACTGTATAAGGAAGGTTTTCATAGATCAATTCCTCTTCCGGGAAATATTCCTGTTCAAAGATCACAGGAGTCTGATCCAGTTCTTTCAATCGTTCTGCCACGGCATATAAGAGCTCTTGTATACCATCCCCCGTCACGCCCGAGATGGGGTAGACTTTCACACCCTTCGGTTCAAATTCATCTTTCAGACGAACAATAGGATCTTCATCTTCCTGATAAATTGCATCGATCTTATTTGCCGCAATTACCTGGGGACGTTTGGCTATATCCGGATTATAAGCCTCTAATTCGGCGTTAATCTTATAAATATCATCTACCGGATCCCTTCCTTCTGTCCCTGCGGCGTCCACAACATGAATCATTAATTTTGTACGTTCTATGTGACGCAGAAACTCATGACCAAGTCCGACTCCCTCGGACGCGCCTTCAATCAATCCCGGAATATCTGCGATCACAAAGCCCTGCCCGTCTGCCAGATCTACAACACCAAGATTCGGATTCAGCGTAGTAAAATGATAATTCGCAATCTTCGGCTGCGCGTTCGTTACACGGGAAAGAAATGTAGATTTACCTACATTGGGAAATCCTACAAGACCAACGTCTGCAATTACCTTCAATTCGAGTGTAATCCATAACTCTCTGGAAGGCTGTCCCGGCTGCGCGTATTTGGGAACCTGCATAGTAGACGTAGCATAATGCTGATTGCCAAGTCCGCCTTTTCCGCCTTTCAAGATAACCTGACGCCGATTCTCTCCTGACATATCCGCAATGACCTTGCCGGATTCCGCCTCTTTAATAACGGTTCCTTTCGGTACCTTCAGCACGATATCTTCGGCATCTTTGCCATGGCATCTTCTCTTTCCTCCCGGCATCCCTTCTTTTGCGGCATATTTCCTCTTGTGCCGATAATCCTGAAGAGTATTCAGTCCGTCGTCTACTTCGAAGATTACATCTCCGCCCCTTCCGCCGTCGCCGCCGTCTGGTCCGCCGTTCGGCACGTATAATTCACGGCGGAAACTGACATGTCCGTCGCCGCCCTTACCTGATTTTATCAGTATCTTTGCTCTGTCTGCAAACATCTCATCATCCTTTCCTGGATTAAAAAAAGCGCTGCTTTCTAACTAACCGACGTCAGTTATCCTGCAACACTCTTTTCGCCCCATCAATAATTAAGCTACCGGATAGATAGAAACCTGCTTCTTATCTCTTCCTTTTCTTTCAAATCTGACAACGCCGTCCACAAGCGCGAACAATGTATCGTCACCGCCGCGTCCTACATTTACGCCTGGGTGAATCTTCGTTCCGCGCTGTCTGTAAAGAATATTTCCGGCTTTTACAAACTGTCCGTCTGCTCTCTTGGCGCCAAGTCTCTTAGCCTCGGAATCTCTTCCGTTCTTTGTAGAACCAACACCCTTTTTATGAGCAAAAAACTGAAGGTTTAAATTCATCATGGTGTTACACCTCCTCAAATTTCAAATCAATATATTCCGCATAGTTTTCGTCATCTGCCATACTTTCTAACCCAAGGATCATTGTTTTCAGTAAAAGATCCGCCTCTTTCGACGGTCTGCCGCCTCTCAGATGATAAGCAATCATTCCCGCGTCTCTGTCGCTCATAACCGAACATTCATCCGAAGCATACATTTCAATTGCATTGATCGTGTTAATCATCAATACCGACGCCGCCGCGCATACAATATCCTGTCCTTCATCTTTATAACCGGCATGACCTTTCGTCTGAAAACCGATACATTCCTTTCGGCTATTCTCATATATGGTTACATGAATCATGGATACTCTCCGAATTAAGCGTTGATCTTGTCAATCTTTACGGCAGTATACTGCTGTCTGTGACCATTCTTCTTGTGGTATCCGGTCTTTCTCTTATACTTGTAAACGATGACTTTCTTCGCTTTACCGTTCTTTACGACAGAAGCTTCAACGGTCGCTCCCTCAACGGTCGGATTCCCAACTTTTAATTCGTTGTCACTTACTGCAAGCACCTGGTCAAATGTAAAAGTCTCTCCGGCTTCTACACCAAGCTTCTCTACTCTAATGATATCGCCTTCGGCTACTTTGTACTGTTTACCACCTGTTGCTATAATCGCGTACATATGGCACCTCCTATTATCATTACTCGCCAATTACGGTGTCCGTCTGGAACTTTCAAACCTCATTGTGCGGCATACTGGTATATCATAGCATACGAATCATGTAAAATCAAGTGCTTTTTATTGGTTTTTTATCGTATTTTTGATAGGAATATCCAATAGCCTGCAGGCGTTTCCGGCGAATATTTTAGCTTTTTCCACTAACGTCAACGGCATCTCTGTAAGAATCTCTACAAATTCTTTCTGACCGCCCCACGGAGAATCTGTCGCGAATAAGATCTTATCCGCTCCGTGGGTATGAACCATACGTATGAACTGTTCTTCCGGCATCCTGTTTAACACGACGCCTGTATCAAAATACACATCCTCGCCTACAAGATACTCCTCTACCTCATCCCAGCATTCATTTCCTCCCATATGAGCAAGCACAAGCTTATCAGGCTTAACGTCCTTCAATAACTCAAGCGCCATCTTCGGCGTACAGTGTACGTCAAACGGACACTTAGGGTCGCTGCCCGCATGGACGCTTACAATCAACCCTAACTCCGTAGCATACTCGATCAGACGTTTATAACGAATATCGTTAAAATAAATTTCCTGATAATCAGGATGCAGTTTAATTCCCTTCATTCCCATGTCCCGGATCTGCCGCAGGATATTTTTATAATTCTCACATTCCGGATGAATCCCGCCGAATGAGATCACAGGCGCTTCTTGATACTGAGCGGCAAACCGGTTCACAGAATCAACCTGAGCGGTCTTGGTGACTGCGGGAAGCGCGACAGAGATATCAATTCCCGCCTCTTTTGTCGACTTGCTAAGTCCCGCATATGTACCATCCGTATATGGTTTTATCTTGCAGACGTTTTCTAAGAACTCAAGCGTTCCCTTCGCGATCTTATCCGGGAACATATGTGTATGAAAATCAACGATCATTGCAGTCGGCACATCCTTTCATCTTATTGTAACAATATTCAATAATATCTCTTCGGGTTATAATACCGATAAAATGACCTTCGTCGTCAATAACCGGTACGAAGTTCTGCTCCATAGCCCGTCCGATCAAGTCTTCCATCTTAGACTTCGCAGTCACGCATTGGTAATCCAACCGTCGGTCGACCTTCAGGATACTGACATCCTCTGCGTCTTTCAGATTCAGGAGATTCCAACGCTTCAGAGCCCACAGAAGATCGCCTTCCGTAATGGAACCGACGTATTTACCTTCTTTATTCAAAATGGGCACAGATGAATATCTGTGATATTCCATAATCTCCAAAGCCTGGCGCAGAGTATGGTAATCATGGATATAAGCCACCTCACTCTTCGGCTTGAGGAAAAATAAAATATTCATAATTTATAATACCTCCGAACTCATGCATGCCTTTAGACACGATCATACGAAACATACATGAAATACATGAATAAAATACATTGCAACAGATGAATCATATCATCGTGTTTACAAAGATATCATAGATTGCCTTTACTGCGGTTTCAAAATCATGATTCCGAACACCGATAATTATATTCAGCTCACTGGAACCCTGATCAATCATTTTTACATTCACATTAGCATGAGCCAGAGCCGAGAATATCCTGCCGGAAGTTCCCCTGGTCGCACGCATTCCTCTGCCCACGACTGCAATAAGCGCAAGATCTGATTCAAGATCCAGAAAATCAGGTTCCACCCGTCTGTGAATACCGGCGATCACCTTCTGCTCCTTTTCTTCAAATTCATCCTGATGTACGAAGATCGTCATCGTATCAATTCCGGAAGGCATATGTTCGATAGAAATATTATTTTCATCGAATACCTCCAGAACCTTTTTACAGAAACCAACCTCTGAGTTCATCATCGCTTTCTCGACCGTGACGGAAGCAAAATCCTTCTTTCCGGCGATTCCGGTTATCACGAAACGAGGCTTCCTGCAAGTACCTTCTACGATCAGCGTTCCCTTGTCCTCCGGTGAATTCGTATTACGTATGTTAATCGGAATTCCTTCTTTGCGCACCGGAAAGATCGCATCCTCATGAAGAACTGTCGCACCCATATAAGAAAGCTCCCGAAGTTCTCTGTAAGTGATCACATCAATTGCTTTGGGATTCTTGATAATGCGCGGGTCCGCAATCAGAAATCCCGATACATCCGTCCAGTTTTCATACATATCCGCCCGGACTGCCTTTGCCACGATAGAACCGGTAATATCGGAACCTCCTCTTGAGAACGTTTTGATCCTTCCATCCGGCATAGAGCCGTAGAACCCTGGAATAACGGCTCTCTCCGTCTCCGCAAGTCTTGCGGTGAGAACTTTGTTCGTCTTATCCCCATCGAAATTTCCTGCTTCGTCAAAGAAAATCACTTCTGCAGCGTCAATGAATTCAAAATCCAGATAATTTGCCATCAGAAGCGCGTTCAGATATTCTCCCCTTGAAGCTGCATAATCTCGTCCGATCTTTTTACTGAAATTCGTGCGAATCAGCTTGAACTCCTCGTCCAAAGACAAGGAAAGACCAAGTCCTTTTATAATTTCATCATAACGCTCGTGTATCATTGTAAGCTGTTCTTCGAATTCCTCTTCCGATTCATCGCCGATCGCAGCAAGATTATAACAGCTATAAAGCATATCTGTCACTTTTGTGTCATCCGGCGAACGTTTCCCCGGGGCAGACGGAATTACATACCTGCGGGATTCCTCTTTACGGATAATTCTTCCCACCTTCTGAAACTGCGCCGCACTGGCCAGTGAACTGCCGCCAAACTTTACCACCTTTTTCATCTTTTCCGTAATCCTCCAAACTGCTTTTTCCATTATGCTTGTAAGAGGATTCTCAAAATGTCACGTACATTTAATAATGTTCAGAAATTCTCTGTACAAGCTTCGACCAATAAACCGTATTTTATATTACAACAT
Organism: uncultured Dorea sp.; assembly: GCA_910585725.1. Taxonomy (GTDB): domain Bacteria; phylum Bacillota; class Clostridia; order Lachnospirales; family Lachnospiraceae; genus Sporofaciens. The sequence continues at coordinate 46,597 of CAJUFA010000003.1, read as the reverse complement.
TTTAGAGCTGTCTGCAATGAAATATTTTACAAACCTGACATATGAAAGCAGTGTCAGCGCACATACACGACATCGGCAAAATTAGCGCCGGACGCTTTTCTGAGATCTTCCGGCTTAAGTTTTAACTGCATCCCCAGCTTTCCCCCGCTGACATAGATATATTCTAACTCTCTGGCAGACTCATGGATTATGGTTGGATACTGCTTCTTCATACCGATTGCAGTACATCCTCCGCGCACATAACCGGTCACTTTCGTAAGGTCTTTTAAGTGCAGCATCTCCAGCGATTTCTCTCCTACTATTTTTGCTGATTTCTTGAAATCTATCTCTTCTTCAATCGGTATGACAAACACGTAATGCTGCCCGGTCTTACCGGTCGTCACCAACGTCTTATAGACCAGAGCATGGTCATAACCTAACTGATCCGCCACATGAATACCGTCTGTAAAATCCGCACACTCATATTCCTCATATTCATAGGGTATCTTCTGGCGGTCCAGGATACGCATGGCGTTGGTTTTTACTTCTTTTTTACTCATAATATAAACTCCCAAAATAATAGTAAAGTTATTTTTGATAACATATTAAATAATTTTTAATTCACTTAGCGGTATAAAAATATGCTGCTTTCCTTCCAAAATTATTTTCTTACTGGATTGCCAGACATCTTCCATCCCTTCCGGCTGCCTGGCATAGACGTCCAAGCGGTGGTAGTGAAAAGGAACACTGTCCGATTCTTCATTGGCAAATCTCAAAAAAGCCCCTATTACAAGGTCAGGTTTTAAATTCTGCTCGCTTCCGGCTGCCAGAAACAGGTAGATACCATCTTCTTTAAGGTACATCTGATAAATCATTGGTTTAATATCAACCTCTTTTTCGCTCCGCTTAGTACTTTTTAGAACCACTATGCTTTCGCGCTTCATAAATTCTTCCAGCTTCATCTGCCAGGAATCCGGGAATGCTTTTGTTATATCGGCGGATTTTGCAGATTCCAGAAGTACGGCTCTATATTCGGCTGCCGCGACGATTGTCATACCGCTGCTCTTCTTATCATCTGATATTCTGCAGAAATCAACGACGTCTATTCCTTCCACCATCACCCCATTAAGTCTCCGGACTGCTTCCTTAGAATCAATAGCTTCCCTTAATTCAATATCCAGATATTCCCCGTCGCTGGTAATACCGACGCCTAGCGGCTGTGCAAAAGACATAATCATGTGAGGGCTGTATCCTCCTGTAAATGCAATGGGAATTTCAGCCCGCCGCATCGCTTTCTGAAAGAAACGCATTACGTCAAGGTGGCCGATAAAACGCATCACGCCATATTTACGGAATTTAATTCTCGCTTTCAATACAGACCCCTCCTTTGTATTTCATCGCACCGCATCCGGAACAGCTCATCCTGCAGTTCGGCGTCGCCTCGCCCTTTAACGCTCGCCGCCATTCCTGATATAAGAAATCTTTCGTCACGCCGATATCAATAAAATCCCAGGGAAAGATTTCATGAATATCCCTGTCTCTCAGATTATAGAACCCTATATCTATGCCGGTATTCTCAAAAGCCTTCATCCATTTCTCATTATCGAAGCTTTCCGTCCAGGAATCAAAGAGACATCCCAATCTGTACGCTTCAAGAATTACATCCGAAAGTCTCCGGTCGCCTCTGGCAAAAGCTCCCTCCAACACCGTCACCTCCGCGTCGTGCCAGTGATATTTCAGGCTTTTACGGTTCAATTGCTCATTAAACTCATGTTTTACAACGGCTGCCCTTGCAATATATTCATCGTTCGTATACATCTTCGCCCACTGAAACGGTGTAAAAGGCTTCGGAATGAAGAATGAAGTACTGGTTGTAATCTGGCACTTCCCATTGCGCTTTTCCTTAGGAATCTCATAATATCTTCTCGCAATCTTATCTGCAAGCCGCGGTATCTCCTTCATGTCCTCTTCGGTCTCCGTCGGAAGTCCCAACATGAAATAAAGCTTTACCTTATTCCATCCCCCCTCGAAAGCCTGTCCGGCGCCTGAGAGGATTATTTCTTCGGTAAGCCCTTTATTGATCACGTCCCGCATCCTCTGAGAACCTGCTTCCGGGGCAAATGTCAGGCTGCTTTTGCGCACATCCTGTACCTTTCCCATCACCTCCAGTGAAAACGCGTCTATCCTGAGAGACGGAAGGCAGATGTTAATACCCTCTTCTTTGAATTCACTGATCAGAAAAGTCACCAATTCCTTCAGTTGACTGTAATCGCTTGAACTTAAGGAACTCAGGGATATCTCTTCGTGTCCGGTGTTCTTAAGCATGTGGTATGCATATTGCTTCAAGACTTCCACATCCCGTTCTCTGGTAGGACGATAAAGCATCCCCGCCTGACAAAAACGGCATCCCCGTATACATCCTCTCTGTATCTCAAGCACCACCCTGTCCTGCGTCACTTTGATAAAAGGCACCACCGGAGTCTGAGGATAACAGGTATCCGTCAGATCACGCACCACCTGTTTTTGAATCCTCGCTTTTGCGTGAGAGTTCACCGGTTCAAAAGATGCGATCGTTCCATCATTCTTATAAGCCGCATCATAGAATGCCGGTACATAGATTCCGTCAATCTCTGCCGCCATTTCGAGAAAATCTTTCCGCGAACCGCCTTTTCTCTGATTTTCTTTATAGGCATCTAAAAGTTCCCCGTAGACAGTTTCCCCTTCTCCGATATAAAACAGATCAAAGAATTCTGCCAGCGGTTCCGGATTCGAGACGCAGGGACCGCCGCCGATTACGATCGGGACAGAATCATCCCTGTCGCGGGAGCAAAGGGGAATTCCGCTTAAGTCCAGAATCTGGAGAATATTGGTATAACACATCTCATATTGTATGGTAATCCCCAGGAAATCGAATTCCTTAATCGGATCTTGTGATTCCAAGGCAAACAAAGGAATATGCTCTTTTCGCATCACCTGATCCAAATCGAACCATGGCGAGTAGACTCTCTCGCACCAAACATCCTCCCTGCGGTTGAACATATCATAGAGGATCTGAATCCCTAAGTGGGACATACCTATCTCATAGACGTCGGGAAAACACATGGCGAAGCGAATATCTACTTTTTCAGGATCTTTCATGACGCTGTTGACTTCATTCCCGATATAGCGGGCAGGCTTCTCGATTTTCAGTAATATTTCATCATTTAAGGCTAGTTTTCTCATAGGTTTCCTTTCGATTTTCTTAGCTTTTATTTCATACTGTACATGGTAAAAATAAATTCATATGTTTACATACAAATTGCCAACAAGATAATATCTGTTGGCAGAAAAATTTTTTTGATTGAAGCTATTTAAGAAAGAAGAATCAATATATTAACAACATAACGTCTGTTCATATTGTGTATGCATAAATTATACCATTCTTTATATAGAAGGGCAAGCTTTTTTGCAAGAGATCTTGCAAAGAACATGTAATATTTCATTTCATTTTTTCACTTCATTTTATATATTATATATTTCATTTTCTTCAAAAATAGTGTATTCTAAATATATGTTAAATTCCTTAAAAAAGAGGACTGTCTTATGGAAATTATTTTAGAAACATTACAGGCGATAGATATGTTAGAAAATGCTCAGGCATCTGTTATAGCAGACAAGCTCAACATTTCACCTTCCACTTTTTCAAATAGAATAAAGAAACTATTAAAAAAATCTCTTGTGAAACAGACGTCAAAAGGCAAAGAAAAGTGGTACTCTCTTACTGAAACCGGCAAACATTTACTTGGAGAAAGAAAAACCGATAATGAAAAAGTAGATAATTTCGGAGATATCCTAAAAGTGTTACTCAGTAAGTCATTTGACGATACATATCAACTAATTGATATATTTTTTGAAAAACCGCCGTGTTATATTGCAAAATACGGTATTTTTGAAAATTTGGAATTCGACCCCGAAGACCCTCTCGTTGCAGATTTTTATCGAAGCTTAATACGTTTAATTTATTCTGCATCTTATCAGAAATTAGACAAAAAAATGTTTTCAGATTTCTTAAATTCATCTGGAAATTACTCTAATGAGATAAAAGGAGTAATTTATTATATAGCGAATAAATATAGTGAATTAACTCACGCAGCTGTTTCAAAAAAAGATGTTTATACATTATAAAAGCCGGATGTAAAACAGCTAAAACGCCGTCCACATCTGGCTTTTACTACATTTTTCCCTTTTTAAAATACTTTTTTTATTTGTTCGATAACGGTCTCAACCTCTTCCTTTCTGACCAGAAATCTTTCTTTCCCGTCAATCTCCACCGAATCAAATTCCGCGTCATAAAAGTAGTAAGATACGCGGACATCTGGCGCGTCCCCGGTATTCCTGCGGTAAATTACCGAAAGCTTGGGATCTTCCTTCCCGCCGTTTTCTTCCTGCTCCATCTCCGAAACCAGCTTAATCTCGGAAAGCGCCTGATATAAGGCGGCAAATTCTTCTTTCTTAACCTTTTTCTTTCCGAACCTGTAAGAATCCTTTGCCGTGTCCAATCCAATCTCATACTTCTCGCCGTCCGCAGAAAGCTCTACAGCTTCCACCGTATCCGCAGAGATGAGTACCGGAATCTTCAAGATATAATCAAAAGGTTTTCTGGCATATATCATCCGCAAAGTTTCTTCCGGCAGAACAAAAACCTCGTCTTTATTATTGGATGTCACAGCATAGCGGCCGCCGTTTCCGTCTTCTTTACCCAGAATGATCTCTGCCCTGGTATCTGCAGAATTCACACTCTTTGCCTGCGAGTCGTCCGTCGTATCCACATATTCTACCGTAATTCCCATATCTGAATCCTGAATCCCCGTATCCATCCCCTCTTCTGTCGTGACGGTCTCTGTAAATCTAAGGCTGCACAGTTCTTCAAACATCTCAAACATGACTTCCGTATCCATCGTGGCATTCTCATCATATGGATTCAGAATCTCCCAATAGTCAAAACTCATCTTATACTCTGCCGGTTCCTTTGAGATATGCAAAAACTCCTGCCCGTCTTTCTTAAGAGAGACGCTTCGGATACCGTTTGGAATAAATTGCGGCGCCGCCGCCTGTCTAAGCTCTTTCTCGTTTGACCTGGAGCCGTCTTCTTCTGTCACATCCTCTGTCTGCTCCGTATTTTCTCCTGCCGCTTCCTCTGTCTGCTCCGTATTTTCTCCTGCCGCTTCCTCCGTCTGCTCCCCGCTTTGTAAAGAACTCCGGGTATCGCTCTCTTCCTTCTTCCCCGAGCATCCTGTTAATAAAAGAATTATCAGACATAAGATTCCTGCCATAATCTTTTTTCTCGTCTTTTTTCCCATCTCCTTGAATCCTTTCCTGCCTGTTCCGTATCATAGCGCCGTTAAGCGCTCATCTACGCTAAGTTCATAAGAATCTCAACCGGTTTCTTTCCTGTAAGCGCAAGACTCCTGCCGTCCGGCTGTGAGGTTCCCACAAACAGCATAAATCTCTTGCTGTCAATACGGCGCTCTCCTGCTTCGTCCACCACGCTCATTGCCTGGTTCGGCGCCGTCAGCTCCAGCGTCTGCTTTTCGCCCGCTTTCACGGACAGTCTTTGAAATCCGCACAGACTGTAATTCGGTACGGCCAACTCCGATTCCAGATCCTTGATGTATACCTGAATAACTTCGTCCGTGTCCACCGTTCCCTTGTTCTCAACAGTAACCCTGACCCGGATATCCGTTTCTTCTGTCGTCTCGCCGACAACCTCCGCATCCAGCACATGTACATCCCCATAAGAGAGTCCATATCCGAACGGATACAACGGTTCCTGCTCCATATAACGGTATGTACGGTTCTTCATGGAATAATCCGTGAATTCCGGCAGCTCTGCCAGGTCCTTATAGAATGTAACCGGGAGCTTTCCTGAAGGGGATACATTTCCAAACAGAAGATCCGCCACTGCTTTGCCTCCTCTTGCTCCCGGATACCATGCCAAAAGGATTCCGTTGCAATGCTCTTCGGCATACTTAAGATCTATAGAGCTTCCCGCCATGAGAACCACGATGGTCGGTTTCCCCACAGCCGTTACCTTCTCAATCAGCTCTTCCTGCACTTTGGGAAGATGAAGATCCTTCTTATCTCCCGACGCATCACTATTTCCTGCATCTCCTTCCTCGCCCTCTAATGTCTCGTCCAATCCTACGCAGAGGATTACCACGTCGCTGTGCCTGGCCGTTACAACCGCTTCGGAGATCCGGTCCTGTCTCCATGCAAGATTCTCCACCCTGTCTTTCTCCAGATGACATCCCTCTGAATACAGGACGCGCACCTCGTCGCCGACCTCATCCTGAATTCCTTCAAGCGCCGTAATATAGCGGGAGGAAGTTCCATGATAATTCCCGATCAGCGAACCCCTGTTGTCCGCATTCGGCCCTATAACGCCGATTGTCTGAATCTTCGTTTTGTCAAGAGGAAGAATCCCGTCGTTCTTAAGAAGAACGCATCCCTTCCTGGCAAGGTCCACAGCCGCATCCACATGTTCTTTACATTCCACCGCCTCGTAAGGGATCTTATCATATTCGCTTCCGTCAAATAATCCCAGAAGGAATCTGGTTGTAAGCAGTCTTTCGGCCGCGGTCGTAATCTCGTCTTCCGTAATAAGCCCTTCTTCCACAGCCGCAAGAAGATGCAGATATGTATTTCCGCAGTTGACGTCGCAGCCGCGCTTGAGAGCCAATGCCGCCGACTCTCTGGCGTTCTTCGTTACCTGATGATTCTCATGAAAATCTTTGATCGCCCAGCAATCTGATGTGAAATGTCCGTCAAATCCCCATTTTCCCCTTAAAATATCTTCCATCAGATATTTATGCCCGCAGCAGGGTTCTCCGTTCGTTCGATTGTAAGCTCCCATCACGGCTTCTACGTCCGCTTCTTTTACCAGAGCCTCAAAGGCCGGAAGATACGTCTCCCACATCTCTTTCAGACTGACACTGGCATCAAATTCATGGCGTAACGACTCTGGCCCGCTATGGACCGCGTAATGCTTCGCACATGCCGCCGCTTTCATCACAGGCCCTTCTCCCTGGAGTCCTTCTACGAATCTGACGCCTAACCTGGACGTAAGATATGGATCCTCTCCATAAGTTTCATGCCCTCTGCCCCATCGAGGATCACGGAAGATATTGACATTCGGCGACCAGAACGTCAGCCCCTTATAGATATCTCGGTCTCCCTGCCCGGAGTAAGCATTATATTTCGCCCTCCCCTCTGTGGCAATGATATCTCCCACCTTTTTCATGATGTCTTCGTCAAAAGCCGCCGCCATTCCAATAGCCTGGGGAAACATGGTTGCAACTCCCGCCCTGGCGACGCCATGCAGAGCCTCGTTCCAGTAGTTATAAGCAGGGACGCCGAGTCTCTGTACGGGAGCGGCGTCATACTTAAGCTGGGCCGCTTTCTCCATCAGGGTCATCTTTGCCACCAGTTCCTTTGCCTTTTTTCTTGCTTCTGCTCTCTCTTTTTTGTAATTTTTCATTTTTTAAACACCCTTTCTTTATTCTTTTACGTTCTGGATCTCCTCCCTGTATTTCGTGGGAGATTTCCCTGTATGCTTTTTAAAAGCCAGGGAAAAGTAATTCGTATCCCGGTATCCCACCATCATGGCGATCTCGCCTACCTTCAAACTGGTGGCGTCAAGCAGCGACTTGGCTTTCTCAATTCTCTTACGCACGATATATTCGTTGCATCCCTCCTTCGTCACTCGCTTAAAGAGACGCGAGAAGTAATTCGGCGTAATATAGAGGGATAAGGCGATATTAGATACCGTCAGCTCCTCTGTCAGATGCTCGGATATGTAATACTTGGCTTTCGCGATGATCTCATGCACATTCTCTTCCTGGCTCCCAAGCATCTGGGAGAGGAACATCTCCGAAACTTCACACGCTTCATCCCTTGAAGCGGAACGCAGACTCTTCGACAATGCGTCGAGCTTCACTCCCTCGGCCTCTCCCGCCTCCCCCAGATAAGAGAAATAAATGGAAGAGGCAAGTTCAAAGCACAGCCTGCGTACGGTCTGCCGGGACAGATTATAAGATTCCGTCGCCCTCTTAAAAGTGCGGAATGCTTTCAGTACATATTCTGTATTCCCGATATTACTGCACATAATGTCCTTAAGTTCTGCATAAATATCCTGAAAGATATGGTTCTTATTCTGTTCTCCCAATAACTGTATGATATCTTGTATCCCTTCTTTTTCCGTGTTCAGCAGATGTCTGGCGTCATGATACGATACATACAGATTCTCGAATTTCTCCACCACGCTCCCTATTACCATCCTCGGCCTGCTGTCAAATTCGTCCTGCAATATATCCGCAAGCTCCCTGGTTCTTTCCAGTGAAGAATCTTCTTCCTCTTTAAGGAAATATACAATAATGATCGTACCGTCGTCATCCAGAAATGTAATTCCCTCTTCCTCCGCGTCCACGATACTGATACAGATATTTTTCATGGACATCTCCCGGAAACTCTTCTCCGATAACTGGCCGTCTATACATAGCGCCGGAACAACCATCGCGACCTGAAAGCCGTATATCCTGTCCTGCCTGAAATAATCATATGGGTTTTCAATGATCCTTCCGTCTTCTCTGCGGTGTATCATGTTACGCATATACGTCTCCAGACGCATCTGTTCCGCTACGCCCCTTGTCCGCTGTACAAGCAAAGAATTTTTTACTTCCGCTTCTTCCTTCTTAAGATATGCTACCTGTTCCCTAATTGCCTGAGACAGATCATTTTCATCAGCCGGTTTCAGGAAAAAATCCTGTACCTTAAGTCTCAGACTCTGTCTGGCATACTCGAAATTATCATATCCGGTCAGCACAAGTACCCGTAGTTTAGGCTGAAACTCTCTTGCCGTCTCAATAAGTTCCAGGCCCGACATCTCAGACATCTGGATATCTGTAATCATGATCTCAGGCTTGTGCTCTTTAAGAATCTCAAGCGCCTCTCTCGCCGAAGACGCCGTGAAGACATCCCCAATCCCAAGCTCATCCCATCGTATCACCTTTTTGATTCCCATACGGATCATTTTCTCGTCGTCCACAACCAGTACTTTATACATTAATAATCTCTCCCTGTATCTTTTCTTCCTGTATCTTTGTTACATAAGGAATACGAATCTCTACGGTAACGCCTCCCGACACATTCCGCAGATAATGCAGTCCATACTCTGCTCCATAGAGCAGTTCAATCCTTTTATTTACATTGCGTACCCCATACCCAAAAGATTCATCATACTCGGATAAATGCTGATTCATCTCATCAATCTGTCTCTGAGCCATACCTGTCCCGGTATCGGCAAGGATAATTTCTACGATGTCTCCCTCCCTCCTTGCCGTAAGGGAAATACTTCCCTCTTTCCCGTCCCTCACCTTAATACCATGATAGATTGAGTTTTCCACCAAAGGCTGTAATGTCAGTTTGGGGATCATCGCGTCCCTGCAGCCTTTACCCAAGGTGATTTCACTTCCTATGATATGGTCATACCTCATATTCTGGATAATCAGATAGTTCCGCACATGTTCCATCTCCATTTCAAGCGAAATAACATCATGCCCTTTGCTTAAGCAGATCCTGTAATATCTTGCCAATGCTTTCACAAGCGTGGATATCTCCTGATTTCCGTCCGACACTGCCTGCCAATGGATACAGTCCAGCGTATTATAAAGGAAATGAGGCTGTATCTGAGACTGCAGGGAGTTAAAACGAATCTGCTCAATCTGATGCTGCTCCTGCTTTACCTGCTCCATGAGCACCAGGATTTCTTCCATCATAGAATTAAAACCCGTCGCAAGCTTTACAAAATCCTCACCCATAACTCCCTCGTCAATCCTAACAGACAACGCCCCCGACGCAACGTCATCCATCTTCCGTACCACATTATCTAACGGATGATACACTCTTCTGATCACCCTTTTTACGACCATATAGCTGACAACTATTAAAATCAACAGAATCCATATCATAAGGCTGATCGTACGGATACTTGGCCGGTAAAGTTCAATAGACGCAATACTGCTGACAATATAGAAGTTCCATCCACGGACTTTCTGGTAGATATAGATTCTGCCTTTCTGCTTAAAAATTCCCTGCTCCTTTATAAGGCTGTCAATATAATCTACGGTCGTCCCTATTTCCTCTATATCTCCCGCCGCTACAACTCCGCCGTCCGTATCCACTACTTTCGTCCTCTGCCCGCCTTCTTCCTCATTGATGATCTGGTTCAGGACAGGATTGGAATAGTTCATACACAGAAGTCCCCGCTCCTCCATAACCCGTTCCAAACTATAGATAGGAAAATACACGTTTACCGTATACTGCTTTCCTTTAAGATACGCGTTAGAAAATCCTATTTTCAGCGTGCTGTTCTGACCATTCTTACTCTGCCGAAAATCCTGCTCATACGCCTGTTGGGAGTCCGACGCGGATATCGCCATCTTCCCCCTGTAGAGATAATCTTCCATTTGATAGCTGACGACTGCGATAAAATTAAGATCTGCAGACATATTCAGACTGCTTGAAAGGACATTATTTGCTTCCACGACTGCCTGTGCATATTCCACATTTTGCTTATCCTGGCATCTCAAATAACGCTGCACAGACTGGTCAATGACCAGGGCAATACTCATCGCCTTATATTCTTCCAGCATATTCTGATAGTTTTCTGCCAGCGAGGCGTTCTTATCCTGCAGTAATTCGATTGATTTTGTTTTCAACGATGTTACGGATGATACCGTCGATATAACCAGAACAATCAATGTTGTAAACGTAATGGACATAATGATAAGCGCCTGCATTTTTCTATCAAATTTCCATCTGCTGATTCGTTCTTTCCATCTCTTCATAATCACTTTTTCCTCAAAAGATCCGACATCTGTATTGAGAAAAAGAGCGCCATGCTTTGCATGCTGCTCTTTTTGTATCTCTTAACCCTTTACAGCGCCTGCCGTCATACCCTTCACCAGTTTATCCTGGAAAATAATAAACATGACGATCATCGGCAAGAGCGTCAAAGTTAAAACTGCCATAATCATCGGCGTATTCATAGAATACTGTCCCTGGAATTCCCATATTGCTAACGGCAGCGTACGATTTTCTGACGACTGTGTCAATGTATAGGCGAATGAAAATTCATTCCACATATTTACACCATTATAAATTGCCAGCGTTGCAAGTCCCGGTTTGGCCAAAGGAAGGATAATTGAGAAAAACATCTGAATCTTCCCGCAGCCGTCGATCTCTGCCGACTCCTCGATTTCTCTTGGGATTCCCTTCATGAAGCTGGTAAGAATGAAGACGGAAATCGGTACTGCAAATGCGATATATGGTCCGATCAAAGCCCAGATGCTGTCATATAATCCCGTAGCCCTGCTCATCTTGAATACCGGAATCAGCGTGATATGTACCGGAATCGACATACAGGCTACAATCCCTGCGTAGATGGGGCCTGCCAACTTAAACTTGAATCTTGCCAACGGATAAGACGCGCATGCTGAGATGAATAACAAAAGGATTAGTGAAATTGTCAGTACAATCACACTATTCATAAAATATTTCCCAAATCCACCCGTCAGAACCTCTGTATAATTAGAAAAATTCAAAGAATCTGGAAGGTTAAAAACCCCCTTCGTAAGCATTTCAAACTTCTCTTTGAAGGAGTTCAGCACCATAAATATAAAAGGCATAAATGAAACAAGCATGTAAAAAATCGCTAAAGCAAACGCAATCACCCAGCATATAATACTCTTTTGTTTATTCTTCTTATATTGATCCATATTACTTACGCCTCCTCTTTCCCATTCAAAATCTTCATAGTAATCAGCGATACCATGGAGATCAGGATAAACATTCCTCCCGCCACGGCGGAACCATAACCCATGTTAAAGGTGCTAAAAGACTGCTTATACATATAAGTAGCCATCAATTCCGTCGACGTACCAGGACCGCCTCCCGTCATAACGTAGATCAGGTCGAAATACTTCAGAGAACCTACCATCGACAGGATCGCAGCGCTCTTCATGGATGGAACCAGAAGTGGAAATGCTATCTTCCAGAAATACTGTCCTCTGGTAGCTCCGTCTATCCTCGCAGCCTCGAAGACATCATACGGAATATTTGTGAACGCCGCCATGAAGTATACCATATAGAATGGTGTAAACTGCCAGCAGATAACCGCTATAACCGTCAGAAGCGCCGTCTTGGGATTACCAAGAAGATCAACATTTCCTCCTCCGAACCAGCCGGAGATTGTACTTACCAGTCCTCCGTTGGTCGCCAGAGCATAAGTAAAGAGAAAACCAATTGCAACTGACGACATCAGAAGCGGGATAAACCAGATAACCTTGAATACAGTGAGTCTCTTTCCACCAAAATCAAGGAATGTTGCCAGTGCAAGTCCAATGGGAATCTGAATACAGATAGACAACACCATGATCACAAAATTATTACGGAATGCAATCCAGAAACTGGAATCTGCTATTAACGTCTTCCAGTTATTAATTCCGATAAATTTCTTCGCAGCCGAGATTCCGTTCCACTGATATGTACTTGTTATAAAAGTATCTACGATCGGGTAAATGATATAAACCGCCATTAATATTGCCACCGGCGCCAAAAACAACGCCGCGACCCTTCTTGTATCTCTCTGCCTTAATTTCTCCAGAGAAATCTCTGTACCATTCATTTCTAACCCCTCCTTTATCCGAAATTCACTCTCAGAAATCTTTTAAAAAAGGACTCTGCTTTCAGAGTCCTTTCCTGTCAACACACTCTACTCTGCCTTATTTGCCAGATAATCATCCATCGCTTTCTGCATAGCTTCCTGAGCCTCCTGAGGCGTCTTGGTCAGGCCAAATACCTCCTGTAATCCGTCTAAGTGAGCAGTTGCGACTGCCGGCGGCAGATACTGGTCATACCATAATTGAATCTCCGATGCATTGTTTGCTGCCTCTACAACTTCCTTTGTGACAGAATCCGTAAGCTTATCCTCAACTCCTACAATCGGAGGGATCTTTCCGTTTTCCACCTCAAAATCTATAACTTCATCGGATAGATGTGCTTCCGCACATTCAAAAGCTGCTTTCAGTTTCTCACCTTCGCAATTGAATACGATAAACTGGTCGCCAACCGTACCGATCATAATAGACGGATCTACATCACATTCTTCGATTGCAGGGAATGGGAACCATCCGATCTTTTCATAGAATTCAGCGCTGTCTGTTGCGAATGTACCCGTATACCAGGAACCACATAGCAGCATACCTGCCGTTTCCTGATACATCAGCTGTTTCGCCTGACCGTCATCCTCACTCAGGGAATTTACGCCGTCCGGGAAGTACCCGGCTTCAACCCACTCCTGAATCTTCTCTCCGGCCTTGATGAAGCACTCATCGGTGAACTTCCCTTCTCCGGCAACCGCTTTCTGAAATGGTTCTAGTCCGCCATATCGTGCGGCAAGATTCATATAGTACATAGAACCGGTCCACTTAGAGCTGTTTGCCAACGCAAACGGCGTAATATCATTTTTTTTCAGAGTATCACAGATCGCTTCCAAATCTGCCAGAGTCTCTGGTTCTTTCAGCTTAAACTTTTCAAACATTTCTTTATTATAAAAGATACCAGACATAGATACATTCTGATAAGGCACAGCATAGATATGGCCGTTATAGGAAGCCTGACCGACTGCCGACCCCATCAGCTTATCCTTAATGTCAGATGCATTGAACAGATCGTCGATTGGCTGACCGAAACCAGAATCTATATATTCATACATTGGACCTCCCGACCAACAAGAGTACATATCCGGGCACTCTCCTGAACTCATGGCAACTACCAACTTCTCCTTATATGTATCGTTCTGGGTAGGTACGCTCGTTACCGTGTATCCGGATTCTGTCTCTGAATTAAATTTCTCCACCGCTTTTGTGATAACATCCTTATCTGGGCTCTCAACCCCGATATTCCAATATGTAATTTCTTTCTTGCCGTCTGAATCGCTGCCGCCGTCACCGTCTCCGCTACTGTCGCCGCCTCCGCCGCCGCATGCCGCCAGTGACGCAGTCATTACTGCCGCCATGGAGAGCGCCATAAGCCTTGCAAATCTTTTCTTCATCTCTTTTCCTCCTTCTTATGCGACTCCGGTATTTTAATACCGGGTGTATTATGGGCATATCATAACATCAATAATATTTTATGCCCATAAAATATTATGTCTATTTTCTATAAAAATCTTACCTTGGAGAAATTTTCCACATTTTAAACGAGCATTCATGCATGATTATGCATGATTATCGTAAGATATTTTTACGGTACTGCTGCGGAGACATTCCCGTCTTCTTTTTAAATACCCTGCTGAAATAGCTCAGACTGCCGAAGCTTAAGTAGTCTGCGATGGCGCCGATCTGCCTGTCCGAATATTTCAGCATATTACAGGCCGCCTCTATCTTGACATTCAGGATATATTCCGTGACGGAAACCCCTTCATACCGTCTGAAAAGCTTTGAAAGGTAATCCATCGAAAGTCCCGTCTCCTTTGCAAGATCTCCCGCCCCCACCGTCTCCTGCATACTGGACAAGATCCGCTTCTTACATCTCTCTACATAGGGATTACACCGGCCTGCCCGCAGCTTTTTTCTTACCTGCGCCGCGCAGTAGAGAGACGCTTCCTTCAACAGATCATGCGTCTCTGCGATGGTTCTGCATGCAGATAATTTCTTCAGATAGATATCGTTAATCAGAAAACCCTCCTTTGACGTCAGCCCTCCCCTGATAGCGGCGCGTGAGGCCAGCGATATTCCGATTACCGCCATATATTCTTCATTCTTATGAGCATCCTCCAAGATGATGGGATGTCGCAGATACATATAATCATAATTCTTCCTCAGATATTCTACGTCTCCCTGCTCAATATACCGATACAAGATATTCTCCTCGTCGTGGGTATGATTAGACTGGAAATTATCACTTTGCCTCAGCTCTTCATTGACCAGGGAATACATCCTGATTTCCTCATTCTCATCCGAACGGCTTTCAAGCATATCCGTTCCGCTCCCTCCGCCGGCGATCCCATTTAGAATCAAATTGGCGGCAAGCAGGCTTTCTCTGATCTGAACCCTCGGGAAATCCTCTATCTTCCTGCGTCTCATATATGCCTTTATATCCTTTGAGTCCAGAGAGCCGTATGCAAAGGGACCCAGCAAATAATTGCGTTCCTCTCCTCTCAGTCCGTATATCCTCACGGGAAGGACTGTATCGTACTCCATCGTCACGACATCCTCCGTCATAAGTCTCCGGTTGATCTCCTTTATAAGAGCGCCTTCATATTCATCCCCGTTTCTCTCCATAATCTCATACTGCTCCAGCTCCTTCCCCTGCCTGTCATATACATGGATTGGCAATTGAGTCAGCATTACTATGGTTTTCAGCATAATCTGTTCTCGTCTCATGGAACTCCCTTCCTGGTTGTGCGTACAAGCTTCTCAAAGCAAAGAATTAGAAAACTAAAAGATATCTCATATATAACAATGACCGTCTGTTCTGTCAAGTCAAAACGGATATTCTGCCTGTACATATTTTAACTGTACAGGTAAAAAATATCGGGTAATACTGAAAACAGTATTACCCAGAAACTGTCTTTTATAAAATTTTCTTTCCGATAGACTCTTTGGAAGCAAAAGGTCCTGGAATTGCAGAAATACCCCGGTGTTCACCCAGATAATCCTCTGTAAAGATAATCTCTGTTCCGTCCGGATTCTCAAATCTCTGTTCAGGCTCAAAAGCATATCCCAGAATATCGCTGTTAATAATGCCCGACTGGAACTCGCCCAACAGATCATAGACATTGGTCTTGAGGAAATATTCCCCGTCCTGCTCAACCAGTTCTACCGTCGCCTGATCATGATCGTTTACCAGATTGGACTTTTCCTTAACAGACGCCTTCGCGCCGTTAAAGTAGGCGTTTCCATTGATCCATACAGGCAGATGCCCGAAATGATACGGCATCAGTTTGTGCATATCCGCCGGCTTGTCCATCTCGAAATTGGCAATCCATTCATCATAGGTCGGATATTCTCCAAAAACTTCCGTTCCTGCCGTCTGATTATCATACCCGAATTCCTTCGCGGTTTCCGTATCTTCCATCGGCTGGTAATTCTGGACAAAGATGTTGTTATAGATACGGTCGTCCCCGTGAAGTATCGTACTGAAACCTGCCACCTCCGTACGGTGACGAATATGATACGGAGTATAACGCGGCTGTCTTCCCGCTTCGTCGTCGGAATGATCGGTTCCCGCCCCTACCGCAGTAAATGATCCAAGCATCAGGTTATGTACGCATGCCACGCCTTCCGTCGCCATACGCACGGATGCTCTGGAAAGCATAATGTTATTGTCAATCAATGTGGGACCATGGCTTACCTCCACGAATATATCCTGGCTGCACATTGCGCCTTCCGCCATCGGCGTCCCTTCCGGAGAATGGTTGTCATGAAGGAGATTCTGGGAAATACGCGTCCCCTGAGCTTCCCAGTCCGTCCAGATACCCATGGTAGAATGATGGATATGGTTGCGGCGCATCACTACGTCAATCGCGGCATGAAGCTTGATCCCCGATATCTCCGCCCCGCCTAACTGCTGCATATTATTGATATGATGGATATGGTTGTCCTCGATCAGGCTGAACACACATCCCATACGACCGACAATACCGGTCTGCTCACAGTGGTGGATATGGCAGCGTCTTACGATATGGCTTCCCACCGTCTCCTTCGTCCATCCATGATACTGACCCCGGCATACGGCGTCCCGCTCCATCTGTGTCGGACTCTTTACCTTCTTCATTGTGAAATAATGATCGTTCTCTTCATCATAATATTTGCCGAGAGAGATTCCGCTGCATTTACTGTTGCTGATCTCGCAATCCTCGATGATCCATCCCCTTGACCAGTGAGGTCCGATCATGCCGTCCTGATAAGCGGCCGGCGGCGCCCATGTGGTAGCGGCTTTATTCACGTTAAATCCGCTGAAAGTGATATAACCGACTCCTGTCTTTGACGGCATAAAACAATTTCTTCTGACATTGATCTCCACTTTCTCTTCGTTAGGATTCTTTCCCTGGAAGTTTGCATAGATTACCGTCTCATTGCCGTCCTGCTCGGTATACCACTTGTATACGGACCACTCGGGTTCCCATGAAGGCGCGTATACCTCGCCACTGATACATTCTTCCAGAGTCTCCGTCTCATAAAGCTGACGGTCGTTGAGATAGACGGCTCCCGTATGTCTTACCACCGGGGCGAAATACCAGTCGCCGCCCACGAACGTCGTGTACGGATTATAGCTTCCGAACACACCGTTATCTACCCGGTATATCCAAACATTATTCAGATATTTCTCCCATCCAACGGCAGGCTCTGCTCCTGTGATCTCGGCGCCTAACGGCTCTTCACTGCGGTAAACAATCCGCGCCTCCTTCGTACCTGCATGTATCGGATCTACAGACTCCCGATAGATCCCCGGAGCAACGATGACCTCATCTCCCGGTTTCGCCGTCTTCGCGGCGTCATTGATGTACTTAAACGGAGTCTCCTTGCTGCCGTTCCCCTGCCTGGGCGCAGCGCAGTTAACATAAATCTTCATTCTATATATCCTCCTGCTCAACTTTTATTTATCATTTTATCGTCTTTTGACACTTTACGCTTGCACTGATCCGTCTATTTTTGCACTAATCCGTTATTATAAACCGTATTCATACTGCAGCTTTCGATCTTCCAAAGACAATAAAACATAATATGGATTGACACTTATCTCCTTTCCCTCCTGGAAGGAATAGATTCCGACGTGCAGATGTACCGCAAACTGTCCTTTCGTCCCTTCTGGTCCGTATCCGGAGTCGCCCATATATCCCAGCAGCGTTCCTGCGCTCACTTTTTGTCCCTTTTTAAGCCCTGCATAGGAGTCTAAATGAGCGTAGTAATAATAAATACCACTATTTGAGGTAATCCCCACACGATAACCGCCCTTTTCCAGCCATCCAAGATTCGTAATCACTCCGTCCGTCATACTGACAACCGGGTAAACGCCCCGTTTATCAACGTTTGCCATGATATCCGTCCCCTCGTGACCGCTGGTTCCTTTGTAATTTCGTTCTACCATCCAACCATCTGTATAGGAAGTTTTCAGAGAGTTATCCACAATAGATTCTGGAATAGGGTAATAATCCACATCGTTTTCCACATTTTCGAGGAAAGTTTTACACTCCTCCGATAATTCTTCCTTATTTTGACGCATGGAATCTGCGAAAAAGTCCCGGCGAAATTCCGGATCCTCAATTGTCTTTTGCTGACGCGTATGATAGCGCCCTCTCTCCTTCAGGTAATTTGTTCCCAGAACGGTGAACAGTGAAATGATGATAAGAGATATAAGAAGTTTTTCTATTTTCTTTCTCTGCATAAAAAACCTTTTTTTCTTACTATATGAAAAAAACCGGCTCCATATTCCCGGAGCCGGTTCCTATAAACGTCGTCTTTTTTTACTTACAATTTTTAAGAATCGCCTTTAAATGATCCCATACTCTCTGGGTAGACGCAAGATTCAAAGCTTCGTTGACCGAATGTACGTCTATGACGTCCGGACCGAAGGATACGCAGTCAAGATCCGGACGTTTTCCAAGGAAAAGCCCGCATTCCAGACCGGCATGTATCACCGACACGACCGGTTCTTCTCCATAAAGCTCTCTATAAGTATCTACCATGATCTGGCGCAGTTCAGAATCTGGATTATACTGCCATGCCGGATATTCATTCGTAACGACGCCTTCTCCGCCCACAGCCATGACGCACTGTTCTAACTGCTCCTTAATCTGATACTTTCTGGTTTCCACAGAACTTCTGATCTGATGTATGATCTGCACCCTGTCTTCCTTCGTCTCCAGGACGCCAAGATTCAGCGAAGTTTCCACCACGCCTTCGATCTTTCTGTTAAATTCCTGCAGCCCGTTCGGGCAAAGCATCAGATAAGAAACGACGCGCTCCGTTGAAACCTTCTCCATTGCCTCACAGTCTGAAACTTCAGATACGGAAACATCCACTTTAAGTCCGGGCTCTTCTCCCATGAATTCATCAATCCAGATCTTTTCCATCTCTTCCGCCGCGGCATGAACCACATTCTCCCTGCCCTTCTCCACCATGATCTCCGCCGTGGTATCAGGTGTGATCACGTTATCCTTCGTCCCGCCGTTGACGCTGATCAAAGAAAAGGACACTTCTTTCGCAAGACGGTACAGGAAACGTCCCATCATCTTATTTGCGTTTCCCCGCTGCTTATGAATCTCCGTACCGGAATGTCCTCCCAATAAACCGTGAATCCGAACAGTAATCTTACTTCCGCTTCTCTTCTCTTTCTGAACGGGAAGAACAACCTCATACCGAATACCGCCCGCGCAGCCGGTCGTCAGAATTCCTTCTGTCTCGGAATCCATATTAATCAATTTCCGTCCTTTCAGCAGGGAAAGATCAACCGCGTCCGCGCCGCCCATACCAACCTCTTCGTCTACGGTAAACAGAGCTTCAACAGGCGGATGCGGGATATCGTCGCTGTCTAAGACTGCCATCGCCATGGCGACCGCAATCCCGTCGTCGCCTCCCAAAGTCGTGTCCTTCGCCTTCAGATATCCGTCTTCAATATAAAGATCTAATCCGTCCGTCTTAAAATCATGGGCAGATTCCGCGGTCTTTTCACACACCATATCGATATGGCCCTGGAGAATTACAGGTTCACAATCCTCATAACCCGCCGTTCCCGGTTTTTTGATAATGACATTGTTCATTTCATCCTGAATTACTTCCAGATTACGTTCCTTTGCAAAGGAAACACAATAATCACTGATACGCTTCGTATCAAATGTTCCATGCGGAATCTTGCAGATCTCCTCAAAAAAATACAATACTTTCTGAGGTTCAAGGTTCTCTAATACTGCCATTTCTATTCCTCTCTTTCTATGCCTGGGCTATTTCATGCACAATTCCCTGTACATAATCTCTATTATGTGCCAGTCTTCATAAAAAATCAACCAAATCCATAGAATATATCAAAGAGAAATATCAAAGGATATTATTTCATGAAACAATTGCTTTCTATAACATGCATGATCGGCCTTTTTATCTGTATGCTTTTATTTCCGAAAAATACTTTTCAAGGCGCAAGCAGCGGGCTTATACTCTGGTTCGACACGGTTCTTCCCACTCTTCTTCCTTTTATTATCTTGTCCAATCTTCTGATCCGCACAGGAGCAATCGACCTGATCACGCGCGTCACGTCTCCTGTCTTCTGCCGTCTTTTTCGTGTGTCGCCCTACGGTTCTTTCGCCGTGTTGATCGGATTTCTCTGCGGATGCCCTATGGGAGGCAAGATAACCGCAGATCTTTTAAACATGAACTACATATCTGAAGAAGAAGGACGTTATCTGTTGTCTTTCTGTAATAATACGAGTCCTATGTTCATTATAAGCTATATCATATGGCAGAACCTCAACCGTTCCGCCATGACCTTGCCGCTCCTTGGCATCACTCTGTCTGCCCCGGTCCTGATGAGTTTTATTTTTCGCTTTCTGTACCGTATACCGAAAGACGTCTCCCGGCACGGCCGTCCATACTCTCCCCTGCACTCTCAGGACTTTTCCGGCGCGCTGGATACATGCATTATGAACGGGTTCGAAACGATTACACGTATCGGCGGATATATCATACTTTTTTCCATCTGTATCTGTCTCGTCGGACGGCTTCCTGTCCGTATACCGTTTCTTAAGTCCCTGATTCTCCCTTCTCTGGAACTTACGACCGGTGTGACGATGATTTGCCAGAGCAGCCTTCCGGCAAACGCCAAGATTCTGCAGACTCTGACCCTTGCCGCTTTTGGCGGATGGTGCGCTGCCGCGCAGACCAAATCTATGATACAGAATGCAAAATTGCCCTTCTTCCCCTACATCGCAGAAAAGCTGGCAACCGCGTTGGTCACCAGCCTTCTTATATATGGCTATCTGTTATTATGTTGATCTGCATTGGATAATCCTTATTCCAGATCTTCCTCTTCAGGTATATATTCCGGTTCCGGCTCGGCGCTCTCGTATTCTGTACCGCCATACTCCGCCTCAAGCCCTTCCGCAGACTGTTCCGGAATCTCAAGCTCCGAACGATTGTTACGAACCATATCATAACACTCCTGCAGAGAATTTACAAGCCCGTCATACTTCGTAGTATAACTGTCAAGTGTATGACCGATAATACTCTCTGCGTTCGCCAGCAGATCATCCGTATACTGCATCGCGCCAATCCGAATATCATTGGCGTCTCTTGTCGCATGATCCAGAATCTCCTGGGCCTGTTCCGTAGCTGCCGTTACGATCTCATTTGCCTGGGAATATGCCTGCTGCATAATCTCATGTTCGCTGACCAGCTCGCTGGTATGAATCTGCGCTTCCTCTATCATGCTGTCCGCCTTTGACTGGGCGTCTGCCAGAATCGCGTCCTTATTTGCAATAATCTTCTGATAACGCTTAATCTCATCCGGAGTCTTCATGCGAAGCTCCCGAAGCAATTCGTCCATCTGGTCCTTATTCACGATGATCTTAGACGTAGACAACGGCTGAAATTTGCAGCTGTCAATATATTCTTCAATCTCATCAATAATCTGTTCAATACGGCTACTCATACATCTACACTCTCCTTCTTCATCTTCTCTGTAATCCTGTCCGCGACAATATCCGGCACAAACTGCGAAATATCCCCTCCGAAAGCAGCCACTTCTTTTACTGTGGTAGAGCTCAGATATGAATATTCCAAACTAGTTGTCAGAAATGCGGTGTCCACTTCCGGCGCCATCTTGTGATTCGTCTGCGCCATCTGCAATTCATATTCGAAGTCCGTAATCGCCCTCAATCCGCGTATTACCATCCCCGCATCCATCTTGCGGGCAAAATCTACCAACAATCCTTCAAATGGAATAATCTTTACATTCGGTATATCTTCCGTCACTTCCTTTAACATTTTAACACGTTCTTCTACGGAAAACAACGGACTTTTTGCTTTATTATTCAAGACTCCGATAATTAATTCATCCACCAGCCGCGCCGAACGCCGGAGCACATCAAGATGTCCGTACGTGACAGGATCGAAGCTCCCCGGATAGATTGCTCTCAACATATCCCTTTCCTTCCTGACGGTTCCACAAACACATGCTTATTCGTCTTGTATTCTTTCGTTTTTATTATAGAAAACCCAAATTTTTTCACATATTCAAAGTCGGCGTCTTTTGAAGCTTCGACAATAATCACTCCGTCGGAAGATAAAAGAGAGGATTCTGACAGATATGACAGAACCTTCTGTTCCAGTCCCTGTCCATAGGGCGGATCCATGAAAATATAATCGAACTGCTTCTCGCCTTCCAGCTTATAAAGCGCCGTCATGACATCCATAGACATCGTCATTCCTTTTCGTTTCAGATGTGTGCGCTCCAAATTTTCTTTGATATATTCCATCGCTTTCGGATTCTTCTCGACAAATACCGCCTCCATCGCGCCTCTGCTTAACGCTTCTATTCCGATTCCTCCGCTCCCGGCAAACAAATCCAGGAAAATACAGTCGTACAGGTAAGGAGCAATCATATTGAATAAGGTTTCCTTGATCCGGTCAGTGGTGGGACGTGTATCCATCCCCTCCAACGTCTTCAATTGTATTCTTCTGGCGCTTCCTGCAATCACTCTCATAGGATTCCCCCTCTCTTCATTTTTAACCCGGCTTTATCAGCGAGACGTCCCCAAACGCCGGTAACGATTCAGACATGCATATATCTCCTGCTTTCTTGGCATAGCCAGATTCCCCGGAAGATAACCGCCGTCGCATATTACCTTAAGTCCCCGCTGATTCAGCTCCGCCCAGAGCGCCTCGACTGCCTGTCCGAGGGTCTTTCTTCCGTCAAACATCTGCTCTTCCAGATATTTAACCATATTTCCAAGGGCGGTCAGCTGCTCGCTGTCCATCAACTGTTCCACATATCTCAAATCGACGGTCTCGTGATTCAGCATAACGCCGTCTCTCCCCATCGTCTTGATCTTGACGCGTCCTTTATGCTTAAATTCTGTATTATGGCGTACCTTACGGTCAAAAGAAGGCTGTCCCACACCGTCCTTTGGCAGTTTGAGCTTTGGATAATCTCTGGCGGCTTCTTTCGCAAGTTCCGTGATCTCTTTTGGAACATAACGGTCCATCTGTACGATCGTATCCGCAACCTCAAAATACGCGCCGGAACTTCCCGCTACGATGACCGTAGAGATTCCAAATCTCTCATATAACTCTCTGACCCTCTCGATAAACGGCGTGATCGGCTCCATATCCCGGTGAATCACCCGCTGCATCAGTTCATCCCGAACCATAAAATTCGTCGCGCTCGTATCTTCATCGATTAGAAACGCCGTCGCCCCGGCTTCCATGCTCTCTACGACGTTCGCCGCCTGAGACGTGCTTCCGCTGGCATCCTCCGTATCAAAAGCAACCGTATTCTTTCCGTTTGGCAAATCATTGATAAACATCGAGATATCCGTATGTTTGATGCTGCGTCCGTCCTCCGCCCGAATCTTCATAGCGGCGGCATCTGTTACTACATATTCTCTTCCGTCGCCGATAATATGGGGATACACGCCTGTCTCCAAGGCTTTTAAGAGTGTGGACTTTCCGTGATATCCTCCGCCTACGATCAGCGTGACCCCCTTTGGAATACCCATGCCGCGGATCGTTCCCTTATATGGAAGTTCCATCGTGACTTCCATAGATTCGGGGGACACAAACGGAACGCCGCTTTTCATCGGACGCTGCGATACGCCGGATTCTCTTGGAAGAACAGAGTCGTTCGCCACAAACGCTACCAGTCCTTTTACCTCTAACTGACTTCGGATAAATTCCTGATCTTCCGATAATTCCATGACCTGGCGTATCTTCTTCTTATCAATTCTTCCGTAATACAATGCCTTTTCCACACAGACCGGAAGAAAATCATACAAGATCTTCTTAAGCTCTCCTGCATTGATCGTCCTTCCGTTCGCGGGGAAACCAACCTCAAACCTTACCGTGATATCTCCGTTTCCGGAATCGATCTCACATGCCGTCCGTTCCAAAATCTCCTGGGAACACCGTGTTACGCTAATGACGCCGCTCTTTCCCGAGCCTTTCGCCTGAAAAGAATACTGCTGTATCTGTTTCCAGAAATTACGGATCAATTCATCCTGCAGCGCGATCCTCTTATGTTTCTTATCGAATAATTCCTTTGGAAATCCCGCCAGGCGCCCCGGAACCTTGACGCTTAATTTTGACGGAGACGCAAACGGATCTCCCTGTACGTGATCAATAAAAAGAACATACTTCCCAAATTGATACGCGCCTTTTGTATCCTTATATGCCGGATATCCCCTGTGATCTATACGATCCAACAGTTGCCTCAAATCTTCTGATGTCTTCATCTTCTATCTTACTCCTCGCTCTTTCTGCCAATTATCCCGCTTCCATATTAGCTATAATGCAACGAATTAACTATAATGCAACGATCCTTGCCCTGTGATGAAT
Organism: uncultured Dorea sp.; assembly: GCA_910585725.1. Lineage (GTDB taxonomy): Bacteria > Bacillota > Clostridia > Lachnospirales > Lachnospiraceae > Sporofaciens. Next base: position 21,974 of record CAJUFA010000003.1, on the reverse strand, counting down.
CGCCGGAAGAAACTTATTCAGGAGATCTTTTGTTTTGAATTTCAGATGGCTGGTATTAATTCCCGGATTGCATCCAAACCATTCCGCGTCAGCCACCTCTTTATCCACAATGACCTGCACATAATCATCCTCATCCGTCAGAAGTCCTGCGACGCTCGCCGATCCCGGCGTTGTTCCAAGGTGCTCCATCATCTTCTCCGGCGGCGCGAACGACATATGTGATACTCCTAATTTCTTACTGAAAGAAGCCGTGTCAAACGCCTTATTCGCCGGCATCACCAACAAGAAGAACGTAGTCTTCTTCTGATTACACAAGAACACGTTCTTACGGATCTCTGTTCCAATCGCATCATCGATGGCGGCGCATTCCTCCATGGATGCTGCAGGATCGTTATCTACTTGTTCATATGGTATCTTCAATCGATCCAATGTCTCATACATCTTTCTCTCTAACGGCATACGTTCATCCGTGGGTGCGGATGTCCTGATCTCGCTGATATACATCTTTTATAAACCTCCATAATTGTTCTGTGGTTAATTATAACGAATTCGTACAAGCTTTGCAAGCCCGTTAAGAAACCGTTAAATCCTTACTATTTGCTCCTTTTTCATCAGATTAAAGTTGCGGTTCTTTCTTAGATTATGCTACAGTATATATAACAGGTCAAGTTTTTATTTCCCGCGAACAACGAGTCGGGCGGCTGCCGCAATGTCTTTGACTCGAGAAAGGATCCTTTTTTATGAATTTTTACCAGACAAAATTATCCGAAAAATTAGAAGAAGCATTAAAAGCGGTGCTTCCTATCTTAGGAATCGTACTGTTGTTAAGTTTCACCGTCGCTCCCGTCCCGCCGGCTATACTGCTGTTGTTTTTATTCGGCGCAGTGCTTCTTGTCATTGGTATGATGTTCTTTACGCTGGGGGCGGAACTCGCCATGACGCCTATGGGAGAAAAAGTCGGCACGAAGATGGCAAAGTCCATGAAGCTTCAGGTCGTCCTCTTCCTGTGTTTTCTCCTGGGCTGCCTGATCACCGTATCGGAACCTGATCTCCAGGTTCTGGCCGAACAGGTTCCTTCTATACCGAATCATATCCTGATCCTGGCGGTCGCTTTCGGAGTCGGATCCTTTCTGGCGATAGCAGTGCTTCGTATGCTGTTCTCCGTTGCGCTTCCGCCGCTTCTCATCGTATTTTATATCTTTGTATTCGGGCTTGCTTTCCTTGTTAAGGAAGATTTTCTTGCGGTTGCGTTTGACTCCGGCGGTGTGACGACAGGGCCTATGACCGTCCCCTTCATCATGTCGATGGGCGTCGGCTTCGCTGCCGTCCGAAGCGACAAACACGCGGAGGCAGACAGCTTCGGTCTCGTCGCGCTCTGCTCCATCGGCCCTATTCTCGCCGTGCTGACCCTCGGGCTTCTCTATCATCCCGAAGACGCCGCTTATACGCCTCCCGAGCTTCCGGCGCTTCAGGATTCTATAGAACTTGGCAGGTATTTTGCCGTAGGATTTCCGGAATACATTAAGGAAATTATGGTGTCTCTTTTGCCCATCGCACTGTTTTTTACGGCTTTTCAAATCATCTCTCTGAGATTGAAAAAAAAGACGCTTCTTAAGATTATCATCGGTATTGCCTATACATATATCGGTCTGGTCTTATTCCTCACCGGAGTAAACGTAGGTTTCATGCCTGTCGGAAACTATTTGGGACAGATGATCGCGGCGCTGCCCTACCGTTTTATTTTGATACCTATCGGTATGCTCATAGGCTTCTTTATCGTAAAAGCAGAGCCCGCCGTCTATGTACTGATGGAACAGGTGGAAGAAATCACCTCCGGCGCTATCTCTGGCAAATCCATGGGATTAAGTCTCTCCCTCGGCGTAGCGGTATCCGTGGGTCTTGCTATGGTCCGGGTACTGACCGGAATTTCCGTCTTCTGGTTTATCCTGCCCGGATACGTGATCGCCATTTGCCTGTCCTTCTTCGTACCGAAGATATTTACCGCAATTGCATTCGATTCCGGAGGCGTGGCATCCGGACCGATGACGGCGACTTTCCTTCTTCCATTCGCCATGGGGGTATGCCAGGCAATCGGAGGAAATATTGTCAGAGACGCGTTCGGAATCGTGGCCATGGTATCCATGACCCCGCTGATCGCCATACAGCTCCAGGGCGCGGTCTATAGATACCGTTCAGGGAAACAGGAAACCACAGAAACAGAAACATTATCAGTTTCCTATCTTGATATCCTGGCAGATGATGATATTATAGAGTTATAAACCTATATACATCATCGCGGGAAACACGACATATCAGTAAACAGGAGGGCGCTTTATGAACGCGGTATATATGCTTGGAATCATCACCAACAGAGGAATGCGCGACAAATTCATCCAGTTTTTTAAGCTGCACAATATTCATATTACACTTACGGCCCTGGGCGAAGGCACCGCTAACAGCGCAGTCCTTGATTATCTGGGAATAGAAGCCACCGGAAAGACGGCTTATTTCTCGTTTGTTACCTGGGATACCTGGAAATTGCTGAAAAAAGACCTGTATACACAGGTAAAAATCGACATTCCCGGCAGGGGAATCGCGTTTCTGGTTCCCTTAAGCAGCGTCGGAGGCAAGAAAACGCTGCAATACCTGTCTGTCGGTCAGGAATTATCTATAGAGGAGGAGAGTTCGTTGCAGAATACAGAGTATGAACTTTTGATTGCGATTGCAAACGCAGGATATATAGAGACCATCATGGACGCGGCCAGAAGCGCGAACGCGCCGGGCGGTACCGTGATCCACGCCAAAGGAACCGGGGCGGTACATGCGAAACGTTTCCTTGGTATCTCTCTCGCAGAAGAAAAAGAGATGATATTCATCGTCGTCCGCACACAGCAAAAGAATTCGATTATGAAGGCTATCATGGAACAGGCCGGACCAACGAGTCCGGCAGGAGGAATCGTCTTCTCTCTTCCGGTCACCAGTACGGCGGGACTTCGGGTTCTGGAAGAAGAGTCTTAAGTAAGGAGGGTTTTCATGAAATATATACTGGCTTCGGCATCTCCGAGAAGAAAAGAATTACTGACAAGAGCGGGATTTGAATTCGAAGTAATCCCATCTTCAATAGAAGAAAAGATCTCCAAGACGACTCCTATGGATATTGTAATGGAACTGGCCGCACAGAAGGCTGAGGACGTATTTCGCCGTCATCGGGAATCTGACTGTGTCGTGATCGGCGCAGATACCATCGTCGTATATCAGGGAGAGATATTCGGCAAGCCCGCGGACAAATCAGAAGCTTATGATATGCTGTCGATGCTCGCGGACCGTACCCACCAAGTCTACACAGGCGTATCCCTGATCATTTCCAAAAGAGGAAATGTGCATACCAGAACATTTTATGAATCAACGGACGTCACCTTCTGTCCCATCTGCAAAGAAGACCTGCACGCATACGTGGACAGCGGCGATCCACTGGATAAAGCGGGCGCTTACGGGATACAGGGTGCATTTGCCATCCATGTGAAACGTATCAGCGGAGACTTCAATAATGTAATCGGGCTTCCGATCTGCCGTCTCTATCAGGAACTTATGAAGGAATTTACGACTCCCTTATCTCCATGTTAGTCCGTCAGTACCCTTATACAGAATACGCGTCTCCTTTGTCCGAGCGATAACAATAGCGGTTTTTCAGATCTTTCAGAGTCTTTGCATGTTTGCAGGGACTCTTCCACTCTTCGGCAATCCGGCGTCTTATGTCCGGATCGAATTTCCCCGGAGGCTGTATATCCAATCTCTGATGTACGTCGTCGTTCCTGGAAGCATAATTGAAGGATTCCGTATCCATGATCTGCCGTTGTACTTCTTCCCAGCTCATTGTCCGCCGGCTCAAACATTCCCGTTCGTCCTCGATCCGTCCTTGAGAAAAACTGTACTTTCGGCGGTAATATTCGATATCGCTGATTATCGTTCCATATACATCTTCTTCCAACACATTCCACTGACTGACAAAATTTCCCTCCCTGTCTATAATAAATTCCGAGTGGAAATCCGGAGTAAGCCGTTTCTTATTCTCCCTTCCTCTCTGATACTTCCAATAACTCAATCCCGCCGGATATTTATTGTGAAATCTTGCCGGCTCCCGAAGCATCTTCTCGCCGTTAAGCCCGCCCAACTCTGACTTCGCGTCTGCATAGGTTTTTAAAGCTTCTTCATCCGTCATCCCCTCTTTCTTAAAATTCTTTCTGATATACGTTATGTTGTGACGGTCAATATACATTCGGAACTGATGGATCATCCTCCCTTTTTCACCGTCTAATCCACATAGCCCTGTCTCGCCGTACGCCTTTTCCACATTGGCTGCAATTGCCTTAAATACCCTTCCATGAGGCGGAATCTTCTCTCCTATACAGAATCCCTTTTTCAATTGAAGCATGTTATTTTCGTCGATGTAACCGCCCATCTTATAAATCAGTTTCAAAGTAAACTCAGATTCCTCATACTTTGCCATGAATACGATCTCCTCTTTTCGCCATACTGGCTTTTTTTGCCATTTTTAGTATATTATAACAGACCTTCCATATAATGTTTCTAAAAAATACTACTATTTTTAAAATTTAAACAAATTATTCTAAAACGAAAGATTTTGCAGGATATAGTGTTTCTTTTTAAAACCACTATAAAAAACAGAATTTTTACCACAAAAAAGAGACTGCAAAAACAGTCTCTACTCTGCTACCCCACTATTCTGTATATCATTATGACATGGGCGTTCCTACTTCTATCAGATATCATTATGACATGGGCGTTCCTACTTCTATCAGATTTCCATCCGGGTCATAGAAACGAACTACTTTCTGCCCCCAGCTATGGACCATAAGCCTGTTTACATATCTTGTTTCCGGATATAAATCTTCAAGCTTCAGGACAAACGACTCGATATCCTTTTCCTCAAAATATAATTCACAGGTATTACTCTCTGGAATAATATTTCTTCCCAGAAATTGTTCCCAGATTTTTTCTTCCTGAAGCACGAGACCTTCCGTCAGAATCATATTACCGTCATTGTCCAGTATCGGCTCGAGGCCGAACATATCGTGATAAAATTGTCTGGATTTCTCGATATCCTTCACTACAATCAGTACATTTTTCAATTTCATCGACATCTACCCTCTTCCTGTAAATCAGTTAATATCTTTATCATCCGGTACTCATCCCTGTAACTGCCGTCGTCATACTTAAGCGCGCGTATATTCCTCCCGGTCTCCTTAAAGCCAAACCGTTCGTACAGCCTTTTTGCCCTGTCGTTCCTGTCGACTACTTCCAGTTCCACCTGCTCATATCCCATATCTTCTGCCAAAGAAAAAGAATACTCCATCAATGCCGAGCCAATGCCCAGTTTCCAGTAGGCTTTTTTTAGTGCAATTGCAAAAGCACATCTGTGACAAACCCGCCGCATGCTGCCAACGGATGAAACGGCGCTGTTTCCGGCAACAATACCTTCTACTTCTGCAATAACCATTATCTCCCGGGGATGATTTCTTATTTTTCTTATGAGACTCTCCTCTTCTTCAATCGTATACGTAACTTCATCATCATTTCTAAGAAGAAAAGGCGTCTCTGAAGACACGATCCGGAGATACTCAAGCAAAGCTTCTGCATCCTTCTCTTCAACAGGTCTAAAAATACATTTGCGGCCGTCTTTCAAATTAATCTCTTTCTTTTCAAAAATCATTTCTGTCTTCCTTTCCGTTTTCCTGCGTTTCATCTTCCGGCTCTTTTTTAATGCCGCCATTTTTCTTCTTTTGGTATACGGACAACAGTCTGTCCAGATAAACCGATTTAAACTGCCTGCTCGCCAGCGCCTGCTTCATCGGCGGCAACCGTAAGATCGTTCCAAATACAGCCGCCATTGCCCGATGGTTGGCAAATGCCTGATTATCAAAAATCAGATTCTGCAAGGTTCCCTTCTCAATCGCCTGTAATACAAACCTGTGAGTACTGTTTACCGGCGTGATCACCTGTATCGGCCTGCGCTTCAGCGTTATCGCCTTTGTCGGACAGTTTCGGGCGCATACGCCGCATCCCAGGCAGATCTCTTCATCGATCACAGGCTTCTTTTCTTCCATGGAAATTGCCAGAATCGGACATACCTTCCCACACTTCCCGCAGCCAATACAAGTATCCGGCAATATCTTCGGAATATAATTTGTCGTCGCCACCGGCTGCATCGGACTGAATCTTCTGGCCGCCTGCAATGCCTCGCAGCAGCATCCGCAGCAGTTACAGATAAACGCAGGATGTTCTCTTACATTCTCTCCAATCTGCACCAAATTACTTTCATAAGACAGTTCCAGAACCTCTTTCGCCTCTTCCCTGGAAATAAGTCTGGCATAGCCGCCATGCTCCGACAAGGATCTCGCCACATTATCAAAGGTCAGACACACGTCCCAGGGCGCGTCTATCTCGCAGGGATGCCCTGCATGGTACATCTTATGCCTGCAATAACAAGTCCCAAGACCTATATAGTCCGCTTCCTCCACGATATTCGCCGCCCTCTCATAGTCCAGAATGTGATTCGTCTTGTCATTCATAAGCACCGGCTCCTGCACAAAGACACGCCCAAGCCTTGTCTCTGCGGCGAAGAACAGATCTTTGACGAAATCTTCTTCCACATTCATATATTGATAATACAATTCGCTCAGATACTTCTGATCAATATCTCCTCTGGTCCGCATAAGAGCAAATTCAATAAAACCAGCCATCGGAGGAGGCATCACAAACTGCCGCTGACCATGATATTCAGAATCCACCAGAAGCGCTTTCTCACAGAGATGATCCAACAACTTTTCCGCTTTTGCTTCCGTTGTGTTCCATATCTTTGCCGCTCTTTTCAGTGTAAAGGGACGTACCGGAAGAAGAGCCGCCCATTTTGCTTCCTTCTCTGTATACAGCACCTGCAGAATTTTATATAATGACTCCGACGGCGGCGCCCCTTGCGTAAACCAATTGATACGCTCTTCCAAATTCTTATAGGCATCCTTCGTTGTCAAATGTCCCATCTTTCCTTACCTCCTGCATATTATAATATCTGAAATCCTCCATTTATTCAAATAGTATTGTAATAAAAAAGTAGAGCGCTACAAGCGCTCTATCGTTGCACATTATTAATTATACTTGCGTTTTCTAGCAGCTTCAGACTTTTTCTTACGTCTTACGCTCGGTTTTTCGTAATGTTCTCTCTTACGAATCTCCTGCTGAATACCAGCCTTCGCACAGTTTCTTTTGAATCTGCGTAAAGCGCTATCTAACGTCTCGTTTTCTTTAACGACTACATTTGACATACTCTCACACCTAACCTCCCCTCCAGTCCATATTGTGCATTATACGACTGATCGGGTATTTTTCTTGCACTACATAAGATTATAACACATATTTCCATTACGTCAATATTTTTTTCAGTATTTAGATTATTTCGTCATATTTTAGTCGGCGGGATAAAAGCTTTCTTCTACGGCATAAGAATCTCCGTCTGTAAAATGCCACCATTCACCGCTATAAGGCACGAAACCTTGCTCTTGCATAACGTCCTCAAGATACTCCGCATTCCGGGCGGCTTCACCGGGACAGTCACTATAATCTCGATCCGCCAGAGCTGAGAAATCATCGAATCCTGTCGGCATCATAATCTCATTTTCGTCTTTTCCTACCAAAGTAATATCAACCGTATTCCCTTTGCTATGGGAAGAATACCCTGTATTTGGATTCGCAACATAACGGGAATCAGGACAAATCTCCCAGAGTTTAAACTGAGCTGAAACAGGTCTGAACGCATCCCATATCTTCAAAGAATATCCGTCCTTTCTCACTGCATCCTGTACTTCGCGCAGTCTTCGGACTGTTCCATAGCGCAGATATGCGTCCTGAAAATTATAGATCACTGTACCGGTAAAGTTATCCTCCGCAGCGTACTTAAGATCCACACAGATATCAGAGATATAATCCTTCACGTTCACAAACACATCATCCGCAGGCTCTGTCTCAATCCCCGGCTGCGGCTTAACCTGTTCAGCCGTCTCTTCATATTTCTGAAACTTTCCCCGGACAGAGCCGCCTAAACGGCATTCTATAAAGCAGCTTTCGGCCTCTGCCCGCCCGGAATATGCACACCCGCTACAAATAACCATAATACCCGCAATAATTATGTACAAAGATATTTCTTTATAGTTCATTAGAAAAATATAACCTCCGATATACAGGTATCTTCGTATTTTTCTCCCGGATATACAGATTCAATAGTCAAATTAACCATATTCGTCTCGACAGGACGAGAGAATGTCAGAACCTGTTCGTTCTGTCCTATATCTTCAAGCTTAAAGACTTCACTGGTACCGTCTGAATATTCTGCACAGATTTCCTTGGGCCTTGAGTTTTTATAGTAGATATCGTCATTCTTCTGATATCCGGCCCGGATTTTGATGCCGTTCACCAGATAAACATTATTAAACTCAAACCGGACTGACTGTCCGTAGCCCTGACCGTCCGCCCCTTCTACCCATGCCGTATTCTTATCTCCATCCATGATACGTGAAGCCGAATGCACCATATTCGCTTCCGCAAGCTCTGACGTGGCATGGACGGCGCTGATATTCTGCATCGTTATAACCGGCGCCTGTACCGGTTCTTGTGTCTCTTCTTTTTCTGTTTCCGTTTCTTTTTCTTCCTGTTCTTCTATTCTTTCCGTATCCTGTTTCTTTTGAGCCTTTTCATCTTCTGCCTTTTTCTCCTGTTTCTCGGCTTTTTCCACTGTTCGAATCATTTCAGAACGCTCAGATTCTCCCTTATTATGTATAAAGAAAGCTCCTGCTCCTACGCATACGCATATGATAATGAGCGCCAGAACAGCCGGTACGGCCAATGACCTTCTTTTCTTTTGCGTCTGTGTTTGCTTCACCGGTTCATGGCTGAACTTTATTCCGCATTCTTCGCAAAAGAGTGCGTCCCCCTCGTTCTTCGTGCCGCACTCCGGACAGAAAAAAAATGAATTCTGTCCGGAATTTGTAATAGGATTCCCACATCTTTCGCAGAACAACGCGTCGGTCTCATTCTCAAAACCACAATGTAAACATCTCATCCCTCTTATACCTCAAATAAATTCTGCTTTCTAATTCAACTGGTTTTCCAGCACTTCTGCCGCTTTTGCAAGCGACGCTTCGATTCCATCCGGGTTCTTTCCGCCGGCCTGCGCCATATTCGGTCTTCCGCCTCCGCCTCCGCCGACACAAGACGCGGACGCCTTAATCAAATTGCCTGCATGCGCTCCCTTATCCATAGCCTCCTTCGTTGCCATAGCAACCAGGCTTACTTTGCCGGCGGTTGCCGACGCCAGCATGATAACGCCTTCGCCTAACTTCTCTTTAAACTGATCGCCAAGATCCCGAAGACCATTCATATCTACGCCTTCAACCTTTGCGGCAAGGAACTTCACTCCCTTGATCTCCGTTACCTGATCCATTATATCTTTCGCGGCGTCTTTCGCAAGTTTACTCTTTAAACTATCCACCTCGCCCTTCAGCGCCTTGTTCTCTGCCAGGAGATGTTCTACCTTCTCTATCAGCTTCTCCGGGGACGCCTTTAAGATCTTCGCCGAATCATGAAGCGTCTTCTCCAGATCATTATAATATGCAAGGAGTCCCTTGGACGTCAGCGCCTCTATTCTTCGGATGCCGGCTGCAACGCCGGTCTCGGAGAGAATCTTAAACGCCGTGATAGATCCCGTATTAGAAACATGTGTACCCCCGCAGAATTCAATAGAGAAATCTCCCATACTGACAACCCTTACGATATCGCCGTACTTCTCGCCGAATAATGCCGCGGCTCCAGTCTTTCTTGCTTCCTCAATCGGAAGATTCTCTACCTTTACGGACAGATCTTTTCTGATCTGATCGTTAACGATCTCCTCCACTCTCTTCAGTTCTTCCGCCGTCATTGCCGAAAAATGTGTAAAATCGAACCTGAGCCTGTCCGCATTCACGGAAGATCCCGCCTGCTCTACATGATTACCAAGCACGATACGCAGCGCTTTGTGAAGCAGGTGCGTCGCGCTGTGGTTATTTGCCGCACATGCGCGGCTCTCCTGATCCACGTTAAGAGTCGCCGTATCTCCGACTTTAATCATACCCTTTGTCACATGCCCGATATGCCCGAATTTACCGCCTAAGAGCTTCACGACGTCTTCCACCTTAAATTCTCCGTCCGCCGTGCAGATCACTCCTTTGTCGGCTTCCTGCCCTCCGCTGGTAGCGTAGAAAGGCGTCTGCTCTACAAAGATTGTTCCCTTCTCCCCGTCTGAGAGCGCGTCTGTCAACTCGGTATCCGTCGTGAGTACCGTTACTTTGGAAGTATAAGTAAGATTCTCGTATCCGACGAATTCTGTCGTAATACTCGGATCAATAGACTCATAGACCGTCACATCGGCTCCCATATAATTCGTCACTTCACGCGCTACTCTTGCCGTCTCTCTCTGAACTTCCATCGCCTCGTGGAAACCTTCTTCATCCACAGACAAGCCTTTTTCTTCCAGAATCTCCTTCGTCAGGTCCAGAGGAAAACCAAAAGTATCATATAACTTGAACGCACTTGCGCCTCCAAGCGTCTTCTCATTCTTTTTCTCCATCTCTTTTTCCATCTCGGAGAGAATTGACAACCCTTGGTCTATCGTCCTGTTAAACTGTTCTTCTTCTTTCGCAACGACATTAAAAATGAATTCTTTCTTCTCATCTAACTCCGGATATCCGTCCTTAGAACCTTCGATTACCGTATTAGCAAGCGTCACAAGGAATTCTCCCTTGATACCAAGAAGTCTTCCATGACGGCATGCGCGGCGCAGAAGACGTCTGAGAACATACCCTCTTCCTTCATTCGAAGGCATAATCCCGTCTGAGATCATGAAAGTAACTGAACGAATATGGTCCGTGATGACGCGAATTGATACGTCGCTTTTCACATCTTTTTCATATTCCACCCCTGCAAGCGCGCAGACATGTTCTCTTAACGTCTTGATTGTATCGACATCAAACATAGAATCAACTTCCTGCACGATACAAGCCAGACGCTCCAATCCCATACCGGTATCTATATTCTTCTGCTCCAGTTCCGTATAATGATTATTTCCGTCATTATCAAACTGTGTAAATACGTTATTCCAGATCTCCATATAACGGTCGCATTCGCAGCCTACCGTACAATCCGGATTCCCGCAGCCATATTTCTCCCCGCGGTCATAATAGACCTCTGAACAGGGACCGCAGGGACCGGAGCCATGTTCCCAGAAATTATCCTCTTTCCCAAACCGGAAGATCCTGTCTTCGGAAATCCCTATCTCCTTATTCCAGATCTCCCAGGCTTCGTCGTCCTCCAGATAGACGGACGGATACAGCCTGTCCGGATCAAGTCCTACCACCTCTGTCAAAAACTCCCATGTCCAGTGAATTGATTCTCTTTTAAAATAATCTCCAAAGGAAAAGTTCCCCAGCATCTCAAAGAATGTACCGTGTCTTGCCGTCTTCCCTACATTCTCAATATCCCCTGTCCGGATACACTTCTGGCAGGTAGCCACCCGTCTTTTCGGGGGAATCTCCTGTCCGGTAAAATAAGGCTTCAGAGGCGCCATTCCTGAATTGATCAGCAACAAACTCTTATCATTGTGCGGTGTCAGCGAAAAACTCTTCATCTTCAGATGTCCTTTACTCTCAAAGAAGTCCAGAAACATCCTTCTTAATTCATTTACTCCGTATTTCTGCATAATCATCATCCAATCCTTTCATTTCACTAAAATCTAATTATAAATAGAAGCAGGCGGTTTGTCAACGATACGCCTGCTTCTTTGCACCTCTTATCCAACTATTCTTTTTAGTAAACTTCTTTCGCCCAGTTACTGTCGAACCTAAGCAAAGAAATTCTTATGTCATCAGATCATAATTTTCTCTGGCAACTGTACTTTGAGCAGTATTGATAGCTGATTATAATCCGTTCCCTGCAGGACCAATGACAACTGAGAAGATAAACGCCTCGCAAGGTAATACATTCCCCTCTTCTCAATCGGATAATCTGTCTTATATGTCTTCTGTGGTTCTACGTCAATATGTAAATTAACCTGTATATCTTTCGTGGAAAGTTGTGGATTCCTGGCTCGAAATGCCAGATCGAAATTAGATGTCTTTTCATTCAGATGGTAGTATTCTGCGCTGTCTTTTCTGATCGACGTATTAGTTCTGCCCGGCGAAACCTCCATAGAACTGGCAATCGTATCAGTTTCTATAAAATCTTTAATCTCCTGCCAGGTGTAATTCCTATACTCTGCAACAGTATCTCTCAGGATCACTGCCAATACCTCAGGATGACACAGGATGGTCTTACTATGGATATCCTGACCTTCCGTGTCGGATGTAACAAAAATGAAGGATTGTCAATTTAAATCGTTCGACATATTAGATGTCTCCGCCTCTGACCAACGCACTTTCAGCACAAAGATTCTAGTGCTCTATTCATTGAAAGAGGCTGCAGGAATAATTTCCCGCAGCCTCGCCGATACACGTAAATATAAAAACCTATTAAGATTTTCTTATAGCAAATACACAAGAATTCCTCCGAAAATAATACAAATACCCAACACATTTTTTTTATATACTTTTTCCTTTAATAACAACCTTGATAACAGCAACACCCAAAAAAAACTAGTTGCCTGGAACACCGGCATTAAGTTTAAATCTAAATACCGCAGACTGATCATACTGCATAAAGAAGACCCCAGCATCATGCAATACGCCGTAATTACCGTAAGGTTTAAAAACTTTTTCAAAAAATTCTTCTGTTCTTTATTTGCCGCCGATTTTAATAATATTTGGGAAACCGCCCCTATAAATACGCTCGCCAAAGCAAATACACTACCGATTATCATCTCTCTTCCCCACTATAATTCCTATGGTTATAATAACAACGCCCACGATCTGGTTCCATTTGATATATTCTCCAAAAATAACGGCAGACCAAAATAATATAAATCCATAATAAAAACCCTTTGACAAATATGCCTGAGACAAAGATATCTTTTCCAGAATTAACTGCCAGATCATAGAATAAAGAAACAGAACCCCCAGAGAACCTCCATACAATAACACCCACGGAAGAGACAACAAATCATAAGACGCTGAAAACTTTCCCAAAACCGCCGAAAAACTATATAAACCAACTGAAAAAAATAAGGAAACAGAAACCGATAATTTTGTATTCAACAGATTCTTTTTCACGGTTTTAATTCCCTTCGTTTATTATATATTCTCTGTAGTCCGTATTAACTTCCTCCTGAATATCCGGAGGATAAAATACCAGATAATAATCGTTCATATACTGCAGGCTGTACTCATTCTTCTCCAGAAAATCAAGCAGCATTTCTTTCTTACCGGAATAGGTATTATATCTTTCGTTTTCCAATTGGATTTCATAATCATAGCTGTAGAACCCATAATAATTGTTTGTCCTTCCATAAATAACGACGGGAAGGTTATCAAATTTTTTGTATCCCTTATTAATATCTGCCTGCACAGAATCTAAGGAGTACACACCGTTTGTAAACCATGGCTGTACAAAAGAATCCATCTCCGTCAGATAGTAGTACATAATAGAACCGCCAAACACAAGCAGCGGGTGTTCCTCTCTGACATCCTTATTCCCGACTTCTTTTAGAACACCGTTTACCGCGTCAGCCTCTCTCTCGGTCGTCAGCAAAAATTTCAATTTAGGACTGTCTATTCTACTATTGATCATACTTCTGTCTACACTTTCAAAATTCATAGTATAATACAACATATGCAGAAATTTTCCGCTAAAACAAATCAACAGAATGCTAAGAGATACGATCCAGCCGGCTTTAGAAACCATGATCCCTATTTTTTCTAAAACAATATTCACCGTTTCGTAGACCTTTTCATTAAAAAGAAATTCACAGAATACATATACGGCGATCGGCGCAATAAACCATAATCCCAATATGACATGCTTTGTTCCTGTGTTAGAACCGGCGATGGTTAGCAATGGCAGCATAAACGCCATTATACAAATAAGAGCAATTTCGTTTTTTCTTTCACCGCCATATAAGTGAAAAGACAGGCACAAAAAAGCAATTACATAAAAAATACCTATAATAAAAGCCGGTCCCGTCGTCATCTGCGGCCAGTTGGGTACCGGATTCATATTATACGCATAGATCATCTGATAAACCGCGATGCCTGTTGCAATAGCGCCGATCAATATATTAACTATTTTATGTTTAATTAATTCTGTCTTTCTGAATATCAAACCTATTCCCAATAATAACACTAAGAAAGCAGCAAGATAGACTGCGCCAACCGCTATGGCGTCCAGATTTCCGAATATGAACGTATCCCACAAACTGTTCATCCCATATCCGCCCTCAGACGACGCGGCCAATCCTGACAGACGGAAAATATTATTTATAAAATATTGAAGCTGCCCGGTTGCCGTCAATAGCGTCAATATTCCCAAAAACGCCAATACGACTCCTGCCAGAAAAGAAAGTATATGGTTTTTTATAAACACTGATTTTTTATCATGAATCAGATACCAAAATACATACAAAAAGCAAGTTACGATCGCTGTAATACTGCCCATACGCGCAGAGACAATAATTCCAAAACAAATACCGCTCCAGAAACTATATAACCTTTTTTCTTTTGTGATTGCAAGAAATTGAAAACTTAATATCAATATCAGTAAAAACACGTTAAATTGATGGTAATTGAATACATTCAAATATGTATCCGACGCCGTCACCGAAAACAGAATCCCCGCTAAAGTCTGCAGTTCCCCCAAATGAGGACTTAAGACTTTATATACGGTAAAAGCCATTATCATCTCGAGAATTACCTCAAGAAGATTCAGTCCCCATAATCCAAGTCCTGGAAATACTTTCAGCCATGCCCATCCCAGAAACGTAGTAAAATATGACGTAAATCCTATTAATTCCGGCTCTTTATACAAATTTTCAAAAGCATACAAATGATATCCTGTATCCCCCAAATCAATCCCTATAAAGGAATGAATAAAAGGATATAAGAAGATGCATATAATAAAAAATATCTTTGCCGGTCTTTGCACTAATTGTATTTTATCTCTTCTCTTCATCATAATCCCGCCTGTACTCGTTACATTCTTCTGTTGTGCTTTTTATGATATACTGTGGCTCGTTATTGATACACATATAAATCCTTCCAATATATTCGCCTATAATTCCTAACACACATAAAATCAATCCCCCCATAAGCAATTCAATACCAATCTGCGACGTATATCCAACCTGTATCGTCGGGATAAAGAGTTTCTTTAACAAAATGCAGACCAACAATAGAAATCCTAAAAAAGCGCTGATAAATCCCAGCGCAGATCCAATTCTCAGAGGTTTTAATGAAAAGGCTGTAAATCCATTGATCCATAGCCCCAGCAACTTGCGGAACGTGTATCCGCTATGTCCTGTTCTGCGGCTCCGTTGCTGCATTTCTATATTGCCGATTCTATTGCTTGTCCTTAACAGCAGCCCCGCAATGTATGGATATGGATTCTCATAGCGTATTATCTCTTTGATCACAAATCTTTTTGCCATAAAAAATGAAGCCAATCCCACATCCTTTGGCTTCCCTATCATGTGATACAGCATAAATTCATTTACTTTTGTTCCGAAACGCCGGATCATTGACTTCTGTGTCGTTTCCGTATATTTTGCGCATACGATATCATAACCCTTTTGAATTTTCTCATAGAAATCCCATACTTTTCCCACCGGAGTTTGTCCGTCGTCGTCGGACGTCATGATGTAATTTCCTTTAGCTGCCCTGAATCCAGCCATCAATGCGCCGGGCTGTCCAAAATTTTTTGAAAAATTAATACCCGATATTCTTCGATCCTTTTCTGCCAACCGTCTAATAAGACCTTCTGTATTATCTTTGGAATTATCATTTACCAAAATGATTTCATATTCAAATTCTTCTCTTTGTGCCATTGCTGCGTGAATCTCATTTATAACGCTTTCAAGGTTTTTTTCTGAGCAATAACAGGGAATTACAAAAGAAATATCCATCTTCCAACCTCTACTTCAAATATTTTTTCAGACATACAATATCGTATGTATTCCATTTTTTATGATCCAAACACTCAAACCAAATGTCTTCCTGCTCTTCTATAGCATCCAATTTCTGTAAAAATTCTTCGTTTTGAAATTCTTTCGGAATAATTACAACACCTGTATCGTCGCATACCGCTATGGCTCCCTCGTACTTTTTTCTATGTACATTTTCTATTTCCGGATCTAGCGGCTCTTCTATCCTTTTATTAAAACATCCGACCGGCGTAAATCCTTTACACCAGATCGGATAATTCTGCTTTATCAAATCATTTCCGTCCCGCAGATTTGCATTGGAAATGATCGCCTCCGCCTGACGGTATAACAGTATATATTTCGATACAAGCTCGCCGACCGTGGCTCGTTCTCCACAATTAAACGACTCTATCAAAACAACGTCGCCTTCTTCAATATCCCGGGCCTGTTCATGAATACTCCAATTTGATTCATTATATGCGTAGACCCATTTAACCTTTCCAACCGCAAAATGCCCTCTGTTTATGGCATGTGCATTTTCCAGAACGCCGGTTTTACCCAGACAATCTGCTATTTCCGTTGTTGATATGCGATTTTTCTTTATTTTTTTAATGATCTTTTCTTCGATGACACTCATATTCAAATAATCTCCTTATTCCTCTAGAATGAAATTCTCAATAACCTGCTAACGCTCTCTTCAATTTGTTGTAACTCATGTTCAGACTCTGCATGAGCAATATAATATCCAACGCGGGAACGATCATCCTGAGCCTGCCCAACAATATCGCCCACGGAAAATTCCAAAGAAAAATCCATAATACCTTTTATCTTTTTGATATCTTCTACCCCTGCAATTGAAGTAATGCCTGTTCCATTGGATTCTATATCCAAAAATTTTAACACAGCATGTCTTTTCTGGTATTCCTCAGGAATGGACCATTCTATTTCTTCATTAAAGTCTTTGCCCATTGCATGGTCTATGAGCATTTTATATGTATCTATTCCCGACATATACGGAACAATATCAGACGCGATATTAGTTCCCCCGCCGCGCGCCGCCATCTCAATCAAAAAATATTTACCGTCTTCATACTTATATTCGGCGTGCGTCAATCCAAAAGAGAGTCCTGTCCTGTTAATCAACTGATCATGATTTTTTCTTAGTTCTTCATAATCATAATTCTCGTTACTATATGAAAATCTTAATTCTGACGCTATATTTTTGTTATACGGAAAATGTGCCTTTTCCGAAACTGCCAGACTATGATGCACCCCATTATAAGCCATCCCATCTATCGTAAATTCTTTTCCTACTATATATCTTTCTGCCAGCACTCCGTTGCCGTCGCTGCTGAAACTCTGTGATAGGGGGAACTTCTCCTTGAGCTCTTCCAAACTGCTGATTGTATAGACACCCCGGCTGGACTGGGAATCCAACGGCTTAATTACGATTTTCTTTCCGATCTCTTTAAAGAATTCGACCGCTTCCGCAACGTTCGTACACAACTTATGTTCCGGACAATGAAATCCCTCTTTTTTACAGAATTCTCTCATCTTATATTTATTTGTAAATAACTCTGCCATTCTGCTTCTAATCGCAGGATACCCCATCTCTTCTGCAACATAAGCTACTGTGGGAATGGCAATATCACTCTGGTCGCTCAAAACACCTTTAACCTTATATTCTTTTGCAATCTTTAAATTTTGTTCCTTATCCCGGGCATCGCATACCTCTCTGAAGTCGGCAAATTCGAATCCTGGTGAATCTTCGTATAAATTAGAATTTACAACTTCATATCCCAACATTTTCGCTTTTTTTATCAACGGAACCTGCCATTTTCCGCCGGCAATAATTAAAATTCGACTCATCTTTCCAACTCCCTGTCTTCTCATAGCATATCAATACTTTTCTTGTTCTCCAAACATAACGAACGCGCCGGGACATATACGCCATATGGCTTTGAACCGTTATTCATATAGCATCCCGCTCCTACCAATGTATAGTCCTCCAGTGTCCTCGCTCCGCGAACCGCTGAATTAACGCCCAGAAAGCAATTGTTTTTTACCACTGTTTTTCCTGCGATAAGGGAACTAACAGAAAAAAAATTGAAGTCTCCTATTATGGACTCATGGGATATCTGACATCCGTTCCACATAATATTTGCGTTTCCTATTTTGACGCCATAGGCCAATGTAACACCTTCTAAGATAATATTCCCTTCTCCTATTTCAAAATAATCCTGTGAAACATTCGGATATATAAAGTTTTCTAATTTATATCCCTTCGCCTTAACAGCCTGATACTTTTGTTTCCTGATCTCATTCATCCGTTTGTATCCTAATGCTAAAATAAATGAGTATTCCTCTGCTGAATACGTTTGCTCAACTCTCTCAAATTCTATCAAAGGAAGACCGTCGAACGTATCGCTGCTTTTATACTCTTTGTCCACCGTATAAGCCGATACTTCTATTTCTGAATACTTCTCAACATAATACCGTATCATTTTAGCAAATGATGAAATACCAAAAATAATACATTTTTTAGTTTTTATCATATCTTTCTCCTAAATATACCTCATCTAATACTTCTTAAAACCTCTTATAAAGTCTGTAAAATTCCTTAATACTTTTGGAAATATATTCTGCCTCTGACTCCTCTAATCCATAATATAACGGCAAGCGCATTAACCGCTCGCTTTCTTTCGTCGTATATCTGTCCTCCCCATAAAATTCTCCGTACTTTCTTCCGGCCGGAGAAGAGTGCAGCGGTATATAATGAAATACACAGTTTATATTTTTACCCTTCAGATGAAAAATCAAATCCGTCCTTTCCGATAAATCTTTGGTTTTTATGTAAAACATATGGGCGTTATGTACGCATCCGTCTGGAATTACAGGCAATTCTATTATTCCTCTCTCCTCCAGCTCCTTCAAAGATTCATAATATAAATTCCACGTCTTCATACGATCATTGTATATCTTTTCCGACGCCTCCAATTGAGCGTAAAGATATGCCACATTCAATTCACTCGGCAGATATGACGACCCCGCTTCCATCCACGTATATTTATCTATCTCTCCGCGGAAAAACTGGCTTCTGTTTGTCCCCTTCTCCCGAATAATCTCCGCCTTAAGCACATCTTCCTTATCTCTGATTAAAATTGCTCCTCCCTCTCCCATACTCAAATTTTTCGTTTCATGAAAACTATAACAACCGTAATTTCCAAACGTTCCTAACGCTTTTCCTTTATATGTGGACATCACCCCCTGGGCGGCGTCCTCTATCACATACAGATTATGCTTTTTTGCGATTGCACAAATCTCATCCATATCGCAGGAAACTCCTGCGTAATGCACAGGTACAATTGCCCTTGTTCTATCTGTGACGGCGTTTTCTATCAACTTTTCATCAATATTCATCGTATCAGGCCGTATATCAACAAAAATTATTTTCGCACCTCTCAAAACAAATGCATCCGCAGTAGAAACAAATGTATACGACGGCATAATCACCTCGTCTCCCGGTTTTATATCAGCTAAGATAGCCGCCAACTCTGTCGCATGAGTACAGGATGTCGTTAACAAAACTTTTTCACTTTTCGTATACTCTTCCAGCCATTTAGAACATCGCTTTGTAAATTCTCCATCTCCGCAAATCTTATGAGATTTGATAGCCTTTTCTAAATAGATCAGTTCCTTCCCCGTCATAGGCGGTACATTAAAATTTATCATCCTTTGTCTCTCCCTTTCGTTCATTCTTTATAAAATTTCCAAATCTGATAACCGTCAACTTCCTTATATAACTCTGCCCTTGCATTTGGAAAATAGTGTTCTTTTAAATAATTCAACTTTATATCCACATAATAATTATCAACTACATATACATATTCTTTCACCAAATCTCTTAATGGATTTGACACTTTTTCTGCCTCGAATTTATTGACTACCGCCGGAAAATTGCTGGTAATTCCTGATAAATAATAATAGTTTTGGTAGTCTTCATTATCTACCGTCTCCCATGGGCTCCACTCATAATACAACGTTTGAATTGTGGTATTAAAATCCAAAAAGTAGAATTTTTCCGAGTTATTATGAAATTCATCCAATAGCCCGCTTTTACATTCCACTTTATTCACAACTTTTCTATATTTTCTTGCATCATAATTCCAAGATTCAAAAAATATATTTTCTACATAATTTTTCTTTTCTTCTGAAGATACGTTCATATAGGTCCTGTCCGGCAAATAAATAATACTTTTAACTATGCACAAAGCTATAATCACTACGCCGCACTTCTTCCTTATTTCCACATAATTTACATTCTCTTTTTTATCTTCCGTCCAGAAATATATACAACATAGAAAAACACCTAAAAAAACCGCGAATTCTGTTCTGTAAACATTCCTGTCACGTATAAAAAAATACAGAATATAGCACCATCCAATTCCGTTTACAACAACAGACGTCCATAATTTCTCATAATTTAAGAATAGTCCAAGTAATAACAAAAAAATATTAGCCATAAAAACAGGATAATTTGTAATTTTTCGCTCCTGGATTTTCTCAATGATCGCTTCCCATCCGCTCCATTGTTTTCTATTGTAACTCTTTATAATGTCTGCCGTTTTCTGTACTCTTTCCAACGTAAAAAAATCATTATCTGCAAATCCCCATTTTTTCAACATATAATAGTCATTCTCTGAGATTCCTATTTCCCCCAGCTCGTTTGCATATGCCTCATACCCATAATCCAGATAATCAACAATCTCTCCTCTCGCTTTTCCATATTCTCTGAAAAAAGCATATGCTTCATCTTTCTCGTACAAACATTGATCCAGCTCGTTTAATCCAAAAGAAACTCCTATAAGAATGCTTCCTCCAATAACAATCCTTCCGAGTTTTTTTCTTGATATTCTCCTATCAGACTGTGCGCGGATCATCTTTACAACTTCATAACCTATTATAAAAATTAAAAAACCGCCCGCTAAATAAATCACATAAAAGCGAACCATTGTTCCGATGACACACAGCCCTCCTCCTATTAAGACCCTTCGTCTTTTCTTTTCATAAAACAGCGCGTCTAAAAACAGCCATGATCCCGATATAACCGCAAACATCGCTGTTTTAGTAAACTGCATTAATATGTACATATCATTTACAAAAAAAAGAAGAAGTATAATAGAAAGCAGAACTCCTTTAACCTTATCCGCTTTTTCCAATACAACAAAAGTTACTACTATGGAAGATACAAAAATTATGATAATCTGAAACAGAAAGTACCAACTTATTCCAGGAAAGATTTTATAAAATGGCTCTAACATATATCCTAAAACAATGTTAACAAAAATCATATGCGGATTAGGACGTCCGGTATATACCCCTGATATAATCGTAGACATTATAAAATCATCCGAAACTTCATATTTCATATCGCAAAATAACAACACAAGCAATAGAAAGAACCCGTTTATCAACAGTGCGAGAAGGAGTTTTGAATTTGATATGACAGTTTTTAATTTTAATATCACACTTCTAAGACTTTTCATACAATATTCCCCTTCATCTCGCACTCAACATGGACTCAAGAGTCTCCCATATAAATTTCTCCTTCATTCCCAACAGCGCCGCTCCATATACTCCAAAAAACAGACCCGCGCTCACCGCCAGCGTAACAAACACATGCGCGTTAAAATGGCGCTTGATACACCAGCCCGCCAAAACAGCCAACAGTGTCGCCGCCGCTATCTTACCCATGCTTACCTTCTTTATTACGCTCCCAACCATGCTCCGCAGATAAGCGCACTGAACG
>CAJUFA010000002.1 GCA_910585725.1 uncultured Dorea sp. | reverse complement strand
AAAGGGGTTTTGGAAGCCGCATAAAATAAGGCTTTGAGATTCCGAGAGTCTATATAACAAGGAAAGGAGGCAAAACTATGATTGCTATTTTTAAAAGAGAGATTAAAAATTATCTAAAGCGACCGTTATTTTGGGTGGGGATTGTGCTTGTGATTTATGGTGTGTTTAGTGCAACAAGTCCCTATCTGACCACACATTATCTTACAACGGGGGAGGAAATCATCAATGATCAGTCCAACACTTCGGTTGAAGGAGAAGTGTATGAGGGGTATATTCCAGCTGACACAGAAAAGCATCGGGAACTATGGCATGAAAAAGTAAAAATAAAATTGACAGATGTGTTTGAAGTATCGGATATAGAAGCACAGACAGTAATTGAAAAGCTAGAAAACATGAATTTGAAAGAAGCCTATGCGTACCTGGAACAGGAATATGACTGGTACGGGGCAAGATATTTGTACGAGGACAGTACGTATTATAAGGGAACGGCAGAAGAAATCAACGCATATCTAGATGAAAAATTGGAAGATAAGACATTTTCTTTTTATTACGCAAGAAAATTTGCTGATTTTGCAGGGCTGTATATGGTATTTTTTGCAACTATTATGTTGGCGGTTTTATTTTTACAAGATACAAAAAAGCATACTTATGAACTGCTGCACACAAAGCCCGTGACTACCGGGAAGTATGTACTGGGAAAAGTGAGTGCAGGATTTACAATTTGTTTGCTTGTGCTGGCTATTTTGAATATACTGTTTTGGATATTGTGCCGCATCTATACAAAGGATAGTGGATTTGAAGTGCAGTTATGGGATTTTGTGGTTTCTACGGTACTTTATATACTGCCTAATATGCTGATGATTGTGAGTATATATACATTGATTTCACTTATATTTAAAATTCCACTTCCGGGTGTGCCACTTTTAATTCTTTATATGGTGTATTCCAACATGGGGGGAAGAAATGCGGAAGGTGTTTATGGATATTGGGGCAGACCTTTGGCAATCATGGTTCGATTTCCCGGGCAGCTTTTTGATACGACACCGCCGCCAATGGTACTCTTAAATCAGAGTTTTCTTATTTTAGCATCTGTAGTAATTATTTTATTTTCGATACAGCTTTGGAAGAGGAGGCGGATGTAAATGAAGAAGGAAATGAAGATTGTCCTGCCGTTTTATAAGATTGCTTATGCAGTATCTTTTGTTGTGATTTTAAGCTTGATACGTGGGGTTGTATTCACAAATGAAATAGGACTTTCCGTTGAGGGACCTTTTGCAATATTGACTGTTGTTTTTTGTGCAGATACTTATGTGCAGGAAATTACAAGCAAACGTTCCGAAGTCCACAGACTGTATCGGATAAAAAAGAGAATTCATTCCATCATGCAGCGAATGATGATACAGGAAGTTTTCTTGTTGCTGCTTGCTGTTCTCGGATACGGGCTATTTTTTGTGTTTCAGAAACCAGTTACGCATCCAGTAACAGAAAGTGAAATGCTTCAATTTATTGCCTATTTTTTGGCGATTGTAGTAACCATTTTCTTTTGGGGAATATTGGCTAATACATTGTCTATGCTTTTTCGCAATATGTGGATGGGGATTGGAAGTTGTCTTTTGATATGGGTAGCAACAAATTCCACAGGAGGAGATAAACTTTTTGGGGCATGGAATCTATTTTCCTATGCTTTTAGAGATATAGAAAATACTGATGATATTACATGGCTGTATGGGAAAGCCTTGTGTATTTGTATAGGATTCATTTTATTTATAGCATTGCCGAAGATAGTTAGAAAGAGAGGATAAGTTTATGAGTATTCATATTGAGGATTTAAAGGTAAGATTTAAGAATGGTGTAACAGCAATCGATCATGCAGATTTAGATATACCTAATGGAATATTTGGACTGTTGGGAGAAAATGGAGCAGGAAAGACAACTTTAATGAGAGTATTAACTACTGTATTGAAACCAGTTAGCGGTACAGTCACATTGGATGGGATTTTATATAGTGAAGGAAATTATGAAAAAATTCAGAGGAAAATAGGTTATCTACCACAGGAAATAGAACTTTATCCCAATTTGACTGTTCAGGAGTGTTTGGAGTATATGGGTGATCTAGCAGGTGTCCCGAAAGCGGAATGTAAAAAACGAATAGAATATTATTTGAAAAAGACCAGTCTTATAGAACATCGGAAGAAGAAAATGAAACAGTTATCAGGCGGGATGAAAAGACGAGTTGGATTGGTGCAGGCACTTTTGAATGAACCAGAATTTTTGATTGTAGATGAACCAACTACTGGCTTAGATCCAGAAGAACGTATTCGTATTCGTAATTTATTGGTAGACTTTTCTGAAAATAGAACGGTTTTGTTTTCAACTCATGTTGTAGAGGATTTGGCTGCTACCTGTAATCAACTTGCAATTATGCACAAAGGCAGCTTTTTATATGCGGGTTCTATGAAGAATTTAGCGGAAGAAGCACAGGGGAAAATCTGGATTTGCAAAGTACCTGATGAGAGAAAAGCAAGAGAAGTGGAACAGAAATATCGTATTACATCAAAACAGTACGTTGAGGGTGGATTACAGTTAAGAGTGATTTCTGAAATACAGCCAGAATTGGAGTGTATGTCAGTTCCTGCAACGTTGGAAGATGCTTATATTTATGTGACGAATCAATACGAGTAGAGAGTTTTCATATTAAAATATAAAATGGGAATAAAATTGTGAGAGAAGATTAAAGAAGGAGATACATGTTTTGTGCCATCTCCTTCCTTTATAATTCCGAGGTGTGATGAGGAGTAATGAGAAGCCCTGCGTTTGTAACGTGTTTGCAACACCATATTCCAAGAATCCAGTAAAATCAAGTGTTTCCAGTTACGCAAGCGTTAATTTCAGTTACGCAAGAGATAGGCAGAACAATTATACAGATGCAAAAATATGGACTCCGCAGGTTATCCTGCGGAGTTTTTATCTTAACTTTTCAGGTGATTAGGGGTATAATAAATGCAACGTACTATGGAGGTGATATTATGTGTGATGTTAAAAAATATGAAAAAATCTATGAAGATATACAAAAACTGCAACCGGAAAATACTTTACAGCTTGTATTGGAGGCCGAAGCAGAAGAACAAAGAAGTTTTTATGAAATGGTGGGTGATTTTCTTCTGCAAAAGAGGCAGAGACAGGTAATAGAAAGGAATCTCTTTTAGTGAAAAAATATATCTTAATAGCAGGAGTCAACGGGGCTGGTAAATTGTTTGCAGGGTTTCTTATTCTTGAATTTATCCGGGAGATATACTATATTATGATTAAACAGAGGGAAAGCCAGAGAAGCGGCTACCCCCCCCCCCCTACAATAACATTAGCGTGTGACAAAGTAACAGCCGTCAACTATTGCGAGTAGTTGGCGGCTACTTTCTTTTGTCCTTAAAAATCTGATAAAGCAGACTGATAAGGGCAACAATGAACGTACAGAATAAAAAATCCTGATATGTAATCATTGTATCTAAAAGTTAATATTGAGAGAAAGGACAAAAAGAGAAGGTAAGCAACGCGCCTTCTCCTTTTGTCAGGGCATGCCCCTGCTTTTCATTGAGGAGTTTTTCCTATGTATTTATCATATTCCATAAGCAAGCGGAAGATTAAGTATATAATTACTTGCAGGGAGCGCTATCCTTTATTTTAAAAACATACGAACCAGTTTCTCGTTTGATTTTTTATAAGGCTGATAACGCATCGGCAGATCTATCCAGGTCTTCTTATCTACGATGCTTTTATGATGTGTAAAGGTATTAAACCCGTCTTTTCCATGATAAGATCCCATTCCGCTTGGACCAAACCCTCCGAATCCCATCTCGCTGGTGGCGAGATGAATAATGGTATCGTTGATACATCCGCCGCCGAAACCGCATTGGGAGATTACTTTTCCGGCAATCCCGTTGTCGTTTGTGAAGATGTATAGAGCCAAAGGATGGGGCATGCTGTTAATGTTGCGTATCGCTTCATCCAGAGAATCGTAGGTGAGGATCGGCATGAGGGGCCCGAAGATCTCTTCCTGCATTACGGCGTCGCCAAAGGTTGCGTTGTCGATAACGGTGGGTTCGATCTTCAGGGTTCTGGGATCCGTCTTTCCGCCCCAGATTACTTTATCTGCATTGATCAGCTTCGAGATTCTGTCGAAATGTTTCTTGTTGATGATCTTTCCGTAATCATCGCGTTCCAAAGGCTGTTTGCCGAATTGTCTCTGAATCTGCTTTTTGATCTCCTTGATCAGTTTGTCTTTGACGGACCGGTCGCAGTAGACATAGTCGGGAGCGACGCAGGTCTGACCGCAGTTCAGATATTTGCCGAAGACGATTCTTTTTGCCGCCAGTTTCAGATTCGCGCTCTTCTCCACGATACAGGGGCTCTTTCCCCCGAGTTCCAGAGTGACCGGGGTAAGATGTTCGGCTGCCTGTCTCATCACTTCTTTACCGACAGCCTGGCTTCCGGTGAAGAAGATGTAGTCAAAATGTTCTTTTAAAAGGAAGGTATTCTCGGAACGTCCGCCGGTAATGACGGCGGTATACTGTTTGTCAAAGCAGTCGCTTAGGATTCTTCTGATGATCTCGCTGGTATAAGGCGAGTAAGCGCTCGGTTTTACGACCGCCGTGTTTCCGGCGGCGATGGCGTCTACGAGAGGATCGAGAGTCAAAAGGAAGGGATAATTCCAGGGACTCATGATCAGAACGACGCCGTAAGGACAGGGCTTCTTAAAACTCCGGGAGTGAAATTGGGCAAGGGGAGTCAGGACCGATTTTTCTTTGGCAAAAGAGCGGATATGTTTTAACATGTAGCTGATTTCGCTCAGGACGAGTCCGGTTTCGCACATATAACTTTCAAAATTACTTTTACCCAGGTCTTTTTGCAAAGCCCGGTGGATCTCGGCTTCATGCTGGATGATACTATTCTTCAGTTTTTTTAACACAGCGATTCTTGTATCCACATTAAGAGTGGAGCCGGAGAGAAAATATTTCCTCTGGTTAGATACGATCATTTTGATTTCTTGTTCGTTCATAAGACGATTTCCTCCTAAATCATTAAGGTATTATAAAACTGCTCCAATTCGCCGGCATCCATCAGTACGGGAACCGGATATAGAGGGTTTGCTTCTTTGTCCGCATAGTGGGACAGCTTTGGTATATCTGTTTCCTGAATTGCTTCTATTGTATCTCCGATATCAAAACGCTTTTTCATAGCTTTAATAGCGTCGATAAATTCTCTGGCGGCTATATCGTGTGAAGTTTCTTTTGCAGAAATGCCGGCGGCTACCGATAAGTGATGCAGTTTTTTGTGGATACAGGGTCCGTAGGCTTCCAATACGAAAGGAAGCAGGATTGCGTTGGCAAGTCCGTGCGGTATGTTGTATTCACCGCCCAGGGAGTGGGCGACGGCATGGACATAGCCTACATATGATTTGCTGAACGCACATCCGGCGTAAAAGGAAGCGTGGAGCATATTGCGTCGTGCGTCGATATTGCCGCCGTCCGTATAGGCTTTGTCTATATTTTCAAAGATGAGCCGGACGGCAAGGAGCGCGTCCTTTCTCGTTCCGAAGGTGGTGGATCTGCCGATATATGCTTCGACAGCATGTGTCAGCGCGTCCATACCTGTCGTCGCCGTGATAGACGGAGGGAGGCTTAATGTAACCTTGGGATCTAAAACGGCGCATCTGGGAATCAGCGGGAAGTCGTTGATCGCGTACTTGTGTCTTGTCTCGGCGTCCGTGATTACCGCGGCGAGAGTAGTTTCACTTCCTGTTCCTGCCGTAGTCGGGACAGCGATCAGGAGAGGGAGCCTTTTATGGACTTTCAAAATACCCTTCATCTTCGCCAGGGATTGTCTGGGCTTGGCAACGCGCGCGCCGACGGCCTTGGCGCAGTCTATGCTGGATCCTCCGCCGAATCCGATGATGGCGCCGCACTGATTAGAGAGATATAATTCCAGAGCTTCCGCCACGTTTGCGGTAGTGGGATTGGCGACGGTTTTGTCATAGATACAATAGGAGATACCGTTTTGTGTAAGGACATTTTCCAGGCGTCTGGTCAGTCCGAGACTGCGGACGCCGGCATCCGTAATGATCAGGATATGGTCGCTTTTGTGCTTTTTGATGATATCCGGAATTGCTTTGACACTGCCGACAACTTCTGGTTTGCGGTATGGAAGAAACGGAAGCGCTGTCTTCAGTCCCGCCTGAAAGGTACGGCAATAGATTTTTTTCAACTTTTTCATGGCTTGTAATATCCTTTCCGGTAATTTTTTAGTTTTCAGAAGCCGCTGATATTTCCAGTTCCTCGCAGAAATTCTCCAGATTATCAGAGATCAGGTTCAATACACGGTAGAAGATATCCCGTTCTTTGGCGGTAATGTCCCTGCCGCCTTCCAGGACTGCCCGGAGAATCAGACGGTTGACCTTTTTTGCCTGTTTCCTCCCGGCCTCGGTGAGGACTGCTTTTGAACGATATCTCTTCTTTTCCTGAGGATGTGCGTATTGGATAAATCCATTCGTCTCAAGATCTGCCAGGATGCGTGATATGCCTGCCTTGTTCTCTTTGCAGAGGGAGCAGAGGTCCGCGGCAGTCAGCCCTTCGGAATGTGAATGCAGGAAGTAAAGGCACATGACATGGGTTCCCTTTAATCCCAGGGAACGCATTTCCAGCTTCTTGATTCTCTGGATGTTCTTGTAGATCTGCGATACACCAGTTGTCAGTTGTTCAAATCTGTGGATCATGAATCATTCTCCTTCAAAATAGAGAAGTTGATTTGTCAACTTCTCTGCCGTATAAAATATATCAAATGGGAAGTTGATTTGTCAACAAGATTTGATTAAAAATATCTTTTTAATTTAAACGGCTTTTTGTCAATGCAGATATAAAGTCAAACGGCGGGGTAATAAGCGGGGATATAAAAAGTAACGCGAGATTATTAAATGTAAACAAAAATATATAATCCGGTTGACAATTTAGAGGGAGTCATTATATAGTATGTTTATTCTCGTGAACAGCGAAACAGGCGGGCATATATACATACACATTCAGCGGCTTTAGCAGACAGTGAGATGAGGGCATTATTTTGAAGTCCTTCAGCCTGCGGCGGATATTGGTTTAAGTCAGGGAAAGTCTGGCGATACAGAAGAGAGGATATGTACATAATATAGACAGGAAGGGCAGAGGTCAGGAACATGGAGCAGAATAGGGGATTAGCGGTACAAATGAAAGAGAAGATACTGAAAGGATATCAGGTTACGAAGGAAGACGCGCTGCGTCTGTATAATGAGCCGTTGGAAGAGGTCTGCCGCGCGGCAGACGAGATACGCAGGCATTTTTGCGGGGACAGATTCGATATCTGTACGATCGTCAACGGCAGGAGCGGGAAATGTTCGGAGAATTGTAAGTTCTGCGCACAGTCCGCATATTATCACACTTCGGCAAAGGAGTACCCTCTGCTTGAGACGGATGAGATCGTACGGCAGGCGAGATATAATGCAGAACGGGGCGTGCTGAGATATTCTATCGTTACTTCCGGCCGTGCTTTGAATGACAGGGAGATTGGGAAGATGTGCGAGGCGATTCGGGCGGTGAAAGATAAGGTAAAGATCGAAGTATGCGTTTCTTTCGGTCTGCTGACGAAGGAGCAGTTTTGCAGGGTGAAAGAGGCGGGGGCATCCCGCGTACATAATAATCTGGAGACATCCAGACGGAATTTTCCCAATGTCTGTACTACGCATACTTTTGAAGATAAGCTGTGTGCGGTACGGGCGGCGCAGCAAGCGGGGCTGGAAGTATGCAGCGGCGGTATCATGGGGCTTGGGGAGACGGTGGAGGATAGGGTCGATATGGCGTTCACGCTTAGGGAGCTGGGGATAAAGAGCGTACCTGTGAATATGCTGAATCCCATTCCTGGAACGCCTTATGAGCAGAATGAACGATTGTCTGCGGACGATATGAGGCGGATCGCGGCGATGTACCGGTTTATCCTGCCGGATGCGGCGATCCGGCTGGCAGGGGGTCGCGGACTGTTGGCTGATAAAGGAGAGAAGAGCTTTCTCTCCGGAGCCAACGCCGCCATATCAGGCGACATGCTGACGACCGCCGGATACACAGTAGAAAGCGACATGGAGATGATCGGACGGCTCGGATATCAGGCAAAGCTATAGATGAGCCGTCCGCAGCTCGTCCCGCTTTCTTACGATTTCCCGAAAATCTGCCTTCGTTACTTCCAGCTTAGAGGGGTCGCGGAGTATTGCCGAAGGGTGGAATACCGCGGTCATGAAGCAGCCTTTTCGGCTGATCCATGTGCCGTGCTGCCGTGTGATCTTGTAATCCGAAGCGATGATGCGCTGCGCGGCGACACGGCCGAGGCAGACGATGATTTTTGGTTTCAGAAGGAATGTCTCGTATTTCAGATAAGGAATACAGGCTTCTTTCTCAGTTTCTTTTGGATCTCGGTTTCCGGGAGGATGGCATTTCAGGATATTGGTGATATAGATCGCGTCCCTTGTCAGGGAACAGCTCTTTAACAATTCATCCAACAGTTTCCCGGAGCGGCCGACAAAAGGAAGTCCTTCAAGATCTTCCTGACCGCCGGGAGCCTCTGCGATCAGCATGATATCGGCGTTGCGGCTGCCCCTGCCCATGACAGGCAGATTCCGAGTCTGGCTTAAGGGGCAGTGTGTGCAGGCGGCGATATATTGTTCGATTTCTTTCCATGTGTACATAGTGTTCTCCTTGTGCAGCGCTGATTTTTATGTCAATTTGTGTAAGCTGTTTCCAAACTTTCAAGAGTCAGGACGGCTTATTTTTTATTCCTGCGAAGCAGCGAGCCAAGCAGTTATGCTTGTATGGATATTTGGCGGCTGCCGCGAAGGTTTTGACTGTCAAAGCAGCAGTCCATGGTTGATAATGATATTATAATCACAGAGAGATGGTAATGCAACCGTTGGTTGACAAAGTTCCATGTGTTGTTTTCTTGTATATTTATCTGAAGAAAGGTAAAGTAAAGGCGTATGCAAGAGGAATTTCAAAGGTACTTATAATTTAAGAAAGGCAGGTAAGAAGAGAAGAATGAATTTGGCGGAGAAACTTACGATACAGAGAAAGAAATCCGGCATGTCCCAGGAGCAGCTTGCGGAGAGGCTGGGAATTACCAGACAATCGGTCAGCAAATGGGAGGCGGGAAGCAGCATGCCTGAAATATCTAAATTAATCGCGTTGTCGGAACTGTTTCAGGTCAGTCTGGATTATCTACTTAAGGATTATCTGGACGAAGATAAAGGAAGGATATCTGCAGAGGACGTTAACGAAGACAGGCAGCAGGAGGACAACCTGAGACTTGAGAAGAAAGTGGACGAACTTACCAGATATGTCAGAGGCTTCCAATATACGAGCAAGACGAGGATCATGGGCATACCGCTGGTATCTGTCCGTTTCAGCAGGCGTCTGGGAAGAGACGGGATAGCGAAAGGAATCATAGCAATAGGGAATTTCGCGGTTGGCTTTGTCAGTATCGGCGCCGGTTCTATCGGGATACTTAGTTTTGGCGCAGCTGCAGTGGGAGTATTGGCGGTGGGCGCGCTTGCCGCCGGGATCGCCGCCTGGGGCGCTTTGGCCATTGGCGTGCTTGCGTTTGGCGCGACTGCGGTGGGGATATACAGCGCCGGTGTGGTTGCAGTGGGGAAGGAAATCGCAGTGGGCGTGTCGGCGATAGGTAAGACGGCTGTCGGAGAAACGGTAAGGGGAGAACAGTGTCTGAATTATGAACGGGGAATAACTACAGGACTGCAGATAAAGCAATTCATTGATCAGACAAACCCGCATCTGTGGAAACCGCTCAAGGATGTATTGACGATGTTTGCGGAGCATATCTGATTTGTATATTTGCTGATTTTTCCTTATTTTCTTGTTTTTTGCTTTTTGGGGATGTTATTTTGTGATATGATGATATCCGTCCGGGATATTTTTCATGTTCTTAATTCATGAAGGCTGTCTGGAAGAACCCAGTCGGAGAATGGTATGCCGGAATTGGCGGAGGAGCGTATAAATAGAAAAGAGAAGGCAGAGGAAGCGGAGATTATGAGAGAGCAGTTGACGAAGAGTGATGTGCAGAAGATAAAGGAAGAGATTGAATACAGGAAACTGGTAGTACGGAAGAAGGAACTGGAAGCAGTCAAAGAAGCCCGCGCGCAGGGCGATTTGAGTGAGAACTTCGAATATAAGGCGGCGAAGCAGGACAAGAACCGCAATGAAAGCCGGATTCGTTATCTGGAGAAGATGCTTAAGAATGCAAGAATCGTATCAGACGTATCGAAGGACGACGAGGTAGGAATCAATAATACGGTAGACGTTTATTTTGAAGAAG
This sequence comes from uncultured Dorea sp., assembly GCA_910585725.1. GTDB lineage: Bacteria > Bacillota > Clostridia > Lachnospirales > Lachnospiraceae > Sporofaciens. The sequence goes on along the minus strand of CAJUFA010000002.1, from coordinate 178,810 downwards.
ACGACGAGACAGAAACTTACCGCCTGGTTACCAGTGTAAGGGGGAATTCCCTGCAGGGGCTGATCAGTATAGAGTCACCGCTTGGGAAGGCGATCCGGGGCCACAAGGTGGGCGACCGTGTGAAGGTGAAGACGGATGGTGAGGATGGTTATTATGCAGTGATTAAGAGGATTGAGAAGACCACGGATGATTCTCAGGATACTCTCCGGAAGTACTGATGTATTATGATATTCATATTGCTGATATAACTTAAATTCATTTTATTTATTTCGACTTATTCAAATCAGTTCATATTAAAATAAAGTGGCGGAACGAAACGCTCACTATTATTTACAGAAGAGAAAGAGAGGTCGAAATGAAGATGATGTACGGTTATGTACGTGTAAGTACCAGGGAGCAGAATGAAGCCCGGCAGATGAGGGCGCTGTACGATATTGCGGTGCCGAGAGAGAATATTTATATGGATAAACAGTCCGGCAAGGACTTCGAACGTCCGATGTATCACCGGATGATCAGGAGGCTGCAGGAAGATGATGTAATCTTTGTCAAGAGCATCGACCGTCTGGGAAGAAATTATGAAGAGATATTGGAGCAGTGGAGATTCCTGACGAAGGAGAAGAGAGTAGACATCGTAGTGCTGGATATGGAGCTTCTGGATACCAGGAGAGGGAAAGACCTGATGGGGACTTTCTTAAGTGACGTCGTCCTGCAGATCTTGTCGTTTGTGGCTGAGAATGAGCGGAAGAATATCAGGGAGAGACAGAAGGAGGGCATAGAGGCAGCGAAGATGCGGGGCGTACAGTTTGGAAGACCGAAGCGGGATCTGCCGGATAATTTTGAACAGATCTGTTACCAGTGGAGAAGCGGAGAGATTCCGGGAAAAGAGGCGGCGCGGCTCTTAAGCATGCCGCTGTCGACATTCTATGGAAGGGCAAAAGAGATTGTGTCTGTAGGAGAATGCGGACGTATGCTGTTAGAATAAGTTAGGATTTTGAATAATAAAGAGGATGCCTGATGATGGAGAATTTCGGCGTCCTCTTTTATTACAGTCAGTCTTAACCAATCAGAACAGCTTTTCCTTCAAATGTGATAAAAAGACTATGCACTCGGCTTCATGTCAATATCTGTATATAATTTCTCAAAATCTGACTTTCATTTGTAAGTCAGATTTTTTATACTGATTACACGTTACAGATACAGGAGGCATAACAATGAAGTCACTCAGAGAATTAAGAGATTTGAAGAATAAGAATCATTTTTATAAAAGGATTGTCATGACGATCGGAGGAATACTATTATGCGGGGTAGGCGTAGGCTTTCTCAAGCTTTCGGCTTTTGGTGTGGATCCGTTCCAGTCGTTTATGGCGGGACTTTCCGCAATCATTCCGTTTTCCTTCGGAACCCTTCATATACTTGTGAGCGTCTGCCTGCTGATGTTCATGCTGGTTTTCGACCGCCATTATATTGGGATCGGGACGATCTTCAATCTTTCCCTGCTGGGATATGTGATTGATTTTTCGACAGATTTGCTGCAGGGGTTGTTCCCGGCGCCGGCTTTCGAGGTTCGTTTTCTGGCTTTTCTGATTGGAATCGGTATTATATGTATCAGTTCGTCATTTTACTTTACCGCGGATATGGGAGTATCTCCTTATGACGCTGTTGCGCTGATCCTGGCGAATAAGTGGCATGTAGGTCAGTTCAGATATGCGCGCCTTGGCACAGACTTGATCTGTGTAAGTTTAGGATGTACTTTGTATGTGGTGTCAGGAGGATCTTTGACCAGCCTTACTGCGATAGCGGGAATAGGAACCATGGTTACGGCTTTCTTCATGGGAAGCCTGATAGAATTCTTTAATCAGACTCTTGCGCAGCCGTTTTTGAATGGAGAGCATAAAGGGAATCGAGTTTCAAGGCCGCGCAAAATGAGTATATATTTATAAGAAATAAAGAGTTAACGTCTGTCTGAAAGTATCTTCTTACGATACTGGCTGGGGGTGCAGTTCATCCGCCTGGCAAATGCAGCGGAGAATCGTCCCGGATTCCCGAAACCGACCAGATATGAGACCTGCATGACAGAATACTGATCATCCTGGAGGAGTAAGATACCCTGTGACACCCTGTATTCTTCCAGATATTGCGAAATAGTCTTTCCTGTCATGTTTTTAAAGAACCTGCAGCATCCTTCCTTGGAAATGGATATCTTGGAAGCTAATTCTGTGAGGGATAGCTGTTCGGTATAATTTTCATGAATTGAATCAAGCAGTATCTTCAGCCTGGACAGAGATTCTTCATTTGAGACTTTTACCGGCGACAGCATATTCCTGCGTCTGGAAAGAAGATCAAAGAACATATTGCATAAAATGCCTTTGATCTTAAGTTCAACTCCAAAGGAAGATTCTTGATATAATAAGTCGATCTGCTTCATCGTCTCCACATCATGTTCATGAAGCAGTATCCCTGCAAGTTCCGGCGTATTCATGTACGGATTCAGAAGATTCTGATAGATTGTGCTTGCAGGCGTCCCATACAGCAGGGAGGGAGAAAATATAGTCGTCAGTATGACCGGCTCGTCGTTTCCGAGGGGAGTGATCGTATGTGGGACCCGTGAGTTGATTACGATACCGTCTCCGGGATTCAGGTCGAAGGAATGGTACTTCACCTGGTAGCGGATCTTTCCGTGGATAATGACCGGGATCTCCAATTCGTCATGCCAATGACAGCATACATAACGTTCGAAATAATCGTTCAGATGATCGTGAGTAACGGACAGCGGAAATTGCGTCGTTCCATGTTCGGATAATTCTCTTTGATTCTGATCGGTCAGGATCTTAATGGACTGCACAGGTCTTAACCTCCTTTAAGCTGCTTCGTTAGTGTTACTATAGCAAAAAAAAGAAATACAGGCAATATGGGAAATGTTTTGTTTTTTGTTTTATTTGAGAGATGAATATGTTATATTCTCTTTAAGATAAAAAATAAGCTCAAATTATGAAAGGAGAATCTATGATGTTTGATAAGGAGAAAGTAAAGCTTGGAATTGCGCCTATCGCCTGGACGAACGATGATCTGCCGGATCTGGGAGGGGAGAACACGTTTGAACAGTGCGTCAGTGAGATGGCGTTAGCCGGATTCACCGGATCAGAGGTGGGCAACAAGTACCCTAAAGATCCGGAAACGCTTAAAAAAGCGTTGGAACTTCGGGGAATAGAGATCTGTAACCAGTGGTTCTCGTCCTTCTTGATTACTAAACCTTTTGAAGAGGTGGAAAAGGAGTTTCGGGCGCAGCTTACTTTCCTGAAAGCCATGGGCGCGAAGATCATCGGCGCTTCCGAGCAGAGCCACAGTGTACAGGGACAGCAGGACACGCCGATCTTCGGACATAAGTACGTGATGAATGACGAGGAGTGGAATACTTTCTGCGAGGGTATGAACCGGTTAGGAAAGATTGCGAAGGAAGAGTATGGGATTTCTCTTACCTTTCATCATCACATGGGAACCGTGGTACAGGATCCGGACGAGGTGGAGCGCATGATGGCGAATACGGATCCGGAGTATGTAAGTTTGTTGTTTGATACGGGGCATTTTACATATTGCGGAGCAGATCCGCTTGAGATGGTGACAAAATATGTGGACAGGATTAAACATGTGCATCTGAAAGATATCCGTTCGGAGATTGTAGAAAGGGTGAAGGCAGAGAACCTAAGTTTTCTTGACGGAGTGAGAATGGGAGCCTTTACAGTGCCGGGAGACGGATGCATTGATTTCGATCCTATTTTCAAGGTACTTGAAGATCATGGTTATGAAGGATATATGTTGGTAGAGGCAGAACAGGATCCGGCGAAGGCGAATCCGTTGGAGTATGCAATCAAGGCAAGAAAGTTTATCGCTGAGAAGACGGGACTGTAAATTTGGCGTGAAGTTTTGACTTTGACCGGTAAATGAGCGGTACTGAGTAATAGGAAATACAAGTTATGAGAAACACGGGACGGATGTAGCGGAAAAGCTGCATAATTCAGAAAGGAGATTGAAAAGTTATGGTTACAGTAGGTATTATCGGGGCAGGAAGAATCGGAAGAGTGCATGTAGAGAGCATATGCACAAAGGTAGGAAATGCGAAGATCAAGACCCTTGCAGATCCGTTTATGAATGACGAGACGGCCGCCTGGGCGAAGAAGATGGGTGTGGAGAATACGACGAAGGATTACAAAGAGGTTCTTGCAGACCCGGAGATCAACGCAGTGTTGATCTGTTCTTCTACAGACACACATTCTCCGATCTCCGTAGAGGCGATCCAGGCCGGGAAGCATGTATTCTGTGAGAAGCCGATAGATCATGATGTAGAGAAGATCAATGAGGTTATTGATGCGCTTAAGAAGAATCCGGTGAAATACCAGGTGGGCTTCAACCGCAGATTTGACCACAACTTTGAGGCGGTAAGGGATGCCGTAGCTGCAGGTAAGATTGGGGATACGCACATCATTAAGATTACATCCAGAGATCCGGAGCCGCCGAGTGCGGATTATGTGAAAGTATCCGGCGGAATGTTCCTGGATATGACGATTCATGATTTTGATATGGTACGTTTCCTTGCAGGATGCAACGCTACAGAGGTGTATGTGGAGGCTGCCGTTTTGGTTGACCCGGCGATTGGCGAGGCCGGAGACGTGGATACCGCAGTGATCACTCTTAAGATGGAGAATGGCGCGATCGCGGTAATTGATAATTCCAGACAAGCTGTATATGGATATGATCAGAGGGCAGAAGTATTCGGTTCTAAGGGGATGGTTGCAACCGGCAACGATACGGCGAGCGCCGCGGTAATCAGCAGCGTAGACGGCGTAACCGGCGAGAAGCCGCTGCATTTCTTCCTGGAACGTTATATGGACGCATATGCGAAAGAGATCAAGTGCTTTATCGAGGCGATTGAGAACGACGGGGAGACTCCTCTTGGAGTTGAAGATGGTCTGCAGCCGGTATTGATGGGATTGGCTGCTAAGAAATCATTGGAGGAACATCGTCCGGTGAAGATCGCTGAGATCGAAGCTTAGATAAAGACCTTTGTTCCCGACGTTATAAAAAATCCCTGCAGGAATCAAGAGAGTATGCTTGATTCCTGTGGGGATTTTTTGTGATATAGAAGTTTTTCTGACGGTTTAATTAGTTTATGCTATAATGGGAATACAACGAAATAGAGAAGGAGACTGCGTCCTATGAAGAGAAGGAATAGAATTTATCAGTATGTAACTGCGGCTTTAGTGGTTGTTTATATCGGGTTACTTACAATCCTGTATGTTGCCGAACATACCGACAGCAACGCAAGCATCCGTACGTTCGGCGACGCAGTCTGGTATTCTCTGGTTACATTGACTACAGTCGGTTATGGGGATCTTACGCCGGTAACGCCGCTGGGCCATGTGGTGGGAGTTGTTTTTCTCTTCTTGTCTGCCGGATTGATAGTGACATTGTTCGGAGCTGTCATATCCTTCGTTACCAGTGAAGGATTTCCGCTTCTGATGCTTGGCTTTCAGAGGAAGAAGAATTGGTACTATTTTGCTGATTATGGCGCGGAAGCGAATACCCTGGCTGCGAATATATATAAAGAAGATCCAAACTCGGTGATCATCTATGGTGAAAAGAGGGATGATCAGATGGAATATCCCGACTATCCCTGTACGTTTATCAGCGCGTCTCCGGCCCGGATTGTAGCTCATAAGAAAAATGTCGGCGCAAGATGCAAGATATTTCTTATGAAGGAAAATGATATAGGTGTTAACATCCGTGCGGTTGACTTGCATAAATTACCGGTGGACGTCTACGCGAGAACGACGAATGGGCAGGATCGTTTGTCTGGAAATATTAATTTTTTCCATAGCTATGACTGTTGTGCCAGACAATATTGGCGTACGAGACCATTGTGCAGTCATGAAAGTACGATTGTGATCATTGGATTTGGGAATTATGGACGATGCATTCTCGAAAGAGCGATATTGACCAATATCATATCTGTAGACCAGCATGTGGCTTATCATATTTTCGGAGACGCAAGGGAATTTCTCGCGATGCATATTCGCCTGAACGAAGTGTTTTCTCTTGGAAAAGAATCAGAGACAATGGATTCTTTGATTTTCTATGATGAATTCTGGGAAACACGCAGAGAAGTTCTTGAAAAGGCCGACAGAATCATTATCTGTACAGATGACGAGCAGAAAGGATGGAATATATTCTGGCGGCTGAATAAATACTACAGAATCCACGGACATATTGATCTGCACAGTAATCGTAAAGCGCCGGGGGTATCTTATTTCGGGACAAATGAAGATATATATACCCCGAATCAGATTATGCGGACTTCGTTAAATAAAGCGGCTATTATCATCAATGATATATTTCGAAAGTCAGTCTCCTATCCTACACGCAGCTGGGAGGAACTTGATGATTTTCACCGGGAGTCCAAGATTGCCGCGGCGGATCATCTTCTGATGAAGATCCGAATCCTTTTGAAGGACGAAACAATTACAGATATCTCTGGCGACGCAATAAAAAAGGCATATCAAAAATACTGCGAGACGAAAAATGACGAAGCAGTGAAAGATATGTATCGAAAACTTGATCACCTGCGATGGCTTCGGTTCTATTCATTTTATAATTGGAGATATGGGGAATTCCGGGACGATGCAATAAGGCAGCATCCTATGTTGTGTCCTTATGACAATCTTAACCCGGAACAAAAAAGGGAGCGGGATGCTGCATGGGAGCTTTTGGAAAGTGTTTCCAGGGAATTTTGATTAAGAGGCGGAAAGGTCTATGAAGGATAGTCTGTTTATATATTTTTGTAACAGGGAGGAAATGAGATGGCTGTAACCTTACAACAGATAGCAGAAGCGGCCGGAGTCTCCAGAGGAACGGTAGACAGGGCAATGAATAACAGAGGAAGGATTAATCCGGAAGTGGCGGATCGGATACGGAGAATAGCGGACGAGATGGGATATCAGCCGAACCGGGCGGGCAGGGCGCTTGCGATGTCAAAGAGATCGATCACGATAGGAGTTATTATTCAGGCATCGAACACACCGTTTATGGAGAAGGTTATTGAGGGGGCGGAAGATGCAAAGGCGGAGGTGGAACGCCTGGGCGCGGATGTCCTGATTCGTAAGATAGAAGATTTTGACGCGGAGAAGGCAGTTGAGGCCATGCATGGATTGAAGGAGAAAGGCTGTAATGGAATTGCCGTCGTTCCGATGGATGATGAAAAGCTTAAGGAGACCATCGATGAGTTGGCGGACGCGGGTATACCGGTTATCACATTCAACTCCGATATGGAAGACTCAAAGAGGCTCTGTTTTGTCGGTCAGGATACTTATCAGAGCGGCCGGGTGGCGGCCGGGCTGATGGCGGATATTCTTCCGGCAGGCGGGAAAGTTCTTGTGATATCAGGTTATCCGACGGCCTACGGTCATAAGAACCGGACCAAAGGGTTCCTGAAAGAATTTGCTGAGCTGAGAGAAGATATGCAGGTGTTGGACGTCCGGTACGCTTTTGATGATAATCGTAAAGCGGAGATGATTACGCATGACGTGTTAAAAGAATATAAGGATCTGTCAGGTATCTACCTTGCGGCGTCCGGTGTGCAGGGGGCGTGTAAGGCGTTGGAGGAATCTGGAATGGAGGAGAAGGTGAAAGTGATCTCCAACGACTTGACGGCTCGGAATGTTCAGTATCTTAAGGAAGGGAAGATTCGCTTTCTGATTGGGCAGGACGGTTACCGGCAGGGATATGAGCCGATTATGATGTTGTTTGAGAAGACATTTGATGGAAAAGAGCCGGAGAGAGAATATGCCTATACAGAGATTGTGATTAAAACCAGATATAATCTGGTGTAGTGATAATAGATAAATTTGTTATAGTAGATTTGTGCATAATGCATATTGCGTTCACGTGAACGCAGTGCTATAATGTCAACATAAAGAAACAAATAAATCAATCTAAATAAGGATCATAAAAGGAAGAAAGGCGGAGAAAGAAATGTTAAGAGTAGGAGTTATCGGATGCGGCGGAATGGGAAGAGATCATATCAAGAGAATTACGGAGAGAACCCAGGGAGCAGAAGTTGTAGCGGTATCAGACGTATTCGAAGAGGGTGCGAAGAAAGCTGCGGAGATTGCAGGAGGAGTCAAGGTTTATACGAATGGAAAGGATCTGATCAACGATCCGGATGTGGACGCGGTTCTGATCGTTTCACCGGGATTCGCGCATGTGGATGATCTTCTTGAGGCAATCAGGGTCGGTAAGCGTGTATTCTGTGAGAAACCGCTCTGTACAACGGCGGAGGACTGTAAGAAGGTTATGGATGCAGAAGCGGCGTCCGGCAAACATCTGATCCAACTGGGATTCATGCGTCGTTATCACAAGGGTTATAATCAGATCAAAGATGCGATCGCTACAGGTGAATACGGCGAGCCTCTGATGATGCACTGTACCCACAGGAATCCGGAAGTAGGAACGAATTACAACACACCGATGGCCGTACATGATACCGTAATCCATGAGATAGATCTGTGCCATTGGCTGGTAGACGACGACTATGAGAGCGTGCAGGTCATAATGCCGAAGGTTACCAAGTATTCACATTCCGAATTGAAAGATCCGCAGATTATGCTGATGCGTACGAAGAGCGGTATCTGCATAGATGTAGAATGCTTTGTAAACTGTAAATTCGGATATGATATCAACTGTGAAGTTGTGTGTGAAGACGGCGCTCTTAAGATGGGAGCACCGATGGCTCCGTCCATCCGAAAGAATGCAGCCGCTTCTACGGAGATTACAACAGACTGCTTCGTACTATTCAAGGATGCTTACGATGCAGAGATTCAGAACTGGGTAGACTGCGCCGAGAAAAATGTGATCGAAGGACCAACTACATGGGACGGATATCTGGCGGCGGTTACGGCTGATGCGTTGGTAAAGGCGCAGGAGACAGGTAATATTGAGAAAGTGGTAACTGTTGAGAAGCCGGAGTTCTATAAATAGAAGAAAATGATTGAGCAATAAGTAAAACAGACGGCAAATGGGTAATAGTGAGATAGAAATGATATGCCGGCAATAACAGAATATATCAGTATTGATAATTAAAGAAGACGTAGAAAAAGGAGACCATGATTATGAAATTAGGTTTTAACGAAGCGACAGCATTAGAATGTAAAGGACAGTCTCTGATGGCTGATTTGGAAGCATGTGAGAAATATGGTTTTGACTATATTGAGATCAGATTCGACTGCATTAAAGATTATCTGAAGGAGCATACACTGGAGGAACTTGCAGACTGGTTTAAGAATCATCATTTAAAACCATGGGCATACAATACCCTGATCTATTTTAATCAGAGGGACGAAGCCGGTAAGAAAGAGATCGACGAGGAGACGGATTTTATCATTGAAGTATGCAAGGCTATCGGCATGAAGATGCTGATCACCGTTCCGCAGTTCGACGTTAAGGATAAGAGTGTGACGGAGATAAAGGAAGAGGCGGTAGAGAGACTTCGCTATCTGTCTGATAAAGTAGGCTCAGATATCAGGATTTCTCTGGAATTCTGCGGCGCTCCCAACTGCTCCATCAATCAGTTTGGCACGGCGTATGACGTAGTGAAAGCGGTAGACCGGGACAATGTGGGAATCACCGTCGATACGTTCCATTTCCATGAGATGTGTTCTAAGATCGAAGATCTGAAGAATGCAGACGGAAAGAAGATCTTCGCGTACCATCTGAACGACTGTGAAGACCTGCCGCTTGGTTCCTGCGGCGATGACAAGAGACTGTGGCCGGAAGAAGGCGTAGTTGATCATCCGGCGATCGCAGGGGCGTTGAAGGAGATCGGATTCGACGGCGTGTGCACTATCGAAGAATTCCGTCCGGAGTATTATGATATGTCCCATGAAGAGAATGTCAAGAAAGCAGCAGAGGTTACGAAAGCATTTGTGGAGAAGTATTTCGGATAGAGTATTTCAGGTTAAAGTCTCGGTTTAAAGTCTCGGTTTAGAGTAAGAAAATGTGTTGCAAAGCATGCGGGATTATAGGATAATATAAAAGACAGAGATAAGTATAAGGGCATGTGTCCGGAAAAAGAAGGGAGTGCAGGAATTGAAGATAGCATTTGACGTAGACGTACTGGCAAAGCAGATGAGCATCAACGATATGGTGCATCAGGTAGCGGATTGGGGATATAAATATATCGAACAGTCCCCACATCCTCGTATTAATCCGTTCTATAAGCATCCGCTTTTCTCAAGGGAGTGCGAAGCGGAATACCGCAAGGCTCTTAAGGAGACTGGTGTGGAGATCTCGTCTTTCATCGTAGTGTACCGTTGGTCCGGTCCTACGGAGGAGCAGAGAAAGATGGCGGTAGCGAACTGGAAGAGAATCGTTGAGATCGCGGTAGATATGGGCGTACAGGTAATCAATACGGAGCTTTCCGGGGATCCGAACCAGCAGGAGATCTGTAACGGTATGTGGTTCCGTTCTATGGACGAATTACTTCCATTGTTCGAGAAAGAGGGAATCCGTGTAGAGATTCAGTCGCATCCCTGGGATTTCTGCGAATTGAATAATGAAACCTGCGATATGGTGAAGAGCTATCGTTCAGATAACCTGAAATATGTATACTCTTCCCCTCATGGGTTCTTCTATGACAAAGGTGTGGGCGACGTGCGTTCGATGTTAAGGTACGCGGGCGACGATTTGAGCCACGTATTATTCGCGGATACTTTTAACCAGACTAAGGACTGCAGATATATCTTAAATCCACCGTGGCTTAACAGCATGGGAAGAGAAGATGTTTCTATCCATCAGCATAACCCGATGGGAGAAGGGGATGTAGATTTCGAGGGGATCTTTGAGACGTTAAGAGAGATGGATTTTGCCAACAGGCAGTTCAAGGTGGGCGGAGACGCTATTTCCTGCGTATCTATCTTTGGTTATCCGGAACGTATGAATGTAGAGGCGCCGAAAGCAAGAGAGATTATCGAGCGTGAGCTGCTGAATCGCTAAGGAATTACATAATTTACTGCATGATGATATAGAATGAAGAGGCTGCCGGAACGGCAGCCTCTGTTTTATGCCCAAAAATGCCATAAAACAGAGAGACATCTTGAATACCTTCTATTTATATTATATGCAGCGTCAGTATTTCATATAGCAATGTTCCTTCCTTTGCTGCCAGGTGCAGCGGAGTCTGCTTTAGATGAGAAAAATGAGGAGGCGATAAGTTTGTAAGTTCCTTTACCGGTTTTGATGACTGTTCCCTCGGCTTCATGCTGATTCAAGATTCTCTGCAGTTGGCGGGCGCTGCAGTTTAAGTGAAATGCGGCTTTCTGCAAGCCTTTCAGTTCTTCTTCATTGCATTTGTACATCATGTAAGTCAGGACGCGCTGTTTTAAGCTTACGGGAGCGGCGTCGATGGTTGTGACAGATTCCATCTTTTGGGCTAAAGATTCACATATCAATTGTAAGAACCGGCAGTTTTCCAGCAGGGCGTCTTTGCTTGTTTCGATAGATAGAGCAAGGCAGATCAAATCATCAGTTGCTTCGGCATAAACGTTGCCAGTTTGGTGTGAAAAGATTTCCATTTCACCAAGTAAATCATTCTTTTGGCTGATAGCAAGAGAATATACCGATCCGTCGTCTCTAATAAAATAAATATTTAGAGAACCCTGAATTATAATTTGGAATAAATACTCTTTCTGTAACGGCGTGGTAACGAATTCGCCTTTTTCGTATTGTGCCACAAATAAATGTTTCTGAAGGTCTCTCATTACAGATTCAAACTTTGTTTGCTTCAAATAGGTTTCAATGATTTCTTTATCATATATTTTTTTCATACGTTTTCTCTCCAAACAGGACATATGTCCGAGTTTTTGGACTGATTATAATGTATATTAATAAAAATTACAAGAAGAAAATCATGGAGGTTTTATTTTGATGGCAACGGTATTTGAAGAACAAAACATTTCAAAAGCGATTATGCGTATGGGTTTGCCTGCCATGTTGGGCCAGCTTACGACGCTGATCTATAACATTGCAGATACTTTTTTTGTCTCTTTGACAAAGGAGCCTGCAATGATCGCCGCGGTTACTCTGTGTACGCCGATTCTTTTAATTATTATGTCTGTTGCTTCTGTCTTTGGCATGGGCGGAAACAGTGTGATAGCCAGACTCTTAGGGGAGGAGAAAAATAAAGAAGTAAGAAGTACGCTGAATTTTTGTCTGTATGCAATGGCGATTGCCGGAATCGTTATTCTGCTCGCAGGTTTTCTATTTATGGAACCGATAGCAAGAATATCGGGCGCCGATGCAGAGAACATGGCTTATACCTACGATTATCTGAAATATATTTTTATTGGAGCGCCCTTTATTATCCTTTCCAATGGATTAGTTCATCTTTTCCGCTCGCTTGGTTTTATAAAGGAAAGCACTATTGGACTGGCATTGGGAAATTCCGTCAATATAATTTTTGATTTTGTCTTTATCGTGTTATTGGACAGGGGAACGGCTGGCGCCGCGCTCGCCACATCCTTTGGATTCTTTTGCTCCACGGTCTATTATCTGGTTTGTATGATTCAGGCAAGGGGAAAAGGAAATTATCTGGTATCGCTTTCGGTCAAAGATTTTGCGCCGTCTAAAAAAATGGTCCGCAGCGTGGTGAGCATCGGAATACCCGGCGCGCTTATTACCGTTTTGCTCAGCGTCTCCAATATCATTCTCAATAACTATATCGGACTATATGGTTCCAATGCGGTCGCGTCATATGGAATTGCCTACAAAGTTGATATGGTTCCGATTATGCTGTCGGTTGGTCTTTCACAGGGAGTCGCTCCGCTGGCAGGATATTATTACGGCGCAGGGAAAAAGGAGCGTATGGCGCAAACGGTGAAAACGTCGACAATTTACGGAATCCTTTTGGGAGCGGTCTTTTTAGCCGTATTTTGGTTATTTGGGACTAAGCTGGCAAGCGTATTTCTCCATGATAAACAGCTTATACATCAGACCGGTTATTTTATCAGTATTTTAGGTCTGTCGGCTCCGATGCTCGGCATCATCAATATGGTAACGAGTTATTTCCAGGCATTAGGCTTTGCGGTAAAATCTTTGCTCATTACGATTATGAGGAATGTAGTATTATTCATACCGGCAGTAGTGATTCTCAATAACTTGTGGAAATTAGACGGGGTTATTGCGGCGCAGCCGGTGGTAGAGACCGCTTTGGCGATTATCTGTATTGTTATGTATGTGAAAGATTCGAGTATAACCCAGATTAAATAACCTTATGTTTCGCCGGATTTTTACTGATAGCGCAACTCCCGCAAGCCTCGGCGCGGCCCGCTGTGTCTGCGTTTGTAAAGCGGCATTCTCAGAAAAATATTCTGCGCGAAAAAGAAAGGTATTTAGCGTGGGTTATATAGAAACGCCCTTAGCTGTGGGTAGAGGCTCATAGCTAAGGGCGTTTTGTATCAATTATCAATTTCTTTAAAGATTAAAGAATTTTTCTATCTAAGAACGACAAAAAACATTACGAAAATGTATAGGTTTTCGTAACGCTGTATCTCACGTGATTTCTAAGTCATTCTAATATACTATCGACAATAAGTCAATAAACTTAACCCACTTTTTTTGTAATCTTTGCCTAAAAATTTTTCCATGGAAATTATTCCGAAAACCTATACTTTTTCGGAATGGTCGGCTTTGCCGGAAAAGCGCGTATTTCAGGGGAATTCACATCATTCGTGCGAGGGAGCAGCGATGTCGTCAGACAAGGTGTGTAAGACAGTTCGTCAATATAATAAGGAACCTGTCTCTTTTGGGGATATGCAGAGGCTTCTGGATATTGCGGAGGACTTTCGGAAGGTAAAAAACTATGTATATGTCCGATACGGCGGGATAGGTAGTCTCTCGAAGATCTATCCGGGGTACACGGTGCAGAATGAGATGACTGCAAGCGGATACCGGGAAACATTAGGAATGCCGGCGGTCTATTTCTACCTGGCAGTTTTCGACGCATTGGGGGATATCAAGAGCCGGTGGACGAGGACGAAGTCGAAAATCGTAAAACTGGTCCGCAAGAATGAAAGCTTTACGGAAGAAGAGAAGCATTATCTTTGTTTCTTATTGAAAGTTAATAATGCGTTCGAGCAAGTATTAAACCAGAAGCCGGTGGAACTGGCAGCAAAACTTAATAAACAGTATCTTGAACTGGCGGAACAGGTGGAGACAGACCGGCTGCACCGTTATCTGTGCAGACAGGTGCGGAAATACCATATGAGGCTGCATACGGATACGGCGGATGTATTTTCCATATCGGAGAGGGCATACCGTTACGCGGATCATGGGATATATATTTCCATCAAAGAGAAGCGGAAGCGAGTCTTTGTTCCGCTGACAGACAACAACCGGTACAAATGCCAGTTGAGGATTAAGCTGTATCCGCTGGAGAACCGTATCGAGATCATGGTTCCGATAAGCGTCTCCGTACACAGCCACGGGGATTATCTGAATCAGGTTGGTGTGGCGGCGGGGCTTTATACTATGCTTACGACAGATAAGGGGCATCATTATGGAGAAGAGCTGGGCATACATCAGTTGGAATATTCGGACTGGATACGGGAGCAGACCAGAAGCTACCGAAAGAATAAAGAGGATAATCCGGGACGTAAGAAATATCAGACGAAGAAACGGCGTCTGGAAGAAAAGCTTCACGGTTATATTAATCAGGAGCTGAATCGTTTTATCGAAGAAGAGAAACCAAAGACCATCTATATCGTAAAGTTTCCGAAGCCGCAGGCAGGCGGATCTAATAAGAAGATTAATTATACGGTCGGCCAGTGGCAGAGAGGGTATATCCGGAAACGATTGACGCAGAAATGCAGGGAGCAGTCGGTGGAGATCGTGGAAGTGCTGGGGAAAGATATCAGTAATAAGTGCAGTGAGTGCGGGGCATTCGGGAAGAAAGCGGAAGGGATGTTCTGCTGTCCGGTTTGTGGATATCAGGCGGAAGAAAAGATGAATACTGCCCGGAATGTAAAGAGGCGGGGGCAGGGAGATGGCGTGTTATATAATAGGAAAGTTTGGTCATAAGAACAGCCATTTAGATAAGCGCCGGTGATGAACCGGGGTTTTACCGGAAGGGATTGACAGAGACGCGGTTATGCGGTATCTGCGGATGGATCTCCTGAGGACTAAGAGGCGGGTTCATGATAAGGCGGGCGGTATGCCTGCTATATAAAAAGGGGTGTATTGACACATTGGTATCCATGTTCAGAGTGTCAGAGTGTCAGTGTGTCAGTGCACCGATACGGCATTAGAAGGCGGTTGAAGGGGTTATCCCGGAAGCTGCGTATTGGGTAGGCCAGGACCTTGTGAACATAATCCGATGATTATGACGTAGCAGGGAGCGAAGCAGGGAGACTTGCATCATCTGTCGAAGGACAGGGGACCAATATATCTTATTTAATCTGAATGTATGCGGGGTGAATAAAGATATGGAGAGGTATGAAAGGGTATGAATAAGAAGTGAAAGTACTTCAATGTAGATGCATTTTAAAGTTTATATGCCTTATTTATATATATTAAGCGATTAGATATTGATGAGAGAAAAGGTATAGGGAATTAGATAAACAAGCATATTAAATCTTTTATTTAGGTAGATGACAGTTTGCAGATGGAGGTGACGGCGATATGAAAAGTAACATAGTAAAAGCTTTAGCCTTGTTAGTGTGTGTTAATTGTTGTTTCCCTGGAATGTTGGTGAAGGCAGAAGAATCACTTGAAAAGAAAAAAAACGTCGGGGATCTATTGTCAGGCGCCGGGCTGGAGAGTTTTAGCAGTCAAAGTCAAATATTGCAGAACCCATTTGAAATCACTGAAATGTCCCGGTTAAATTCAAATGATATTCCTTCTCTATTAGAGTTTCAAAACGATAGCGGGAATGAACAAGATATCAAGGCTAAACATCTGACAGAAGTAAATGATGAAGAGATAAATAAAGAGAAAAACAAAGAAAAAAGCGAACCGGAAGATACCGATCTGAAACAGTTACAGATACCTCAGAAGTTGGAGGTTGTTATAGATCCGTGGGAAATGGACGGGAAGAGCCAGATCTATTCTGAACAATATGTAATTCGGAATGATGGAAAAGAACCAGGAATGCTGACGTTGTCCAATCTCGCATGTAAAGTGTCGGAGCAGAGCGGAGCGGTTGTTACAACCAATCGGGCAGGTTTGCATGACGGTGATGAGAAATTGATCTGTATGCAGATTATATTCGGAAACGGCGATCGGATAGACTTATCTGAGAATGATTCGACTTATCAGGCGGAATTACAGCCAGGAGAAGAAGTATCTCTTTGTTTTGAAGGAGAAGTGAACGAATATGCGTCAGAAAGCTGGAAGGACGGAGACGTTGCGGTAACGGTGGCATATTCCTGGGATTTGAAACAGACATCAGATGAAGCATCTCAAGTTGATAATGCAGATGCAAATAGTGGAGAGATAAATGAGAATAAGGAAGGACGGTTAGACGGAGGAGATCAGGAAAGCGAAGAAACCGCAAAGAATGAGGAAGTTACAGAGGAAGAAGAGACAAGTCAATCCAAAGGGCAGAATGAGGAGATAGAAGAAAAAGAGGATACAGAAGTTATCGAATTAAAAGAATTTAAGCCAGTTGAGTTTGTAATAGATAAGTGGGAAAGAAATGAAGAAGGACGTTCTTGTTCTGCCTGGTATTTGCTGAGGAATGTAGGAGAAACCGAAGGCGTGTTTATTTTATCAGATCTTCTATATATGAATGAAGAACAGGGTGAAATTGATGTTTTAAGGGGGAAGGGAGAGATAAATGACAGTGAGAGCGAGCTTTCATATATATATTTGACGTTGGAGAACGGAGAGGAGATAGACATCACACAGAAAGTGTTGGAGGAGGTTCCGGAAGAAAGAGGATACAAAGTAATATTAGGATTGGGGGAAGAATTGAAGTTCCAATTTGTTGGAGAGTTGGATGATGCAGATTCGGAAGAAATTCAAAAGGGTAATATTATACTGAAAGTAATGGGTTCTTGGGATAGAGAAGAAGAGAGAAACGCTGAATAATGAAGAAATCAGATATGTTTGATTTGCACCAAAACAGGAGGAGTGATAAAGGATGTCGGATAAAGAGCAGAAGACGCAGACGGTTGAGGCGTCGCCGGAGGAAATGAAAAAGAAAAAACGGAAGAAGATCATAATTATAATCTGTATCCTTCTTGTTATCATTGCGGCGATTATAATATATTTCCTGACTCGGCCAAAAGGGATGACCGAGGGAAATTATAAACAGATAATGGAAGAGATGGATAACGAGGTCCAGGAGGGGTATTTTGAGACTTATATGAATACAGATTGGACGTTTCCAGACGGAGCATCGGAGACAACGAATGCTGTATTAGGAAATTCTCCGAATAATAAGAAACCAATACGCTGTGAGGTGAGATTGGCAGATACTGATGAAGTGATATTCAAGACAGACGTAATGCCGGTCGGAGTAGAACATCCTCCATTTAAATTGGATAAAGATCTTGATGCCGGCAGATATGATGCGGTGTGCGAGGTGTATCTGCTCAATGAGGAAAAAAACGGGACATATACAGATTATAGTAACGCAGGATTTAATATAACTATAACAGTTGAGAATTAATTGAGATAATCAGCTGCATTTTCTAAAAATGCAGTGGTTATAAATAATACTTTTTTAATGAAAAAAATTAGGAGGTAAGCGTATGAGAAACAAAAAAATTTTATCAACGGTTGTGGCAAGCGCACTCGCTGCGACAACGATGGCAGTACCGGTAATGGCGGCTGATGGAGGTAATATTGACGTACCGGTTACTACGAAAACAGCGGTAATACGAGTACAGGTGCCTACAAAGATGGACATTTCTGTAAACCAGTTTGAGATGGGTGACGGCGGCTCCCAGATTTATTCCACACCTTTTGATATGATAAACAGGAGTGAGATACCGGTAAAAATCAGTGTTACATCTACAGCAGAGTTGAAAGCTACCACGAAGCTTGTAGGAACTAAAGCAGATGCAGAATCTTCGAAAACAGAAGGAGAAGTATGGATGGCTGTTGCAGCTGAGACTGCGGCAGATTCATATGCTGACGGAGCAGCTACAGCAATAAAGGATCTGACAGATGAAAATAAGAATGTTACTTCATTTGTTCAGGGAACGGACGCTGATGCGGCTAAGGGTACAGCAAATCAGACATTTTACATGGATAAGAGTGGAACTATGAAATATAAGCTTTTGAACAGCAATGAAGCTGCGGCTGATATTGAATATGCACAATTTTACGAGCTGACACTTCAGACAGTTGCTGGTGCTGATGCTCTGGCTGCATTGATTGCAGAGAATGATGTATATGTTGCTGCTGGTGCGGCCGCTGACGGACAGGATTTAACCAAAGAAGCAAAAGGAACAGCACATACTTATGATGCAGGCGAAAAGTATTATACAGCTGCTTTAGAGGCAACGGCTAAGGGTGATGTAGATTCAACTAAATTATATGTATATGGAAACGGAGATGCTGCTACAGATGGAGTTGCTGCGTTCAGATACATCGGAAAATTGTCCGGAGCTCAGGAAACATGGACGAAAGACGATATCACCAAGGTTTCGATCAAATACGATATCTTGGGTGTTCAGGAAAGCAAATATAATGATGTAAAAGCGGATTGCGTATATGGATTGTATGCAGCTGTAAAGGGACCTCAGGTAAGTATAACAGAGAATGGATTAATTACAGTGAGCAGTTTAACAGCCGAGAATAATTTTAAGTCATTGACAATTACAGATAAAACAGGAAAAGTAATGGAATGGAACATTGCGCCGGCTGAATGGAATACAGATAATTGGGATGCAACAAATGGCGGAACTTTTACAGTACAACTTGGTGAGCAGTGGATAAGTTATTTGATTTCACAGGGGGGGACTGCAGAAGTGACTGTTACTTTGAAGGATGATAGTACTATTAATAGTGGAGTTGTAACTGTTACACAATAATTGTATTTACGGTATTTGTATGAGTAGATAAATTTCAGATGCAGATGAGCTAAGTACAGATGTAAACACTACCTCGTTACTTGTAGCGAGGTAGTTTATATATTATAAATATGACGGCCTATATTTATAAATAGGAGATGAAACGTTTGTATTACAGGAGTAAAAAGTAAATGAAATTAAGCGTAATTATTCCAGTATATAATGTAGAAAAATATATAGAAGAGTGTTTGGATAGCATTGTAAAACAGTCTGTCGATAATGTAGAAGTAATTTGTGTTAATGATGGATCTACAGATAATTCATTAAAAGTTTTGCAGGAATACGAAAAAAAGTATAATTATATATATGTCTATTCAAAAGAAAACGGGGGACTTTCATCTGCCAGGAATTATGGAATTGAAAGGGCAACGGGAGATTATATCTTTTTTTTAGATAGTGATGATATGCTGGCAGACTGCGATTGCTTTTCCTTTATAAAAGAGATGTTAAAAAAAGAAAAGGTTGATATTTTATATTTTGACGGTCGATCCTTTTTTGAAGAAGGATTAGCAAATAAGGAAGATAATAGAGAACGGTATGGAAATGCATATCAAAGGAAAGAAAACTATGGATTTTATCAAAAGGGTGAATTTCTTTTTGCTGATTTTGTTCAAAAAGGAGAGTACTATTGTCAAGTAAGTTTACAATGTATAAGTAAAGACTTTTTAGTAGAAAATAAAATATTTTTTTCTACTGGTCTGCTTTATGAAGATAATTTATTTACTTTTAAAGCTATGTTATTAGCAAATCGTGTTATACATCGAAAAAAAACAATATTGTTGAGAAGAATACGAAATGGTTCAATTATACAAAGCAAGCCAAGTTTTTATGGCTTCTATAGTTTGTTTTTGGCATATAAAGGAATGATGGAATTTTGGGAGAGTCGGGCCGCTCTAATAGAAGTCAATAAAGAAATTGAATTTATAGTAAATTCAGTAAACGAGTCTGCAAAAAATATGTTTTATAAACTAGATAAAGAAGAACAGAAAAAAATATTAAGATTATCAGAATATGAACAATATCTTATTAGAAAAACTTTGTTATATGAAAATAAAATTAATAATGATGGATATGTTTTCCCGTATTATTTATTCCCTTGCGGTAGCCGAGTTGCGATTTACGGCGCTGGAAATATTGGGAAAAGGTTTTATAATATAGCGATAAGAGAAAAAGTTGTGGACATTGTTGGGATTTTTGATTCGAACGCAATAGAGAAATCAGCTAATAAAATAGATGTGTTTCCAAGATGCATGATAAAAGAGGTGGAGTTTGATTATATATTAATAGCAGTGGAAAAGTTAGAAATAGCTCAGGAAATAAGGGAAACGCTTTTAGAGATGGGCATCGAAGACTATAGAATAAAATGGAATGGAAGTATGTATTTAAAAAATAACTTTTATTTAAAGTCTTATGAATATTACAAATTTTCTAATCGATTAATGTGTTCAGAAAGGAGTCGATTGATTTTAGTAATGCTCCCAGAACATGGAAATCTCGGCGATCATGCAATTGCAATAGCTGAGGAAAAATTTTTAAGGGAATATTTTAAGGAATATGAATTGATTTGTATAACTACAAATGAATTTTGTCTTTTACAGGATTATCTTATCAAATATATTCAACCGTCTGACATTCTTTTTTTTCAGGGCGGAGGATATATAGGAGATTTGTGGGGGAATGGAAAGGTATTTAAAAAAATAAATAATTTGTTTCCAGATAACATAAAAATCATCTTACCTAATAGTTTGGCATATGAAAAAGATTATCAGGTAAATAGTTCGTTAGCCATAAAAGAATTGAGAGAATTATATAGTGAAAAAAATTTATATATTTTCTTTAGAGATATAAACTCTTTTCGATTTTATAGCCAAAATGGATTTGTAAAAAGATGCTACTATTTTCCTGATATGGCAATGTTTTTATCTACTATTTTTCAGAATGATAATAACCATGATCTTTGTAAAAAAATATTATTGTGTTTCAGAAATGATAAAGAGAAAATATTTCATGAAGAAAAAAAAGTAAAGCAGATTTTAAAAATACTTGGTTTGGAATATTTCGAAGCAGACACACATTTGTATCAAAAAGTTCCGAAGCATGAAGAAATGATATATATATCCGAGTTGGTTAAAACGATTCAAAATTGTAAATTGGTTATAACAGACAGACTTCACGGAATGGTACTAGCGGTAATTTGTGGTGTTCCATGCGTAGTTTTTGATAATTCTACTCATAAAATTTCCAGTGTATTTGAGTGGATAAAAGAAAGACCTAATGTGGCATTGTGCAGAGAAAATGATGTGGAGAAAATGAAGAAGATTATTGAATCGGTTTTAAAGGCGGGATATATCGAGTATAGACCAATGAAAAAAGAATTCGATGAAATGGCAGAAGTTATTAAATCAATTATTTCAAAATAGTAAGGGGAAATTATGAAAAAGTATATCATATATGGATTAACCAGTGAAATAGAAAAGTATGATATAGAATTTATGAATAAAGTGGATTTTATTATAGAAGAGTCGTGTAATATAAATTTTTATAAAGAAAAAAGAGTAAAAGATTATAATTGGCTATTAAATCAATCTCAATTTTTTTTATTTATTAGCAATATAATTAATAAAAATAAGATTTATAAGAAATTAGAAAAGGATGGATTTGTTGAAAATAGAGATTTTGTCTGGGCTCCAAATTGGTTGGGAGATGGGGATATTCCTTCCTGTTATCCGATGAATTCATGGGAAGATAATGAAAACAAATATGACTTTTCACAGGCAGACGGACCTTGGGATTTCAGATATAAAGAATTGTTGACACTTATGCCCGAAGGGTGTTCATCCATAATGGATTGCGGAGCAGGAAATATGTCTTTGAAAAGGATGATCGAAAAAAATATTTTGTACTATCCGGTTGATAAAGTACAAAAATATCACGAAACAATAGTATGTGATTTTAATAAAGGTGATTTTCCGGATATGTATGTTGATGTTATTTTTTTGGCAGGAATATTAGAATATATCATTTGTCCAGAAGTTTTTTTGCGTAATGTCTGCCAAAGATGTAAAACTGTTTTGATGACATACTGCACTTTATATACATATCCGGATATCTTATCCAGAATGCTTAATGGGTGGAAAAATCATTTTGTTATGGGAGAAATAATTAAAATGTATGAAAAATATAATTTTCATCTGACTGATGAAATATATGAACAAAGAGGGGGAGTGTACTTACGTTTTGATAAAAATTTAAATATTTGAGCGAAAGGAATACCATGAAAAATGAGAAATTTTAAATGTGCAGATGCTTGTGAATATGGGGATAAATTATGGACCATCGAAAGTTCCGGATGGTATATTTATGCTATAAATACATTAAGCTGGACTATAGAATTAATTTCACTGGTAAATTCACATTTTCCAATATACTATAGGAAGATACTTACAAGAGAAAATAGTCTGTTTTTTGTTAGAAATACGGGTATTGGAATCTATAAATATAATATTGAATCTGGACATGAAAATATATATGATATGGATTTGTTGGATGAAATTATTGTAATGAATGCTTTTTTTTATGAAGATGAGATAATTATTGTTCCATTATATATATATGATTGTTTATATTCATTCGACATAAAGACTTATAAATTTCAGAAAATACATTGTCCTTTGAATATTAAAAATAGAACGGAGGATAAGTTTATTCCATCGGCGCATTTAATAAATAATAAAATTTGGTTTATTACAAACAGCGGGAGCGAATTACAATCTTATGATTTGAAACAAAAGACGGTAGATACATATTCTTTGCCCGAAGGAATTAACGTTGGGAGTTTTTGTGAATATAATGATAATTTATTGCTAGCAAGCAAATTTGGTTATCAAGTTTATACATGGACAAGGGAAGAGGGGATTACAGATAAGTTTATTTATGAAGGGGAATTTGAGAAAAGTGATATATATCCGCAAATTGTAACTTGTGGGGAAAAAATATATTTGTTATCAGTAATGTCCAATGGTATCTATAAAATAGATGAAAAGGATAGTAAGGTAAAACAAATACATATAGTGAATAGTGATAAAAATGTAGAAGGAAAAGCATTATTTATTGAATGTGTAAAAACTAAAAATAGGATAGTGATATTGCCTTGGAGAGCTAATGAACTGATTGTTATTAATTCCGAAACAGACGGAGTTGAAGAATACGAAGTAGGTATAGATGAATTTGCATTGAAATTTGGATTATCTCAAGAGAAAAGGCATGTAATATATGAGTCGCATAAAACAGAAAAAAAGAGTTTAATGAAAGAGATTTGCAAAGAAATTGATTTGAATAAAAAAATGTTAAGTAGTGAAGTCGGAGAAGAGATATTTTGTTTAATTAAGAGTATTTGCGATAGAGAGAATAAAAATGAAAAAGAAGATAATAGAAGAAGTTTTAAATAAAAAGTTAACTTATTTAAATGCTGAAGCATTAGAAGAATTAATTACAGAAGTAGATAGATGTAATAATGTTGAAGGTATTATAGTAGAAACAGGATGTGCATTAGGTGGTTCTAGTATATGTATAGCATGTGCAAAGAAAGATAAGAGGCTATATGTTTATGATAGTTTTGGAATGATTCCGGCACCGAGTGGAAGAGATGGAGAAGATGCGCATCAACGTTATGATACGATATTTAAAGGGGAATCCCAGGGTATTGACGGCAACGAATATTATGGATACCAAAAAAATTTATATGAAAAGGTCGAAAGTAATTTTAGAAGTGCTCTTAATATTGATAACCTGAATGAAAGAGGAATTTATCTAGTTAAAGGCTTTTATGAAGATACGCTGCATATTAATGAGAAAATTGCCTTTGCACACATAGATTGTGATTGGTATGAATCTGTGAAGATAAGTTTGCAGGAAATAGTACCAAATCTTTCTGTAAATGGAGTAATTGTAATTGACGATTATTTTACGTGGTCAGGATGTAAAACGGCAGTAGACGAATATTTTACGAATAATAAAGAAAAATTTGAATTTATTAAAAAAAGCAGATTACATGTTGTCCGTAAAAGTTGACAGAAATAAATTTTATAATTATAAGTGAGTTGAAATTGATGTATAAAGTAATTATATGGGGAATGGGAAAATGGTATAATCAATATTTTAATTTAATAAAATATCAGGAGTCGAAGGAAAAAATAATTATTTGCGGCATTGTATCTAATGATAATGGTTTGAAAAAAATTGATTCGTATCCATTTATAGAGAAAAAAAACTTAAAATATTTAGAGTTTGATTATTGTATTGTTGCAATGAATAATTATGAGGAAGCAGTAAAAGAAAGCATTTTTTTGGGAATCAACAGAGAATGTATGATTCCTATAAGAGTATTTTCAATACCATATTTTGATTTTGAAGAATATATAGAAATAAAAAATAGCAAGATTAGTATCATTTCAAGGAATTGTTGGGGAGGAATTTGTTATCATTATTTTGGTTTGAAATTTAATTCACCTTTTATAAATCTATTTTTTTTAGATACAGAATTTAATAAATTACTTTCAGATTTTGATAATTATATGTCATTGCCATTAATATATGAAAAAGATGTATATGGAGAAAGAGAAGGAAAAAGTTATCCGGTAGGAAGATTGGGGGATATAAGGATATTTTTTAATCATTACGCAAGTTTTGATGAAGCAAAGAGATGTTGGGAACGAAGGAAGGATAGGATAAATTATAATAATTTACTAGTAGTTTCAACAACTAGCTGCAAAGATGTTGCAGAAGAATTTGATAAGCTTCCATATGATAATAAAATTATTTTTGTTCCATTTAACACGGCTTTAGAGTCGTCAGTTAGTATATTTGACAAGAATGACAATGATTTTTTTACTTTTGGAATGAAAGCTAATAGTACGGGGAACGGGGAAAATGGAGTTATTGATTTGATACAATTATTAAGTAAAGGAAGAATAAGAGAAAGAATAGAAATTTGATTATTTTGTATTAATGAGAGGATAAAATATGGTATCGATAATTATGCCGACATACAATCGAGCTTACATAATAGAGAGGGCTATAGTGAGTGTGATACATCAGACATATGAGGATTGGGAACTTATTATTGTAGATGATGCATCTAAGGATAACACGAGAGAAATTGTAAAAAAATATATTTCGAATAAGATTTTATATTTTGAAAATTTTGAAAATAAAGGATCTAATGAATCACGAAATATCGGAGTGAGAAATGCGAAAGGTGAATATATAGCATTCTTAGATAGCGATAATTACTGGCCAGAGAACAGACTGGAATTGCAAATAAGCGGAATTGAAGAATGTGTTTATAAAAGATGTTTTTTTTATGGAAAAGTAGAGATTACAGATGGGGTAAATAAAAGAGTACTCCCAAGCCAAATTATGAAAGAAGATGAATTGAAAAAAAGAGAATTATATGAAAATGTAATTGATTTGAATACTATATTATTAAAAAGAGGATTATTTTTAGAGATTGGTGGTTTTTCTGAAAATTTACCGCGTTTACAGGATTGGGAGTTAGTTCTTAGAATGATGTATTGCTTTAATATAAATGGAGTTGGGAGTGAAGAATGTCTTAGTTTTAATGAGATACAGGAAAACAGTATAGGAAGGGATAAGATTAAATTTGTAGAGGCAATAGGCTTTTTATATAAACAATATATCTGCAAATACTTGAATAAAGAAGAAGCGTTAAATAATCTTTTTAATATCATATATGAAAAGGAAGTTCCTGAAGAAATGGTAAAAAATATCTTTTGCGATATCGGAAAAGAATATCCGGAATTATTATATATAGCAATGAAGTTTTTGCAAAAAAAAGCATATGAAAATCGAATAAGTTATTGTATGGAAAGATTGTTGTATGAATGGCATATAAAGAATTTATATAATAAGGAAGGAACTATTTTCTCAAAATATTTTTATGAAGGAAGTAACGTGAAAACAATTGCAATTTATGGGTTGGGGAAATTGGGAAAAATATTTTTTGATGAAGTGAGAAGTTTGCCGGTAGAAATTAAATATGGAATAGATAAAGAAAAAAGGATCTTTGAAGATTTGACTGTTAAACGACCTGATGAACATTTGGAATTAGTTGACTGGATAATAGTAACAATGATGAAAGAATCTAAACAAATAAAGGAATGTTTAGAAAAACGTTGTACAGGAAAGGTTTTTACTTTAGAAGAATTAATTTATTAATAGAAGTAATAGTTGAGAAATAAAGGAAGGCAATTATAGATGAAGCGGCTTTGTATCTATTTGACATATGACAAACAAAAGATAATTGATAAATACATAGGCTATATGCTCAGAGAATTGAAAACTTGTGTTGATTATTTGGTTGTGGTTTGTAATGAAGAGGAAATTTTGAGTGGTTTAAATATTCTTAAGGAATTTGCTGATGAAATATTTTATCGTTTTAACATTGGTTTTGATGCGGGTGGCTTTAAAGATGCATTATGTGAGTATATAGGATGGGATAAAGTCTTACAGTATGACGAGTTAGTACTTGTAAATGATTCTATATATGGACCATTGAGATCTATGAAAAGTGTATTTTCTGAGATGGAACAAAGGTTGGTTGACTTTTGGGGGTTAGCAATTCATGGAGAAGGTAGAAATTATTTTGTCGGAAATGTGCACGAGCATATTCAATCTTATTTTTTGGTAATTGGTTCTAGGATGCTGCATAGCCCTGAGTTTATGAATTATTGGATTCACTTACCTTATTTTAAGACATTTAAAGAGACCATAGCGCAGTATGAAATAGGATTTACTCGGTATTTTTCTAATCTGGGGTATACATATGATGCCTTGGCTGATACGAAAGTAAATGATTCGATGAATTCCAAAAATAATTACTCACAATATGCTTTGATTCCGTTTGAAATGATGGAGAAACGCAATTTTCCATTTTTGAAAAAACAGCCGTTTTCAGTCAATACATTGTATTGTCAGACACAACAGAATTTTAAACAGGCATTAGATTATATTGATAAAGAAACAAATTATGATGTAAATCTTATATTGGAAAATATTGTTCGAATACATAATATAGCAGATTTACAGCAAACATTACATTTACAGTATATTATTTCTAATGAAGAAGAAAAGAATCTAAATGTAAGTATTGCAATTGTAGTATTTCTTGCATATAAGGAGTCTTCGGAATATGTGTTAGAGTATTTAAAAAAGATAAATCGTAATTTTTCTATAAATATATTTGCTGAAAATGAGGAATTTTTGGAAGACTATATCAAACATAATTACACATGTAAAGCGGCTGATGAAGAGGCATTCGCAGAATTACTTCTGGAGTTTGAAGAATATGATTATGTATGTGTATTGCATGATACAGACGTCACCTCAGAAATCGAATTTAGCTGTGTTGGAAAATCATATTTTTATAATGTTTGGGAAAATATGTTAAAAGATAATAATCATATCACCGGGGTAATAGAATGTTTCCAAAAAAATGCATTTTTAGGTTTCTTGACGTCGCCGCAGCCCAATTTCGGGAATTATTTTGGTGAGTATGGAAGAAACTGGTACAAGAAATTCTGGGAAGTACAGCGTGTAATAAATGAAATGGGGTTAAACTGTCAGATTTCTGAAATAAAACCGCCTTTTCGTATTACGAATAATTTCTGGATTCGTGGTTTTGTCTTGAAAAAATTGAAGAATATAAAAAGAACTGATGTACTATATTTGGAGTTTTTATGGAGCTACTTAGCTCAAGATGCAGGTTACTATTCGGGAATTGTTGAAACAGTAGAGTATGCTTCCATGAATGAAGTAAATTTACAATATTATTTATATAAGTTTGCAGATCATGTCAGAGGGAAATGCGGTGATTTTCATAATTATGATGAAATGTTAGAGCGTTTACGTATTTGTGGATTAGAAATCTTTTGTAGGAAGTATTCTAAAATAATGGTTTATGGTGTGGGTGAAGAGGCGCGGGCGCGTAAAAATTTATTGCCCAATATTGAAGCATATGTTGTTTCTGATTGTCAGGAAAAGCCGCAAGACATAGATGGAATACCTGTAAAATATCTGTCAGAAATCAAAACACTAAATGATTATGGAATCATATTGTGTATGAATAAGGAGAATCAGCTGCAGGTAATTCCATTGTTGGAAGCACGAGGATTTGAAAATTATTTTTGTGTATAATTGATTAAAGATATATTTGGTGGATAATAGTGTGCTTAAATTAATATGTAAAGAAGGAGATTTTTATGAATCGCTTATGTATTTATATGACTTACAATAAAGAATGCAGAATATATAAATACATATGTCAGGCATTGAAATCTATAAAAGAATGTTGCTTTGATTTATGTCTTGTTTGTAATTATAGGGAAGTAGAGTGTGATTTGGAATACATCCACTCATTTACGGATTATGTTTTTTTTAGAGATAATAGAGGATATGATTCGGGAGCATATAAGGATGTATTATGTAACTTTATAGGATGGAGTCAATTATCACAATATGATGAGTTGATTCTTGTAAATGATTCTTTCTTTTGCTTTTTCTATCCATTACAGGACACGTTCGATCTGATGGATCAGATGGAATGTGATTTTTGGGGTATGACCGGACAGAGTTCAGGAGAATTCAGTAATCCTGTTTATGAATTTGAAGCTCATATTCACAGTTACTTTTTAGTATTTAAAAGGGGAGTAGTGCAAAGCAGAGCATTTCGTGACTTTTGGGAAAATTATTCGTATCCTCAGAATTTCAGAGAGGCTATTGTGAATTACGAGATTGGACTTAACCAATGTTTAAAGCAACAAGGATTTAAAGGAATATCATATATAGATGTTTATAATTGTACTTTGAATAAAAACGAAAATCCATGTTACAGTAAGCCTTTAAAACTAATTAAGGATTATAAGATCCCGGTGATGAAAAAGAAGTGTGTACTAATTCGAAATCCAGGTTTTAAAGAGGTATTGGAAGTTCTTACATATTTAGAAAAAGAAAACCTGTATCCTGTTGATTGGATTATATCATATATGGAAAATCAATTCTATATTCGGGGAATGGGGGAGAAACCTAATAATAGTCTGGAGATATTCTATAAAAATCATGCTAATCTTTATATTTATGGTTCAGGAGTCTGCGGAAAAAATCTTGCAATTTATTTTTCTTATAAAGGCTGGAATCATCAAGGGTTTATCGTTACTAATCCAGTAGATACAGAAAATGTCATTAGCTTAGAAGATGCAGATATTAATGAAAATACAGGTATAGTTGTTTCGTTGTTAAATAAAGAAATAGCAAGTGATATAGAGCGGCATATTGGTAATAGATGTAAACATGAACAGTTGTTTTTTATTTCAGAGTGTGAAGCGATAAAATTGCCGGAATGACAGAAGGTAAAAGCAATAGGTAAAGTAGTGATAAAAGAAAGAGGAAAATCTATGAATATTGCCATGATCATAGCAGGCGGCAGCGGAAACCGTATGCATCAGGATATACCCAAACAATTTCTTACAGTGAACGAGAAGCCAGTTATTATCTATACTTTAGAGGTGTTCCAAAGACATCCTGCCATTGATGCGATTACGGTGGTCTGTATCGAGGGATGGGAGAAGGTGCTTTGGGCATATGTAAAGCAGTTTAATCTGGCCAAAGTCACGGCTATAGTAAAAGGCGGGGACTGCGGGCAGAATTCTATATACAGGGGTTTGAAGGAAATTAGGAAAAATCATGATTTAGAAGATATTGTTCTCGTGCATGACGCAATCCGACCCATGGTATCGGAAGAGATTATTTCAGACTGTATTAACAAAACTGTAGAATTTGGTTCTGGTATTGCAGTAATTCCATGTGCGGAAGCGATGCTGGTGTCAGAGAATGAAGAAGACTCTGCTCAGTTGTTTAATCGAAACCATTTGAAGAGAACACAGACCCCGCAAGGATTCAGGGTGGGTAGATTGTTGGAATTACATGAGAGAGCATTGATACAGGGGATTACAAATTCCACAGCATCATGCACTCTTATGATAGAAATGGGTGAAGAAGTTCACTTCTCAAAAGGATCAGAGAAAAATCTAAAGCTTACAACGGTAGAGGATATTGATATATTCAAGGCATTGCTCTTAGCAAAGCGTGCGGAATGGTTAAAAGATTAAACGGCGGGATTTATTATGAGATATATGGGAAGTGAGACATATTGCAGAGATATAGAGACTGCGATTAGACAGACAATGGATTTTCATAAGTATTATGGAAAGAAAGTGCTTATTACAGGGGCCTCTGGGTTGATTGGTTCTTTCATTACAGAATGTTTTCTCTATGCCAATGAGAATTTCGATGCAAGAATTATCGTATATGCTGCGGGCCGCAGCAAGGATCGGTTAGGGATTAGATTTGGAAAAGGGTATAGAGAAAGAAAGGGAAGCTTTCAGTTTATAGAGTCAGATATAACAGTGTTGGATATCAGGCAAGACTTTGATTATATTATCCATGCGGCAGGATATGGGCATCCGGAGGCATTCAGGAAGATGCCGGCAGAAGTTTTAATTTCTCATGTGGTTGGAACACAGAAAATATTGGAGACAGCACGATTTAATCCAAATTGCCGTGTGTTATATATATCATCTGGAGAAGTGCAGGAGCAGGTGGAGCATCTGACATTTCGGGCATGTTATCCGGTGGGGAAGAAAGCGGCGGAAACATTGTGTATATCTTATAGTGAGGAATATAAAACAGATGTAGTGATAGTAAGACCTGGACATACATTTGGACCGAATGTGACAATGCATGATAACAGGGCGGCAACGCAATTTATTTTATCGGCGGCAAAAGGTGTGGATATAAAAATGTACAGCACAGGGGAGCAGATTCGTACATTTTCATATGTTGCGGACTGTGTATCCGGAATTTTAACTGCGTTAACCAGAGGAGCAGGTAAAAAGGTATATGGGGTTTCATCAGGTGAGAAATGTTCTGTCCGGGAATTTGCTGAGAAGTGTGCGGCGGCCGGAAAATGCAGAGTCGAGATGTGTATTCCTGATAATGTGAAAAAGTTAGAAACCTCTCCGATTAAGGATCAAATTATAAGTAATGACGCATTGAGAGAGTTAGGGTGGCAGGCAGCATATCCTTTGGACGACGGAATTAGAAATTCCATACAGATTATAAAGATGATCGAGGATAAAGAGAAAATTTCATAGATACTTAGTAATGAATGGGGATTGAGATGGAAACATATCGGATTAAGAGTTTGATAGGAGCGATTGCGGAAGGAATTGAACAGTTGGTCAGACAGGGAGTAATTTATGAAGAGAGGAAGATCATTTTGCATGGTTTGGATCGCAATTCTTTTGCTATGCGTACGATTCTTTCCAATCTGGGATATGCCAATGTGGAAGGATACATATCTGATGATAAAGCGCTTGTACTGCAATATAAGACGGAAATAAAGAATTTTGCTTGTCGTTTTTTAAATCATAAAACAGATCTTATAGATATATGGACAGTTGAAGAGAGACTAAAGCGGTATGATCAGACAGTAACTATCCTGATTACATCAAAATGTTATGAAAAGGAAAAAGCGAGGCTTGAAGAGTTAGGATATAAAGAAAATATTCATTTTTATAAAGTATATGATTTTAAAGAAAATGAATTGGATAAGCTTTTGAAAAATAAAACTAAAATGTCTTTACAGGAGATAAAGCGAACAGAAAAAGAGATACTAAAATACGTGGATATGATTTGTAAAAAGAATAGTCTGAGATACTGGGTATGCGGAGGGACGCTTCTCGGGACAATTCGTCATAAAGGTTTTATTCCGTGGGATGATGATATAGATATTTTTCTGCCATGGAGAGACTATCTGCAATTTATTCATGTTTTTGAAGAAACAGAACGATTTGGAATGATGGGATTTGGTACTTCTGAGGTTAATGATTTTCCGGATCCCTTCGCAAAGGTGCTGGATAAAAGAACAGTTGTTAACGAAGACATTGGAACAGTTCGCAAAATTAATCCATTATGGATTGATGTTTTTCCCTTGATCGGACTTCCTGATAATGAGGAGGAAAGAGCTCTTTTTTTTGCAGATTATAAGGAGTTGAACCGGGGAATTTGGCAGGAGTTCTATGCATTGAATGGTAATACGAATATATTTTCGCAATGGTATGGTAAGCAGAAAGAATTTTTGTCCAGATATGATTTTGACGAGTCCGGCTATGTAGGAGTTCTGGGAACTGCCTATGGAGAGAGAGACTGTACAACGAGGCGGGTATACAACGGGACATTGAGAATGCCGTTTGAAGATATAGAGGTAAATGTTCCCGTGGGATTTGAGGAATACCTTGGTAATCTATACGGCAGTGACTGGATGGTTCTTCCGGATGAAAGTAAGAGGAGGACACATCATAATATTTCAGCATATTGGAATGGGAAAGTTTAAAGGATTGAAAATGGAGTTAGGTGTAAGATGAAATTTATGCTTTTCGGCACTGGCGAATATTATAATCGTTACAAAATATGGTTTACAAGAGAAGATATCATCGCCTTGATTGATAATTCCAAAGATAAGCAAGGGCAATACATAGACGATGTCCTTGTAATCCCTCCAGAGGATGTTTTTCAATATGAGTTTGATGTAATCATTATTTTAAGCTTCTATGTCAGAATTATGAAATTACAGCTGACAAATCTGGGCGTAGAAGAGAGTAGAATATATCATTTCTTTGATTTACATGATTTGATCTGTAAACCTGCGGTAAGAAGAGAGGTCCGTTATTATGGTTTAAAAGAATGGGAAGATAAGAATTGTAGAAATAATATTGGAAATAATCGTAAAAACAACTGTAAAAGTAACCTTGAAAGCGATAGAAAAATCTTATTACTGAGCAATGATCTTACAATGGGAGGTCCGGCTATCGCTTTGTATCATGCGGCGCAGATACTGATAAAAAGAGGACTTCGGGTTGTTTATGGATCCATGCTGGACGGTCCGCTGCGAAAGATACTGACCGGGGAAGGAATACCGGTAATCGTAGATGAGAATCTGATGATTCAGACGATGGATGAAGTACAATGGGTCAAAAAGTATTCCTTCATTATTTGTAATACTATGAGCTTTCATGTATTTCTTTCTGAGAGAGACAAGAGGATACCCATCGCGTGGTGGCTTCATGACGCTTTATTTTTCTATGATGGGGTTCGTCAGGAAGTATTGGACAAGCATACGCAGGATAATATGGCGGTCTGGAGTGTGGGACCGATACCAGAGCGGGCCATTAAAGCGTTCAGACCGGATTTTTATGTGAAGGATCTGATATATGGAGTGACAGATCAGGCAGGAGAAGAGAAAGAATATGGCGCCGCGGCTGAACCGGTTGGTTTAGATGAGAGACAGAATAAAGAAGATTTGACTGATCAGACGGAAAATAAAAGTGAGAAGAAAAAAGGAATAAAAACGGGCGGACGAGATGAACAGAATGTTCGGATTCGATTCATTACAATCGGCTACATAGAACATCGAAAGGGTCAGGATATTCTGTTGAAAGCAATCAAGAGTCTGGAACCGGATGTCAGGCAGAAAGCAGAGTTCATATTTGTCGGGCAGAATACGTCTTTGCTGGCAAAGGAATTGATTGAAACTGCAGGGGAGATTCCGGAGATTACGTTTACCGGGCCGGTGGATAGAAGTAAGATCGACAGTCTTTTGGGGAGGTCGGATATGCTGGTATGTCCGTCAAGGGAGGATCCGATGCCTACGGTAGCAGCGGAGGCGATGATGCACAAAGTACCGTGTCTGGTTTCAGATACCACGGGTACGGTGAAATATATCAGAGACGGAATCGATGGATTGATATTTCAAAGTGAAAACGCAGAACAGTTAAAAGAGATACTTGAAAGATGCGTTCGGGGTGAATTTGATCTTGGTCAGATGGGTAGGAATGCAAGAAATGTGTATGAAGAATATTTTTCTATGGAAGCGTTTGAAAACCGCTTTTTGGAGCTTATTGCAAATAGAGTATAACAAGTATTAATCAATGGATTTCTTAACTGGTCTGATTGTATATCGTCAGCTCTGCCTTCAATTGATGTTGTTAGGATAGAAATAAAATAGGAAGGAGCGGACTTATGTCATTGGAAAAAGATCATCTGTTTCAAGAATATTACGGTGACAAGATTGTCTTATATGGATTAGGGACGGAGACACAAAAGGCGCTCCTTTCGTTCAGGGATTATTTTGAGATCATAGGTCTGCTGGATAGTTTTCAAGAGAGCGGGGAACTCTACGGGAAAGAGATCGTGTCTCTGCCGCGGGCGATAGACGGAGGTGTGAAGCTCATCGTTGTGGTTGCCCGCCCTGGTTCCTGTAAGGCGATTGCACAGAAGATCGGCGATGTCTGCCGGGAGCATGAGATTGCGCTTATGGATATCCGGGGAAAGAATCTTCTGGAAAGAAAACGTGTTACTTATGATTTTACGGGTATTAACGGAGGGACGAAGGAGGAACTGTACCGGAAGATCGCCCGGGCGGATGTGGTAAGCTTCGACCTTTTTGATACGCTGGTCATGCGGGAAGTATTGTCTTCGGCGGATATCGCCGAACTGACAGACGCGGCGCTACGAGAGAAGGGCGTTGATATTTCTGATTTTACGGCGCTGCGTCTAGGGGCAGAAAAGCGGCTGTCGAAATATACGGCTCCTACATTGGAGGAATTATATGCCGATATAAAGAGATCAATACCGGAAATCTCTCTTTCACCTGCAAAACTTGCCGGACTGGAGTGGGAGACAGATTATAAGACGATCGTGCCTAGGCGGGCGGTGTGTGAGATATTTGATTATTGCATCGGCCAGGGGAAGCGGGTTTATATCGTAACAGATACCTATTATTGTCTGGAGCGTATAGAGGCAGTATTGAAGAAATGCAATATATCGGGCTATACAGGGATCTATGTGTCTTGTGAATATGGCGCCGGAAAGCGCCAGGGACTATTCGACAGGCTGAAGGAGACGGAAGGGAATCGAAAGTATCTGCATATCGGCGATGATGAAGCGGCGGATATAGAGACGGCGTCCGGGGTCGGGATGGATACGTTCCGCGTATACAGCGGGGAGGAATTACTGGATACAGTTGGAAATATGGGGATGGAGCCGTATATGGACGGCCTGACCGAACGGCTGAAGATAGGGATGCTTACGGCAAAATTATTCAACGATCCGTTTCGCTTCGACGCAGAGAAACGAAAGATAGAACTCAGGAATGCGTATGATATAGGATATCTGCTCTGTGCGCCGATTATTGCGGATTTTGTTTTGTGGTTCCGGGAGCGGGTGAGGCATTATGAGATCCCTAATATCTGGTTTTGCGCAAGAGACGGTTATCTGCTGCAGAAACTGTACCGGATATTGGATGATACGAAGGATTCCGTGTATTTCATGACGTCCAGGATGGCGGCAATCCGGGCAGGAGTGATGGATGAAGGAGATATTACTTATGTGGACGGCATGAAGTACAGCGGAACAACGGAGGAAAATCTTAAGAGCCGGTTTGGTCTGGAGGCAGAGCACATGGAAGATGTGCATGAAAAGGCGTCGGGCTTATTAAGATACAAAGACAGCATCCTGGAAAAAGCGGTTTGTGAGCGGGAAAATTATAAGCAATACATAAGTACGCTGAGAATAGAAGCGGGAACAATTGCTTTTTTTGATTTTGTAGCGAAGGGAACGACGCAGATGTATGTCCAGAAGCTTGCGGGACGCTCCTTAAAGGGGTTATATTTTTTACAGCTTGAACCGGAATTCATGAGTGATAAAGGGCTGGAAATCGAACCGTTTTATGGTGCGGATGAGATGGAGACCAGCAGGATTTATGACAATTATTATATACTGGAGACGATTCTGACAGCGCCGCATCCTGGCGTATGCGGGTTTGATAATAGCGGAAGGCCGAGGTTTGCAGAAGAAACCAGAACAGAAAGGGATATCATATGTTTCAGTCAGGCGCAGGAAGGAATCATAGATTATTTCCAGAGATATCTCGAATTACTGCCTGAGGATATGAGGAAAGAGAGCAAAGAGCTGGATGAAGTGATCCTGGGATTATTTGCGAATTTAGAGATTCAGGATGATGATTTTCTGTCTCTTGTTGTGGAAGATCCATTTTTTAACAGGATGACGGGAATCAAGGAATTGATTCGGTGAAAATTCTTCATAAAAACAGATGGAAGCAATATTTGCTGTCTTTAACACAATTTTCTTAAGATTCATGTTATAATGTATCAGTACATTGGAAATATAAGGGGGAGAATGACGTGCAGTTTGAACTTATGGCATCCATGATGTGTGCCGACTATGGTAATTTGGAGAAGGAAGTAAAGAACTTAGAAGAGGGCGGCATTGATTCTTTTCATATAGATATTATGGACGGACGTTACGTCCCGAATTTTGCCATGTCTTTGAACGACATGCGCTACATAGCGAAGACGGCGGGAAAACCGCTGGATGTGCATCTGATGATCGAGCATCCCAATAACCGGATTGATCTGTTCCTTAATAACCTGCGTAAGGGAGATACGGTCTATATCCATCCGGAAGCGGAATACCATCCGTCAACCACGCTGCAGAGCATTATCAACGCCGGGATGATTCCCGGTATCGCCATCAATCCGGGCACATCTGTGGAGACGGTGATGGAGATGCTGCGTATCGTGAAGAAGGTTCTCGTGATGTCTGTGAATCCCGGCAATGCGGGACAGATGTATCTGCCTTATGTGGGAAAGAAGATTACGAAGCTTTTGGCTATGAAGGAGGATATGGACTTTGAGATCTACTGGGACGGAGCCTGCAACGCGGATAAGATTCTGGAATATGCGCCGAAGGGCGTAGCGGGGTTCGTGCTTGGTACGACGCTTCTGTTTGGAAAAGAACAGTCTTATGGCGAAACTTTGAAGAACATCCATGAACTGATTTTTTGAAATAGAGAATATGAAAATACTATTGTAAAGCATTTCTGACATTAGTATAGCATATTTAAAGGAATGATGGTCGTGAAGAATTTGGAAGAGAGAAATTTGAAAGAGAGCTTTTAATAATCATTGAACCAACAGCCCAAAGTTGATATACTATCAACAATAGGGCTGTTTTTTGCTGTTTTATTTTGCTTTCATTGAGGAGTACATCGCTACGCCTAATATCACAACTCCGCCGGCTAATTCTCGTACGCTTGGCACTTCTCCCAGAAAAATCAGGGCGTAGAAGATTCCATAGACGGTTTCCATTCCGGATATGATTCCGGCGGTCTGAGCTCTCACGCTTTTTTGGGCGGACACATACAGGGAATGGGCGAACGCCGTACAGATGAATCCGACGAATGCGATTCCGGCAAGATCCAAAGGTCGCCATGTCGTTTCCACGAGAAATAATGCCGGAAGAAGTACGACGGCAGCGGAACCCTGCTCATAGAGGCAGACGGTACGGGCGGCGTATCGTGGGGAAAAGTAGCGGTTCGCCAGCGTCAGGACGGCATAGGATAGGCTTGAGACCATCCCCCAGATGATTCCGATGGTAGTATGGTTCGCCATGGAGAATTCGGGGATGGTGATTATAACGCCGATCAGCAGGAGTACGGCGCTTAGAACGCTCTGACTCCGTAATTTCTCATGGAATACGATCGGTTCGATGAAGGTCAGGAACAGCGGGAAGGTGGAAAATGTAATCGTTCCGATCGCTACCGTTGATACCTGTATAGATTGGAAGAAGGTAGTCCAGTGTATCGCCATGACCGCGCCTGTCAGAATGATCATACAGTAATCTTTTCCGGAGTTGAGCCGTAAGGAATCCTTCCTGGCTGCTGCGATTATGAGCAGCAGGAGGGAAGAGCAGACTACCCGGCCAAGGGCTACGAGTACTGCGGGAACTTCTACGAATTGGGCGGCGACGCCTGCCAGCCCGAAGAGCATGACGGCGATATGCAGATATATGATATTTCGGTTAAAAGATTCTTCGGTACGCATATTTCAACTTCCTTTCAGGTGTATGTATTTCCGTGGCGTTGTTGGTTCATCCAATGTACCGTTCGTCAGAAAGATGGTATGAAGCCGGTAAGTTACGGCTCAGGTTTCTGCCCGGATGATTTGCTAGATATATTATAGCGGAATGAAAAGAAAAGTCAATAATGAAAACGTGTGCGCATGAAGAGCGAAAAAAGAGCGCTGAAGGAGGAGATGATTCATATGACGATAGAGATTCCCGGATATAAGAAGTTAGATTTGGATTACCTGATACTGGATTATAATGGAACGATTGCCAGAGACGGTTTGATTCCGAATGATATGCGGGGACGGCTGAGGAATCTGGCGGAGAGGTTCAAGATCTATGTGGTCACGGCCGATACCCATGGAAACGCGAAAGCAGAATGCGGCGGCCTCCCTGTGGAGATCAGGACATTTCCGTCGGCGGACGCGGCGCATGCCAAGAAAGAGATCGTAGAGAAATTGGGCGCCGGAAGATGTATATGCGTGGGAAACGGCCGGAACGACGTGCTGATGTGCCGGATCGCAGGGCTTTCCGTCGCTGTGATGGATATGGAAGGTATGTATGGCGGGCTGGCGGCGGAGGCGGATGTCTGCGTAAGGTCTATGCAGGAAGGAATGGATCTGCTGATGAGTGAGAAAAGGCTGATTGCTACGCTGCGGGGATAGAAAGATTAAGACGGCTGTCAGGATGTTATAATCTGTGGAACAGAGATATCATGACGGCTGTTAAGATGTTATAGTCTATAGGATGAGAAACAGATTGGAGGGCGGACGTTATGTCAGAGACAAAGATTGTAAAAACAACCTGCTCCACTTGCGGTCCCTGCTGCGAAGTGGACGCGTATGTCAGAGACGGAAGATTGATATCCGTGGAAGGTGCGCGCAACACCCCGATGCAGTCGGGAGGGCTTTGCGCCAAGGGGGCTGCCGCGGCGCAGTATGTTTATAATAAAGAGAGAATCCAGTATCCGATGAAGCGTGTCGGTAAAAGAGGAGAAGGACGGTTTGAACGGATTTCCTGGGATGAAGCCTATGATTTGATTGCGGAGAATCTTCTTAGAATCCGCAGCGAGTATGGCGCGAGGTCGGCCGTCTTCTACGCCGGCTATTCCAAATGGTATCGTCCCGCCCTGCTTCGGCTTTCTAATGCATATGGATCGCCGAATTTCTGCACGGAGTCGAGTACCTGTTTCCAGGCGGCGGCTCTGGCGTGGCGGTCTATATTTGGGAATGGGATATGCGGTCCGGATCTTAAGAATGCGAAGACATTGCTGATCTGGAGTTCGAATCTGTATCATACGAATACGCCCATGAGTAAGGCATTTCAGGGATTGAAGGATAGAGGCGTCAAGGTGATCGATGTAGATCCCCGCCATACGGTGACGGCTCACGACGCGGACATTCATTTGCAGCCGGTTCCGGGGACGGACGGTGCGCTGGCGTTGTCTATGGCGCAGGTAATAATAGAAGAAGAGTTGTACGACAAAGAATTTGTAGAAAAGTATGTCTATGGTTTTCGGGAATACCGGGAGTATGTACA
The DNA here is from genome assembly GCA_910585725.1 of uncultured Dorea sp. Classification (GTDB taxonomy): domain Bacteria; phylum Bacillota; class Clostridia; order Lachnospirales; family Lachnospiraceae; genus Sporofaciens. The sequence continues at coordinate 139,091 of CAJUFA010000002.1, read as the reverse complement.
GGAATTCCCGCCTGAGAAGGCCGAGAAGATTACGGGCGTTCCGGCGGAGAAGATTCGGCAGGCGGCAAGGACTTATGGGGGAAACGGCCCGGCGGGTCTGATGTTCTCGGCGTCGCCTGTGGTGCATCATATCAACGGCGTGCAGAATTATCGGGCGGTATTTTCTTTGATCGCGCTGACGGGGAATTACGATGTGGAGGGCGGCAACCGGACACAGCCCGGACCGTTTTCACCGGCAAATGAATTCGGACAGGTTCGCCGTTATGATAAAGAAGAAGCGATCGGGCAGAAGGAGTTCCCCGTCTGGTTCGATTTGTCCTGTGATGAGGCCCAGTGTATCCGGCTCGCGGATTACATAGAAGAGGAGAAACCGTACCCGGTCAAAGCGGTATTTGCTATGGGGCTGAACCATCGCATGTGGCCGCAGCCAAAGCGTCTTAAGGCGGCGCTTGAGAAGCTGGACTTTTATGTAAATGTGGAGCTGTTCATGTCCGAGTCATCCATGGCGGCAGATCTGATACTTCCGGCATGTACATCCTATGAGAGAGAGCAGGTACATGTAGGACGGGGAAGCAGATTCTTCTTCTCGAACCGGGCGATCGAGCCGGTAGGAGAGAGTAAGAATGATATTGAGATCATTATGGAAGTGTTCCGAAGGATGAAGCTCAGAGACCGGACGTTGAGCGACGACGTGCTAGAAGGGGGATATGAAGCCTATATGGAGCATATTCTGAAACCCTCCGGGATCACGCTTAATGAACTTAAGGCGCATCCGGAAGGGATGGAGGGAAGGAATATCTTCCCGCCCAGGGTGAAGACTTATGAGAGCGAGCCATTCCATACGCCTTCCGGCAAGGCAGAGTTAGATTCTCTGGTGTTGGAGCGTTATAAGGACAGTCACGGATATGACGGGCTTCCGGTTTACCGCGACTATCGGGAGAATCCGGCGGTTGACAGGGACGCGTTTCCGCTGATCTTGAATACCGGAAGCAGGAAGCCGCAGCTATTTCATTCAAGACTTTACAGAATGCCGTGGCTGAATAACATAGAAAAAGTACCGTTGGTGGAGATCCATCCGGAGGACGGAAAGAGATATGGCGCAGAAGACGGTAAAGCCGTCAGGGTAGTCTCGCCGTCGGGTGAGATTACGGGAACCGCAGCCTATAACGTCCAGGGAAAGCCGGGAGTCGTATATATCTATCATGGGAATCCAAAAGGGGACGCCAACGAGCTGATCGGCAGGGATTATCTGGATCCTATATCGGGTTTTCCGGGTTTCAAGGGGTATTTCTGCAGGATTGAGACAATGAAATAGCCCCTGACGGGAGGGGACATAAGATGAGCGGGCGGCAGGCAAAGCAGACATGATTATTTGGAAAGGATGAACATCAGAGAGTATGAAGATAACATTTAATGAAGAAAGGTGCGTAGGGTGTTATGCGTGCCACACGGCGTGTATTGCAGAGCGTCATTCTCCGGAGGAGGAAGACGCGTGCAGCCGCAGAGCCATTCGAACCGTTATAGAAGAAGGTTTCCAGAAGAATATCTGTGAAGGCTGTATACACTGCGGGCTTTGCATGAAAGCGTGCCGGGAAGGAGCCGTATACAGAGAAGAGGAGTATGGTCTGATTCTTGTAGATCTGGAGAAATGCACCGGATGCAGAGTCTGCCAGGAGGTCTGTCCGAAGAAGGTGATTCATTTTAACAAGGACGGGAAGATGGAGAAGTGCGACGGGTGTATCGGCCGGCTGCGCCGGGGAAGAGAACCGGCATGCGTCAGGGTATGCTGCGCAGGCGCGATTACCTGTCAATAGATATTATAACTGCAAAAAATATCATAACTGCAAGAAATTGGCGTATTGGCAGAAAAGAGCAGAAGGAGGATGAGAAAATGGCGTTGATGCATGTAGATTTTTTTTCGGACGTGCTTGGTATGAGCATGAACATGGACGTGATCCTGCCCCAGCAGACAAGCGGGCAGATCGGTATGGAAGGAAAGGCGGAGAACGGGAAGTATAAGACCATGTACCTCTTACATGGAATGAGCGACGACCACACGACCTGGCAGCGCAGGACTTCGATTGAGCGTTATGTAAGCAGCCTGGGGATCGCGGTGGTGATGCCGACGACTCATTTGGGATTTTACACGGATACTACTTACGGGATGAGATACTGGACCTTTATCTCAGAGGAACTGCCGCGTATCTGCCGGGAATTCTTTCCTCAGATGTCTGAGAAGAGAGAGGATACGCTGGCGGCGGGATTATCCATGGGAGGGTACGGCGCATGGAAACTGGGGCTTCGGGCAGGCGATACATTCGGCGCGGCGGCGTCCTTGTCGGGGGCGTTGGATATTGTGGAAGATTACAGGCGGACGGAGAGAGAAATGGCAGACAGGTTTCCGCTGTTCAAGGGGATTTTCGGTGATATCTGCCGGCTGGAGGGCTCGGATGATGATATCCTGGCTCTGGCGGATAAGCTTGCGGCTTCGAATCAGGAACGCCCTCGTCTGTACGCGTGGTGCGGTACAGAGGATTTCCTGTATCAGGGCAATCTGAAAACCTGGAAACATGTGCAGGATCTGGGATATGAATTAAGCAGCAGTGAGTCCGAAGGGGATCATCAGTGGAAATATTGGGATGAGAAGATAAAGGATGTATTGGATTGGTGGCTGGGAGACAGGGAGAACTGCCGATGAAGGATATCATGCCGATTTCAGAGGTGATAGACAGGGTTACAGAGATCTGTAAAGTAAACGGTGTAAAACGGCTGGAGTTATTCGGCTCTTTTGCTGCAGGAACTGCGGCGCCGACGAGCGATATAGATTTTGTCGTCTATGGATGCAGAGATATACTTCATCTGGAGGAAGCTATTTCGGAGATAGATACACTTCGGAAGATAGATATTTTTGATTACGATAGTATTAACAATGAATTGTTGAATTTCAATCTTACTTTTGATATTTCGTGGAAAGTGATGAGGGATATATTAATAAAAGAGATGGAAATTCTTGGATTTTTTGCAGCAGAAAAATTTCAGGATATCATAAAGGTATATTATCCTCTGTTTCAAAAACTAAAAGAAGATGTTGAGAAGTATTATGGGCAAAAGGAGTCTTGCTAACTTTCGGGAAGATATCTATAATAAACAAAGATAAGTTAAAAAACGAGGAGGTTTTGTAATGATGGAAATTAGAGAAGGATACATGCCGTTTCTGGAGTATAAGACTTATTACCGCATCGTAGGAAAGAAGACGGGGAATAAGAAGCCGTTGGTTCTGCTTCATGGCGGTCCGGGTTCTACGCACAATTATTTTGAAGTATTGGACCGTCTAGCCGAGGAGGATGGACGAGAGCTGGTTATGTACGATCAGCTTGGATGCGGAGAATCTTACGTGGAGAATCGGCCGGATCTGTGGAATTCAAAGACATGGATCGATGAATTGGCTGCCATCAGAGAGCATCTGGGACTTGAGGAGATACATCTGCTGGGGCAGTCATGGGGAGGCATGCAGCTTTTGGAGTATGTATGCAGCCGCAAACCGAAAGGACTTAAAAGTCTGATACTCTCCAGTACTCTTCCGGCCTCCTGGATGTGGGGAGAAGAGCAGCAGCGTTTGATTCAGGAACTGCCGCAGGAGATGCAGGCTTCGATCAAGAAAGCGATGGAGGATAACGACTACAGTGATCCGGGGTATATTGCGGCGGAAGCGGAATATATGCTTCGCCACGCTGCGGGCGAGGTGACGGAAGATTCGCCGGAATGCCTGAGACGCCCGAGGAAAATGGGGAGGGAGGCTTATGTCGTAGGCTGGGGACCCAATGAGTATACGCCCCTTGGGACCCTGAAAGATTATGATGTGACAGAACAGCTTAAGGATATCAAAGAGCCGGCGCTGGTGATCAACGGAGGAAATGATCTGTGTACTCCTTACATAGCGAAATACATGTATGACCGAATTCCGAATTCCAGATGGGAGTTATTCCGTACCTGCAGACATATGTGTTTCGTGGAGGATACGGACAGATATGTGGAGCTTATGAAGGAATGGCTGAACGCCAATGATTAGATTCGGTGTCGGCGTTCCAGCTGATTTTTGACCGGATGGAGCGTCGAATGGAGAGGGAGTTATGATTATTGCGCTAATTTTATCTGGCGGCACGGGCAGCAGGCTTGCGTCAGACATACCGAAACAATATATAGAGGTGGGGGGAAGACCTGTCATTTCCTACAGCATAGAGTGTCTGTACCGGCATAAAGAGATTGACGCCGTCCAGATTGTCGCGGAACCTGCCTGGAGAGAACAGATTGAGAAGTGGATAACAGCGGAGGGGTTTGACAGGAAGTTCAGAGGTTTTTCGGCGCCGGGTGAAAACCGTCAGCTTTCGATTTTTCATGGGTTGGAAGATATCCGATTGTATGCAGAGGATATGGATTATGTTTTGATCCATGACGCTGCCCGTCCGCTGCTTCGGGAAAGTCAGATTACGGATTGTATAGAAGGAGCGGCGGGGCATGACGGTGTTCTTCCGGTACTGCCTATGAAGGATACGGTTTACTTAAGTTCGGATGGAAAGACTGTTAAATCTTTGTTAAATAGAAGCGAGATTTATGCAGGACAAGCTCCGGAAATGTTCCGGCTCGGCGCTTATTATGAAGCGAACCGTCAATTATGCCCAAAGCAGATTCTTAAGATCAATGGTTCTACGGAACCGGCTGTTATAGCGGGTCTGGATGTGGCGATGATCCCTGGCGACGAGAGGAATTTTAAGATCACGACGATGGAAGATCTGCAGAGATTTCGAGAGATAGAGGAGGAGAAGTATAGATGAAAGCATGGGTTCTGCATGGTATTGGAGATATCAGGTTTGAAGAAGTGGAAGAACCTGATCTAAAGGAAAGAGAAGTATTGATTCAGGTCAGAGCGGCCGGAATCTGCGGCTCAGATATCCCTCGTATCTATCAGAACGGAGCTTATAGACATCCGTTAATTCCGGGACATGAGTTCTCTGGCGTGGTGGTGAAGACAGGAATTGACGCGGATACGGATTTAAAAGGAAAAAGAGTGGGTGTTTTTCCTCTGATTCCGTGCAGAGAATGCCCTCCGTGCAGCCGGAAGCAGTATGAGATGTGCAGGAATTACAGTTACCTCGGTTCTCGCAGAGACGGCGGATTTGCGGAATTTGTGGCGGTTCCCGCAGAGAATCTTATACGGCTTCCTGACCACGTGTCTTTTGAGGCCGCGGCCATGATGGAGCCTATGGCGGTGGCGGTTCATGCCATGAGGCGGATCAGTCCTTGCGTATTCGACAGGATCGTAATCTGCGGCGCGGGTACGATAGGAATGCTGCTGTTTTTGTTTTTGAGAGAAGCAGGGATGAGGGATATCTTCGTATTCGGAAATAAAGATTTTCAGAAACAAACGCTCTTAAGGCTGGGGCTTCAGGAAGACGCTTATTGCGATATCAGAGAGGGTGATACGACTCGTTGGCTGATGGAGAGGACGAATGGTCTGGGAGCAGACGTCTTTTTCGAATGTGTCGGTAGGAATGAGACACTGACGCAGGCATTGAGCCAGACGTCTTTTTCTGGAAGAATTATGTTGGTTGGGAATCCGATTGGAGAGATGAATCTTGAGAAATCAGTATATTGGAAGATTCTCAGGGATCAGATGACGGTGATGGGAACCTGGAATTCCTCCTTTACGAACGATCCGGGGGACGATTGGCATTATGTAATGACGCGTCTGGAACAAAAAAGAATTGCTCCGGAAGAGTTAATTACACATCGTCTTTTACCGGAACAGTTGGAGCTGGGCTTTCATATTATGAGGGACAAGACTGAAGATTATATAAAGGTTATAGGAGTATGCTCTGCTGAGAATACTCTATAGTCAGAACGGCCATTCAAAGAATCGTGTCTCTGAATGGCCTGTATATTAAAAATGGATATGCAGTAGTGAGGTGTATTTAATCAATGAATTTTACGGCGGTTCCGTAAGCAAGTACTTCGGCCGCCCCTTGTACGATGGAGCTGGAAGCATAGCGGATATTTACAACCGCGTCCGCGCCCATTGCCTGTGCGTCTTCGGCCATTCGTTTTGTTGCGATAGCTCTTGCCTCATTCATCATCTCTGTATATGATGTGAGCTCTCCGCCGACCAGAGTGCGGAAACTGTTCATAATATCTTTTCCCAAATGTACGGACTGGATCATAGTACCGCGAACCATGCCGATCATCTCTAATTTTCTTCCTGTTATATAATCTGTATTTACTAGTATCATTTTTATTCCTCCTGTTGGTTTAAAAGTATTCGTCTGTCCTATAGATTCAGGACGTCTTTGATAGTGTAGAATCCAGGTTCTTTACCTGCGAGAAATGCGGCGCAGTCGCAAGCGCCTCTTGCAAAACATTCCCAGTTATACGAATGATGAGTGATTTCCAGACGTTCTCCCATGCCGCCAAAGAAGACCGTATGACTGCTTGGGATATTTCCCGCCCGCAGAGAGTGATAGCCGATGGTTCCCGGTTCGCGCGGAGAGGCGCCTTCGCGTCCATAAACCGCAATATCGTCAAGATCTTTGCCAAGAGCATGCGCCATGATCTCGCCCATCTCTTTAGAGGTTCCGCTTGGTGCATCTTTCTTCCACTGGTCGTGCATCTCCAGGATCTCAATATCAATCTCGTCTTTCAGGGTTGAAGTTACCAGTTCTAATAGTTTGTTCATGATATTGACCAATTTGGAAGTATTAGCGGCATAGAGCATAGGAATTTCTTTGGAGGCTTCATGGAATCTTTGCATCTCTGCCGGGGTGAATCCGGTTGTTCCGCAGACCAGCGCTTTCTTATGAACGACGGCAAGATCAAGTACGTCCATTGACGTCTCTTTTGTAGAGAAATCAATGATAACATCGCAGTGGTCAATGGCAGTCTCCAGATCATCGGTTACCGGGATTCCCAGTTCGGAACCGGTCATGGCGACGGAACCCAGATCTTGTCCGATGTAGCCGCGGCCTTTGGGGGCGATGCCGGCTGTCAGTTCCATATCGTCCCGGGCAGCTGCGGCAGCCGTGATCAGCCGTCCCATCTTGCCTCTTGGCCCGATTACAATTACTTTCATAAAACTTACTCCTTTCGCATATAATAATAAAGTATGATCATTTTAACACAGAATTGAAAATAATGCTTGCATTATTCGACAGAATTCGTTAAAATAATCTCATCGGGGTATGGCTCAGTTTGGTTAGAGCGCACGGCTGGGGGCCGTGAGGTCGCAGGTTCAAATCCTGTTACCCCGATTTTTTGTTGCATAATTTTAGGAAGTATCTGATGTCATAATTTGTCGAACTGTTGCGTCTTGCGAGCAGAGAAGAATCATGATACTATTAAACAAATCAATTTCTGTTCATTCTAAGATCCAGGCTGGCGGATTATATTCTGTCGATAGTCGTCTATTTGCCTGGTGATATTTTATTGGACGGCTTGGCTGTCCTTCTGATTATCTGGTTAAACAATCCTTTATGAATCCGGTCGTTAAATGATTAAATGATGTAATAATCTATGAATTTGATTATTAAATGATGTAATAATCTATGAATTTGATCACTAAATGACCTAAAAAACTAATAATCTATGAATCTGATTATCTAAAGATCTGATTTTTATAATTAAGAATATCTCTATTTTCTGAAATTCGATTATTCTGATCGATATCTAAGAAGAAATTCCCAAAATTATTTTATGTATTTTAAGAAGATTTCATGTCAGATTGTTCCGGTTTGAATTAGGCAAAGATTACGGAATGGCAGAAGGCGACTCAAAACCATATATAAAGAAAGGAGAAGAACGAAGTATGAAAAGAGTAAAGAAAGGAGCGGCATGCCTTTCGGTTCTGGTTGTGTGTCTGTCGATGGGATTGCAGTATGAGGATTTTTGGTCGGCGGCGGAAAAATCAGAGAAACGTACGGTTTACCAGGATATGATGGATGAAGCGGATACGCTGTGCAGACCGAAGCTGAATACGTCGGCATATGATGTTGATTCTGGGACGCATGTATCTCAGGCGGATTCGGATGTGACAGTTATAAATGAAGTACAGTATGAGAATCTTATGCCGGGAAGGGAATATACTCTTCGGGGAACGCTTGTCGATCAAAAGACGAAAAAGGCAAAGACTGATGTAAAGGGAAATAAAATTGCGGCGCAGGCAGTATTTACGCCTGCAAAGACAAAAGGAAGCCTGGAGTTGGCTTTTCAGTTTGACGGTTCAGGATGTGCGGGAGAGACGTTGGTTGTATACGAAGAACTGTTGTATAATGGCGAATCTGTTGCCGAACATAAGGATACAGAAGACCCAAGGCAGGTAATTTATTTTCCGGATGCGGAAACAACGGCGTCTGGCCAGAAGATAGGGGAAAAGAGTATCTGGGGAAAAGGGTTTAAAGGGGCGGATACCATGAGTATTTCTATGAAACTGTTATGTATTTATGTGTTTCTTTTTATGGTATGCGCAGGAATGCTTGTAAAGATGGAATTATATAGCCGATAGGCTTGTTTTATGCAGAAATAATGAATATAGATAGGAGAAGTGTAAATATGAAAAAAATGAAGAAAGCTATAGCGGCGTTACTTGCGCTGATTTTGTGTCTTTCTGTTCTGCTGCCTTACACAGGAAAGACACTTGCTTCAGACGTAAGGGCAGAGGAAGATGTATCGGCGGACGTAGGGCATACGGTTACTTTGCTGTCGTCAGAAGGCGGCAGAGTAAGATTCATAGATTCGGAAGAACAAAGAAAAGTCTGGAAGGGGGGAGATACGGTAATTCTTGATGTATTCCCGGAAGAGGGGTTTGAGTTCGATCAAATTTCAGTTTTAGGCAGCACTCTAAAACAAGAGGTTAATAATCAGGTGGAAGGTAATCGGATATCCTTTGCGATGGAAGATGACGACGTGGAAGTACATGCTGTATTCAGGAAGAATAATTCGGGCAGTACAGATGAGATACAGCCGGATATTAGGGAGAATGAGCCAGAAGAGCCACAGATACAAAGAATGGTATTTCCGTATGATGGGTATATATGGGGGAAAGACAGCGGGAAGAACGATATCGGTCTGACGGTGTGTCTGGCAGGCGGATTTATGCTAAAATCCGTGGTGGGTTCTGACGTGACGATCAGTCCGGGCGTTTCACATAGATATGGAAGTTGGAGTACACATGAATATCATATTACGACTGATTCAGGGGAATTTCTTGGATATTGCGCACAGCCGAATCTGACTTCACCGAGCGGAACGTTCCGTGTCTCGGAGCTGGACAATGAGATGATCAAGGCGGCGTTGCTGGCGGCTCCCGGCGGAGAACCGCAGTTATATGAAAAATACGGAAAGGGTATCTATAATGAAAGTGATAATAATGTATTTGCCTATGCCCATGCGTTGATCGGTTATCTGTACATGGGTTCGCTGCAGGGGCTGTCTGCGTCAAAGGCAGACGGTGTGAAGAATATGGCGAGCGTCCTTGCACAATTATCACAGAATCCGTTGGATCCGGCTTATGAAACTTTCCAGAAGTATCTAAGACAATATAAAGCATATATAGCATACAGCGGTTCCGATCTGCTGCAGGATATTGTCTGGCTGGAGAAGAATCCTGTGGGGTATGCGAAGGTTAAGAAAACTTCTTCCAATACGGAGATTACGGCAGGCAACAGTTGTTATAGTCTGGCCGGCGCCAGATACGGCGTATTCCATGATCAGGGGTGCAGCCGGCAGGTGGCGGTGCTTACGACGGATGAAGCGGGTAATTCCGATACGGCAAGTCTGGACGCAGGTACATATTATGTGAAAGAGATTACGGCGGCAAAAGGATATAAATTAGATCCCCAGGTCTACCCGGTCAGATTGACCGCGGGACAAACTACCGAACTTAAAGTGAGCGACGAGCCTGTGACGTCGCCTCCGGTTAAATTGCGCAAGGCGGACCGGGAGACAAGGAACGGCGCCGCGCTGGGGGCGGCGTCTCTTGAAAACACACAGTTTAGAGTGAGTTTCTACAGAGGCCATTATACGAAAAACAATCTTCCGTCGAAACCGGACAGGACATGGGTTGTGAGCGCCGGAACTGTAGAAGCGGACGGTAGAAGAACCGGCCGTGCGGCAGGAGAACAGTATAAACTGTCTGAAGACGCGCTTTATATGAGCGAAGAAGATATGGAGCTTCCGCTTGGAACGCTTCGTGTAGAAGAGATTCAGGCGCCGACAGGATATCAGCTGGACAGCGTATATCTGAATAGATCCGATACGGACTCCGAGACAGAGAAGTTTCATGTCGCGAAGATAATCCAGAACGGAGATCGGGGAATTGTAGAGGACGGCGCGGAATATGTTGTCGCAGACAGTGTAATCCGGGGTGATTTTGAGCTGACGAAGATTGATAAGAATACTCAGAGAGCGATTGCGGGAGTCTCGTTTCGTATTACATCCAATACAACAAAGGAATCACATGTCATTATGACGGACGAGAACGGACATTATTCTTCGAATACAGCTTATGCCGCCCACAGTTATCGAACAAACGGAGGAAAGGCAGGAGACGGACTGTGGTTTGGGTTGGATGAGAATGGTAATAGTGTCAGGGTAGACGACAGTGTCGGCGCGCTGCCTTATGATACTTATACTATCCAGGAGCTTAGAGGCGCCGCGAATGAGGGGAAGTTTCTCTATTCCGGGACAATCACAATAACCAGGGCAAATTATATTGTTGATCTTGGAAACGTAGAAAATGCGGATGTTGCGATTGAGACAATGGCAAAAGACGAGGCGACGGGTACTCATTATGCGAAAGCAGATGAGATAACGATCATTGATACGGTTTCTTATATCGGGCTGCAGAAGAATAAGAAGTATCGGCTTGCAGGGACGCTGATGAACAGGAGGACAGGGCGTGCGGTTACGGATGGAGATGGAGCGCCGGTTACAGTTTCAAAGGAATTTACTCCGAAGGATTCTAACGGCGAGGTAGAGGTAGAGATCTTTTTTGACGCAGCGGGGCTGGAGGGTTCGGATGTTGTCGTGTACGAAGAACTGTATCTGCAGGATGAGAAGTTGGCGGAGCATAAGGATATTAATGATTCTGGACAGACCATACATTTCCCGGCGATAAGGACAAGAGCGGTCAGTCGTGAGACTAACACTAATATCGTCAGAGCAGATAAAGAGATGGTGATTGTAGATACCGTTTCCTACGAAAATCTACGGCCCGGTCGCAAGTATAAGATAAAGGGAATTCTGATGGATAAAGATACGGAACGCGCGGTTTTAGATGAGAATGGCAGTAAGGTTGAAGCAGAGACGGAGTTTACGGCAAAGGCGGCCAACGGAACTGTTGAAGTAATCTTCCGCTTTCCGGGAAGGAATCTGGCGGGGAAGACGCTGGTGGCCTTTGAATCTCTTGAGAAGGATAACAAAGAATATGCAGTGCACCATGATATCGGGGACGAGCCTCAGACGGTGTATATTCCAAAGATAGGTACTTGTGTACAAGACAGCGATACGGATATGCATATTTCCAGAGCGGATTCGGATGTGATGTTGGTGGACGAGGTGAAGTATGAGAATTTAGTGCCGCATAGAGAATATGTATTAAAGGGGACGATAATAAACAAGAAGACAGGAAAGCGGGCGGTAGATGCCGAAGGCAATACGATTACCGGGCAGACTGTCTTTACACCGGACAGGAAGGATGGAAGCGTAGAGGTTGTATTTCGATTCGACGGCAGTAATCTTGCGGGCGAGACAATAGTTGTCTATGAGGAGATGTTGTATAACGGAAAATTAATCGCGGAACATAAGGAATTAGAGGATGAGAAACAGACCGTACATTTTCCATCTATAGAGACAGAGGCGTCGGATCAGAAGACAGAAGAGAGAATATCTTTTGCGGATCAGAAGGTGATGATTAAAGACGTCGTACATTATGAGAACTTGCTGCCGGGAAAGAAATATACGGTATCGGGAATCTTGATGGATCAGGAGACGGGCGAGCCGATATTAGATGCCGAAGGAAAGGAGATTACGGCAGAAAAAGAATTTACGGCGAAGAAGCCGGAGGGCGACGAGACTGTGATATTTGAGTTCGACGGAAGTATTCTGGCAGGTAAAGTAACGGTAGCGTTTGAAGAACTATTTGTTGAGAAGAAAAGTATTGCGGTTCATATGGATATTGAGGATGAACCGCAGACAGTGCGGTTTCCCGAGATCAAGACAGAGGCGGTTGATCCGGAGACAGGCATTAATCTGACGCTGGCATCAGATGAGGTTACGATAACGGATACGGTATCTTACCGGCACTTAATTCCGGAACGTCAATATCATCTGGAGGGTATGATGATAGACCAGAGGACGGGCGAACCGGCATTAGATGCAAAAGGGAATGAGATCCATGCGGATATGGACTTTGTTCCGGAAGAATCAGAGGGGAGTGTAGAATTAAGCTTCCGGTTCCCGGGGAAGAACCTGGAAGGCCGGACATTCGTCGTATTCGAAGAATTGTCTCTGAAAAAGTCGTGGTTTAAAGAAGTAAAAGTAGCGGTGCATAAGAATATAGAAGACGAGGCGCAGACGATTCACATCCCGAAGATAAGGACGGCTGCAATGGACGATGAGACGCAGACACAGCAGTCGATGGCAGACGATGAGATCAGTATTACGGATACGGTGTCCTATTCTAATCTTCTGCCGGGATATGAGTATACGGTTCGGGGAATTTTGATGGATCGAGAGACAGGCGAACCGATCAAAGACGACGGCGGAAATACGATTACGTCAGAGAAGACGTTTGAGCCGGAGGACGCCGAAGGAACAATAGATATGAAATTTTCATTCAGCGGAAAATCTCTTGCCGGAAGGACGACGGTAGTCTTTGAGACCCTGGAATATGAGAAGAAACCGGTTGCGAGACATGAGGATATCGAAGATTTGAAGCAGAGCATATATTTTCCGAAGATAGGGACGACTGCGACAGACAAAGCAGATCGGGATAAGGAACTTGTGATAGGCGATGTTGTGACGATCACAGACCGGGTTGAATATCAGAATCTGATTCCGGGTATGGAGTACAGGATTGAAGGTACTGTCATGGATAAAGCGACGGAAGAACCATTGACGTCAGACGGTAAACCCGTGACTGCGGAGAGTATATTTAAGCCGGAGAAGGCGGAGGGAAGCATTGATGTGGATTTTACCTTTCAAAGCAAAGGCATGAAAGGACAGAAACTTGTGGTTTATGAGAAGCTATTTTTGAATGAAAGCGGAAAAGAAGCGGCGGTTCATGAAGATCCGGAGGACGAAGGGCAGACTGTCAGACTTGTGAAGCCTCCTGCAGCGCCGAAGGCGGTAAAGACAGGCGATATAAATCGAAATCGGGCAGACATCTATCTGGTTCTCATCACAGTTAGCGGCGTATTGGCTGCATTCAATCAAAAGAGACGAAAGATAGGAAACAGAAAAATATGATTTTGGAAGAAAATCATTATAGACAGAACGTGAATCTTCAAGTACAATAGTTAGGGTAAGAAAACAGAGCTTACTCGGTATCTGCGATGTACCAGTGTATTATTACACGAATATAAAGTTTAAAATACGTAGAAAGGAAGAAGGAAGATGAGTAACCTTACAGAGATTAGATGGCATGGCCGCGGCGGTCAGGGCGCAAAGACCGCGGCGCTGCTGCTCGCGGACGTGGCGTTCCAGACAGGAAAATATGTCCAGGGATTCCCGGAGTATGGACCGGAGCGTATGGGCGCGCCGATTACAGCGTATAACAGGATCAGTGATGTTCAGATCCGTGTACATTCTAATATCTATGATCCGCAGTATGTGGTTGTTGTGGACGAATCATTGTTAGAGGCGGTTGATGTCACCGGCGGATTAAAGAAAGAGGGCGCGATCCTCGTCAATACTTCGCGTCCGAAGGAGGAGATCATCCCGCACTTGAAGGGATACGAAGGAAAGGTCTATACGATTGACGCTCATAAGGTATCTATGGCGACAATGGGGAGGTATTTTCCGAATACGCCCCTTCTCGCCGCGATTGTGAAAGTGACGGGGATCATGGATGAAGAAACGTTCTTAAGAGAGATGCGGGCTTCGTTTTCACATAAGTTCGCCAGTAAGCCGGAAGTGATCGACGGTAATATGGCGGCGCTTGAGATGGCGCTTAAGGAGGTGCGGTAATGGCAACAGATATTACAAAATTAGGTGTTAAGGCGCCCTGGAAGGATCTGACGGAAGGCATGGTGATTGCCGGAGCAGGAACTTCAAGGGATTTCAACACCGGTGAGTGGTCCACGGATAAGCCGGTATTTATAGAGGAGAAATGTAAACAATGTCTGCTTTGCACGCCGGTTTGTCCGGATAGCTGTATTCCGGTGAAGGACGGCAAAAGAGGAGAATTTGACTATGACCATTGCAAGGGGTGCGGCATCTGTGTGAAGTCATGCCCGTTCGGGGCGATTACGATGGAAGGAGTGAAGTAGGATGGCAAAGAGAGACCGTTTATCAGGAAACGAGGCGATCGCGATCGCGTTAAGGCAGATTAATCCGGACGTATTTCCGGCGTTCCCAATCACTCCGTCTACAGAGATTCCACAGTATTTTGCGTCCTTTGTGGCAAATGGCCAGGTGGATACGGAGTTTATCCCGGTGGAGAGCGAGCATAGTTCTATGAGCGCGGCGATCGGCGCGTCTGCGGCGGGGGCAAGGAGTCTCACGGCTACGTCCTCCTGTGGACTGGCGTTTATGTGGGAAGAGTTGTACATAGCTGCGTCAAACCGTTTGCCGCTGGCGTTGGCGCTGGTGAATCGTGCGCTGTCAGGACCGATTAATATTAACTGTGATCATTCTGACAGTATGGGTGCGAGGGATGCCGGTTGGATACAGATCTATGCGGAGAATAATCAGGAAGCTTATGATAATATGGTGCAGGCATACCGGATCTCCGAGCACAAGGATGTGAGACTTCCCATCATGATCTGTCAGGATGGATTTATCACCAGCCATGCTGTAGAGAATATGGAATTGTTGGAAGACGCTGATGTAAAGAAATTCGTAGGCGAGTATGAGCCGGAGGATTATCTGTTGAATCCAAAGTGTCCGATGGCAGTCGGTCCTTATTCCATTACGGATTATTATATGGAGGCAAAGCGTAATCAGGCGGAAGGCATGAAACATGTGGAACGTGTCGTTCTGGAGGTGGCGAAAGAATTTGCCGAAATTTCCGGAAGAGAGTATGGACTGTTCGAGGCATACCGCATGGAAGACGCAGAATATGCGGTGGTTATGATTGGTTCCGCGGCGGGAACGACCAAGGACGCTATCGACAGGTTGAGAGACCAGGGAGAGAAGGTCGGTCTATTGAAGATCCGTCTCTACCGTCCGTTCCCGGCAGAAGCAATTGCCAATATTCTGACAGGCATGAAAGCTATCGCCGTCATGGATCGTGCGGAAGGATATACCAATCATGGCGGACCTTTAGGCGCGGATGTGATGTCGGCTCTGTATCGGGCGAGATCGCAGGCTTTGGCAATAAATTATATCTACGGACTCGGCGGACGCGACGTGCGTGTAGAGGATATGGAAGGTGTATTTGCAACCCTGAAACAGATAGCAGAGGATGGCGACGCAGGAGAGACCTATCGCTATCTGGGAATCAGAGAATAGGGGGGGGACAAAAGATGAGTTATAACTTCAAAGAGACGATGAGCAAGCCGGAACGCCTGGCTCCGGGACATAGAATGTGCGCCGGCTGCGGCGGGACGATCGCGGTAAGGAACGTACTGCGCGGTCTCCATGAGGGGGATAAGGCGGTGATCGGCAATGCCACAGGATGCCTGGAAGTGTCGACATTCACATACCCGTATACGGCATGGGAAGACAGCTATATCCACAATGCGTTCGAGAATGCAGGCGCTACTTTGAGCGGTGTGGAAGGTGCGTACAAAGCTCTTAAGAAAAAGGGAAAATTAGACGCGACATATAAATTTATCACATTCGGCGGGGACGGAGGTACTTATGATATCGGTTTCCAGTCCTTGTCCGGCGCGATGGAGCGTAACACGGATATGGTCTATGTCTGTTATGACAACGGAGCATATATGAATACCGGGATTCAGCGCTCGTCGGCAACGCCGATGTACGCGGATACGACGACGACGCCCGTAGGAAGTAAGAGTAACGGGAAACCGCAGAACCGCAAGGATCTGGCGGCGATAATTGCAGCACACGATATTCCTTATGTTGCACAGACGACGTTTATTGGGAATTTCAAGGATCTTCATGTAAAATCTGAAAAGGCGATTTATACGCCGGGAGCGGCTTTTCTGAATATCATGGCTCCGTGTCCCAGGGGATGGAGATATAACACGCCGGATATTATGGAGATCTGTAAACTGGGAGTAGAGACCTGTTATTGGCCGTTGTTTGAAGTAGTGGACGGAAAGTGGATTCTGAATTATGAGCCGAAAAAGAAACTTCCCATCGAAGATTTCTTAAAGCCGCAGGGACGCTTCAAGCATTTATTCAAGAAAGGAAACGAAGATCTGATCGAGGAATTCCAGAAAGAAGTAGACCGTAGATGGGAAGAACTTAAGTTCAGATGTTCCAGGGGATAGGGTAAGATGAAAAGAGAAAAGTTTGGGTCGCGGCTGGGATTTATCCTGGTATCGGCCGGATGTGCGATCGGAATCGGGAATGTATGGAAGTTTCCCTATATGTGCGGAGAATTTGGCGGTGCGGCGTTTATCCTAATCTACCTGATATTTCTTCTGATTCTTGGGATACCGGTTATGATCTGTGAATTTGCGGTAGGAAGAGGAAGCCGCTTAAGCGTTGCGGCAGGTTTCGAGAAGCTGGAACCTGCCGGTACCCGCTGGCATGCGACCAAATGGATCGGCGTGGTGGGGTGCTATATGCTCATGATGTTCTATACGACGGTGGGCGGTTGGATGATGTATTATTGTTATCGGAGTATCAGAGGCGAGTTTGAGGCCGCGACATCCGAAGCGGTAGCGGAAGGATTTGCGGATATGCTGGGAAATGCGCCGGTTATGACATTCTGGACGATTCTGATCTGTATCGTGGGATTTCTTGTCTGTTACTTTGGTATTCAAAAAGGGATAGAGCGCGCATCTAAGATTATGATGCTGGCTTTATTGTTTATCATGGTAGTACTGGCTGCTCATTCTCTGTATCTTGAGGGCGCGGGAGAAGGTATTAGGTTCTACCTGGTGCCTGATTTTGCAGGGATGAAGGAGATAGGGATCGGTAATGTCATATTTGGAGCGATGAGTCAGGCATTCTTCACACTTTCTATCGGAATCGGCGCGATGCTTATTTTTGGCAGTTATATCGGAAGAGAGCGGAGCCTTACCGGGGAGGCGATTAGTATTACGGCGCTGGATACGTTTGTGGCGTTTATGGCGGGATTTATCATTATACCATCCTGCTTTGCATTTGGAATTGAACCGGGAGCGGGTCCGAGCCTGATCTTTATCACGATACCGAATATATTTGCCCAGATGCCGGGAGGACGGATGTGGGGGGCGTTATTCTTTTTGTTCCTGACATTCGCAGCGTTTACGACGATCGTGGCTGTATTCGAGAATATTATTTCGTTTTCTATTGATCTGTTAGGTTGGAGCAGGGGCAAGAGTGTGTTAGTGAACGTAGTCATGGTCAGTGTACTGAGTATCCCCTGCGTTCTGGGTTTTAATGTTCTGGCAGGTTTCGAACCATTGGGCGCCGGAACGAATATCATGGATCTTGAAGACTTTATTGTATCTAACAATCTGCTTCCTCTTGGAAGTCTGGGGTATGTGTTGTTCTGTACCAGGAGAAATGGCTGGGGATGGGAGAATTTCCTTAACGAAGCAAATGAAGGAGAAGGAATCCGATTTCCAGGGGGACTGAAAGGATATGTATCTTATATCATTCCGTTGATTATCATTGTCATCTATCTGAAAGGATATTATGACAAATTCGTCGGCCAGGGTACGGCGGCGCTTGTGGGATGGATGACGGCGGCAGTTCTGTTTCTGGGATTCGTACTGTTTTGTGCGGGGATATCCGGCAAGAAACAAAACAGATGATTTTAAATATTACAAGAAGAAAGAGGTGTAATTATGCGTTACGAGATTTTGGGAGAAACGCTTCCGGTTGTGGTGTGCCAGTTAGAGGGCGGCGAGAAGATGATCACGGAAGGCGGCGGAATGTCATGGATGTCGCCGAATATGTTGATGGAGACGACGACAAACGGGGGTATAGGGAAAGCAT
Source organism: uncultured Dorea sp. (assembly GCA_910585725.1). GTDB lineage: Bacteria > Bacillota > Clostridia > Lachnospirales > Lachnospiraceae > Sporofaciens. The sequence goes on along the minus strand of CAJUFA010000002.1, from coordinate 120,764 downwards.
TCGGAAGGATGTTCTCCGGTGAGAAGATGTTCCAGAACATCTATACTGCTCAAGGCGGCAATGGAATGATTGCGTTTGCATCCAGTTTCCCGGGTTCAATCAGAGCATACGAGATTGCTCCGGGACAGGAGATGATCTTCCAGAAAAGCGCGTTCCTGGCAGGAGAAGCAGGGGTGGAATTGTCCGTATTCTTTAATAAGAAGGTCAGCTCCGGCCTGTTTGGCGGCGAGGGATTCATCATGCAGAAGATCAGCGGCTGCGGTACGGTGTTTGCGGAGTTTGACGGGCATGTGGTAGAGTATGAGCTGCAGCCGGGACAGCAGATTGTCGTGGATACAGGGCATCTCGCGGCGATGACGGCGACATGTAAGATGGAGATCAAGAGCGTGCCTGGAGTCAAGAATATGCTGTTCGGCGGCGAGGGATTCTTTAATACGGTAATCAGCGGACCGGGAAAAGTATGGCTTCAGACGATGCCGATCAGTAATGTGGCAGGAGTATTAAGACCTTATATGCCGTCAGGATCATAAGAGAATCCAGCCATACGCGATAACGAATGAAGATACAAGCCAGCAGAATCTGACGGTCTCTGCTGGCTTGTATTTTATTATGTAATTAACGGTGAAGTCTGTGTGCGGCGCCGGCGCCTGAGGTGCGTCTCCAAACCTGGACGGCAGCGGCATATTATGTTTCTTCCATATGTTCCTTGCGGTACTGACTTGGCGCGCAGCCCATATACCGTTTGAAGATCTGTCCGTAATAAGCCGATGTGGAGAAGCCTGTCATGCTCGCGATCTTCGTGATGCTTTCTCCTTCCCGAAGAAGGGGAAGGCTGTTCTGAATCCGCAGGAACAGGATGTATTCAAAGATAGTCATTTTCATATATTTCTTGAAAAATCTGCAGCATTCGCTCTTGCAGATATTCACATGATCTGCAATCTCGTCTAGAGAAATCTCCTGGGCATAGCGCTCCTGTAAATAGAAAAGGATATCTTTCAAACGTGAAAGATGCTTCTGAGGGTGATGCGCATTGACCGGAAGGGAGATGTAATATCGGTAAAGATTCAGCCAGATCTCCGTTAAGATGAGATGTGTCTGCAGTTCATAATCCGGTGAAGGAGACTGGGATATCTGATAGATATTCTGGATCTGCCGGACGATCGTCTGGTGCCAGTCAATGTCTTTCTCAAGTTTCAGAGAATGCCAGCTCTCATTCGAGGTGATAAAGTCCACGTATTTTGTCTGAAGCAGGCTGTTCTCATACCCGTAGATGAAACGTGGATGAAAAGTGACGGAGAGATAATTGCAGTCCTGCCCGTCCTTCATATAGCCGGAATGAAGGGTGTTTCCATTGCAGAAGAGTCCTTCGCCTTCCGTCAGAAGGTACTTCTTATCATTTACAAAATATTCGATCTGTCCGGACATGATCCAGGTGAGTTCGATCTCCGGATGCCAGTGCCAGGGAAAGGAATGCTGTTCATATGCCTGTATCTTTTCGAGACTGATATGTACGGGAAATTCATAATTCCCGTGCCTTTTAATCTCCTTATGGTCTTTTTCGGTCTTAAGCTTCATAATATGTCTCCAATTCCTCAATATCCTTATAATATTATCAAATATTCTTATTGTATGAGACTCCAAATCTCATTATAATCATAAAATAAGTAGAGTAAATATGCAAGAATAATATTAATGTACAATATAAATGAATGGAGGACTAAAATGATGAAGGAAAGATTAATTCAGCAGTTTCAGGAACTGTTCAAGGGAGAGGGGGAGATCCGTTCTTACTTTGCTCCGGGGCGTGTGAATCTGATCGGAGAACACACGGATTATAACGGCGGCCATGTATTTCCATGCGCGCTGACACTCGGAACCTATGGCATTGTAAGAAGCAGAGAGGACAGAAAGCTTCGTTTCTATTCTGCTAATTTTGAGAAGCTGGGCGTCATCGAGACTAGCCTGGACGAGTTGGTCCCGGATCCGAAAGCAAATTGGACGAATTATCCGAAGGGTGTAATGTGGGCGTTTGAGAAGAGAGGATACAAGCTTACTCACGGTCTGGATATCCTGATCTATGGAAATATTCCGAATGGTTCCGGTCTTTCTTCTTCTGCTTCATTGGAGGTTTTGACAGGAGTGATCCTGAAGGATACGTTTGGATTCGATGTTTCGATGGTGGATATCGCGTTGATCGGACAGGATTCAGAGAATAACTTCAATGGCTGCAACTGTGGGATCATGGATCAGTTTGCCAGCGCTATGGGAAAGAAGGATCATGCGATTTTCCTGGATACCAATACGCTGCACTATGAGTATGCGCCGGTGGTCTTGAAGGATGCGAAGATTGTAATCACGAACAGTAAGGTAAAGCATAGTCTGGTAGATTCTGCTTACAATGACAGAAGAACGGAATGTGAGACTGCGTTAAAGGAGCTGCAGACAGTTATAGATATCAAATCTCTGGGTGAGTTGACGGAAGAGGAATATGAAGCTCATAAGGATGTTGTTAAGGATGCGGTGAGACAGAAACGTGCGAAGCATGCCGTGTATGAGAACCAGAGGGCGGTTCGTGCGGTGGAGGCTTTGAAGAATCAGGATGTAGAGCTTTTTGGAAAGCTGATGAACGCGTCCCATGAATCCTTGAGATATGATTATGAGGTATCCTGCGAGGAGATTGATATCCTGGTAGATCTTGCTCAGGCGATGCCGGGTGTGGTTGGTTCACGAATTACAGGAGGCGGTTTCGGAGGCTGTACGGTCAGCATTGTGAAGAATGATGCAGTGGATCAGTTCATCAGCGAGATCGGGAAAACCTATCAGGAAAAGGTCGGGCATGAAGCAGAGTTCTATGTAGTAGATATCGGCGACGGCGCAGGCATTATTTAAGAAGATTCGGTATATCCAATGCAGCAGACGGCATGTGTGGATAGACAGCTGCCGATGCATGAACAACCAGTCTTCCGGCAGAACAGTATGTACTGCTGCATGGCTGCAGATATAGGAATGTATAGGTATAAGATGGAGGAGAGAAAATGTTAAGCGAGAATATTAAAAAACTGGTAGAGTATGGTATTCAGACCGGACTTGTTCCGGAGACGGAGCGAATCTATACAACAAACCTCCTGTTGGAGATGTTCCATGAGGACGACTATGAGGATGTAGAGATTGATACGGATGCGGTCGAGCTGGAATCTCTGTTGAAGGATCTGCTGGATGAAGCCGTAAAGCGCGGTATTATCGAAGACAGCATCGGTTACAGAGATTTATTTGACACGAAACTGATGAACTGTCTGGTTCCAAGGCCTGCACAGGTACAGGAGACATTTGAGAAAAAATATGCGGTTTCTCCGAAAGAGGCAACGGACTATTATTATAAATTCAGCCAGGACAGCGATTATATCCGCCGTTACCGGGTTAAGAAGGATATGAAGTGGAAGGTGGATTCTCCGTACGGAGAGATAGATATTACCATCAATCTGTCCAAACCGGAGAAGGATCCGAAGGCGATCGCGGCGGCAAGAAACGCGAAGGTAAGCAGTTATCCGAAATGCCTGCTCTGTATGGAGAACGAAGGTTATGCCGGACGTCTGAACCATCCTGCAAGAGAGAATCACAGGATCATTCCGATTACGATCAATGACAGCAAGTGGGGCTTCCAGTACTCTCCGTATGTGTACTATAACGAGCACTGTATCGTGTTCAACGGACAGCATGTGCCGATGAAGATCGAGAAGGCGGCGTTCATTAAATTATTTGATTTTATCAAGCTGTTCCCGCATTACTTCCTGGGATCCAATGCGGACCTTCCGATCGTAGGCGGTTCCATCTTGAGTCATGATCATTTCCAGGGCGGGAATTATACGTTTGCCATGGCGAAGGCTCCTATTGAAAAGGCAGTGAGCATTCCGGGTTATGAAGATGTAGAGGCAGGGATTGTAAAATGGCCGCTCTCTGTCCTTCGTATCAGAAGCAAAGACGAGAAACGTCTGATCGAGCTGGCGGATCATGTGCTTGGAGCATGGAGAGGTTATACGGACGAAGAGGCGTTTATCTTTGCCGAGACGGAGGGAGAACCCCACAATACGATCACACCTATCGCAAGAAAAGTGGGAGATACCTATGAGCTGGATCTGACGCTGAGAAATAATATCACGACGGAAGAGCACCCGCTGGGCGTCTATCATCCCCACGCGCAGTATCATAATATCAAGAAAGAAAATATCGGTCTGATCGAAGTTATGGGGCTTGCGGTGCTTCCGTCCAGACTGAAGGAAGAGCTGGAGATACTGGCTGATTATCTTGTGGAAGGAAAAGATGTCAAGAGCTGTGAGAAGATTGAAAAACATGCTAGATGGGTACAGGAATTCCTGCCGAAGTACGACAGCATTACCAGGGAGAATGTGATGGATATCCTTAAAAAGGAGATTGGGATTACGTTTACGCATGTTCTGGAGGATGCGGGTGTGTATAAATGCACGGAAGAAGGCCGGAAAGCGTTTATGAAATTTATAAATACATTATAGAAAATGGAAATATTTCCAGATAAGAAAAGCGCTGCTGAAGGACCGTAGATCCCGGCAGCGCTTTATTGTAAAAATATTTATGTATATAAAACATGTATTTATAAATCTTGCAGGTTAAAATGTTTGTAGGCTTCTCCGTTCAGATCTTTCCATGTGAACACGCCGTCTTCCAGCATCATATAACTGTGCCGGCTGTTATCCTTTGGAATAGCGATGGAACCGGGATTCAGATAATATCTTCCGCCGAAGTCTTCTGCTGCAGGGATGTGCGTATGTCCGTGAAGCAGAATGTCGCCTGCTTTTAACATGGGTGGGGTGGATGTATTGTGAACATGCCCGTGGGTTGCGAAGATCATATGCCCCTTTTCATATAAGATGCAGTAGTCGGCAAGGATCGGGAAATCAAGGACCATCTGATCGACGTCCGTATCGCAGTTGCCGCGTACACAGAGGATGTCTTCTTTCATAGCGTTGAGAAGGCCGATGACTTCTTTGGGAGCATATCCTTCCGGGAGGTCGTTGCGGGGACCGTGATAGAGGATATCTCCCAGAAGAAGCAGCTTATCCGGCTGTTCTTTTTGGTATTGTTCCAGCAGCTTTCTAAGATAAAAAGCGCTTCCGTGGACGTCGGATGCAATCATTATTTTCATGGTGTTCTAAGCTCCTTTCTGGATTCGCTTGGTTTTCAGGGACGTCAAAAATTTAAGAAATAGCAGTAAAGTATAGCGGTTAATGTATGGTCGTACCAAAAGGCATCAATGCCAGTTTGGCTAGTTTGAATTGCTGCAGACCGAAGGGAATACCGATAATTGTAATACAGAGCAGGATCCCGATTGCTGTCGCTTCTACGGCAAGCCAGAATCCGGAGACAATAAGCCATATAATGTTCAGCAGAAAAGAACCTGATCCGCCGCCATAGACTACTTCTTTGCCAAAGGGGAAGAAGCTTAAGGCAGCTAACTTAAAGCATTGTATTCCGACAGGAAGGCCAATAATGGTAATGCTCCAGAGACAGCCGGCGAATGTCCAGCTAAGCCCGCTTATAAAACCTCCGAAGATAAACCAGAGTAGATTCCCCAGACAGCCCATGTTATTCAACCTCCTTTTTATTTGCTGAGAATAAATATACTACTTATGGAACAGGAATGTCAAGAATGTACGGCGGGAGAAATGAAAAGAATTCGTTATTTCATTAGGAGATATTTTATAATTGGGAACAGTTGTTAATTGAAAATAAAGAGGAAACGAAATTATTCTATGTAACATTTTTGCGGTTAATTCGTTATTTATAAAAAAGAGTGTTTTAAGGTTTGGGGGGTGATAAAGTGGAAAAAGATATTCTGGAACAATTATACCGCAGACATACAAAGGCGGTATATCTGTATCTCTATTCCCTTTGTCACGATCATGCTCTGGCGGAAGACCTGATGCAGGAGACTTTTCTTCGGGCCTTATGTACATTGGAGCTGTCAGGGACTGCAGTACTTCCATGGCTTCTCATGGTTGCCAGGAATCTGTATTATGACATATGGCGGAAGGAGAAGAGGCTGTCGGCGCATGAGGCAAAGGAGCAGGGGAGAGCGCAGTGTGGGAAAGCTGTAGGCAGAAACGGGATTAATACAGTGAATGAGGATGGAGAGGGGATCCTTGAGCTGCTGATTCAGAAAGAACGGAATCAAAAGCTATACCGAACGATACAGGGGCTTAAGAGCACAGAGAAGGAAGCCGTTATCCTGTACTATTTTGCGGAGCTTTCACAGGAGGAGATCGGGAAGATACTGGGGGTTTCCTATGGAAATATACGGGTGATACTTTATCGTGCGAAGAAGAATCTGAAAAGGCTGTTGGACGGAGAGGAGATGTTGATATGAAGGGCTTTAAAGAAAACCAGTGTTCAGACGGAAAAAGTCAGTGTGAAGATAATAAAAGTCAGTGTAGAGATGAGGAAGGGCGGAACAAAGAGTATAAGGGTTATCAGGAGAAGTTTGAAAAGTATATAGGCGGAGAATTAGAAGAGTCGGAATCCCAGAGAATCGAAGAGGATATTGAGAAGTTTCAGGTTTTGTTAAGTCACATGGATCAGACGCTGGACAGGGAGTTATATGAGAAAGAAGAGGAGGATATCGGGAAGGGAGGAGAAGAGCAGGAGGAGGCGGAGCTTGGAAGAAGAATATCCAAGGCGGTCGCCAGAAAGTTCAGGCATTATATGATCGCGGCGGTTGCGGCTGCAATCTGTATTGTACCGGCGCTGCTTGCAGGTATTTCTACGTTGCTTGACCGAATCTGTTATAACCCGGATCAGTCGGTGGAAGTTGCGGATGAGGAAAATGATGGGGTTATTGTTGTGAATCCTTTTGTGACGGATATGTCGGTATATATGGAGATGTTCTGCGGAGATAAGGGCTTTGTGGAGCTGCGTTTGTGGGCGGAGGGGTATGGGCGTTATACCATTGATGTATGTACTCAGATTGACGGGGAAAATACTTCGCATATGCTTGAGCTTGTGAGAAATCACCTGTATCGTAATGATTTTACATGGAACCGCTCTGATTTTCCCGATAACGCGTTCATCTACGGGAACGAAGGGAAAAGCTGTAGTATGGATAAAGAGACCGGGAGGAGAAAGCTTGAAGAGGCGCCGGAGATGATGAAGATACGGGCGGCCGTATCATTTGACGGATTGAAGAGCATGGAAGAGCTTGTGGATTTTATGCAGCGTTATGATACGCAGTATCTTTACTGTCCGATTGAGACGGGGGGCGGTCGGTATTGGGGGTTTTCGCCTGTAAAAAGAGGGTATGACCTGGATATGACTTATGATCAGGAAGAATATCCATATCTGGATCTTTCGCAGTATTTGGTCAGGGGAGATAAGTTTGCATCTGCAGAGATCTATGAGCAGCACATGGAATCGATGGTCAGATATCTTATGGAACGGAAAGAGTTTCTAAAGATTTTTGAAGGAGGCGCGCCGGGAGGCAAGAATTTCCTGGATACTTATGAATATGGGAAAACCCTTGATTATATCAGGGATCAGGGGGTAAAGAGCTACGGAACGGTTGTCTATGCGACAAAACAGGAGCTGTTGAAGATATTAGAGGACCCTTCTGTCAATGGTATATATATGCTGGAGGGAAAACTGGATCTGAGATTTTAGCGGATATTGACGCGGTGTTAAAAAACTGCTAAGCTATTCGTAAATATCGGATAACAGATGATAAGGTCGGACATATGAGGGGGGAGATACGATGGAGAAAGATACATCCAATACGATCAGACGTGCGGAGCATTTCCAGATGATACTGATCGGAGAGGGAATCATGGTGGGAGGAATCGCGGGGCTTGTGATCGTCCTGTACCGGATGATTCTGGAGTATGCGGGGCTTTGGCTTAATATGATCCTTAAGTTCTGCGGTCGGCATCCGCTTCGGATTGCAGGCTGGTTCCTGATCCTGATTGTGTTGGCGGTCTGCGTAGGAAAGCTTGTGAAGTATGAACCCATGATATCCGGAAGCGGGATCCCTCAGCTTGAAGGTGAGATGACAGGGAAGATTGATCAGAAATGGTGGCGTGTGCTTCCTGCCAAATTCTTCGGGGGGTTCTTATGTCTCCTGGGAGGAATGGCGCTTGGAAGGGAAGGACCGTCTATCCAGCTGGGAGCCATGGTAGGAAAAGGAGTGTCCAAGGGGTTGGACAGGGGGATTACGGAAGAGAAGTTTCTCCTGACATGCGGCGCGAGCGCAGGACTTGCGGCGGCGTTCCATGCGCCTCTGGCCGGCGTGATGTTTTCTCTGGAAGAAGTCCATAAGAATTTTTCGGTGTCTGTGCTGGTATCGGTTATGACGGCTTCTCTGACGGCGGACTTTATGGCGTCAACGGTGATGGGAATGGAATCGGTATTCCAGTTTGAGATCCTTGAGGCTCTGCCGCAGGAACATTATGGGATGATTCTGGTATTGGGGATCGTATTGGGGGCGCTTGGGGCGTTTTATAACTGGTTTACGCTGAAAGTGCAGTCTCTGTACCGCCGGGCAAAGAGATTAAGCGCGGCGCAGAAGCTTATGATTCCTTTCCTGTGCGCGGGGGTGCTGGGGTTTACCGCGCCGAAGCTTCTCGGAAGCGGGCACAATCTGCTTGAATATCTGACGTCGGAGGACGTACTGCTTGGAACGGTACTGCTGATCTTTGCCGGAAGATTTTTATTCTCGGCAGTTTGTTTTGGGTCGGGAGCGCCGGGCGGCATCTTCTTCCCGCTGCTGGTATTGGGAGGATACATAGGAGGGGCTTTTGCGACGGTGTATGTACAGTATATGGGATTGGATATGATGTATATCAATAATTTCGTCGTTCTGGCTATGGCGGGATATTTTGCGGCCATCGTCCGCGCGCCGCTTACCGGTATCATATTGATCTTTGAGATGACGGGGTCGTTAAGCCAGATGCTTTCTTTGTCGATCGTGTCTGTCGTCGCGTATATGGTGGCGACGCTGCTTAGGTCGAAACCGATCTATGAGAGCCTGCTGGAGAGGATCTTAGAACAGGAAGGGATGGAGACGCCCGAAGACCATGGACAGAAAGCGCTGTCCAATTATGTGGTGCATCAGGGATCAAAGCTTGAGGAAGCATTGGTCAGCGAGATAGAATGGCCGAATAACTGTCTGCTTGTAGCAATCCAGCGCGGGTCGGAGGAGATCATTCCAAGGGGAAGAACCAGGATGCAGACGGGGGACGTGCTTGTGGCGATGACGAATGAGAGAGATATGTCCATTGTGCATGATGAGATGGAACGATTGTGCCGGCAGAATGTCTGAAAACGGATTCCGGCAGCCGATCCCCCCTGTTTTACAGTACGATCTGTCTTAAAATTAGATAACATAGGTATAATCATGCCGTTTTTTTTACAGACTAAGAGAAAATGTAGAAAGAAGGGATAGATTATGGAAGAACAGACGGTCACACTTTTGAAGGAATGTAATGTGGGATGCAAGACGGCGATCAATAGTATAGAACGGCTGAAGGGATATGTGAGAAATGCGTCGTTGAATGAGCTGTTGGAGACATATAAGAAGCAGCACAGGGAACTGGAAGAAGAATCGGCCCGGTTGTTAGAGGAATCCGGTGAAACGCAGAAGCAGCCGGATCTGATGGTATCCGCATTTTCCTGGCTTACGACAGAAGTAAAGATGATGGTACAGGATGACAGTACACAGATAGCCAAAATTCTGATGAACGGATGCAACATGGGAATCCAGTCGATCAGCGAATGTATGAACAAATGTCCGAAGGCATCACACGCCGGCATGTCAGTGGCGAAAAAATTGGTAAAATGTGAAGAAAAACTTATGGAAGAAGCGAAGAAATTTCTGTAAAATCTAACGAAAATAGAATGAAGCGAAGAAAATTTCTTGAAATTAAAAAAAGAGTGTGCTATTATGTAAAGCAAATTTTAATTTGGTAAAGCGTTGAAAGAGACTCTGTCCTTTGGAACTTGACAGGAATAAGGCGTCACCGACTGAGAGCGCCTTTTGAGGAATAAGGACAATAGGGAACACTCCGGAGCAGACCGGTTGAACGAAAAATGAAGTAGGCCGGTACGTGAACGCGCGTTAAGCGTAAGGAACCGTACAAGATATTCTTGCTCGGTCCCTAAGAGGGGAATCCAGAATAACAATGGGTTCAATGCGGGTGGTACCGCGGGTAAATGTAAGATATCCGTCCCGGAATACAGACATGTATTCCGGGACTTTTTTATTCCTGCGAGGTCTTTGACTTCCTCGAAGAAACAGGCCGGTCAGGCTGCCGGATACATGGCATGAAACAAGCAGCGCATGCAGTGAAAAAGGAGGACTACCATGGACTATTTAACAGGAGTAAGACGAACGGAAACTTTGGAGATCAGTGAATTGACGGAGAAGGCAAAGCCGGGACAGAAGGTCAGGGTCAATGGCGCGGTATATACCATTCGCCATATGGGAACGGTGGCATTCGTAATCCTGAGAAAGAGAGAAGGTCTGATTCAGGGCGTCTATGAGGAGGGAATCGCGCAGTTTAGGCTGAAGGACGTTAAAGAGGCGGCGGCCGTAGAAATAGAGGGCGTCTTAGAAGAAAATCAAAAGGCGCCGAACGGTATTGAGATCCGTATGGAGAAACTAAAGGTACTAAGCGAGCCGGCGGCCGACAGGATGCCCCTTGCGGTTTCCAAGTGGAAGTTAAAGACTTCTTTGGAGGCAAAGCTTAACTATCGTTCTATTTCATTGAGAAACGTGAGAGAACGTGCGAAGTTCAGGATTCAGGAAGGGCTGACTAGGGCGTTTCGGGATTTCCTTTACGGGCAGGGATTTACGGAGATCCATACGCCGAAGATCGGCGCAAAAGGAGCGGAGGGCGGAGCCAACATCTTTAAGCTGGATTATTTTCATCGTCCGGCAGTGCTGGCGCAAAGCCCGCAGTTCTACAAGCAGATGATGGTGGGAGTGTTTGACCGGGTATTTGAGACGGCGCCGGTATTCCGCGCGGAGAAGCACAATACGAAGCGTCATCTGAATGAATATACCAGCCTGGATTTTGAGATGGGATATATCGATGGATTCGAAGACATAATGGCGATGGAGACCGGATATCTTCAGTATGCGATGGAGCTGCTTGCGAAAGATTATTACAGGGAGCTTAAGATACTTGATATCACCCTGCCGGAGGTAAAGCAGATTCCGGCGGTGAAGTTTGGGGAGATCAAGGAAGCGGTGTCAGAAAGATACGGACATAAGATGAAGAATCCCTTTGATCTGGAACCGGAGGAGGAACAGTTGATCAGCCGGTATGCGAAGGAAGAGTGGGGAAGCGATTTTGTATTTGTGACCCATTATCCCTCTAAGAAACGTCCCTTCTATGCCATGGATGATCCGGAAGATACGAGATATACCTTAAGCTTTGATCTTTTGTTCCGGGGAATGGAGATCACGACGGGAGGCCAGAGAATCCATGATTATCATGTGCTGACGGAGAAGATTGCGGCCAGGGGGATGACAGAAGAGGGTATGGAAGATTATCTGGATACATTTAGGTATGGAATGCCTCCCCACGGAGGATTGGGGATCGGGCTGGAGCGCCTGACGATGAAGCTGGTGGGGGAGGATAACGTAAGGGAGACGACGTTGTTCCCACGGGATCTAAGCCGCCTGGAGCCGTAGTGCAGATATAAAGAAGTCTTGAAAGTAGTACAGTGAAGCTTCATCCGGTTAGAAATTTCCGATACCTGGCCGGATGGAGCGCCGATAGCAGGAGGACAGATATGGCAAATAAAATATCAGATGAAACTATTGAATATGTAGGCATTCTGGCAAAATTAGAACTTTCCGGCGAAGAAAAGGCGAATGCCAAAGCCGATATGGAGAAGATGCTGGATTATATAGATACCTTGAACGAGTTGGATACGGAAGGGATTGAACCTATGTCACACGTGTTCCCGGTCAATAATGTATTCCGCGAGGATGCGGCAAGCTGTATAGACGGAAGCGAAGATACCCTTGCCAATGCGCCGCTGAAAAAGGAGAACTGTTTCAAGGTGCCGAAGACGATCGGATAGGAGGATGCAGCGAAGATGGATATTAAAAGTTTGACGGCAGTAGAATTAGGAAAGAAGATCAGAGCGAAAGAGATATCTGTAGCGGAAGCGGTTAAGGCTTCTCTGGATCAGATCGAAAGGGTCGAAAAGGATGTGCACAGCTTTGTGTCCGTCGATCGGGAAGGCGCGTTAAAGCGCGCGGCCAGGGTTCAGGAACAGATTGACGACGGGAGGCTTACAGGACCGTTGGCGGGTGTTCCGGCGGCGATTAAGGATAATATATGCACGAAGGATATGCTGACTACCTGCGGTTCCAGGATGCTTGAGAATTTTAAACCGACATTTACAGCGGAAGCGGTCAGGAATCTTGAGAAAGCAGGAGCAGTTGTTATCGGAAAAACAAATATGGACGAATTTGCCATGGGAAGCACGACAGAGACTTCTTACTATGGTGTGACAAGGAATCCCTGGAATCTTAAGCACGTGCCGGGAGGTTCTTCCGGAGGATCCTGCGCGGCGGTAGCAGCGGAAGAATGTCCCTTCGCGTTGGGATCCGACACAGGCGGATCTATCCGTCAGCCCAGTTCTTTCTGCGGAGTGGTGGGAATCAAGCCGACTTACGGGACAGTGTCCCGATATGGATTAATAGCTTATGGCTCCTCTCTGGATCAGATCGGACCGATTGCAAAGGATGTGACGGACTGCGCGGCGATCCTGGAAGTCATTGCCTCCCATGATCCGAAGGACAGCACGTCCATTGACCGGAGGAGCTATGTCCATGCGCCGGTGGGTAAGACGTGTTCCGGCGGGAAAGGGGAAGTATGTCCTGCGGGATATGATTTTACAGGCGCGCTGACGGATGACGTGGCGGGGATGAGAATCGGCATCCCTAAGGACTATTTCGGAAAAGGGCTGGATGCGGAAGTCAGGGAGAAGATTCTGGAGGCTGTCCGGACGTTAGAGGAACGGGGAGCCGTCGTGGAAGAGTTCGACCTCAGGCTGGTTCAGTATGCGATCCCGGCTTATTATGTAATCGCTTCTGCGGAGGCAAGCTCTAATCTGTCCCGGTTTGACGGTGTAAAATACGGGTACCGCACAGAAGATTACGAGGGGCTTCACAATATGTATAAGAAGACGCGGTCGGAAGGATTCGGAGCGGAGGTGAAGCGACGGATCATGCTGGGGTCCTTCGTCTTAAGCTCAGGCTATTACGATGCGTATTATCTGAAAGCCCTGCGGACGAAGGCGTTGATTAAGCAAGAATTTGACCGTGCGTTCGGAAAATATGACGTGATCATTGCGCCTGCGTCTCCGACGACGGCGCCGGAGCTTGGAAAGAGTCTGAGTGATCCGCTTAAGATGTACCTGGGAGATATCTATACGATCTCGGTGAATCTGGCGGGACTGCCGGGAATCAGTATTCCGGTGGGAACGGATTCCAAGGGTCTTCCTGTGGGAATGCAGATCATCGGCAATTGTTTTGAAGAGAAGAAGATCATCCGGGCGGCGTATACTCTGGAAAAGACGAGAAGCTACGAAAGACCGGGGATGATAAATAATTTGTCCGAGCGGAAAGAGCCGGCCGGAAGCCGGACGGAGAAGGGCGACGGATTTATGAAAGGAGGCAGAGCGTGATGGCAAAGCAATATGAGACAGTAATCGGGCTTGAGGTCCATGTGGAACTTGCGACGAAGACAAAGATTTTCTGTTCCTGCAGTACGGAATTCGGCGGCGCTCCCAATACTCATACCTGTCCGGTATGTACGGGTATGCCGGGATCTCTGCCGGTTTTAAATAAACAGGTGGTAGAATACGCCGTGGCGATTGGCCTGGCTACGGACTGTGAGATCACGAGGGTCTGCAAATTCGACCGTAAGAATTATTTCTATCCGGATAACCCTCAGAACTACCAGATCTCGCAATTGTACCTTCCCATCGCGCGAAACGGGTATGTAGAGATCGAGGTGGGAGACACGAAGAAGAGGGTGCGGATTCATGAGATGCATATGGAAGAAGACGCGGGGAAACTGATTCACGATGAGTGGGACGATACTTCGCTGGTGGATTATAATCGGAGCGGAGTACCCCTTGTGGAGATTGTATCGGAGCCGGATATGCGTTCGGCAGACGAGGTGATCGCGTATCTAGAGAAGCTCAGGATGATCATCCAGTATCTTGGAGCGTCGGACTGTAAGCTTCAGGAAGGTTCTATGAGGGCGGACGTCAATCTGTCGGTGAGAGAAGCCGGTACGAAGGAATTCGGTACCAGGACGGAGATGAAGAACTTAAATTCTTTTAAGGCCATCGCAAGGGCTGTCGAAGGAGAGCGGGAGCGTCAGATCGAATTGCTTGAGGCAGGGAAAGCAGTCGTTCAGGAGACCAGGCGCTGGGACGACAATAAGGAATTTTCTTATGCCATGCGTTCGAAGGAAGACGCCCAGGATTACCGGTATTTCCCGGAGCCGGATCTTGTGCCGATCATAATTGAAGACGAGTGGATCGAGAAGATCCGAAGCAGACAGCCGGAGCTTCAGACGGAGAAGCTTAAGCGGTATAGGAAGGAATTCGATATCCCGGAGTACGATGCAAAGATCATTACAGGCTCCAAGAGTATGGCGGATATCTTCGAAGCGGCTGCGGCAATCTGCGGGAAGCCTAAGAAAGTGTCCAACTGGCTGATGGTGGAGACTTTACGCCTGCTGAAAGACCATAATATGGAGCCGGAGGAGATATCTTTTGCACCGGAAAATCTGGCAAAGCTCGTGGATTTGACGGAAGCCGGAATCATCAACAATTCGGTGGCGAAAGAAGTATTCGAGAAGATTTTTCTGGAAAATATCGACCCTAGGGTCTATGTGGAAGAGCACGGGCTTAAGACGGTCAATGACGAAGGAGCGCTGGAGGAAGTCTTGAAAAAAGTAATAGCCGACAATCCGCAGGCGGTAGAGGATTACCGCGGCGGAAAAGAAAAAGCGCTTGGAGCGCTGGTGGGGCAGACCATGAAGGCTATGAGAGGAAAAGCCAATCCCGGTATGGTGAACCAGAAATTAAGAGAGATGATTTAAGTATTCCTCGGAATCGTAGAGCAAAATACCTTTTGATCTCAACGGTATTATATTAAGAAAGTACAGGAATAGAATAGTGAGAGACTCTCATATACTTTATGAAAGAAATGCTGCCAAAGCACGTATTTGAAAGGGAATGGGGTGTCTTTATGGATAGAGAAACCTGCAGGCAGATGATTCTGTCGGAGGATTATATGGATTTTATTTCGCCGATATACAGGGCGATATCGATAGGAGAAACGGGGGAAGGAAAAGTTTGTATCCAGAATATGGACTTTGGATTTCAGGCTGTCTATACGAATAATTCGGTGGCAAGACCGTTGTCTTTGGAGAATTACCGATATAATTCTATCCCAAACTGCTATGAGCTGATGGATCTGCAGGCGATGGACGACGCTGGAATCAGTGTAGTTCAGACGTACCCGACACTGAGGCTTCTGGGGAGCGGGATTATGATCGGTATCCTGGATACCGGAATCGACTATCGCAATCCACTATTTCAGAATATTGACGGTTCTACGAGAATTGCAGGCATCTGGGATCAAACTATACAGGAAGGGCAGATGCCGGAGGAGATAGATTACGGAAGTGAATATACGGAAGAGATGATCAACGAGGCGCTTCGGTCCGAGAATCCGCTGGAGATCGTACCGAGTATGGATACAGATGGGCACGGTACGTTCATTGCCAGTGTGGCGGCGGGAGGCGCAGATCTGGAACACCGCTTTATAGGAGCGGCGCCGGAATCGGTTCTTGCTGTGGTGAAGCTTAAACAGGCCAAAACGTATCTGAAGGATTTTTATGCCATCCGTCAGGATGCCGTGTGTTATCAGGAAAATGATATTATGCTTGCGATGAAATATATCAACGGTCTGGCAAGGAAACGGAACATGCCTCTTGTTATCTGCGTCGCTCTGGGAACAAATCTTGGTGGACATAACGGATCATCCCTTCTTTCTGCCATGCTGGACGCGTATTCGTCAATGTTGAACAGGAGCGTGGTAATCAGCGCCGGTAACGGCGCGGTGCAGAGACGACATTTCTTTCATGAATTGCGTGAAATGAACGATGTGACAGAGGTTGAGATCCGGGTGGAAGAGGGGGTCGAGGGGTTTGTAGTGGAATTGTGGACTACGATTCCCAATGTGCTGACGGTTGCGTTCACCTCGCCTTCCGGAGAGCGGACAGGATATATCTCTCTTAAGCAGGGCTATGAATATAAAGAAGAATTTATCTTCGATCAGACGGACGTAGACGTGGAATACAGGCTGCTGCTGGAAAATAATGATTCACAGTTGATCTTCATGCGTTTTCGTAATCCGTCCCAGGGAATCTGGAAGATCAGTGTGAAACCGGTGAGAGTCTCTGACGGAAGATTCCATATGTGGCTTCCGGTTCCGGGATTCTTGACAGGGGAGGTATATTTCCTGCAGGCAGATCCGGATACAACGGTGGCAGAGCCGGGAAGCAGCCTGATGGCGATGACCGTGGCATTCTATAATGGAATAGATAATTCAGTTGATATTAACTCGGGAAGGGGGTATACTAGGGATGAAAGGATTAAGCCGGATTACGCGGCGCCCGGCGTTATGGTGACCGGCGCGGGATTGAATAATGAGTTTGTAGTCCGAAGCGGTTCGAGTGTGTCGGTAGGGATTGCGGCGGGAGCATCGGCTCTTTTGATGGAATGGGTAATTCGGCAGACCGGTTCGCGCGGAGTCAATTCGAGCCAGATTCGTAATATTATACTTCTTGGAGCCGAGCAGCGTCCGGGTGCAGAGAATCCGAACCGGGAATGGGGATATGGGACGATGAATCTGTACCGATCCCTGGATATCCTGAGACAACTGTAATAATCGGTACAAGAAGACCGGTAAAGCATGTGTAAGAGAAAAGGAGAGACGAAATGGCAGATTTTTTTGGCGAATTGGGAAAGAAGATAAGTGATGTAGCGGTTGATATCAGCAAGAAAGCGGAGGACACTTTTGAGGTTCAAAAGATCAAAGGAGATATCCGGTCGATAAAACGTGCGAATGAGAGAGATCTGAGGGATATCGGACGCATGGTATATGAGAAGTTCCGCAAGGGCGAAGTGGACGATACGGAGTATATTAACCTGTGCGAACAGATTGAGAAGCGGGAAGAGGAGATTGAGAACTGGGAAGAACAGATCGTGAAGATCAAAGAGGAGATATAGGATGTTATCCCTCTTTGTAATACTTTTTGCAGTTCTTCTTGGCACGGACGTGGTGTTAAAAAGATGGGTGGAGGAGAATATAGATCAGGATGAGAAGCGTGAGCTGTTCAATGGAAAGATTATCATACGTAAAGTGTATAATCGGGGATTTATATTGAACTTTCTTGATCATAAACCGGGGATTGTAAAAGGAATGACCGCTGCCGCCACTATCGGGGTTTTTCTGTATGATACGGCGGTATTCTTAAGAAGAGGAAAATATGCCCGGAAACTTGGCCTGACTCTTTTGAGCGCCGGTGCGGCAAGCAATACGTTTGACAGACTGGCGAAAGGGAAAGTAACTGATTACATCGGGTATTCAGGCAAGAAGTTTCCGGCGCGGTTTACGGCGAATTTTGGGGATCTTTATATTGCATTCGGCGGGATACTGATCCTCATATGTGATTTTCTAAAGAGAAGATAAGCAGAAAAAATCTTTGATTTGCTGCAGGATAATCTCCATCAGCCGCGTTCTTGCCTCGACGCTCGCCCAGGCGACATGGGGCGTGATGAAAATTCGTCCTCTGTCTTTGATCTTAAGGAGAGGGTTGTCAGGGAGTATGGGTTCTTCTCGTAATACGTCCAGTCCCGCAGCGGCAATCATGTGACGATCAAGGGCGTCGGCTAGATCCTGCTCTATGACGATAGCGCCTCTGCCAAGATTCAGGAATATGCAGGAAGGTTTCATCTTTTGGAATGCTTTGATATCGATCAGGTTCTCGGTAAATTGGTTAAGCGGCGCGTGGATGGAGATGATATCCGACGTGCCGAGCAGCGTATCCATGTCGGTCCGGCGATATCCGGGCTGCGGAGGGCTTCCTGAGGGAGAAGTGTAGATTACATGCACGCCAAAAGCGCCGGCGACTGAGGCAACTCGTCTTCCGATATTTCCAAGTCCAATGATTCCCCATGTTTTCCCGTTCAATTCATGGAAATGTTCTTCAAAGTGTGTGAATGACGTGTCGCATATGTAGCGTCCTTCTTTTACATAATCATCATAATAGCGTAATTTTTCCAACAAATAGAAAAGCATAGCGAAAGTATGCTGGGCTACGGATTCGGTGGAGTATCCGGCGACGTTTCTCCAGGTGACGCCGCGGTTTTGGAGATACTCTTTATCCAGATTATTCGTTCCGGTTCCGGTTACACAGACCAGCTTTAGGTTAGACGCAGTCCATATGGTCTCTTCACAGATCCTGACTTTATTCAGTACAATTACGTCTGCATCGGCGACTCTTTCTGGTATCTCGGAGGGCGTGGAGAAAGGATACTTTACTACTTCACCTAAACAATTGAATCCGGACAGGTCAAGGTCTTCGCCGATAGTCTTTACATCTAGGAATACGATCTTCATGTATCATAGCCTCCTCTGCATTTTAATATAAATTATGGGTACAAAAAAAGCGGGTGATGGGAATCGAACCCACGTATCTAGCTTGGAAGGCTAGTGTTCTACCATTGAACTACACCCGCAGATAAGCATCGGGGTGACAGGATTCGAACCTGCGACCTCCTGGTCCCAAACCAGGCGCTCTAGCCAAGCTGAGCCACACCCCGATTAAGATTCAGTTGTTATCTCTTAACCGCGTATTATAATACCATCATTTTGGAAGAAAATCAAGTATAAAATTAAAAACTTTAAAAAAAACATAAGGTTGACAAATCTGCTGATTGTACATATAATATAAATGAACATGTTCATTAAACAAAAGTGAGAAGGGAGATATTAGTGCGAAGGAAAGACGATACTTTGCGAGGCACGTTGATAGAATTAGCGCAGTATATTGCAGACACAGAAGGTATAGAGGCGGTCAACATCCGTTCGATTGCCAGGAAAGCCGGTATTGCCAGCGGGACTATATACAATTACTTCTCAAATAAGGACGAGATTCTTCTCGCTCTTACGGAAGAATATTGGAAACAGACTTTGCTTGAAGTGGGAACTGAAATTACCGCGGATTCCTTTTGCGAGCAGCTGCAGGAAATATTTTATTTTCTTAAGGCTCGGATAGATCAGTCCGCCGGAAAACTCATGAGCAGCCTTGGTAATGTGGAGACGGCGGGACAGGCGCATATGGCGTCCATGCAGTCGGAGCTGGAGACGGCGTTGGTCCGGCGTATGGAACAAGACGCGAGTATCCGCGGGGATGTTTGGAATGATATATTTACTAAAGAACAATTTGCACGTTTTATCATGATGAATATGATGATGCTGTTAAAAGCACGAGAGCCTGATATCACATTTTTTATTAAAATTGTTGAACATATAATTTATTGAACGAAGAGAGAGGGATATTTATGCCGCAAGCGATTGCAGAAACTGTTTTTGACGTATTATATCTTAGCTTTGCGCTTATTGCAGGGTTAACGATGTTAATAAAAGGCAATGATTCTTTGGTGAAAAAAGCCGGATTAATGGCCGCGCTGCTTGGCGCGGGTGATTCTTTTCATCTTGTCCCGCGCGCCTACGCCCTTTGGACAGCCGGATTGGAAGCGAATGCGGCGGCGCTTGGAATCGGGAAATTTATCACATCCATTACCATGACGGTCTTTTATCTGATCTTATATTACATTTGGCGCGACCGCTATCAGATTAAAGAGCGCAAAAGTCTTACGGGAGCGATGTGGATATTAGCCATACTGCGTATTGCCTTTTGTCTGTTTCCCCAGAACCAGTGGCTTACATACCGTCAGCCATTATTGTTTGGAGTGCTCCGTAATATTCCCTTTGCGATTATGGGGATTGTCATCATTATTATATTTGTGCAGGAGACGAAAAAAGCAAAGGATTCTGTATTCCGGTTTATGCCGCTGGCAGTAACCCTATCGTTCGGATTCTATCTTCCGGTCGTTCTGTTCAGCGGGGTTGTCCCGATTGTCGGGGTACTTATGATTCCGAAAACGCTGGCCTATGTCTGGATAGTTTTGATGGGGTGGCGGCTTTACAGACAATCGGAAGGTCAGATATAAAAGTATAGAGGGAGGATAATCATAATGGTTAAGCGTTATGCAGACGTGGCTTTGGTTTATGCGGTCATTGCCATGATATTTGGAGTGTTTTACAGAGAGTTTACCAAATTCAGTCATTTCACCGGACAAACAAATCTGTCTGTGATACATACACATTACTTTATGCTGGGAATGTTCTTTTTCCTTATACTCATGCTGGCTGAGAAATCATTTCGATTTTCAGATAAAAATGTCGGCAAGATTATAATTGTATACCAACTGGGTCTTAACATTTCCGGCACCGCGTTTCTTATGAGAGGTTTGACGCAGGTATGGGGAACGGAATTGAGCAAAGGAATGGATGCTTCTATATCCGGTATCGCGGGGATAGGCCATATTCTGATAGGAGTATGTATAATACTATTGCTGCAGAAGATCAGGAAACTTTTGTGATGAAAGCACAGCTTAAATTTTCGCAAATGAAATTCCTTGACATCATAAGTTCTTATGATATAATGAGAAAAGCATATGCGATTATACAGATAGCGATAAAGAGAAAGGTTAAGACCGTGTAAAGAACTGCGAAAGACGTTTGTTTTACCAGTTTTTAAGTAGAGAATCATCTTCCCCCAGAGAGAGGAGATCGTTGGGCTGGAAGTTTCCTTGGGTTCAGATGTGACTTGAATTTCCCACGCGAGCCGTATCTTTGAAGTCTTTTGAAGTGTATTTCATATCGGATACACGGCTAAGGATGGTAGGAGATGCCGTCAGATGCACGTTACGCATGAATGAGTGCCCGTATGATAAGAATATACCGATAGTTTTATATATTCAAATTTCGAAAGAATACGGGAATCAGGGTGGTAACACGGGTAATTGCTCGTCCCTTTTTGGGATGGGCTTTTTTGCTTTATCATATAAGGCGTTTTTTATTTTTAATAGTATAGGAGTATATAAGTATAATTAAGAAGAAAGGAAGAAGACTGATGAATGAAAAATTGCAAAGCATCAAAGAAGAAGCATTGAAAGCGATTGAAGCGGCCGATATGCCGGAGAAGTTGAATGATGTGCGTGTGAAATTCCTTGGCAAGAAGGGAGAGATAACCGCAGTCTTAAAGGGAATGAAAGACGTGGCGCCGGAAGAGAGACCGAAGGTCGGGCAATTGGTGAACGAGACGCGCGCGGCGATCGAGAATCTGTTGGAAGAGAGCAAAAAGAAGATGGAAAGAGTCATCCGTGAAGAGCGGATGAAGCAGGAGGTAATCGATGTTACCCTTCCGGCGAAGAAGAATATGGTTGGACACCGGCATCCGAATACGATCGCATTGGAAGAGGTAGAGAGAATATTCATCGGCATGGGCTATGAAGTTGTTGAAGGTCCTGAAGTAGAGTATGATCTATATAACTTTGAGAAATTGAATATACCGGACGGACATCCGGCGAAGGATGAACAGGATACGTTCTATATCAATAAAGATATTGTATTGCGTACACAGACTTCACCGGTGCAGGCGCGTGTCATGGAGCAAGGGAAACTGCCCATCCGTATGATCGCGCCGGGACGCGTATTCCGTTCTGACGAGGTGGACGCGACACACTCTCCGTCTTTCCATCAGATCGAAGGACTGGTGATAGATAAGAATATCTCCTTTGCCGATTTGAAGGGGACGTTGGAGGTATTTGCGAAAGAGCTGTTCGGTCCGGAGACGAAGACGAAGTTCCGTCCCCATCATTTCCCATTTACGGAACCAAGCGCGGAGGTGGATGTCACCTGCTTTAAATGTGGAGGAAAAGGCTGCCGTTTCTGCAAAGGTTCGGGATGGATCGAGATCTTAGGCTGCGGTATGGTACATCCCCATGTGTTGGAGATGTGCGGAATTGATCCGAACGAGTATACTGGATTTGCATTCGGCGTCGGGCTGGAGCGTATCGCGCTGCTGAAATATGAGATTGATGATATGCGGCTGCTGTATGAGAATGATATTCGGTTCCTGAAGCAATTCTAACGCGGTGTAAAGCAAATTAAGAAGATGACGGGAAAAGCAGACGACCGGCAAATAAGCAATAAGGAGTAATATAGCAGCAGAAAATATAGAAAAGATTGGAAAATGATGCAGAGAGGAGCAGGAAGATGAATACATCATTATCATGGATAAAGGCATATGTCCCGGATCTGGATGTTACTGCGCAGGAATATACAGACGCGATGACATTGGCGGGAACAAAAGTAGAAGGATATGAGGCGCTGGATGCGGATCTGGATAAGATCGTGATCGGTCAGATCGATAAGATCGAGAAACATCCGGACGCCGATAAACTGATTATCTGCCAGGTCAATGTGGGCGAAGAGACCGTCCAGATTGTGACGGGCGCCAACAATGTTCAGGAGGGCGATAAAGTACCGGTTGTCTTAGACGGCGGGCGTGTGGCGGGAGGCCATGAACCGGGCAGCCGTGTGGCAGGCGGAGTCAAGATCAAGAAGGGAAAACTGCGCGGGATAGAGAGCAGAGGTATGATGTGCTCCATAGAGGAGCTGGGTTCGAACAGGGATATGTATCCGGAAGCTCCGGAAGAAGGAATCTATATCTTCCCGGAAGACGCGAAGGTGGGAACAAACGCGGTGGAAGCCCTTGGCCTGAACGACGTGGTGTTCGAATATGAGATCACATCTAACAGAGTCGATTGCTTCAGCGTGGTCGGAATCGCCCGGGAGGCGGCGGCGACCTTCGGAAAAGAATTTCATCCGCCGATAGTGACAGAGACGGGAAATTCAGAAGACGTTAATGATTATATTAAGGTGACGGTAGAAAACCAGGAGCTTTGTCCGAGATATTGCGCGAGAGTGGTAAAGAATATCAAGATCGGACCGTCTCCGAAGTGGATGCAGAGACGTCTGGCTTCCGTCGGTATCCGGCCTATCAATAATCTGGTTGATATTACCAACTACGTGATGGAAGAGTACGGGCAGCCCATGCATGCCTACGACCTGGATACGATTGCGAAGCGTGAGATCATCGTGCGCACGGCAGAGAAAGGCGAGAAATTCACGACGCTGGACGGACAGGAGCGCGAGATGGACGAGACGGTGCTGATGATCTGCGACGGCGAGCGGTCTGTCGGTATCGCCGGTATCATGGGAGGCGAGAATTCCATGATTACAGATGATGTTAAGACGATGCTTTTTGAGGCGGCTTGTTTCGACGGAACGAACATCCGCAAATCAAGCAAGAAAGTAGGACTTCGTACCGACGCGTCCGGTAAGTTTGAGAAAGGGCTGGATCCTAACAATGCCCAGGCGGCGATCGACCGCGCCTGCCAGTTGGTGGAGGAGATGGGAGCCGGAGAAGTCGTAGGCGGGATGGTAGATGTCTATGGTAAGAGAAAAGAACCGGTGAGAGTGCCTTTTGATCAGGATGAGATCAATCGTTTGCTCGGAACAGAGATATCTAAGGAAGAGATGATCGAATACTTCAGGAAAATAGGATTGGAATACGACGACGAGGCAAACGAGGTGATTGCTCCTACTTTCCGGCACGATTTGTTCCGTATGGCAGATCTGGCGGAAGAGGTGGCCAGATTCTACGGATATGACAATATTCCGACGACGCTTCCAAAGGGAGAGGCCACGACCGGAAAATTATCATTCAAACTTCGCGTGGAGGAGATTGCCAGGGACATTGCGGAATTCTGCGGATTCAGCCAGGGGATGACTTATTCATTTGAAAGTCCGAAGGTATTTGATAAGCTGCGGATTCCGGAGGATTCTCCGCTTCGCAGGGCGGTCGAGATCATGAATCCTCTGGGTGAGGATTACAGCATCATGCGCACGACATCCTTGAATGGTATGCTGACATCCCTGGCGACGAATTATAACAGAAGAAATAAAAATGTAAGATTGTATGAGCTGGGAAATATCTATCTTTCGGAGTCGCTTCCGCTGACGGAGCTTCCCGAAGAGCGGATGCAGTTTACTCTGGGCATGTACGGAGAGGGAGATTTCTTCAACATGAAAGGCGTGATAGAAGAATTCTTTGAAAAGGTAGGTATGCAGGGGAAAGAGACGTATGCTCCTAATTCCGGTAAACCATATCTTCATCCGGGGCGTCAGGCGAATATCATATACGACGGAACAGTGGTGGGATATCTTGGAGAAGTACATCCGGATATCGCGGATGCGTATGAGATTGGAACGAAAGCGTATATTGCGGTGCTTGATATGCCGGAGATCGTAGAGCGGGCGTCTTTCGACAGAAAGTACACAGGAATAGCAAGATTCCCGGCAGTAACCCGCGACATCAGTATGGTGATGCCGAAAGAAGTTCTGGCGGGTCAGGTGGAAGAAGTCATAGAGAAGAAGGGCGGGGCATATCTGGAAAGTTATGCGTTGTTCGATCTCTATGAAGGAGCACAGATTAAGGACGGATACAAATCAATGGCTTATTCCATCGTATTCCGGGCCAAAGATAAGACGCTTGAGGATGCGGAAGTCTCGGAAGCTATGAGCAGGATTCTGAAGGCTTTGGAAGGCATGGGAATTGAACTTCGCAAGTAAGGGAGATGTTTTGATTTCTGATCGGCGGATTCAAATGAATGGAGATAGAAAATGAAGAAGAAACAGATAGGCGGATTGATCATAGCAGTTATATTATTTATCGTTACCGGAGTATCCAGCGTACTGACGAATACATTTTCCGAGCGCTTAATAGAGAAGAATATGGCGCAGATTCTGGCGGACAGCACGGAGTTCCAGCCTCCGTCAGAGGACTATATTGCGGTAGTTAAGGTAGTGGGAACGATTCAGGAGCAGATGACGACGGGCGTATTCAACGCGGATATGGGTTACCAGCATAACACGACTCTGGAATATATTGAGAGTTTGATGTATGACAGCGATAACCAGGGAATTCTGTTATACGTGGATTCCCCCGGAGGAACCGTGTATGAATCAGAGGAATTATATCTGAAGCTTAAGGAGTATAAGGAGAGTACAGGACGGCCAATATGGGGCTATATGGCGCATTACGCGGCTTCCGGCGGATATATGATCTCCATGGCTGCAGACAAGATCTATGCGAATCCCAATACAACGACAGGCTCTATCGGAGTAATTATGTCAGGGTATGATATGACAGGATTATATGAAAAATTAGGGATTCGGTATGTCAGCATTACCAGTGGGGCGAATAAAGACAGTTCTAAGCTGACGGACGAGCAGATCGCGATCTATCAGGAACAGGTGGATGAGTATTATACAAAATTTGTAAATATCGTTTCGGAAGGACGCGGTATGGATGCGGAAAGTGTGAAGAAGCTTGCGGACGGGCGTGTGTATACGGCGAATCAGGCATTGAACAACGCTCTTATTGATGAGATCAGTCTGTATGAGGATATGACGGCGGTGATGAGTTCAGAGCTTGGAGTGTATGAATTCTATGAACTGGAGAGCACGATGGATTTCTGGACGTCTCTTTTTGCGAAGGCGGAGAGCGTGATTCCAAAGTCGGAGGCTCAGATACTGAAAGAGACCGCGGCAGAGATGGAAAGCGGGGTGCCGATGTACTATGCGGAACAATTACGTTAGACAGGCGGGATCAGACGTGGAGTATGCCGGATTCTGGGTGCGTCTGGCAGCATATTGTATCGATATTGCGATCGTCTGGATCGGTCTGCTGTTTGTCAATTTGATGCTGGGGATCGTATCAATAGTGGGAAGAGGCGTGCTTCGGGAAGAAGTTCTCTTTCAATATACAGTGAAGGATATTATGCTGTATGTACTGCAGGCGCTTTATTTCATTCTGCTTACACATGGAACAGGTACGACGCCGGGGAAACGACTTTTGAATCTTCGTGTGATCAATGCCGACGGAAGCAGGGAGCTTAATCTGTTAGACGTGGTATACCGGGAAACCATAGGTAGATTCTTGTGCGGTCTTTCTATAGGTATCGGTTATATCATGGCGGGGGTAGATCGGGAAAAGAGAGGACTTCACGATATGCTCTGTGATACCAGGGTGATCTATGCGAAGAAGGTCAAAATACTCCCTGTGTATCAGGCGCCGGGGAATTATCAGGCGCCTCCTCCGGGATACGTTCCGATGCCGCCGCAAAACGGTGGTCCAATGAGAACGGACAATATTCCGATGCCGCCGCAAAACGGCGGTCCAATGAGAACGAACAGTGTTCCGATGCCGCCAAAACAGGAGATTCCGGGTGGCCCGGAGGATCAGAGTCAGAAAGTAGAAAAGGATTCATAAAAGAGGGGATTCATGTATGAAGCGTCAGGACTTTTATTATGAATTGCCGGAAGAATTAATTGCACAAGATCCATTGAAGGATCGTCAAAGCTCCAGACTCCTTATTCTTGATAAGGAGTCCGGAGCTATTTCACACCATATTTTCAGAGAGATCACAGATTACCTGAAAGAAGGAGACTGTCTGGTCATCAATGATACGAAGGTAATTCCGGCAAGATTGATCGGTTCCAGGGAAGGAACCAATGCGAAGATAGAGATACTTCTATTGAAGCGTCAGGAGAACAATGTATGGGAGACGTTAGTCAAACCAGGGAAAAAGGCAAAGATCGGAACTCGGATCAGTTTTGGAGATGGACTTCTGACAGGAGAAGTGATTGATATTGTGGAAGAAGGGAATCGGTTGATCCGGTTTACATATGAGGGGATATTCGAGGAAATATTAGATCGGTTGGGCCAGATGCCTTTGCCGCCATATATTACACATCAGTTGGAAGATAAAAACAGGTATCAGACTGTCTACGCAGTCAATACCGGGTCGGCGGCGGCTCCTACGGCGGGACTTCATTTTACACCGGAGCTTCTAAAGAAGATCGAAGAGAAGGGAGTGGCGATTGCGAGGGTTACGCTCCATGTTGGGCTCGGAACATTCCGCCCGGTTAAAGTGGATGAGATTACGGACCATCATATGCATTCGGAATTTTTCCAGATCGGAGAGGAAGCGGCGAAGAAGATCAACCATGCGAAGGATACCGGGAATAGAGTTATTTGCGTGGGAACCACGAGCTGTCGGACGATAGAATCGGCGGCAGACGAGCAGGGGAAGCTTAAGGCGTGCAGCGGATGGACGGAGATATTCATCTATCCGGGATATCAGTTTAAAGTATTAGACTGCCTGATTACGAATTTTCATCTTCCGGAGTCTACTTTAATCATGCTGGTCTCCGCGTTGGCGGGACGTGAGAATGTGTTGAGGGCATATGAAAAGGCTGTGGAGGAACGCTACCGGTTTTTTTCCTTTGGGGATGCAATGCTTGTGGTATGAGTAAATTTTATGGCTTGAATTTTTTTATGATCTGTGATATTCTGTCAAAAGAATATAAAAGATGGGAGTTGAAAGGATGAAGACTATTTCTTGCTAATCAGAATTGTAACCGCATAACGAGGCAGACACGGGATCCAGTTCCGTCTTTTTGTTATGCTGATAGCAGGAAAGTCAGATATCCTCTTAATCATCTCGGCGAATTATAAATGAATGATGATGGAAGCAATGTCTTTTCAAAGGATTATTGCGCGTATTTCATGAGGCTGTAGGACGACTTTCTTGCAGCTTTTTTGTATCCCTGTACGGCAGACAGGATACAGAAAAACAGGAGGTGCGCATATATGTCGATGATAGATGTTGTAAACTTGAATTTTTCATATGAAGGAAGTTTCGAGGAAGTATTTAAGGACGTATCGTTTCGGATAGATACGGACTGGAAGTTAGGATTCGTGGGCCGGAACGGACGAGGCAAGACTACATTCCTGAATCTTCTTCAGGGGAAATATCAGTATCAGGGATGTGTCTCGTCCAGTGTGGAATTTGCTTATTTTCCATATGAAGTGAGGGGAAAAGAAAGAACGGCTCTGGAGATTCTGGAAGAGATCAATCCGCAGTTTGAAGAATGGCAGTTATTTCGTGAACTGAATCTGCTGAAGGTAGATGCAGAAGTATTGTACCGTCCGTTTTCTACATTGAGTTACGGAGAGCAGGAGAAGGTCCTGCTGGCAGTATTATTTCTGGGAGAGGAGCGTTTTCTTTTGATTGACGAGCCGACGAATCATCTGGACGCGGAGGCGAGGCGGCAGATTGCGGGATATCTGAACCGGAAGAAGGGATTTATCCTGGTTTCCCATGACCGGAATTTCCTGGATTCATGCGTGGATCATATTCTTTCGATCAATAAGATGAATATTGAAGTGCAGAAGGGGAATTTTAGTTCCTGGTATGCGAATAAGGAAGCAAGAGACCGGATGGAAGAGGCGCAGAATCAGAAGCTTGAGTCAGAAGTGAAGAGACTTAAGCAGGCGGCAAGACGGACGTCAGGCTGGTCAGACCAGATAGAAAAATCTAAGAAGGGACAGCGTGTGGCAGGACTGCGTCCGGACAGAGGCTATATCGGCCATAAATCCGCTAAGATGATGAAGCGCGCGAAGACTATAGAGAACCGCCGGCAGCAGGCGGCGCAGGAGAAATCAGAGCTCCTTAAGAATATAGATACGGCGGATACGCTTAAGCTTTGTCCTCTGAACTTTCATGCAGATAAGCTGGTGGAGTTTGAGGACGTGTCGATATACTATGACGAGAGGAAAGTATGCTCATCCTTAAGCTTTGATATCCGGCGGGGGGAGAGAGTCTGTCTTTCCGGAAAAAATGGTTGCGGAAAGTCAAGTGTTTTGAAATTACTTCTGGGAGAAGACATTACATTTTCCGGGAATATTCATGTGGCTTCAGGACTTAAGATATCGTATATTTCCCAGGATACATCGTATCTTAAGGGGACTTTGAAGGAGATGGCGCGGGAGTATGATCTGGACGAGAGCTTGTTTAAGACGCTGCTTCGTAAGCTGGATCTTAACAGGGAAGAGTTTGAGAGGGATGTAAGCTGTTACAGCGCAGGGCAGAAAAAGAAGGTATTGCTTGCGAAGAGCCTGTGTGAACAGGCGCATCTCTATGTGTGGGATGAGCCTCTGAACTATATAGACGTGTTGTCGAGGGTTCAAATCGAGGAGCTATTGTTAAACTGCCGGCCGACTATCATCTTTGTAGAGCATGACATGGTATTTCAGGAGAACGCGGCAACGAAACTTATCAGGATGTAGATTATATATAAAGATGTAGGTTGAAGTAAGAGAGTAATGCCGGCAAATGGAAGGAAAGTAACGTCAGCGAATGGAAGGAAAGTAATGTCAGCGAATGGAAGGAAAGTGAGGTAAGAGTATGAAAGTGGAGAAAAAGTTACAGGAAATGGGATTCGAGATTCCGGAGGTGGCAGCCCCGGCGGGAGTATATGTTCTGGCGAGGAGGGTAGGGAATCTTCTGTATCTTGCGGGACAGACGGCGCATGTAAACGGAGAGGTTAAAGTGAAAGGGGTCGTAGGAAAGGATCTGACGATCGAAGAGGGACAAGAGGGGGCGAGATTAAGCGCTCTGAATATTCTGTCGGTTCTGAAGTCAGAGCTGGGAGATCTGGATCGGGTGAAGCAATTTGTGCAGATGATCGGATATGTACGTTGCACGGATGATTTTGGAAACTATACCGGAGTGGTGGACGGCGCGTCGATATTGTTTCAGGAATTGTACGGCGAGATCGGACTGGCGGCAAGGATGACCGTCGGAACCAATGAACTTCCGGGAGGAAGTGTTACGGAGATCATGACGGTGGTTGAAGTGGAGGATTAGAAAAGCTTGATGGAACAGATGACGTTATTTGACGAAGGGCTGAAGACATCGCCTTTGGCGAGCCGTCTGCGGCCGTCGACACTGGAAGAATTCGCGGGGCAGGAACATTTGCTGGGAGAAGGAAAGGTGCTGCGTCAGCTCATTGAGCGGGATCAGATATCCTCGATGATATTCTGGGGGCCTCCGGGAGTCGGCAAGACGACGCTGGCAAGTATTATAGCCGGCCGTACGAAAGCGGATTTTATTAATTTCAGTGCGGTAACCAGCGGGATTAAAGAGATTAAGGAAGTTATGGGACAGGCGGAAAACAGCCGGAGAATGGGAATTCGGACGGTGCTTTTTGTAGACGAGATACACAGGTTTAATAAGGCGCAGCAGGATGCGTTTTTGCCGTTTGTGGAGAAAGGGAGTATTATTTTGATCGGGGCGACAACAGAGAATCCGTCTTTCGAGGTCAATGCGGCGTTGCTGTCCAGATGCAGGGTATTCGTCTTAAAGGCTCTGGAAGAGGCGGATCTTATAAAAGTCATGAACCACGCATTAGAAAGTCCGGATGGATTTGGGCCGCAGAATGTACGGATATCGGACCGGCAGGTGGCGGCGATTGCCGCATTTGCCAATGGAGACGCCAGAACCGCTCTTAACACGTTGGAGATGACGGTAATAAACGGAGAAATCAGCGCTGAAGGAATCTTTGTCACGAATGAGGGACTGGAGCAGTGTATCAGTAAGAAGTCTCTGCTCTATGACAAGGACGGAGAAGAGCACTATAATCTGATCTCAGCCCTCCATAAGTCCATGCGCAACAGTGATCCGGACGCGGCGGTCTACTGGATGTGCCGGATGCTGGAGGGCGGGGAGAATCCGTTATATATTGCCAGGAGACTGATCCGCTTTGCAAGCGAGGACGTGGGTATGGCGGACAGCCGCGCGCTGCAGGTTGCGGTGGCGGTTTATCAGGCATGTCATTTCCTGGGGATGCCGGAATGCGATGTGCATCTGACGCATGCGGTCACTTATCTTGCCATGGCGCCGAAGTCCAACGCCCTCTATACGGCATGCGAGACGTGTAAGCAGGATGTGAAGAACCTAAGGGCAGAGCCGGTTCCGCTGCAATTGCGCAACGCGCCTACAAAACTCATGAAAGATCTGGAATATGGAGAAGGATATGAATACGCGCATGATACGGAAGAAAAGCTGACGCATATGCAGTGTATGCCGGAATCTCTAAGCGGCAGAGAATACTATCATCCTACCGCCCAGGGGGAAGAAAAATCGGTCGGCGACAGGTTAAAGGCGATCAAAGAGTGGAAAGCCCGCCGCACATCCTGAACAAAGCATAAAATTGCTTTCTGCAAGTCAGAACGATATCCTTGCAGAAAGCAATTTTTAAATGTGCTCTAAGGCATTAAAAGAATAGTGGTCGCCAGATTGTACAGTTCGGAATTCTGCTGGTTTGCACTGAGAAGGGAAGAGGAATTGAAGGTGACGTTCAGTGTAGTCTCTTCCCCGAAAGTTGGGGCGGCCGCGTATTTTTCCATAGCCTGTACAAGTCCCGCCGAAGCTTCGTCCAGACTATAGTAAACGCCGGATTCGAATTCCTGATAAGCGTCTGCGAAGCTTTTATTCGGTACTGTAGTGATATCAACTGTATAACCGGAATTTCCCGCGTCTTTCTTAGGGATGCCTACGGTGTACTGGCACTGGCTCATGATAGTCTTAAGAGCCGCCTTATATCTGTCGGCGTAAGCAGAGCTTAAGTCGGCCGGAGGATCGAATACGTCTTCTTCATACCAGGCGAGAGCCTCTTCTTCCGTACGGTCCGTATGCAGGGCAAACTGAGCCACATCTCCCTTGAAGGAGGCGTTGAGATAAGATTTGATAAAATCATAAGTGTCTATAATGTCGCATACCTGGTTATAGGGTTCCATATAGTTGACAACGGCCTGTCTGACAAATGCGTCAAGGCTGTCTTTGGTGATAGTATATGCATCGTCCTTTTTCTTTACGTCAAGAGTCGAGATGACTTCATCGTCGTGGACAGGAGAATCTGCAAGCAGCCCGGCGTCATTCTCAATGATGGAAGATGCGGCGGCCGTTAAGTCAGTGTTGTCCAGAGTGTCGAGATATTCTCTGTTGGGACCTTCCGTAGTACGTTTGACATTGATAGGGGTATATGTGACTTGTACGGAAAAAGTGTCGTCACTTTTCTTCTTGGCAGATGATACTTCGAAGGTGACGGTGTTAAATGAATCCTTCAGGAATTCCTGATAAGGTTCTCTTAATTCTTCCGGAAATTGCAGAGTGTATGCCTCGTTACTTTGGGCAATGCCCTCCTCCAGAAGCGCAGCGAAGCTGTCGGAGCCTTTTTCCTTCATAGATGTGATCTGTTCTCCCACATATTTGTCCGCGGTATCCTTGTTGCAGCCGGTCAGTACGGCAAGTGCAAATAAGCAGGGAATAAGAAATCCTGGTTTACGCATAATGAATGTTCCTCCTGTATATTGTGATCGTCATTATTGTACCATTCTAAAAAGATGACTTCAATAGGAAATACTACTGGAAAAATGAGCGCTTTTTATATATAATGATGAAAAGTGGGAAATATGCCGCAGGAGGTATTTCCCCAGGTATGAAAGCGTCACAGGTTAAAACTAACGAGGAAGGAGATATTTATGGAGATGTTGTCAATCGAGAAAGAATTAATGGGGAACTCTTATCCGGGACGAGGCATTATCATTGGTAAAAGTGCGGATGGCAGTAAAGCGGTAACGGCGTATTTTATTATGGGGAGAAGCGTGAACAGCCGTAACCGTATTTTTGTGGAGGACGGCGAGGGAATCCGTACACAGGCGTTTGATCCGGCGAAACTTACCGATCCGAGCCTGGTCATCTATGCTCCGGTGCGTGTATTGGGGAATAAGACGATCGTGACTAACGGGGATCAGACGGATACTATCTATGAGGGAATGGACAGGCAGATGACGTTCGAGCAATCCCTTAGAAGCCGTGAGTTTGAGCCGGACGGACCCAACTATACGCCAAGAATATCAGGAATCATGCATATTGAGAACGGCGCCTATAATTATGCGATGTCTATCTTAAAAAGCAACAATGGAAATCCGGACGGCTGCAGACGTTATACCTTTGCATACGAGAATCCGGCTGCAGGCGAGGGACATTTTATCCATACTTATAAGTGCGACGGAGAGCCGCTGCCAAGCTTCGAAGGAGAACCGAAGCTGGTGGAGATTCCGGACGATGTGGACGCATTTACGGATATGTTGTGGAACAGCCTGAACGAAGACAATAAAGTGTCTCTGTTTGTAAGGTATATCGATATAGCAACCGGAACTTACAGGACAAGAATCGTGAATAAGAATCAATAATGCAGAAAATAGTCGATAGTATCAGATAGATGTACAGGAGGAATATATGAAAGATTTAGAGTTAAAGTATGGCTGCAACCCGAATCAGAAGCCGTCGAAGATCTATATGGCGGACGGCAGCGAGCTTCCTATTCAGGTATTGAACGGTAAACCGGGATACATTAATTTCCTGGATGCATTCAATGGCTGGCAGCTTGTGAAGGAATTAAAAAGGGCGACGGGACTTCCGGCCGCAACGTCTTTTAAACACGTATCTCCGGCGGGAGCGGCGGTAGGGCTTCCTCTCAGCGATACGCTGGCGAAGATCTACTGGGTGGACGACCTTGGAGAATTATCGCCGCTTGCCTCTGCTTATGCAAGAGCAAGGGGGGCGGACCGGATGTCATCATTTGGAGATTTTATCTCTTTGTCGGATGTATGCGACGCAGATACTGCAAAGCTGATCAAGCGAGAAGTCTCGGACGGGGTGATCGCTCCGGGATATGAGCCGGAGGCTCTTGAGATCTTAAAGGGAAAGAAGAACGGTAATTATAATGTAATCCAGATTGATCCGGATTATGTACCGGAGCCGTTGGAGCATAAAGACGTGTTTGGTATTACCTTTGAGCAGGGAAGGAATGAACTGAAGATTGACGATGATTTCTTTGCAAATGTCGTAACCAAGAATAAAGAGCTGACGGACCAGGCGAAGATTGATCTGGCAATCTCTATGATAACGCTTAAGTATACGCAGTCTAATTCCGTATGTTACGTGAAAGACGGACAGGCGATTGGAATCGGGGCGGGACAGCAATCGAGAATCCATTGTACACGTTTGGCGGGACAGAAGGCCGACAATTGGTGGCTGAGACAGTCCCCGCAGGTTATGAATCTTCCGTTTGTAGATTCCATCAGGCGTGCAGACAGGGATAATGCGATCGATCTGTATATAGGTGAAGATTATATGGACGTGCTTTCAGACGACGCATGGCCGGCAATCTTCAAGGAGAAACCGGAGGTATT
This sequence comes from uncultured Dorea sp., assembly GCA_910585725.1. Classification (GTDB taxonomy): domain Bacteria; phylum Bacillota; class Clostridia; order Lachnospirales; family Lachnospiraceae; genus Sporofaciens. The sequence continues at coordinate 86,340 of CAJUFA010000002.1, read as the reverse complement.
TACAAGAGAGGCCAAGAGGGAATGGCTTGATAAGCTTACGGACGTGGCGCTGGGGTCGGACGCCTTTTTCCCATTCGGGGATAATATAGAAAGAGCGCACAGAAGCGGTGTGAAATATATCGCACAGCCGGGAGGCTCGGTAAGAGACGACCATGTAATAGAGACATGCAACAAATATGGTATGGCGATGGCGTTCACGGGGCTTCGTCTGTTCCATCATTAGGAGAAGACTTCACATTAGACAAAGAGTTAGAAAATAATAGTTGTATATTTAATGAAAAAAATATATAATAGTAAAGATGTTTGCTAAATCGTGCAAAAAAAACGGTAAATAATGCAACTGAAGTGAAGGAGTTAATGAATATGGGTAAATATTTTGGAACAGACGGATTTCGCGGAGAAGCGAATGAAGTGCTGACAGTGGAGCATGCGTTCAAGGTGGGAAGGTATCTTGGCTGGTATTACGGGCAGGATCATAAAGCTAAGATTGTGATCGGCAAAGATACCAGAAGGAGCAGTTATATGTTCGAGTATGCTCTGGCAGCGGGAATCACGGCATCCGGTGCAAATGCTTATCTTCTGCATGTGACTACGACGCCTAGTGTGTCCTATGTGACCAGAACAGATAATTTTGACTGCGGTATTATGATCTCGGCAAGTCACAATCCATTCTATGATAACGGTATCAAGGTGATCAACGGAAAAGGACATAAGATGGAGGCAGAGGTTGAAGAGAAGATCGAAGCGTATATAGACGGAGAGATCGGGGAACTGCCTCTGGCAAAGAGAGAAGAGATCGGGCGTACGGTTGATTATGCTGCAGGAAGGAACCGTTATATCGGATATCTGATATCGCTTGCTACCCGTTCGTTTGAAGGCGTACGGGTTGGTCTGGACTGTTCCAATGGAAGCGCGTTTTCCATCGCGAAGAGCGTATACGACGCGCTGGGGGCGAAGACCTATGCGATTAATTGTGAACCGGACGGAACGAATATCAATACAGACTGCGGTTCTACTCATATAGAGGTTCTTCAGCAGTATGTGAAAGAGAAGAAGCTGGACGTAGGCTTCGCGTACGACGGAGATGCGGACAGATGTATCGCGGTAGACGAGAACGGCGAGGTTGTGGACGGAGATTTGATTCTCTATGTCTGTGGGAAATACATGAAAGAGAGCGGACGTCTGAACGGAGATACGATCGTTACGACTATCATGTCTAATCTGGGACTTTATAAAGCATGCGATAAGGCAGGGCTTAAATATGAGAAGACGGCTGTAGGAGACAAGTACGTGTATGAGAATATGTCGCGCAATAACTTCTCGCTTGGCGGAGAGCAGTCCGGGCATATTATATTCAGCAAACATGCGACTACGGGAGACGGAATCCTTACTTCTCTTATGGTGATGGAGGTTATGTTAGAGAAGAAGATGAGTCTGTCGAAGCTTACGGAACCGGTGAAGATCTATCCGCAGCTGCTTCAGAATGTACGGGTGGCCGATAAGAAGACGGCAAGAGAGAATCCGGAGGTTACAAGAGCAGTCGACGCCGTAGCGGAGGCGTTAGGCGACGATGGGCGCATCCTGGTAAGGGAGAGCGGAACAGAGCCGGTTATCCGCGTCATGGTCGAAGCGTCTACGGATGAGTTATGTGAGAAATATGTCGGTCAGGTAGTCGACGTTATTAAGGCGGAAGGCCTGATGGTGGGTTAGTATATCATTATATTAATCTTGAAGTAACGGCGTTCGATATTCGTGTCATGCGTATATCTGCCGACCGAAGGATTAGATATTAGACGAGTAATATTTAAGGGTTCCCCTCTGTCATGATCAGACAGAGTGGAACCCTTTTCCGATGATCTCGCTGGTATTAGAAATTAACAGGAACGCGTCAGGCGAATGTTCTTTTATAAAGTTACGGAGCCGGATTGCTTCTACACGGTTCAGTGCGGTAAAGATGATATACTTGTCTTCTCCGCTGAAAGCGCCCTTGGCTTCTACGATGGTTGCGCCCCGGTGCAGCTTCTCGTTGATGAAGTCGCAGATCGGTTTTGGTGAAGTACACACAACGTTGAAATATTTCGACAGGTTCAGGCTTTCGATAAAACCGTCGATCATGAACGACCGCAGGGCAAGACCCAGAAAAGAATAAAGCCCGGTCTCGATGTCGAATACGAAGCATCCGGCGAGGGTGATGAAAAAATCCGTCGCCAGCAGAGCTTTTCCGATATCCACGCTGGTATATTTCTTCATAATCATGGCAACAATATCCGTACCGCCGCTGGAAGAACCGATATTAAATAATATCGCGGAACCGATAGACGGCAAGGCGATAGCGAAAGCCAGTTCAAGAAGAGGCTGGTCCGTTAGAGGATGGCTCATTGGATAGATCCTTTCAAGCGCTGAGAGGGTAACGGACAGGAGGATGCTGCTGTAGGCTGTCTTCGCGGCGAATTTTTTGCCCAGTACGAATAATCCTATGACGAGAAGAATCATATTGGAGATAAAAGAAAAGTCACTGGCGGAGATCTTTCCGGATTTGGCGACCAATACGGCAAGACCTGTGATTCCTCCAAAAGTAAAGTTGTTGGAAAATTTGAAAAAATAGACGCCGAAAGCTATAGCGAGGGTGCTGACAGTCAGTAGAGTGAAATTTTTAAATTGTGATTTCATAGATTTTTCTCCATAAAATTTTTAATTCTTGTACTGTATTCATATACCATTCCCGATTGTAACGCTTTAATAATGAAAAGTCAATAGATTGATATTGGTGCATTAGAAACTAAGAATCTGTACATAATATTTCCCGTAAGGAGGAATTAAGATGTATAGATATTTACCAATTACAGACGTATACGCAAGAGAGATCTTAGATTCCCGTGGGAATCCGACCATAGAAGTAGAAGTGTTGGCAGGAGACGGCTGCCTGGGAAGGGCAAGCGTGCCTTCCGGGGCGTCTACCGGACAGTATGAAGCGTTGGAATTACGGGATGGAAAAGACCGCTATGGAGGTTTGGGGGTTGAACTGGCGGTAGACCATGTGAATACCAGGATAGCGCCGGCGATCATAGGAGTAAATGTATTCGAGCAGACTGCGATTGACAGGATACTTCTGCAGCTGGACGGGACTGAGGATAAGTCCGACTTAGGAGCCAATGCAATGCTTGGAGTGTCTATGGCGTCGGCAAGGGCGGCTGCGGGCGCTTTACAGATTCCGCTGTATTCTTACCTGGGGGGAACGAATGCGAAGAGACTTCCGGTGCCGATGATGAATATAATGAATGGAGGCAGGCATGCGGATAATACCATAGATATCCAGGAATTCATGATTATGCCGGTAGGAGCCTGCTGTTTCCGGGAAGGACTGCGAATGTGTTCAGAAATCTATCATTCGTTAAAAAAGCTCCTGAAAAAGCACGGTTACAGTACGGCGGTGGGAGACGAAGGAGGATTTGCGCCTGATCTTCCGGATGCGAAAGAAGCGCTTCGCTTTATCATAGACGCAGTCTTAAAGGCCGGATACGAACCGGGAAAAGATATTAAGATGGCGTTGGATGTGGCGGCGACAGAATTATATGACAAGAATTTGAAGAAATATACGTTTGAAGGCGAGAGTAAGATGCATGGGCACAAGGTAGTGCGTTCGACAGAAGAATTAATTGATTATTATGAAGAGCTGGCGGAAGAGTTTCCTATTATATCCATTGAAGATCCTCTGGATGAACAGGATTGGGACGGCTGGGAACTTCTGACGACACGCTTAGGTATTCATATGCAGCTGGTAGGGGACGATCTGTTTGTAACGAATAAGAAGCGTCTTGAGACGGGGATTAAGAGAGAAGCAGCGAACGCTATTCTGATCAAGGTGAATCAGATCGGGACTCTGACCGAGGCATTCGACGCGATTGAGACGGCGAAGAATGCAGGGTACAAGACGATTGTCTCTCACAGGTCAGGTGAGACGGCGGATTCAATTATTTCGGATATCGCCGTAGCTTTTAACGCAGGTCAGATTAAGACAGGAGCCCCTTGCAGATCTGAGCGTGTAGAGAAGTATAATCGTCTGCTCAGAATCGAAGAACGTCTCGCGGATGCGGCGGAATATGTGAACCCGTTTTTAAAATAAGCGACGTCACGGCAAACTGTTTCGAAGACTAGGAATATATCGTCATCTCTCGGTTTTCTTAGTCTTCGAAGACAAAAGAACTTGATATTTTGCACATGTTTGCGTACAATGTATGATAGTAATTTAAAATGTCTGAGGACGATAGCCAAAGAAAGGCGGAACGGAAGAAGAACTATGAAATTAATCTCACAGTATAAGGGACTCAGGAGAGAGAATTATATTCTCTGCTTTGGCCGTCTGGTGACTGCTATGGGAGCCATGATCTGGCCTATGCTGACGATGATTCTAAGTCAGAAGATGGGCATGAGCGCAGATCGTATCGCCTGGGTTATGGCTGCGGTTGGGCTCCTGGCGCTGCCGGCCAATCTGATCGGCGGAAAGATGGCCGATCATTTTAATAAAAAAATGAATATCATATATCTGGATATTGTATCGGTAGTATGTTACATAACCTGCGCGGCGATCCCGCTGTCTGCGGTATCGATCGTACTGATGTTTATTGCCGCTACCTGTCAGAACATGGAGCATCCGTCTTATAATGCGCTCACGGCAGATATAACGGTTACCGAAGACCGGGAGCGGGCATATTCGCTCCAGTACCTTTGTACGAACCTGGGATTTGTAATGTCTCCGACAATAGCAGGTTTTTTGCTTGAGGATTATCTGTGGCTGGCATTTCTGATCAGTGGAGTTGCAATCGGATGTTCTGTCGGGCTGCTATTTTTCCTGGTGAAAGATATTACGCCGATTAAGGATACGAGCGAAAAGGCAGTGTATCAGGCCGGCAGGGACGGAGAAGGACTTTGGACGGTGTTAAAGGAGAATAAGATGATTATTCTCTATTTGCTGGCGATCAGCGGATATTATGCGACGTATCAGATGTATAATTATCTGATGCCTCTGGATTTGGTGAGAGTGCACGGCGGTAGCGGCGCAGTCATTTTCGGTTCGATTACCAGTGTGAACTGTGTGGTAGTAGTGATATGTACGCCGTTATTCACCAGAATGTTTCCATGGGTGACGGAGACGGTTAAGACGATGCTGGGGCAGGTTCTTTTGGTAGCAGGTTTTGGGATATTTCTCTCGTGTATGGGACGGATTCCATTCTATTATGCGGCAATGATTGTCCTGACCTGGGGAGAGGTATTCAGTATGCTTGGAGAGAGTCCGTATCTGACGAAGCGGATGCCGGCAAGTCACAGAGGGCGAATCAACGGGATGTCGGCGGTTATTAACACCAGTGTGACCAGTGTATATCAGTTGGTGATGGGCTATGTATATAAAAATGGAGGTTCGGAAATTGCATGGATAACGGTGCTGATGATTGGAATATTGTTCGTTTTGCTCTGCGGCGTGTTGGTAGTGAAAGACCGTATAGTATATAAGAATCTGTATCTCTCATAGAAGGTCGGCATATTATTTTTTATATGTCAGCAGGATAGACAGTACATATTTCTTTAAGGATATGAGCAGGACAGATAAAACGAGCCTTTCGCAGGAACGATGGTTGCCGCCGAAAGACTCGTTTCTTTTTAATAAATTATTTAACAATAGCTCCGTGGGACAGATATGTGATCTGCCGGATATCCGGAACGGCAAACAGGATTGGATACAGGACAAGGGCAATGATCATCCCGCCGAATCCCTGAATCAGGTTGGCAGGAACACTTGCAGTTGCGGCGGATACTCCATAGAGGGGAATTTCGCAGAGAAAATATCCTCCGGCTACGATAACTATATCGGCGATTCCACCGAGTATTACGGCTATATACTGGCTCTTGGAAGTTTTGCCGAATTTGTGGTAGATTAATCCTGATGTACACGCAATGATACCCTTGACTGCGAATGTAATCGGCACATAGATAAAGTAACCGCCGAGAAGGTCCGCCATGGCTGAACCGATTCCTGCGGCCATAAGCCCCCAGCCGGGGCCGAGAATTATGCCCGAGAGGATGACAAGAGCGTCCCCGGGATGGATATATCCGCCGGTTCCCGGCGTCGGAATCCTTATGGACATGGTTGCTACGCAGGCGAGTGCGGCAAATAAGGCTGTCATGACGATTTTCTTAAGATGAATATTCGTATTCATAATTGTGATATAACCTCTTTTCTTATAAATGTATTTTTTATGTCAGGTATTCCAACCTGATAGAGATACTTTAAACCCAGACTGGACTTGTGAAAAGGTCCAATAAGCATAAAAATGACCATGCCAGTTTGGGGTTAACTAAGTTTTATTGAGAAGCTAATGTTTTCTGTGGATGTTTCTTTACAAAACGGCATAAATACATTAGAATAAAAGAAAGTGATGCTGTGAAAGGAGCGAAGTAAGATGAGAGAAAAAAGAGACAGCAGACGTATCGGATTAACAGCCCGGATATTGCTTAAGAATATGAATGATGATTCGGCAAAAGCGGAAGAAGTAGAGATTGATGTGCTGGATGTATCGAAGACAGGCGTGGGATTCAGTTGTCGTTTTCCGCTGGCTATCGGAGCGGTATATGAGACTTTTTTGAAGATATGGACGGATGAAGTGATTCATGCATTTTTGAAAGTAGTGAGGATTGAACAGAGCGAAGACGGTAATTATATCTGTGGAACGATCTTCATCGGACTGCCTGAGATGAATGCAAGACGTATTGAAGTGTATGATTTGCTGAATCATATTGAGGAAGGCGAAGCAGAATAAACCGCACAGTTCATAAGATAGAAAGGACCGTGGATCGAAGTGTCTGGGGTCCTTTTTCGTCTTATTATGAAATTTATAGTTAATTTAGGGGTCGGACACACAAGGAGCAGAGGATGAAAAAGTACGAAGAGGACAGATATCTGTTTGAAAATATAAAAGACCATATCTATCCGTGGGTTAAAAAGGATCTGACAGATCCGAAGGCGTTGAACGGTAAGGGGATTTCGGAAAAAAATACACCGGTGGTGTCATTTATCGGCGATCTGTCGATTATATTTGTTATAAAGCGGAATGAAGATGTATACGAGGTATTGAGGGATAACATGCTGCCGCCGGATTGTGATGTGGAGGCGTTATATTATATGTCATGTGAGAATCTTGTCAGGGATGTGGAGTTCGTGATCGCCAATACATGGTACGGCGGATTTGCCATCCTGGCGGACGGTTGGCATGAGGCAAGTTCATTGTGCTTTAAGCATATCTGGCAGGTGTGTGTGGACAAATTAAAAGACGATCTTGTAATTATGGCTCCTACCAGGGAGACGGTACTGTTCGCAGCGGCGACGCAGAAAGAAGCCGTCAGGAAGATGAAGCTTCATGGGGAGCAGGCATATGAGCAGGCGGGAGATAAGATCAGTATGGAACTGATGCTATTTTCAAAAGACAGGAAGGAGCTGACGACCTATGAAGATTAAGACCAGGATGATCGGTATGGATCTGGACGGTACGCTTCTTACGACGCAGAAGGAACTGACTGCATATACGAAAGATGTCTTGAGGAGGGCGATAGATCAGGGGATCGTCGTGATGCCGGCAACGGGAAGACCTCTCGCGGGAGTTCCTAAGGAGCTGCTTGAATTTCCCGGTATAATGTATGCCGTGACGGCGAACGGGGGCAGGATTGTGGATGTCAGAACAGGGGAATCCATATATGAGTGTTTGGTGCCGCCGGAAACGGCGGAGCGCTTGATGGATGTCTTTGAACATTATGACACGCTGCGGGAGATCTATTATGACGGAATCGGGTACGCCCAGGAAGACGGGCTTGTGCGCATTGACAGATATTTGGATTCACAGCCTATGATAAGATATATACTGTCGACCAGAAGAACGGTATCGGATATACGTAAGAAGATGAAGGAAGAGAACCGGGGGGCGGATAAAGTGCAGGGACTGTTTGTGTCCGTGGGGGACCGGGACGCGGCAAGAGAAGAATTGAAAGCGATTCCGGGTATTGAGGCAACCGGCGCTCTGGAGAAGAATATCGAGGTAAATGCGCAAGGGGTTAATAAAGGGAGCGCGATGGTACGATTAGGTGAGACGATGGGAATCTGCCGGGAAGAGATCATGGCTTTTGGAGACGGACTCAATGATCTTCGGATGATCAGAGAGGTAGGAACCGGCGTCGCCATGGGGAATGCCCGGGACGAGGTGAAAGCGGCGGCGGATTATATAACGTTATCGAACGATGAAGAAGGAGTTGCGCGTTTTATCGAAGAATATGTGCTGGATTAATTTTTTGCACATATGCTTTCGGAAAAAGCATGCTCACCGAAAAAGCAGGAGAATTAAAGCAATGAAGGAGAGAAGAATATGTTAGACATAATAAAAGTAATCATACTCGGTATTGTAGAAGGGATTACGGAATGGCTTCCGGTGAGCAGCACAGGTCATCTGATACTCGTGGGCGATCTGCTGAAGCCGGGCTTAAGTGATGAATTTATGGAGATGTTCAACGTGGTGATCCAGCTGGGTGCGATCATGGCGGTCGTGGTACTGTATTTCCATAAGCTGAACCCGTTTTCGCCCAGAAAGACACAGAAGCAGAAGATGCTGACATGGCAGATGTGGATTAAAGTAGTGATTGCGTCCATACCGGCTGGAGTTGTGGGCATCCTGTTCAACGATATATTGGATGAACTGTTCTATAAGCCGCTTCCGGTGGCGGTTATGTTGATTGTTTACGGCGTGCTGTTTATTATTGTGGAGAACCGGAACGCTGACGTCAGACCGTCGGTAAAGAAGATCTCGGAGCTTACGGTTCCGATGCTTCTGGCCATCGGAGGATTTCAGATGCTCGCGCTGATTCCCGGTACGTCAAGATCCGGGGCGACGATCGTAGGCGCTCTGCTGATCGGAGTATCCAGGGAAGTGGCGGCTGAGTTTACCTTTTTCCTGGCAATACCGGCTATGTTCGGGGCGAGCCTGATCAAGCTGAAGGATTTCGGGCTTGGTTTTACCGGTACGGAGTTCGGACTTCTGATGCTGGGATGTGTGGTATCCTTCGGATTGTCGATCGTTGCGATCCGCTTCCTGATGGGATATATTAAGAAGCATGATTTTAAAGTGTTCGGTTATTATCGTATTGTTCTGGGCGGGATAATTGTTGTCGCGACGGTAATTCAGGCATTCCTTGCATAAAGAAATGGAATACAGAGGCTTTTTACAGGATGTTTTTCTGTGGGTTATGTCATGAAAATAAGTGGTTTTTCTACAAAATATGTAGAAAAAGCCACTTGTTTTTTTTCGTAAACATGATAGAATATCTACTAGATTTGCATTTTTATACAAAAATATTTATAAATTATCATAGGAGGATATGAGATATGAAATTAAAAAAACTGGTTAGTGTATTATTGACGGCAGCCTGTGTATTGTCGTTAGCGGCTTGCGGCGGTTCCGGGGACGGTGCAGACAGTAATTCTTCAGACGGAAGCGGCGATGCAGAGAAAAGTTCCTCCGCAAAGACAGCGAAGGTCATTGATATTGACCTGACGGACGAGGAGTATGCTTTTGGTGTGGACAAGACGCAGCCGGAGCTTTTAGAGCAGGTGAATACATTTGTAGGCAAGATTAAAGAGGACGGAACATTAGATGAGATTTGCGACAAGTATTTTGGAGGCGGAGAGCCGGAAGCGGTGGAATCTGCTGAATTAGACGATTCTAAGGATCAGCTTGTAGTCGCTACGAACGCTGCTTTTGAGCCGTTCGAGTACACTAAGGGCGAAAGTTATTATGGAATCGATATGGAGATCGCGGCTATGCTGGCGGAGGAATTAGATAAAGAGCTGGTTATCCAGAATATGGATTTCGACGCGGTATGTCTGTCTGTAAGTCAGCAGAAATGTGATATTGCGATGGCAGGTCTGACTATTAATGAAGAAAGAGAAGAATATGTAACATTTACAGATTCTTATTATACGGCATCCCAGAGGCTGATCGTTCCGAGCGATGATACAAAGTTCGACGATTGTGGAGACGCGGACGCGGTAGCGGCGCTCCTTGAAGAGATGAGTGATTCTGACTCCATCGGCGTGCAGGCGGGGACAACCGGACAGTATTATGTAGAAGGCGACGCAGACTGGGGATTCGACGGTCTTCCGGCAAAATGTACGACTTATAAGAACGGGTCTCTTGCCGTACAGGATATGCTTAACGGTAATATTACGTACGTAATTATCGATGCGGCTCCGGCGGACGCAATCACAGAATCAATCAATGAGATGCAATAATCATGGGTAATTTTGAACAAAAAGTAAACAAGTTTATAGAGATCTTCCTGGAGGAAGGCGGCTATGTAAAGGTCGTAGAGGGACTTGAAAATACGCTGATGATCGCGGTGGCAGGTCTTCTTATCGGAATTGTGATTGGAACCTTGATCGCTACCGTACGCGTGCTTCCAAAGTATAAATTGCTGCCGCGGGTGCTGAACGGGATATGCAGCTTTTATGTCGCAATGTTTCGAGGGACGCCGATCGTGGTACAGCTGCTTGTATTTTATTACGTATTGCTGCCGATTATCGGATGGAGGATTACCGGAGTCCAGGTGGCCATGCTGGTATTCGGACTGAACAGCGGCGCATACATATCCGAGATTATGCGAAGCGGGATTCAGTCGGTGGATCCCGGGCAGATGGAAGCAGGCCGCGCTGTAGGACTTAGTTTCCGTGTGAGTATGATCAAGATCGTCATACCGCAGGCGGTCAAGAACATCCTTCCTACGTTGGGAAATGAATTCATATCCCTGATCAAAGAGACTTCGGTCGTTAGTTTCGTAGGGGCTGCCGATCTGTATGTGGCGTTTAACTATATCGGCAGCAACAGCTATGAGTTCATGGTTCCCTATCTGGTGATGGCGCTGATCTATATTGTGCTTGTTCTGCTGATCTCGCTGCTTATAAAATTGATGGAAAGGAGCCTGAAGAAGAGTGATAGACGTAATTAATCTCAGGAAGAACTTTGAAGACTTGGAAGTCCTTAAAGGAATTGACATTACCATCAATAAAGGAGATATTGTGGCGGTGATCGGACCGTCCGGTTCCGGAAAGAGTACGTTCCTCAGGTGTCTTAACTGTATGGAGGATCCGAGCGGCGGGAGTATTGTCTTTAAGGGTGTGGATATCGCGGACATGAGCGTGAATATCAATGTACACCGCCGGCATATGGGGATGGTATTCCAGCATTTTAATCTGTTTAACAATAAGACGGTGCTGCAGAATATCATGATGGCTCCGCTGTATCTGCGGTGCCAGGATCTGAATAGGGCGAAGAGACAGAACCGTTTTACTAAGTTCAGGAATATGTTCGCCGGAAACCGGAAGAGAGAGCTGATCCCGATAACACAGACAAAGGATCAGATCAGAAACGAGGTAAAAGAACAGGCAATGTCTCTGCTGCAGAGAATTGGGCTTGAAGATAAGGCGGACGTCTATCCGTCTACGCTTTCGGGCGGACAGAAACAGAGGATCGCGATTATACGTTCCCTTGCGATGGATCCGGATGTGATCTTATTTGATGAACCGACTTCGGCTCTTGATCCGGAAATGGTCGGCGAGGTGTTAGAGCTTATGAAGCAGCTTGCGGCCGACGGTATGACGATGGTGGTCGTTACTCATGAGATGGGGTTTGCAAGAGAAGTGGCGAACAGGGTTGTGTTTATGGATGAAGGGCTTATAAAGGAACAGGGGAGTCCGGAGGAATTCTTTGGAAATCCGAAGGAACCAAGACTTAAAGAGTTCTTGTCAAAGATATTATAAAGAGTAGAGGAATCCTGAAAAGGATTCCTTTTTTGCGTTTTTTTTATTCACAAATGCTGACTGTGGATATTTTTGGACACCTGATTTGGTAAACTGACAGAGAAGTAAAGAAAAACCAGAATATTGGTTAATGAAAGCAGGATGAGCCAAGATATTGGAAGATAAAACAGGAGGTGGAGATTGTGAAGGGTTATTTTGTAGCGGATGGTTATATGGGATATGTAGATGGAAGCTATCTTCTGTTTGCAGACGAGAGCGATTACAAGGAATTTTTGGAGGAAGCATAATGAGAGAGATAATTTACAGCGAAGAATTGAATGTATCCGGCAGTTTGATAGAAGTTATGTTTTTGCAAAAGCCATATGAGACAGAGCGGACAGAGTTCGAATTATCCGGCCTGAGAGCCGAAGAATTGGAAATGATGACCGGGAAAGAACGCAGAGAAGTGATGAGGAACGCGGGATTGAACCCGGATGAATATGATTTCTAAGGATATAAAACTGCTTTTGTACGGCGGTCGGCCGATGTTCTCTTGTCAGGTTGCGGATGTGGTTTCGAATATGTTATACTCTGATTGTGAGCGTTGTTCTATAGACAACAAGGAACAGTAAAAAATTCAGAAAGTGTATTCCTGAGTATGGAGGAACAATGATGGCAGTTTCATCGGCAAAATTAAGGACATTGTATATTATGAAGATGCTTTTGGAGAAGACGGATGAGAAGTATACGATGTCTTCGGCAGATATCAATAAAGTATTGCGGGAGTACGGAATGTCTGCCGACCGTAAGACGATATACAGCGACGTCGAGACATTACGGGAGTTTGGAATAGACGTTCTGCACACGAAGGGAACCAACAGCGGATATTATGTCGGCAGCAGGAAGTTTGAACTCCCGGAATTGAAGCTTCTTGTGGATGCGGTGCAGGCGTCGAAGTTCATTAGTAAGAAGAAATCAGAGGAGCTGATCAAAAAGCTGGAAAGTCTTGCCGGGGAGCATGACGCCAGACAGCTCCAGAGGAATGTATTCATCTACAATCGTCCCAAGACGGGCAACGAGACGATCTATTATAATGTGGATCAGATACATACTGCTATCCTTAAGAACAGGCAGATCCAGTACCGTTATGCAGAGTGGACGGTTAAGAAAGAATTGAAACCGAAGAAGAACGGCGCCGTCTATACGGTCAGCCCCTGGTCGCTGACATGGGACGACGCGAATTATTATCTGATCGCTTATGACGCAGACGCGGATTGTATGAAGCATTATCGGGTGGATAAGATGCAGCAGACTTGTGTAACGGATCAGGAGCGCGTCGGGAAGGAGAAGTTCCAGAATTTTGATCTTGCGGAGTTCTCAAAGAAGACCTTCTCTATGTATGGCGGGCATGACGAGGAAGTGACGCTGGAGTGCGGCAATGGTATTATCGGGGTGATACTGGACAGGTTTGGGACAGAGACGATAGTCATGCCTGTAGGAAGAGAGCGGTTCCGGGTGCGCGTACCGGTGGTAGTCAGTCGTCAATTCTTTGGATGGGTTACCGGAATAGGAGCGAATCTCCATATTGCGGGACCAGAGCATGTAAGGCAGGAATACAAAGAATATCTACAGAGTATCGTAGGAAGGTATTAGATATATGGTAAAGATATTATTGGTGGAAGACGACGAGACAATCTGTTTCGGCGTCTGTTCGGCGCTGAGGAAGAAGGGTTATGAGGTGGTTGAGTGTTCCTGTGTGGCAGAAGGGAAAGAGCTGCTTTCGGTGGAAGAGTTCCATCTCATTCTTCTGGATCTGAATCTTCCGGACGGAAACGGTTATGATTTCTGCGGCTGGATAAAGCAGAATCAGGATATTCCGGTTATCTTCCTGACTGTGAGGGATGACGTCGGGGATATCACCCGGGGGCTTGATATGGGGGCGGACGATTACATTACAAAACCCTTCCATATAGCCGTGTTGGAGTCGAGGATTCAGGCTGTGTTAAGGCGGGTGGGATTTCATAGAAGAGAGGATCACGATGAACTGATCTGCGGAGAGATACGGCTTGATAAGCAGAGGATGCAGGTATATGCGGGAGATGAAAATATTATTCTGACGGGGCTGGAATACCGGCTCCTGTTGATGTTGATGGAGAATAAAGGATGTATTCTCTCCCGAAATCGGATCTTAGAGAAGATATGGGATATAGAAGGGAATTTTGTGAATGATAATACGCTGACAGTTGCGATAAAGCGCCTGCGGGAGAAGATTGGTCAGGCAGCCGGTATCACGACGGTAAGAAGAATCGGATACCGGATGGAAGAGAGAAAATGATAAGATTATTTTGCCGCCTTGACCGGCGGCTAAGGGTTAAGGGCTGAATAAGAGATGAATATAAAAATAAGAGCCGTCAGGAATTTCATATTGTGGTTGTTCTTAGGGCTTGCCGCCGGGGTTTTTCTGGCGGCTGTTTTAAGTTATCATGAATATAGGACGGTGGCGGGAATTGCGGACTCTGTGCTGAGAACGGAAGGGAGCGGGCGGGATTCGAACGGGAATATAGATATTTCAGATATTTCTGAGGAAGGTTCAGGACGAGATAAGGAAATGCTGCTGTCGGATGTTCTGGCACAATGTCTGAAGAAGGATGCGGACAGGGAGCCGGGGGAATTGATTCAGGAAGGAGAGGCATTTTTAAAACGATATGGTTATCATCCGATGAGAAATTGGGGCAGGTATCTTCCGTTTACGGCGGGGATCAGTGTTTTTCTCTTCCAGTTGGCAGGCTGGATTGTGTTCGGAATGCGGTATCGGGAAGAGATAAGGATCAAAGGGCGGATTCATGAGCTGACAGGATATCTGAAAGCGGTGAATCAGGGAGAGGGAGCCGTTCTGCGCCGGAGCGAGGATATATTTTCTCATTTGGAAGATGAAATATATAAGACAGTTATGGAGCTTTGGAGTACGAAGGAGGCTGCCGTAAGGAACCATGAAGTCTTAGCGCAGCGGATTGCGGATATCGCGCATCAGTTGAAGACTCCTTTGACGTCTATGTCGCTGATGACGGAACTTTTAGAGGAATATCAGACCGGTGAGACCAGAGAATATTACAGCAGATTATCCAACCAGATCGAGCGTCTCAGGAATCTGGTGACAGGACTCTTGTCGCTGGCGAAGCTGGATTCCCACGGAATTGTCTTTCAAAGGGAGAGACTTAAGATGCCGGAGTTGATTGAAGCCGCATCGGAACCCCTCAGGGAAATAATGGAGAAGAGGCAGATCACGCTTATTGTAGAAGAGTGTTCTTCGGTGGATGCGCATGCCGCGCGATTGCGGCAAGAGACAGAAATTGCAGCAAGGCAGACCGGACAAGATACAAGGATTGCGGCAAAGCAGACAGGGCAAGATGCAGAAGAGTGTTGGATTTGTGCAGACCGACAGTGGACGGAAGAAGCTTTGTTAAATATTCTGAAAAACTGTGTGGAGCATACTCCAAAAAAGGGAATTATCTCTGCGTCATATAGTCAGAATCCTATCTATACGGAGCTTCGGATTGAAGACGGAGGCAGCGGGTTTCAGGCGGCGGATCTTCCGCATGTGTTCGAGAGATTCTACCGGGGAAAAGGCGCGGCGAAGGATAATGTGGGAATCGGTCTGGCATTGGCGAGAGCGGTAATAGAGCAGCAGAACGGGCAGATCAGCGCCGGGAATACGGTAAATGGACACGCTTTTTTCAGGATAAAATGGTATGCGGGCTATGTCTGATACAGAGCAGAACGGTACATAGCCCGCCGTGTTGTTAAGCAAAGATTGAAGCGGGGCGCAGAATGCCGGTTAGCCGATACTCAACCGATACGAATATCAGATGTCAGGGATTATAATGTATCATCCCGGATTGTTTCAATAATATTTTCCCGCTGCAGCTTTCGTCCGCCGATCAAGTAGGCGCCTAAGATTGCCAGGAGAACCAGAGCGGTATATCCTAAGATGACGCCGTAAGGCGCATAATGCAGGTATTCCGGGACGGAGATTTCAGTGATCGTAAGCATCGCGGCGAGTACGGCGAACTGAAGCGGAAGGGAGTAGAGCAAAGGTTTCAGCCCCAGGGTCATTCCTTCCACAAGAAGCATCTTCCATAACTGCTTCGGAGAGAGTCCGACAGATCTCAGCATGGCGAACTCCTGTCTTCGCTGCCGCAAATTGCCGGAAATGCTTGCCCATACGTTAGAGAGCCCGATCACTGCAAGGAACGCCGTCAGGAACGTGATGACAAGATTCATGACGTGGAGCATATTTTCCGCCATCTCTTCGTGTTCCGCAAGGTCGCTCAAGTAATAATCACCGCTCCCGTAATAACGGGAGATGAGCGCGTCCATTTTTTTGGTAGTTTTTTGAATGTGGTTATAGTCGGGCGGGTCTGCCGTCCAGAAAATACCGCTGATAACCTGGGCAGATGTCTTTCTGCGTTCGCAGCACGAGTCTGCAAGCTTCAGAACATGCTGCATCGGCATGAACATAGTCAGGCAGAACGAGGAGGTTTCAAATGATTCTATCAGTAATTCATCTCTGGCTATCAGTTTCCCTATCTGGATATCAAATTCATAATCGCCTTCAATTTCGTCCCGGGTTTTCTCGGTAAAGGTGAGGGACTGTCCTTCCTGGAGGTTCAGCAGTTCGCGGTACAGGATATTCCTTCGGCTGCTGTTTTCCGGATCTTTGGTGTAATTATAGACCAGAGCGCTGGAAGGATTATCATAATACGACTCCGGCGGGACTCCAAGCGATTCACAATATTCACGGAACTTGTCGTCCTCCAGACCATAGATGACGGCGTCGATCCGATACTTTCCATCTCGATGAATGGGGGAGTATTTTCCCTTCGCGACGATCTGATCGAGTCCGCCGAGGTAGGTATTGATATCTTCGGAGGCGTCTTCCTGACCGACCCAGACGGCGCAGGCCATGGAATTGCTGATGGATGCCCGTTTGATTTCGGGGAGGGTCTTAATCGCCCGAAGAGCCTCTGTATCCGGGGGACGTCCGTCGCTGACAGTGAGGAAGATGTGCCCGCTTTCGGATGGCGGCGTGCTGTAGATCTCATCGTTAGCTTTTTTTATCGTGACGAAATATTGAAACAGCGTAAGCATCAGGAAGGACAGGCAGAGGGAGATCGTCGCCATCCGGTAGGAACGCCTTCGGGCAAACACTGCGTTGGCGGCCAGTTCTCCTGTGATTCCCGGGAAATGAAACCGTTGCTTCTCTCTTTTACGGTGTTTCCGTGAGGTTACGGGATTCCCTCCTTGCTTTAATATCTCAACAGGCAGTAGTTTTGCCGCTTTGCCGGCAGGTATCCGCGCGGATAGCCATGCGGTAAGCAGCGACAGCAGGACGGCGGGCAGGATAGCCGGAAGTCCGAAGGTGACGACGATGTCCGGCGCTTCCCTGCCAAGATCGTTAGAAGCGTTGATTAACCGAAACAGCTTAAGCACCAGAAGCCGCCCGCAGAAGATTCCAAGAGGGAGCGGTATGGCGGTCAGCAGCAGGGCTTCGGTCTGAACCGTCTTTTTGATCTGCCCCGGCGTGGCGCCGACTCCGGCGAGAGTTCCAAGCTGCGAGAGCTTCTCGTTGACAGACATGATAAAGGCGTTGTGTATGACCAACACGAAGACGGCGACCAGAAGCACGGCAAACAGCAGGAACATTAGCGGTACGGCCAGATAACCCAGGGAAATCGGTCCGTTTTTTTCCGAAGGAGCGAAGATACCGTAGAGTGGCAAAAGTCCGGTGTTGTAGCGAAGGGTGTATTCTCCATATTCATCCGTCTCGTAGCCAATGTTTTTGGCAAGGGCAGGAAGTTCCTGATAAGTACTGCGCATCGGGTTGAATCTCAGATACACGGTAATCGAGTCTTCGGGTTTGACCGAATCTTCGTTAATCCATGTCATACCGGTGTAGGACGGGACGGCTGAGGAGGTAGTGACATCCATGCGGCCGACGATGGTGTATGTCTTTGTCCTGATTTCTGTAAATGTTTCTCCTTCATGGTAGAGGTCGGTGTCCATACAGGATTCCCCGTTATACATACGGCGTCCGACAGGAAGGGTAAGGGTATCGCCGATCTTCGTATCCGGATAGTCCTCAAAATACTGCTTCGATAATGCGATCTCTGTCTCGGAAGCAGGAATACGTCCTTCGGTTATCGTGTTTTTTTCCGGCATGGAATCCCAGTATTCCTGATTCGCACCCCGGAAAGTAAGGTAGAGTCTGGGATTATTATTGTCGGCCGCGTCAGGAAGTTTTGCCGTCTCCCATTCGCCCTTGATTAATACGGCAGAGACAGAGGCGTAGTTTTTGATCTGTTCCAGAGCGTCCCCCGGCGTATCATCAAACAGTTCTCCGTGCCAATCTCCGTTATGCCATTTCTCCAGTACGACTGCGTCGGTCCACATGGTATAGACCAGCCCGCAAAAGCAGGACATCAGAGTAGTCATAAGAAACAAGGCGGTTATGATGACGGCGCCGGAGCGTTTGTTCTGCCGGAGAGTATCCCACACATATTCACGTAATATTTTCATCGTCTTGTCACCTCGTCAGATATGATTTTTCCGTCTTCCAGTGTGATGATCCGATCCGTTTTCAGGGCTGTCTTTTCATCATGAGTGATCAGAAGAACCGTCTGTTTGTATTGTTGATTAGATAACTGTAATAGCTCCAATGTCTCGTCAGAGTTCTTTCGGTCCAGATTGCCGGTCGGTTCGTCTGCCAGAAGGATAGCGGGATGATAGATCAGGCTTCTTGCGATGGCTACTCTCTGCTGCTGTCCTCCTGATAATTCCCTGGGATAATGATTCAGCCGGTCGGAAAGTCCCAGAGTCTTTGTCAGCTTCTCGAAATACGCTTCGTCGGGTTTTTCATTGTCCAGAAGAATCGGGAGCAGAATGTTCTTGCGTACGTTCAGGGTTGGAATCAGGTTGTAAAACTGGTAGACGATCCCTACTTTTCTGCGGCGGAAGACGGCGAGCTGTTCAAGGGACAGGGTAGAGATATCCGTGTCTTCTATATAGATATTGCCTTCCGTCGGGCGGTCTACGCCTCCTAATATGTGCAGGAGTGTGGATTTTCCGGATCCGGAGGCTCCCACTACGGCGGTAAAACTGCCGCTTTCCAGGGAGAGAGTTACGTGGTCAAGGGCTGTAACGGTTTCTAAGCCTTGACCGTAGGTTTTTGTCAGATTGCTGCATCGCAGTATTTCCATGGCTGTATGACGTCCTTTCTTAAGATTAACTCGTAAGCGAATATGATCTGAATATACCGCTCATTTCCAAGCAAGCCAATTGTAACAAAGCAAAGTGACAGTAAAGTGACATTTTGCAAAGATATTTTTCATACCTGCTCTGACAGTTCCATGAAATAAGCAGACCGTCCGCCTTGCCGAATATTCTTCGGAGTGATACAATGATATCATTATATTAGAAAAGGAGCGAGGATTTTATGAAAGTATTATTGGTTAACGGGAGTCCCCATGCGAAAGGGAGTACATATACGGCGTTACATGAGATGGAGAAGATCTTTAAAGAGAACGGGATAGAGACGGAGCTGATGCATATAGGAAAGGAAGCCGTCCGGGGCTGTATCGCCTGCGGTTCCTGCAGGAAGACCGGGAAGTGTGCTTTTGACGATTCGGTGAACGCGGCGGCTAAGGTATTTGAAGAATGTGACGGGATTGTACTGGGGAGTCCGGTATATTACGCGTCGGCGAATGCGACGCTGGTTGCGTTCCTGGACCGGCTTTTTTATAGTTCCGGATTTGATAAGACGATGAAGGTTGGAGCCAGTGTGGTTTCGGCAAGAAGAGGAGGGCTGTCGGCAACTTTTGACGAGCTGAATAAGTATTTTACGATTAGCGGTATGCCGGTGGCATCCAGTCAGTATTGGAACAGCATCCATGGAAATAATGCCGAAGAAGCCGTTCAGGACGGCGAAGGGATGCAGATTATGCGTACGCTTGCAAAGAATATGACGTTCCTTATGAAGAGTATTGCGCTTGGCAGGGAGGCGTATGGATTGCCGGAGAAAGAGGAAAGAGTGGGAACGAATTTTATCCGGTAATACAGACCTTCTCTCTTTCGTTTACGATGTACTGATATAAACTACATTAAATGTTTTCCGTCAGAGACGCTTTGATTTTGACCGCGTAGGCGGAATATATTCTGCGGAACGGGGAATACTGTATGAAAGGGAACGGTCAGAAAAGGCAGACTGTCTGCCGTGGGTACCCAGAAAATACAAGGAGGAATGACCCGTGAAAGCAGTAGTGAATGATGGATGTATTTCGTGCGGCGCCTGTGTGGCGACATGTCCGGAAGTATTCCGGTTTAATGACGACGGTGTGGCAGAGGCATATGCGCAAGTGGCGCCGGAATATGAGAGTACGGCAATAGAGGCAAGAGATTCCTGTCCGGTATCGGTGATTGATCTGAAGGAATAGAAGGGATCTGCAGAAGTGTAGTTTGAATGAAAAGAACGTCTCTGGACAGACGGGCAATATTCCTGTGAATACGCCATGAAGAGTCTGTGCAGGGCGTCCTTTTCTTTTGTCTCCGGCTGTTGTTGTATAATTAGCTGTAAATAACGAAAAGGGGTTTGACTTCCCGATATTGGAGAGTGTATACTGTACATAGTAAATCAGGAAAGAAAAAACCAATGAACGTATGTGTTCTTTTATTAAAAAGTGTATTGTATATAGTAAATAAGAAAGGAAAACCATACAGATGAAGTGTCCATATTGTAACCAGTTAGATACCAGGGTGATTGATTCAAGACCGGCAGAGGATGGAAATTCGATCCGCCGCCGCCGCTCCTGCGATTCCTGTGGGAAGAGGTTTACGACTTATGAGAAGGTTGAGACGATACCGCTGATTATTATCAAGAAGGATAATAACCGGGAACAGTATAACAGGGGGAAGATTGAGAATGGGATCTTAAGAGCCTGCTATAAGCGTCCGATATCGGCTGCAGATATTCAGAGGGCGATTGATAAGGTTGAAACGAAGATATTCAGTATGGAGGTAAAAGAGGTTTCGAGCAGCAGTATCGGCGAGATTGTGATGGAGGAGCTTAAAGATCTGGATGAGGTCGCATATGTCAGGTTCGCGTCTGTATACCGTGAGTTTAAAGATGTGAATACTTTTCTGGATGAGTTGAAGAAGATACTGGAGTAACTTCTTCATTTCTTTTCATAAAGGTGCAGGGTGCAGTGATTAGGATAGATAGGATGATATAGAATGAGGACGTATAAGTTAACGGTTGCTTATGACGGCAGCAGATATCAAGGGTGGCAGCGTCAGGTTACGACGGATAATACGATTCAGTTTATACTGGAATGGAGTATCGGGAAGCTGGTCGGATACCGTGTACATGTGGACGGGTCCGGCAGGACGGACGCCGGGGTTCATGCGCGGGGCCAGGTGGCGAGTGTAAAACTGTCAAAGTTGTATGACACAAATGAATTAAAAGAATCTTTAAACAGATATCTTCCGGAAGATATCCGTGTTATCAGGGTGGAGCTTGTAAGGAACAGTTTCCACGCGCGGAAAAGCGCCAAAGGGAAGAAGTATGAGTACTATATAGACTGCAGAGAGAAGCCGGATGTATTTTCCCGCAGATATTGTTATCATTATCCGGAAAAATTGGATATTGAAGCGATGCGTGACGCGACAAAGTATCTGATAGGGCCGAAGAATTTTATCAGTTTTACGGACGACAAGGATTGCAGGGACGCGGTACGCCGTATTACAAATATTAAGATCGTAAGAAGCGCCGAGAAGGTTCGGATTACTTATTATGGGACGGGATTTCTGTATCATATGGTTCGGATTCTGACAGGAACGCTTTTAGAGATAGGGACGGGCAGGCGGGAAGCGTCGATGCTGCCGGTAGTCATTGCGGCGGAGGACAGAAGCCTGGCAGGATTCCTTGCGCCGGCGAGGGGATTGTTCTTGAGGAAGGTATATTATTAGAAGCGCCGGCAGAAGCTTGATTCGATAATTGCGCCGGGTAGGAAGAGCGTTTTGCGGAAGGTATAATGTTAGGGCAGATATTGGGAGGAAGAATATGAAATTCGTATCATGGAACGTGAATGGGATCCGTGCGTGTGTGCAGAAAGGTTTCGCGGATTTCTTTAAGGAAGCGGACGCGGATATTTTCTGTATTCAGGAGTCTAAGATGCAGGAAGGGCAGCTTGAGCTGGATACACCGGGGTATTATCAGTACTGGAACTATGCCAAAAAGAAGGGATATTCAGGAACGGCGATATTCACGAAGGAAGAACCGTTGGCGGTTGCCTATGGTATTGGGATAGAGGAACACGACCAGGAAGGGCGCGTGATTACGCTTGAATTTGAAGAGTTTTATTTTGTCACCGTATATACGCCGAATTCACAGAATGAGCTGGCTCGGCTTCCATACCGAATGCAGTGGGAGGAAGATTTTCTTGCATATCTGAAAGGGTTGGAAGAGAGAAAACCGGTTATTTTCTGCGGAGATTTGAATGTGGCCCACAAAGAGATCGATTTGAAGAATCCAAAGACCAACCGTAGAAACGCAGGTTTCACAGATGAAGAGAGGGGAAAATTCTCGGCTCTTTTGGAATCGGGATTTATTGATACATTCCGATATTTCTATCCGGATGCGGAAGGAATCTATTCCTGGTGGTCCTACCGCTTCAGCGCGAGGGCTAAGAACGCCGGGTGGCGGATTGATTACTTCTGTGTGTCGGAATGTCTGAAGGACAGGCTTAAGGATGCTGAGATCCTGACGGAAGTGATGGGATCGGATCATTGTCCGATTGTGTTAGAGATTATATAAGCAACACCAAAAAGTAACCGCATAAGACGATGATGCGGTTACTTTTATTATCTTTAAATAGTTCCTTAACAGGTTCGGTATTTATAAATAACCGCCGTCTACTCCGATGATCTGTCCGGTCATATACGCGGGGGCGTGTGCGATATCCCACGTGATCTTAGCGATTTCTTCCGGGGTTCCGTATCTTCCCGTCGGAATCGCATCTTCCAGTGACGATCTTTCTTCAGCGGATAACTGCCGGTTCATCTCTGTATCGACGACTCCGCAGGCAACGGCGTTGACCTGGATGTTACCGGGCGCCAGTTCTTTGGCCAGGGCTTTCGTGAGTCCGTTCACGCCGGCTTTTGAGGCCGAGTAGGCGGCTTCGCAGGAGGCTCCGGAGGTTCCCCACATGGAGGAGATATTGATGATCCTGCCGGAGCCGGCAGAGATCATAGGCGGAATCGCGGCCCGGCAGCAGTAGAAGACGGAAGACAGATTCACATCAAGGATGCGCTGCCATTCCTCCGTGGTCATATCCGTAAGGAGTCCGATGTGTGAGATGCCGGCATTGTTGATCAGAACGTCCAGCTTGTCGCAGGAGCGATAGATTTGTCCGAACATACGGGCAACATCATCCGGATTCCCCACATCACCCGCTACGATCTCGCATGCAGCGCGGCAGTCTTCTTCTATTATATGCCGAACCTCTTCTAACTGAGAGACGGAAGCATGGCAGTTAAGGAACACATAGTATCCTTCGAACGCGAATTTTAACGCAATACTCCGTCCGATTCCTCTGGAAGCGCCGGTGATAAATATTGTTCTCATATACATGGATTCTCCTGTTCTTTTATTTTTAGAAATATTTTATTAAATATCTATTAAATCAGATATTCTTAGCGTTATTATACTCCTGAATTCTTGCGATTTAAAGATTCAAGTGCTATGATTTACATATTATTTTATCAAATCAAAAAGTGGAAAGAGGATCTCATATGTTATCAAATTTCAGCGTTAAAAGGCCTTATACTGTAGTAGTAGGCGTGGTTCTCATAATTATCCTGGGAGTGGTTTCTTTCAGCAGTATGACGGTAGATCTCTTGCCGAGCATGAATTTGCCTTACGCGATCGTTATGACCAGTTACATAGGGGCAAGTCCGGAAGAAGTGGAGCAGATCGTGACACGTCCGGTGGAGCAGACCATGGCCACGGTGAGCAATATTAAGACGGTTCAATCCATATCGAACGAGAATTCTTCTACGGTTGTACTGGAATTCGACCAGACGGCTAACATGGATTCTGTTACGATCGAGATGCGGGAGAGCCTGGACCAGATCAGAGGGTTCTGGCCGGAGGCCGTGTCGAATCCTATTATTATGAAACTGAATCCGGATATGATGCCGGTATTGGTCGCGGCAGTCAGTGCAAAGGATAAAGACGCGGCGGAGGCGGGCAAACTGATCGAAGATCATGTGATTCCGGAAGTGGAAAGTGTGGAAGGGGTGGCGTCGGTTACTGCGACGGGAAGTATAGAAGAAACGATTGAGGTTACAGTAAATGAGCAGAAGGTTACGGAATTAAACGATGATATCAAAGCAGAGTTAGAGCAGAAGGTGAATGAAGCCAAAAGCGCTCTTGACGAAGCCAAGGAGCAGGTAGAAAGCGGAAGAGCCGCGCTGGAAGCCGGCAAGAAACAGGCTTCTGCAGGACTGGCGGAAGCAGAGGCGCAGATCTCGATGAAGAGCGAGGAGTTGAAACAGGCGCAGCTGGAGATTACGGAGAAGATGGCTGAACTAAGTGTTGCAGATTCACAGATTCAGCAGAATCTGGCATTGATTCAAAATGGAAAAGCGGAGGCGCAGGCACAGTTAACCCAACTTGAGGCGAAAAAGGCAGAGTATGATCAGATTAAGATAACATTGGAAGATTTGGAGTTACCGCTTACCGAAGAACAACGGGCGGAGTTAGAAGAGCAGCTTGTACAGTTGGAGACTGTTGTGGGCGACGGTATCTATGAGGCTGCGTATGAGACCTTAAGCGCGGCTATCCAGGAATTGGAGAGACAGGAAGCGGCGATAACAGAAGGACAGGAACAGTTAAATGCAGGAAAGAGTCAATTGGAAGCCTTGCAGCAGCAGGTGAACGAAGGGGCGATGACGCTGGCTGAGGCCAGAGGGCAGCTTGCGGCAGGACAATTGGAAGCGGCGGTCGGTATCGGAGAGGGAGCTACTCAGCTTGCGGTTGGGGAATCAGCGATTCAGATGCAGGAGGCTCAGATGGAATCCGCCATGGAGGATGCATCCGCTCAGGCGGCGGCAGGCGACATGCTGACGGCAGAGATGATAAAGACGATCCTGGCGGCGGAGAATTTCCGTATGCCGGCGGGATATGTAGAAGAAGAGGGAATTGATTATCTGGTTCGTGTCGGCGATAAATTTAAAAATATAGGAGAACTTAAGGATCTTGTACTGATTGATATGGAAGGAATAGATCCGGTGAAGTTATCAGACGTTGCAAGTGTAGAGCTGGTGGATAATACGGATGAGACTTACGCGAAGATCAACGGTAATTCAGGCATTATGCTGATGGTGCAGAAACAGACGGGTTATTCTACCGGAGACGTCAGCGACCGTGTGCTGGAACGTCTGGAGAATGTTAAGAAGGAAAACAAGGAGATCGATACGGTTGTGCTTATGGATCAGGGGATCTATATTGATATGATCGTCCATTCCGTGCTTAATAATCTGGTGTATGGAGCGATACTTGCGGTTATTATTCTTCTGGTGTTCTTAAAGAGTATCCGTCCGACTTTCGTGATAGCATGTTCGATTCCTATCAGTATTATGACAGCGCTGGTCGCCATGTATTTCTCGGGAGTAACACTGAATATTATTTCCTTATCAGGACTGGCTCTTGGAGTAGGAATGCTGGTGGATAACTCTATCGTTGTAATCGAGAATATTTACCGTATGCGTAATGAAGAAGGGGAATCGGCAAGAAATGCCGCGATTGAGGGCGCGCGTCAGGTAGGCGGGGCTATTATGGCTTCTACGCTTACTACAGTGTGCGTATTTCTGCCAATTGTATTTACATCAGGAATTACCAGACAGCTTTTTGTGGATATGGGACTTACCATCGGGTATTCTCTTATGGCGAGTCTGATCGTGGCGCTGACAGTAGTTCCGATGATGTCGGCCGGAGTATTAAAGAGGACGGAAGAGAAAGAATCCAGATTGTATATAAAGGTGAAAGAGTGGTACGGAGGTATCCTTCGAAAGGCTCTGAGGTTCAAGATACTGGTATTATTGGGAGCGCTGCTTTTGTTTATCGGCAGTATCGCGCTGGAGCTGACGCGGGGAACGCAGTTCATGCCTGAGATGGAAAGCACACAAGTCAGCATGACTTTGGAACTTGAGAAGGGCGCCAGCCTTGAGGATACGGCGAAAGCGGCGGATGAGGTGATGGAACGTGTCGGGAAACTTAAGGATATCGAGGATATCGGAGGTCTGGTGTCTTCCTCCAATATGATGGGGATGCAGTCGGATACCAACAGTGTGTCAATCTATGCAATAACCAAAGAGAACCCTTCCATGTCGAATGATCGGCTTAAGAAAGAGATTGAGAAGGTTACGAAGGGAGTCGAGGGGGAATTGACGGTCGAGACCTCTTCCATGGATATGAGCGCTCTGGGAAGCAGCGGGATTAATATTCAGATTAAAGGAAAGGAGCTGGATAAATTACAGGAGGTTGCCGGAGAGATCAAGAAGATTGTAGAAGACACTAAAGGTACGCAGAATGTGTCGGACGGCACGGAGGATAATAAGGAAGAACTGAGAGTCATCGTGGATAAAACGAAAGCAACGCAGCATGGACTCATGGTTGCACAGGTATACCAGGAACTGAGCGGGAAACTGGCGGAGGCACAGTCGGCGACGGCTCTTTCAACCGATACGGACGAGTATGATATCTATGTATTAGACGACGCCAGCGAAAGCATGACTCGCGAAGATGTAAAGAATATGACGATTACGGCGCAGAAGCAGGACGGTACAAAAGAGGAGGTAAAGTTAACAGATATCGCGTCTTTTGAAAACGCTTCCGGGCTTCAGGCAATCAGCCGTATGGATCAGAGCAGATATATGTCGGTTACGGCGGAGATTAAAGACGGTGAGAATATAGGGCTTGTCAGCCGGCAGGTGAAGAAAGCGCTGGGAGCGTACAGCGCTCCGGAAGGCTATGAAGTCGAGATGACCGGTGAAGATGAGACGATCAATGAGGCGATGGTGGAGCTATTCAAGATGCTTGCGCTCGCGCTGTTGTTTATGTATTTGATTATGGTGGCGCAGTTTCAGTCCCTGCGGTCTCCGTTTATCATAATGTTTACGGTGCCCCTTGCGTTTACCGGAGGTCTTTTGGCGCTCTTTATCGCAGGAATGCCGGTGAGCGTTATCTCGATGATCGGATTTGTGATGCTGTCGGGTATCATTGTAAATAACGGAATTGTTTTTATCGATTATGCCAATCAGTTGATTGAAAACGGGATGCTCCGGGAAGACGCCCTTGTAGAAGCGGGAATGACAAGACTTCGGCCGATCATCATGACGGCGCTTACGACAATCTTAGGGTTGTCGACTATGGCGGTGGGAGTAGGTATGGGTTCTGATATGGTGCAGCCGATGGCAATTGTGACAATCGGAGGTCTTATCTACGGAACGATATTGACTTTAGTCGTAGTTCCCTGTATATTTAACTTATTCCATAAAAAAGAAAAAGCCAGGCTTCGCGAAGGGATCGAAGAGGTCGGGGAAATTGAGAAGAGTGAAGAGAATGAAGGGATTGAAGAGGGATAGCTCCGCAGGTCGGGATTGATATGAGAGGTATGAGTATGGTTGATAAGGCGGTCAGGTTTGCTGCTAAGGCACACGAAGGGCAATTTAGAAAGGGGACGGGGCGTCCGTACATCGTTCACCCGTTGGAAGTGAAGGATATTGTATCGGGGATGACGGAAGACGAGGAGGTAATAAGCGCGGCAGTACTTCACGACACCATTGAAGACTGCGAAGGGATCACACAGCGGATACTGGCGCAGGAATTCTCTGAGAGGGTGGCGTGGATCGTAGCCCAGGAAAGTGAGGATAAGTCGCTTTCCTGGATGGAGAGGAAACGAAGTACGATTGAGCACCTGAGAAGCGCGCCGAAAGAAGTGCAGATGATAGGTCTTGCGGATAAACTGTCGAATATACGTGATATTGACAGGGATTATCCTGTGTGCGGGGAAGAATTATGGAGCCGTTTCCGGATGAGGGATAAGAATACGATCGGATGGTATTATAAAGGGATTCGGAGCGCGCTTGCGGCAGAATTTGGGGAAAGTGAGGTCTACAAGGAGTACTGCAGGCTGATTGAGAAGAATTTTGAGTGATAAGCAAAAAGGACAGATGTGAGATGATTATCAGCGCAAGCAGAAGAACGGACATTCCGGCATTATATCCGGAGTGGTTTGTGAACCGGCTTAAAGCCGGAGAAGTACTGGTTCCGAATCCATATAACCGTAAAAAACTTAAACGTATCATGTTGTCTCCGGATACGGTGGACTGCATTGTATTTTGGACAAAGAATCCGGAACCGATGCTGCCGTATCTGAGAGAGATCAGGGATATGGGGTATGAATATTATTTTCAGGTGACGATTACGGACTACGAACAAGATATAGAGCGGAATCTGCGCTGTACGGCCGAGACCATGGCTTCGTTTATTCTGATGAGCGAGAAGCTGGGACGGGAGCGGATGGACTGGCGCTTTGATCCGATTCTGCTTACGGATAAATATTCAATTCCATACCATCTGGAGCATTTTGAGCAGATGTGCGGATGGCTGCATGGCTTGACGACCAGATGTATTATCAGTTTCGTGGACTCTTATAAAGAGTGTCCGTACCGCGAACTGCGGGAAGAAGAGATAGCAGAGCTTGCAAAAGGAATGGGGAAGATAGCCAGAAAATATCAGCTTCCGTTATATACCTGTGCGGAGAAAGCTCATCTGGACCGGTTCGGAATCAGTCACTGTGCATGTATCGACAAAGAAAAGATCAGGCGTCTGATAGGGTATAAACTGGATTTGAAGAAGGATGCGGGGCAGCGTAAAGAATGCAGATGTGTGGAAAGTATAGACATCGGTACTTATCACACATGTATTCATGGCTGCCGTTATTGTTATGCGGCGGGAACCCTTGAGAATGCAAAGAATAAGTATGATCAGCATGATCCGGATTCACCGGTGCTCACCGGACATCTGCGGGGAGATGAAGAGATTACGGATCATATTACGGTTTCCAGCCGTGATATTCAGCTGTCTTTATTCGATATGCCGGGGATGGGGTATTGACAAAAACATAACAAAATGGTATATTTGTACTATAGTCTAAACTATAGTCTAATATACCGTTTTTTTATTGCAGGGGTATTTTAGTCTAATATACTTTAGGATAAATACCTTAAGATAAACGAGTTTTTGAGATATGTTTTTGGAATTGACAGGTCTTTAGGACAGAGAATTTTAAGATATGGGAGGATAGCAGGATGAAGAATGTTACGAATATACAGAAGTTTTCCATCCACGACGGGGATGGAATCCGTACTTCCGTATTTTTCAAAGGATGTCCTTTGCGGTGTGAATGGTGTCACAATCCGGAGACCCAGAGGTACGAGAGAGAGATTCAATACGATCATGATAAATGTACGGGCTGCGGCGCCTGCGTAGAGGCGTGTCCGAATCAGGCAATTCTCCTTAAAGACGGAAAGGCGGCGACGGACAGAGAGGCATGTACCCTGTGCGGAAGATGTGAGAACTTCTGTCCGGCCGGGATACGAGAGACTGTAGGCCGTGAATATACGGTAAAGTCGCTTGTGAAGGAGCTTATGAAAGATCAGATATTCTATGAAGATTCCGGCGGAGGAGTGACGCTTTCCGGCGGGGAGGCCATGGCGGTGGATAAGGATTATCTTCTGGCGGTTGCCAAAGAGCTTAAGCGCCAGGATGTGTCGCTTACCATAGACACCTGCGGATATGTTCCGTATGAGAAGTTTCAGACGATTCTTCCTTATGTGGATACATTTCTCTATGATGTAAAGGTAATGGACCCTGAGATTCATAAGAGATACATAGGAGCAGATAATAAGCTGATCCTGGAGAACCTGATCCGTCTTGCGAGAGACGGGGCGAGGATATATATTCGGATCCCGGTAATCAAGGAAGTGAATGGCAACGAGAAGAATATGAAAGAGACCATAGCGTTTCTGAAGGAACATGATATTCATCCGCCTCAGATCAATCTGCTGCCGTATCATGATACGGGAAGCGGAAAGTATCCGAAGCTGGATATGGAATATAAGGGAACAGATTTACATGCGCCGGAGAAGGCAGAGATGGAAGAGTTCGTGCGGCTCTTCCAGGAGGCCGGATTTGCTAACACAAAAATAGGAGGGTAAGATATGGCGAAGAAGCGTGGAATGAACGAGAGAATTCAGAAGCTTAGAGAACTCAGTGTGACGACACCGGTTCACATCGATCTTGAGAGAGCAAAGATTGAGACGGATTTTTACAAAGAGAATGACGGTAAGTATTCGATTCCGGTGATGCGTTCGATGGTTCTTAAAGAGTATTTCTCAAGAAAGACTCTGTATCTGGGAGACGGAGAACTGATCGTCGGCGAGAAAGGAAGAGATCCCCAGGCGTCTCCTACATTCCCGGAGCTGTGCTGTCACAGCGTGGAGGACATGACGGTTATGAGCGAGCGTAAGCTTGTGTCTTTCCACACAACAGAGGAGGACAGAAAGCTTCAGGCTGAGGAAATCATTCCTTACTGGACGGGCAGAAGCATGAGGGAGAAGATCCTCGCGCGGATGACTCCGGAATGGCATGAGTGCTATAGCGCGGGTATGTTTACGGAATTTATGGAGCAGAGGGGACCGGGACATACATGCGGCGGCGAGCAGGTATTTACTACGGGATACATGGACTACAAAGAGAAGATTAAGAAGACCATGGATGAGCTTGATTATATCAACGACCCTGACGCGGTCAATAAATGTGAAGAGCTGAAGGCGATGGATATCTCCTGCGACGCGGTGATCATTCTCGGGGAGCGTTATCATAAGTTGGCTCTTGAGATGGCGGCGAAAGAGCAGGATGAGATCAGAAAAGCCGAGCTTCTTCAGATCGCGGCGAATCTTGAAGTAGTTCCGGCGCATAAGCCCCAGACATACTGGCAGGCGATCCAATTGTACTGGTTTACACATCTTGCCGTTACTACGGAGCTGAATCCCTGGGACGCTTTCAGTCCGGGAAGGCTTGACCAGCATCTGAATCCGTACTATGAGAGGGACGTAGAGGCCGGTATTCTGGACGACGAGAAAGCTCTTGAGCTGCTTGAGTGTCTGTGGGTGAAGTTCTATAATCAGCCGGCTCCGGTTAAGGTAGGCATTACCCTGAAGGAGAGCGCTACTTATACGGACTTTGCTAATATCAATACGGGCGGCGTGACACCGGACGGACGCAACGGCGTAAATAATGTAAGTTATTTGATCCTTGACTGTATGGACGAGATGAAGCTGGTTCAGCCGAACTCTAACGTTACGATCAGCAAGAAGACCCCAGCGAAGTTCTTAAAGAGGGCCTGCGAGGTTTCCAGAGAGGGATGGGGACAGCCTGCATTCTATAATACGGAAGCGCAGATTATGGAGCTGATCAATGCGGGGAAGAAGCTTGAGGATGCAAGGCGCGGCGGTTCGTCAGGATGTGTGGAGACCGGCGCATGGGGTAGCGAGGCTTATATACTGACCGGATACCTGAATATCCCGAAGGTATTCCAGTTGACGCTGTTCAACGGATTTGA
Organism: uncultured Dorea sp.; assembly: GCA_910585725.1. Lineage (GTDB taxonomy): Bacteria > Bacillota > Clostridia > Lachnospirales > Lachnospiraceae > Sporofaciens. The sequence continues at coordinate 54,771 of CAJUFA010000002.1, read as the reverse complement.
TCAGTATTCCGGTAAGCAGATCGGGCTTAAGCTTGGATATGCGAAGGACTTCAAGACCTATGACGAACTCTGGGACGCGTTTACGAAACAGCTCGCATATATCATAGATATCAAGATCCGCGGCAATAATGTAATCGAGCAGTTGTATGCGCAGGAGATGCCGGCGCCATGCCTTTCTGTTGTGACCAACGACTGTATCTCCAACGCAAAGGATTACAATGCGGGCGGCGCAAGATACAATACGAACTATATTCAGGGTGTGGGTATCGGTACGATTACAGACTGCCTTGCAGCGATCAAGTATAATGTATTTGACAACCAGAACTTTACGATGGAAGAATTGATAGAAGCCATGGAACATGATTTTGAAGGGTATGACGCGATCTACCGCATGGTTCATGACAAGACTCCTAAGTATGGTAATGACGACGACTATGCGGATGATATCATGCAGGAGGTATTTGAACTTTACAGAAGTTCTATTACGGGACGTCCGAATATGAAAGGCGGAAAGTATGGCGTGGATATGCTTCCAACCACCTGCCATGTATATTTTGGCGATGTGATACTTGCGACTCCGAACGGAAGAAAGGCGCATAAGCCGGTATCAGAGGGAATCTCGCCTGAGAAATCAGCGGATACCAACGGACCTACCGCGGTTATCAAGTCCTGTGCGAAGATGGATCATCTTGCTACGGCGGGAACACTTCTGAATCAGAAATTTACTCCGGACGTCGTTGCAGGCGAGGAAGGGCTTGATCATATGGCAAGCCTGATTAGGTCGTATTTCTCTATGGACGGACATCATATCCAGTTCAATGTCATAGATAAGCAGACATTGATCGACGCCCAGAATAATCCGGAAGAGTATAAGGATCTGATCGTGCGCGTCGCAGGATACAGTGATTTCTTCCGCAATTTGAGCAAGCCGCTTCAGGATGAGATCATCGAGAGGACAGAGCAAAGCTTTAATTAGCGCACTGGTATTTAGGGATGAGGGAAGAGATTTCCTCATCCTTTTTGTATTGCATTTCCGCTGAAAAACAATTACAATGTTGTAAAATACAGAATTAAAAATGACGGTGACAGTATGGCGCAGATACGGAAATGCATGGTCTTCCATGGGAGGGTACAGGGGGTCGGATTCCGGTATAAGGCTAAGTACCTTGCAAATTCCCTGGGGCTGACCGGGTGGGTTAAGAATGAGTATGACGGTACGGTGCATATGGAAGTGCAGGGGCCGAGGCCGATGATTTATAAGTTAATGGAAGGGTTGAACCGTGATCGGTATATTGTGATAGAATGGATTGACGAAAAGGATATCCCGGCGGATGAGGATGAGAGAAGTTTTTCTGTACGGTAGATACTTATTATTTAATTTTTGTTGTATCGGTATAATAGTGCACCGGCGTAGTATCTCATTCACATTTCGTCAGATCTCACCGGAGAGGTAAGTTGACGCAGAAGGAGAAGAGCATAGAGATGGATACAAAAAAGAGTGTGAAGAGCAGAATCGTTTCGGCGGCCTGGCAGTTATTTTATGAGAAGGGATATAATGGTACAACGGTGGACGACATTATCGAATTGTCAGGTACTTCTAAAGGTTCTTTTTATTATTATTTCAGTACGAAGGATGAATTGTTAAATACATTGTCTTTGATTCTGGATGATTATTATGAAGAACTAGAGAAGAAGATGGACCCGGAGATGAATTGTTTTTCTAAATTATTATATTTGAATTATGAGACGCATACTATGATGGAAGAGAAGATCAGTATCGATCTGCTTTCTTCTTTGTATTCTACGCAGCTTGTGTCCGAGCGTGAGAGTCACCTCCTGGATCAGAACCGTAATTATTACAGGCTGGTGAACCAGATCGTGGATGAAGGACAGAAGCGGGGAGAGATACGGATGGATGTCACGGTGAGTGAGGTGACGCGGTATTATACCATGTGCGAGCGGGCTCTGGTATCAGACTGGTGCCTGAATAAAGGCAGGTATTCTCTGGGGGAATACAGCAAGGAGTGTATGCCGATTATGATGGAACATTTTCGGAGATAGAACATAACATATGAAAGCGTCAAGGAGGCTTACAGTATGGTAATACATGGCTTGAAGAAGTTTTCATTATTAGATTACCCGGGAAAAGTCGCCTGTACATTATTTACGGCCGGATGCAATTTCAGGTGTCCATATTGCTATAATGCGCCGTTAGTCGTAGATACGCATAAGAATAAGGAGATTTTGCCAGAGGATATTTATACTTTTTTGGAAAATGGCAGGGGAATGCTTAACGGGATTTGTCTGACTGGCGGAGAGCCGTTGATTCAGAGAGGAATAGAAGAATTCTTAAATCATGTCAGGGAAATGGGATATGCGGTGCGTCTGGATACGAACGGGAGCTTCCCGGATAAACTTAAGCGGCTAGTTTCGGAGGGATTAATCAGTTATGTGGCCATGGACCTTAAGAATTCGAAGGAGAGCTACGGGAAGACGGTGGGAATTGAAGATTATGATATCGGAAACATTTGCAGAAGTGTCGAGTATCTGTTAAGCGGCGTTATACCATATGAATTCAATACAACGGTCGTTCTTGAACTTCATCAGCGGTCGGACTTTGAGTCGATCGGCAGATGGATCGAGGGGGCGGATCAATATTTCCTGCAGCGATTTGTAGATTCAGGAAATGTGATGCGCAAAGGACTCCACAGGTATAATGAGAATATTATGCGTCAGGCTCTGGATATTGTGAAAGAGAGGGTGCCGTCGGCAAGACTGCGGGGATGGTAGAGTGATTTTGAAGGTTTGAAGATAAAAAGGGACTTGATACAGCCCCTTTAGGTAGATTGTGTGATATGTTCGATGCTTTCTGCTTTCAGCGCGCTATGGCGGCCTGTATCAAAATGGTCGGTTTTCAGGATTTCATAGGACTCTTCGGATTTTCCGTTTCTCATATATTCGATCATTTTTTTTAGATTTTCATTAGTTTTAGTGATTTGCATCCCATTTCTGACAGAATACTGCCCGATGCGGACAAGCTCGCTTAGATTATTCTCATAGATCTTGTTGATACGGTTGTTTTCGAAAATGCTTATGATCTCCATGTGCATGGCGGTATCGGCAATTTCCCATCGATAGGGATTTTCCGCAGCCGCACACATGCGTACGACCTTCTCCTCGATACGGTAGGAATATTCTTCATTTCTGCCGGAGGAGAAGATAAGTTTGAAAGCGGCGCCTTCTAAGAGTTCACGAATTTGGTAGAGTTCGTTGATGTCCTGGTCGGTAATTTCTCGGACAGTCATGGATTTGTAATAGTCGGATACTATTAAACCCTCTGTCTGCAGCATCTGGATTGCGGACCGGATGGGACTGCGGCTCATGCCGAGTTCCCTGGTGAGCATGGCTTCCGTAAGCTGTGTGCCGGGGGGATAAGTCAGATTCAATATATTTTCTTTTATCTTCTCATAAGCCTGGACGGCAAGAGATGTAGTCTTCTCGGCCATAGAGAACCCTCCAATGTATGTGATGATTTGTGAGAAATATGATTACATTATATCAAAATGTATTTTTTGTGTAAAGTCGCGGGGGAAAAGTAATCTTGAAAAGTAAGTACGTTCAATATATTGACTTATGTGAATCAACATGTTATAGTGAACATAGAAGAGAGTGTATACAAATAAACGGGTTGTATACAAATAGTGCTCTATAATTTTAAGGAGGGTGTTTTCATGAAATTAGGATTTATTGGAACCGGAAATATGGCGTCGGCTATCATGGGAGGTATTATTAAGAAGCAGATTGTTGCGGCAGATGAGATTATAGGGGCGGATCTGTTTGCACCGGGAAGGGAGAAAGTAAAGGCACAGTTTGGTATCCATGTGACGGACAGTAATAAGGAAGTAGTAGAGAAAGCGGAAGTGATCGTACTGTCTGTAAAGCCGCAGTTTTATGCGGATGTTATCCATGAGATCCGCGACGATATCAGGAAAGAGCAGATTGTGATTACGATTGCGCCGGGTAAGACTCTTGCATGGCTTTCTGAGCAATTTGGTAAGGAAGTGAAGATTGTGCGGACCATGCCGAATACACCTGCAATGGTGGGGGAAGGTATGACGGCCGCATGTCCGAATGAGCATATGACGGAAGAGGAGACGGCATATGTACGCACGCTTCTGGAGAGTTTCAGCCGTGTAGAGATAATTCCGGAACGTCTGATGGATACGGTAGTTGCCGTAAGCGGAAGTTCACCAGCGTATGTGTTCATGTTGATCGAAGCGATGGCGGATGCAGCGGTTTCCGGAGGGATGCCGAGAGCGCAGGCGTATCAATTCGCTGCGCAGGCAGTTCTTGGGAGCGCGAAGATGGTATTGGAGACCGGAAAGCATCCGGGAGAACTGAAGGATATGGTATGTTCTCCGGCAGGGACGACGATCGAGGCTGTACGTGTATTGGAAGAACGGGGTTTTAGGAGCTCAATATTTGAAGCGATGAAAGTGTGTGAAGAGATATCTAAGGGAATGTAGGATTTTGTTTCCGGAAGTTTTGTCTGTATGCCGTGGCTTTAGTATGCAAGAAGGATTTCCGGCGGTATTTTAAGGCAGGAGGAAGATCGGATGAATAAAATTGTGAAAGCTTTGTATGCGAGAAAATCAGTGCGTGTATATACGGAAGAAGCTATTTCGCCGGAGGACAGGGAGCTTATCCTGCATGCCGCGCTGCAGGCGCCGTCCGCGGGGTGTCAGCTGCTTTATACGATTCTGGACATTACGGATCAGGGAAAGAAAGAGAAGCTGGCGGAACTCTGCGACCATCAGCCATTTATTGCGAAAGGGAAATTGGTACTTGTGTTCTGCGCAGATTGCCGGAAATGGCTGTCATTCTACAGAGAAGCGGGCCTGTCGCCGCGTAAGCCCGGGGCGGGGGATCTTCTGCTTGCGGCGGAGGATGCGCTGATTGCAGCGCAAAATGCGGTTACGGCGGCAGAGAGCCTGGGGATTGGTTCTTGTTACATAGGAGATGTGATGGAGAATGCGGAAGATATGAAGGAACTCCTGGGCATGCCGGAATATGTATATCCGGCATGCCTGCTGGTATTCGGATATCCGACGAAACAACAGGCGGACAGGAAGAAACCAGAAAGATTCAGGATCTCGGATATTGTCTGTGAAAATGTTTATCGGGATAAGGATAGTCAGGAGATCCGTGAGATGTTTAACGGCAGGACAGGCGATAAGAGCTATGAAGAATGGATGGAGGCATTTTGGAAGAGGAAGTACGAATCGGATTTCTCTAATGAGATGAATCGATCTATGGAAGTATATCTGAAGGATTTCCGTTAAGGGAGCAGGAACCGAAGCAGAGTGTAGAACTTTGCTTCGGTTCTTGAAATTTTGAAAGATATTGACATTCATGTCTATTACCGCTTCCCCATATCCCGGTACTTGGAGGGCGCCATATGATAATTCTTCTGAAAATACCGGCTGAAATACAGCGGATTTTCGAAGCCGCATACGTTAGAGATCTTACTGATATTATAATTGGTAGAGCTTAAGAGCTCCTTCGCATGATTCAGCCGCACTTCATTGATATATTTCTTGGGAGTCAGGCCGGTATACCGTGAGAATTCCTTGATAAACCAGCTTGTACTTGTTCCGTAATTTCTTGCCAGCTGTTCGATGACCAGATCCTGATAGTAATTTCTATGAATAAAATCCAGGATCTCTTCAATCTCTGCATTATAGCCATTTCGGTTCCGGCTCGCTTGTTTCCTGGCTTCACGCGCAAGAAGCCAGACCAATTCCTGGCTTTTCAGGTTCGCAATCTGGAGATAACCCGGTTGTTTCATGCTAAGCTCCCGGATAATTCCTTCAAATAAAGCCGGGATGTAGGACGCCATGCCGGTATCTATTATCTGCCGGTCTAACCCGGCTTCCCTTAACAGTGCCGGGATATCGTTCCCGGAAAAGTGGAGCCAATAGAACTGTGGGGTTTCGGAGTACCGGAAGGAATATTGTTGTATCTCAAATGGATAGTATAGTACGGTACATCCCTCATCCAGCACGATTTCTCTGTTATCCAGTATAAAATGTCCTTTTCCCTGATGGATATAGATGATCTGAAAATCTTTCCTGCCGTTTTGCCGGTCTGTATTCAGATTCCTGCCGCAGTTCACAGAGACCTTACCGCAGCTGTGGACCAGAAAGGGGAGGTTTACGTTATAGTTGTCAAGGTCCTGGTCATATAGATATGCTGAGTATTGTAGCATGTATGGTTCGCCTCCGACTCATATATTTGCAACGAATGTGTTTGCACCCCTGAATAAGAATGCGGGGTGACAGACAGCTTCAATTTTGTCTATATTTCAGATTATAAAGGATATTCCAATAAGGTCAATGCTTTTTTATAATTTGATTAATAATTTATGAGAGGAGAGAAAGCTATGAAAAAATCTTATTGGATCAGATTTTCCCTGCTGGAGATATCATATTGGGGTTTTCATGCTTCATTTATTGGTTTCCTGATGTCTTATCTGCTGTCAAAAGGGATTACCAATACGATGGTAAGTATATTTATGGCTTCTTATTTACTGGCGGCATTCGTGGGATCATTTGTCTGGGGGATGGTCTGCGATCGGTTACATACGAACAAAAAGGTATCAATCACGTGTTTTCTGGCGGCGGGAGCGGTGATGTATCTGATTTATTTTTCTTATGATAACATACCGATGCTTGCAATATTGTATCCAATGATTGGATTCGTATCTCTGCCGCATGCGACCAACATAGATTCCTGGCTTCTGCTGGTCTGTGAGAACGATTTCTCAGTCTATGGGAGAATACGCTGTCTGCCGTCGCTTTTTTACGCGGTTACGTCTTTCGTGCTTGGAAGAATGATCTCGGACTTTGGATATTCTCTAATGTTGGCCTTTGGAACTATATTTCTGCTTATGGGTATCGTGGCGGCGTCTATACTTCCTGAGGGCAGGGATGCGGCGCGGGATAAGGGGAATGATGCCGGGGGGTTCAGGTTGAGTTCCCTGAATCAGGTATTTGCAAGTAATTCCTACCGTTATATGATTGTGATATTGTTTTTTGTGGGTCTCGCAATTGCGCCGGTAAATAATCTGAAAATGCCGCTTCTTGAAAATGTTGGGGGAACAGTCTCGGATCTGGGAGTAGACGGGTTTATATGTGCCGTTGTACAGGTGCCTTTTATTGCGATGGCGGACAGGATAGAAAAATATTCCCTCCGCTTTCGTTACGTGCTGCTTGCGGGTCTGCCGTTTCTGACTTTAATGCTGGCGTTTTACGCTGTTTCGCCGGTTATGATCTTTGCGGGGTCATTTCTCAATAATATGGGAGTAGGAATCCTGATTCCTACAATGAGAAGTGTTACGGAGAGAAATGTCTCTCCTGCTTTCCGTAATCTGGGACATAATGTTGCGGATGCGATATACAGCAGTTTAACCGGTATTATCAGCCTGCTGTATTCCGGGCTGGTGATGGACCTGTACGGAGTGAAGAGTCTGTTGATGATCTGTCTCCTGATTGTCCTGATACCGGTTATTATGACTTGCACCAAATCGTTCTGCCGGATGCCGGTTTCGTGCCGGTGCGACAGAGAGAAACACGGAGTTTCACCGTAGACGATATTCAAATGTGCCGTATGATTCATATAGAAACAGCGTCTTACGGAAATTCGTAAGGCGCTGTTTTTGGTTAAGAGAATTTTAAAAGCTATGTAATCTATTGAATTATTGTTTTGAAACTATCATATTACATCGACTCCATAATTCGTCCTTATATCTAAATATGTTTTTGTCAAAAGCTCTTTCAACAAAACCCACTTTTTCATAACATTGTTTCGCTGAAATATTTTCGGGGAATACGTTGAGTTGAACGGCTTCTGCGCCGGTTATCTGAAAGGCGTACTTCAGGGCCAGATTCAGCATTTCTTTTCCATAACCCTTTCCCCTCTTTGTTTTATCGACTACTATGAATTTAAGGAATCCAATATTGTCTTCCGTATTGACAGAATAACAGAAAAATCCTACTACCTGTCCGTTATTTTCGGTTGCCACGTAAGCGCTGTCCCTCCGCTCTATTGAGAGCTTTTCTAAAAAATCATGAAAAGTTTCCGGTGAAAGAGGATATGGAAAGAGATTTGCACACCAAAGAGCATGGGTTTTTTCATTGTCAATCCATTTTGGTAAATACTTGTAATCCTTGTTTGGTATGTATGGTCGAATTCTCATAAATGTTATGGCCTTTCTTTAATATAATGATCTTTTTGTTTTACTTCTATATTTTAGTATAGTTCAGATAATATAGCAATAAAAAATGATTAGAAAAGGATATAGTATGAGAAAGATTGCGGGCAAAATAGATGTGTGATAGAATATAACTCAGATGATTTCCGGGAGGAATTAAGAATGGCAAGTATTAGGGAAGTAGCGCAGGAAGCGGGTGTTGGAGTCGGAACGGTATCGCGGGCATTGAATGGATCGGGCTATGTCTCGCCGGAGACGAGGAAGAAGATAGAGAAGGCCGCGAAGAAACTTAAATACACTCCGAACGAGCTGGCAAGGAATCTTTACCATAACAAGACGGGAATTGTAGGCGTGATCGTTCCCGACCTGGAGCATCCTTTCTTTTCCGCCCTGGTTAAGCATATCGAGATGGAATTGTATGAACAGGGATACAAGACGATGATCTGTAATACCGTAGGTATCAGCAGACGGGAACAGGAATATCTGGATATGCTTGAGCGGAACATGGTGGATGGGATCATAACGGCGTCCCACGGTCTTGAAGTTGAGGAATACCGGAAGCAGGCGAAACCGATCGTGTCTATTGACCGTGACCTGGGAGCACAGATTCCGCTGATAGGGTGCGACCACACGAAGGGAGGAAAGCTGGCGGCAGAACTGATGCTTAAGGCGCATCGGAAGAAGGTGTTTCTTGTATCCGGAATATCCCCCAAAGTAATGGCGAACGACCGATATGTCACTTTTATGAAGATATTAGAAGAAAATGGGGTGACTGTGCTGCAGGAAGTGATGGAATGGAATATATTTAGCTGGGACGCTCATTATCATATGGCGGAGGAGATATTTCGGCTTCATCCGGATATTGACGGGATATTCGGGGGTGATTTGGCTGCGCTGGCTTGCCTGAATGTGGCGCAAAGAAGAGGAATTCGGATTCCTGAAGATATCTCCATCGTAGGTTTTGACGCCATGACGCCGTCCAATATAGTATACCCACGTCTGACGGCTATTAGGCAAAACGTAGAATTATTGGCGGAGGTTTCCGTGAACACTCTTCTGGATATGGTAGAGCAGAGGAAAAATGTGCCGCATCGTTTGATTTTGGACGTAGAAATACAGTGCGGCGGAACGGCTTAAGGAAGGTTCTTTGGTAAAGTTGTAAAAAAACCAAGAGTTATATTTGTTGAAAATAGATAAGAAAAAATAGAGTAAGAAGGTTTTGTACAAAATGCACAATACAAAATCTTCTTTTTTTGTTGTGCAGAGAAAAATAACAATGGGGAATTGACAATATGTATAAGATGTACTATAATCTCCAATATGGAACGGGTTCCATAATAAGAATACAATAATTTAAAATAGTAAGATATAAATTCATATTTATATAGGGATAATTAAGTGGAAACGGTTTCATATACGGTATAAAAGTGTATAAATAACTTGGATCAACAGAGGATGATTCTGCCTTGCAGATAGAGTGGTTTTGTCATAGCATGGAGGGCTTTGGAAAATAGTTACGAAAATGGTTACGAAAATAGTTACATATAAGAAAGGATGAGACAGATGAATACAGGAAAGTATACAAAGTTGGAAATATTTGCGAGAGCTTTGCAGGCTGAAGGGAGCGTCAGCGTGATTTCCGGCGACGGAGAATGCCGGAGGTTTCCAGGAGGAAAGGCGTACTATAAGTGGATAAAAGCGCCTGTGGAAAAGAATAGGGAGTATGAGATTGTATGTGAAGAGTGTGAGGTTTCTATTTGTTATCTGAGTGATTGCGAGAATCTTCTGGAGGAAGGGGTCTGTTATCTGGAGCAGGATGAGAACGGAAGGTTCATAAAGAAGGGAGAGAGGGACTGGTACGATTCACCGATCCGGGAAGCATATCATTTCACACCATGGAAGAACTGGATCAATGATCCTAACGGTCTGTGTTGGTTTCAGGGGTATTACCATATGTTTTATCAGTTTAATCCACATGGCCAGAAGTGGTCCCATATGTATTGGGGGCATGCTGCCAGCAAAGATTTGATCCATTGGACGCATCTTCCGGTGGCGCTGGAGCCTCAGAAGGAGATTCTCGATCATCCAGACGAGCTGTCGGGCGGCGCGTTTTCCGGTTCGGCGGTTCCCCAGGAGGATGAGGTAATCTTCTATCTGACCCGGAGTATGGGGCCTCCTGTTGACGGAGAGCAGACGCGGCAGCAACAGTGGATGATGAAGAGCTGCGATATGCTGCATTTTACAGAGGAGAAACTGGTAATCGACGGGAGACCCGAGGGGGCGTCTTATGATTTCCGAGATCCCAAGGTGATGCGGGAGGACGGAAAGTGGTATATGGTGCTTGGAAGCGCTCTGGATGAAAAAGCGGCAATTCTGCTGTATGAATCGGAGGATCTGGAACGATGGGATTACAGAGGACCGCTGCTTGTGGAGAAAGAAGAAGGGGTTCGCTGCGTGGAATGTCCGGATTTTATGGAACTGGACGGGAAATATCTGGCAATCGGTGCATTGATGCATCACCAGGATCCTTTTGGCAGATATCAGATGAGCAGATATTATGTGGGAGATTTTACCGAAGGTGTATTTACAGAAGAAAGCAGAGGTTGGTTTGATTTCAGCAGCAATTGCTATGCGATGCAGAGTTTTGAGCATGAAGGGCGGAGGATCAGTATCGGGTGGATCTCTGATTTTTACGGGGAACACCTGGAGGTAGAGAACGGTGTCTGCGGGAGCATGACGATACCCAGGGAAATGCATATCAGAGATAACCGGCTGTACCTGACTCCGGTGAAGGAGATGGAATCTCTGAAATCAGGAATTTTGTATCAGGGACAGGAAGAAGAGATATGTGTGAAAGATATCGTTCCCAATACATATAAGGCTGAGTTGGAATTTCGTGAAGATATTTCGTTTTCCATCTGCCTGTCTGAGAACGAGGGCAGTAAGATGATGCTTGTGAATGACGAGAAGGGACTTCGGCTTACGACTCACGGAGTGAAGAGCGAGCATATTACGTTCCCCGCGGATGTAGAGCGGGTAGAGAAGCTTGAGATATTCGTGGACCGCCGCACGGCTGAGATATATGTAAATGACGGAGAGGCGGCGGGAACTAAGTTGTTCTATGACACATCAGACCAGGGATGTTTCATATTACATACAGACACACCTGAATGTATCAAGAGGGCAGAAGTTTTCTGCATGAGATCAATCTGGGAGAGATGAGAAAGGAGCGAGAAAGATGAGAAAAAGAGTAGTTGCAGCCTTGCTCGCAGCCGTGATGGTATCAGGTGCTTTCACGGGATGCGGGAAGACGAAGGAGCGGGTGAACGAGGAGGGGGAATCGGTGATAACCGTATGGAGCCCCAGCGATGAGCCGGCGATCGAGGAATGGTGGGTTGATAAGATCGAGGAATTTAACCAGGAACATGAGGGAGAGATCGAGCTGCGCCGGGAGGCTATTGTGCGCGCGGATTCTTATGCGTATGAGGATAAGGTCAACGCGGCGATCACGTCCGACGACCTGCCGGATATCCTGTATGTGGACGGACCGAACGTATCGATCTACGCGGCGAATGAAGTGACTCTCCCCCTTGACGACTTCTTCACGGAGGAGGAATGGGATGATTTCTTTGACTCTTCGAAACAGCAGAATACATATGGAGGGAATATCTACGCGGTGGGAGCCACCGAAAGCTCCGTGGCGTTGTACTATAATAAGGAGCTGCTTGATCAGGCCGGTATTGATATACCAGAGAGCAAGGAGGATGCCTGGACGTGGTCCGAATATTATGAGGCGGCGAAAAAGCTGACGAAGGACGGCGTAGTGGGAACGAACATTATCATGGATAAGGGAGAAGGTCTGTCCTATATACTGGAACAATTCTGGATATCCAACGGAACGGATTTTGTAAATGAGGACGGAAGCTCTGCCGAAGGATATCTGAACAGCGCCGAGGGCGTGGAAGTGGCGAAGTTCTTAAACAGCCTGATAGAAGATGGATATGCCAATATCGACCCGATTCAGAAGGAATTCCACAACGGTAAAGCGGCGACGATGCTTGGCGGTTCATGGGAAGTGGCGACATTAGAGAAGGATTATCCGGATCTGGATTGGGGAGTTACGTATTTCCCGGTGGCGGACGGAGACGGGATCTTAACATCTCCTACCGGCGACTGGGCGGCGTCCGTTACAAAGAATGTCCAGGATATGGATGCGGTAAAAGAAGTGATGAGGTTCTTGTTCTCGGAGGATAATGTAACGACGTATGCGCAGGCGATCTCAAAACCCCCTGGACGGTTATGTATAATTCAAGCCCGGACAGCGGTCTTTTAAATGCGCTTCTGGTAAATCTTGGATTAGAGCCGTGAGGTTTCCTGAATGACCCGGATACGGCGATGAATTCGATCATATTCATGTCTGCATGGCAGGGAGCCGGATATCAGATGATGATCTTCCTCGCCGGGCTTCAGGGTATCTCGGCGGAACAGTATGAAGCGGCTTCTATAGACGGCGCCGGAAAGATCGCAAGCTTTTTCTATGTGACGCTTCCGGGACTTAAGAATGTCATTCAATATGTTGTTATGATAACGGTTATTCAGGCGATGAAGCTCTTCACTCAGCCTTATGTAATGACTAAGGGCGGTCCGCAGAACTCTACCAGGACATTGGTGTACTATATCTATGAGCAGGGATTCCAGAAGAGAAACTTTGGATATGCCTGTGCGGTGGCGGCTGTATTTTTTGTAATAGTAATCAGCCTGTCATTGGGAATGAAGAAGATAATAAAAGCAGATTAGGCGCGGGAGGAGTGAATACTATGACAAAGAAAAAAACATTTGGAAACGTTGCGTTTTACCTTGGTAATACTTTGATCGCATTAATATTCGTATCGCCTCTGATCTGGATGATCTCGTCTTCCTTAAAACCGGAAGCGCAGATTTTTAAAGGATTAAACTCATTGTCGACATTTATCCCGACGGGCGCTTCTCTGAATAACTATGCAGAAGTATTCCAGAGAATCAATATGTGGAAATTTATCGGCAACAGTTTGTTCTATGTGCTGGTGATCATCCTTCTGGATTTGCTGGTGAATTCTATCTGCGGATACGCGCTGGCAAAATTTGATTTCAAAGGAAAGAATCTCTTGCTGACGCTCGTAATCAGCCTCATGGTATTTCCGGCGGAGGCGATTATGCTTCCGATGTACAGAGAGATGGCAGACTTAGGATGGATTAATTCCTGGGCGTCTCTGATTGTGCCGTTTGCCGCAAAATGTTTCAGTATCTATATGTTCCGCCAGTTCTTCCTTGATATTCCGGATGAACTTTTAGAAGCGGCGTCTATCGACGGGTGCGGGCCGGTTAAAACATTTTTTCAGGTGGTAATGCCGATCTCGGGAACGGTATACGCCACAATATTTATCTTGGATTTTGTGGCTCATTGGAACGATTTTATGTGGCCTTTGCTGGTTGTCACAGGAGAGGAGAAGCGTACGATTCAATTGGCGATACAGACCTTCTTTGGTTCGAAGCCAATCAATTACGGACCTATTATGGCATCCCTGACCATATCTGCAATACCGATGCTGCTGATGTTTATCTTCCTTCAGAAATATTATGTGGAAGGTATCGCATCCACCGGAATTAAAGGTTAAGGTCGGATTTCCGGAATTTCATGCCGTTATCGGACGCCGGGCGGAATGGAATTCCGGGAACATGTAAATATCAAAACGGGAGGAAAATTTATGACAGGAGCATTTCGTATAGAAAGCAGATTATTCCGTATTGTGGATAAGGCGGTCAGCCTGATCAAATTGAATATCCTGTGGATTCTATTTTCGATTCCTCTGTTCACGGGCGGAGCGGCGCTTTGTGCGCTTCATGTAACGGCCGTAAGGATTATGAAAAATGAAGAGGGGTATATATTTCGGGATTTTTGGAATGTATTCCGGGATAAATTGGCGCTGTCACTGAAATTATGGACGCCACTGATGACCGCGGCGGCGGCGCTTTTTCTTGATTGTATGTTCTGGCGGAACGTGGAAGGGAATTTTGCCGCCGGTATGAGGGTTATGGTCTGGGTTCTGTCGGGAATATGGATTGTGCTGGTGATCTATATCTTCCCTCTTGCGGCGAGGATGAATACGACGGCAGGGGTAATATACCGCAGCGGAATCCTGCTGTTATTCAAGTATCTGCCTCAGTCTGTGTATCTTCTGTTTATTACCGGCGTCTTTTTTGCGGCGGGGCTTCTGTGGACGCCGGTCTTCTTTGCAGGCGTGCTGGCCGGAGGTTCGCTGACGGCAGTGATTCATGGAAAGATGCTTCTATGGATCTTTCAGAAAGAGGAAGCTTTCTATGCGTAGTGATATTGTTTCCGGCGATTTGCCAGGAAACATATGGTTATGATCAGGGTCAGAGCTTCCGCAACAGCGACGGCCAGCCAGATTCCGTCAATCCCGAGTACGATCGGAAGCGTCAGCACTACGGCGATCTGGAATACCAGAGTGCGCAGGAAAGAGATGGTTGCCGATACGCCCCCGTTGCTGAGCGCGGTGAAGAACGCTGAGCCGAAGATATTGAATCCGGTGATCAGGAACGAGACTGCATACAGGTGGAAACCGTGGCAGGTCATGGCAGCCAGTTCTTTATCGTATCCGACGAAGATATGAGCGAGAGGCGAAGCCAATATCTGTGCGAGCAGCATCAGCATCACTCCGCAGACTCCAACCATAGACAGGCTCATCCGCAGCAAATTTTTAAGCTCGTTATGATTACCGGCTCCAAAATGGTAACCGATGATGGGCGCGCTTCCGATGGAATATCCCAGAAAGATAGCGATAAAAATAAAATTTACATACATAATCGTGCCGTACGCCGCGACCCCGTTTTCTCCTGCAATTGAAATCAACTGCAGGTTATAGAGGGAATTCACAATCGACATCGACAGATTGGTCATCAGCTCGGAGGATCCGTTGGCGCAGGCTTTCCCCAGAATACGGATATCCGGACGTGCTTTTACCAGGCGGAGCAGGCTTTCGTTTTTACGGGAAAAATATAAAATCGGAAAGAGTCCGCCTATCGTCTCACTGATTGCCGTCGCAGCGGCGGCTCCGGCGATCCCCCAATGAAAAACGGCAATAAAAAGGTAATCCAGCACAATGTTTGTAATACCCGCGGCAATCGTTACCTTCAGTCCAAGCTGGGGCTTCTCGGCAGTCACGAAGAAGCTCTGGAAAACATTCTGCAGAAGAAACGCCGTTAAAGAGATCAGGAGAATCCGACCGTACAGGACGCAGAGGTCCGCCAGTTCTCCTGTCGCTCCAAGCAGTACGGCAGCCGGCCGAAGGAAAAATGTTCCGGTCACGGCAAGGATGATACCGCCGATGATTGAGACATATACCAGCATGGAGAAATACTGGTTTGCCAGTTCTCGTTTCCCTTCGCCTAATGCCTTGGATACGATCGCGCTGCCTCCGGAGCCGATCATGAAACCCAGGGCGCTTAACCCCATCAGAAGGGGCATGATCAGGTTGATGGCGGCAAAGGCTGTCTTTCCAACGAAGTTAGAGACGAACAGGCCGTCGATTACTCCGTAGACAGAGGTAAATATCATCATAACGATGGAAGGCAGTACGAATTGAATAAGTTTCTTATAAGTAAAGTGTTCGGATAATTGTATTCTCATCTTAATGTCCTCCTAATATATTTCAAATACAAAACGGATATTCAGGGTAAAAGCTGCGAGGCGTATTTGCGCAGGCTGCAGGCGCATTTCTGGTAAAGCCGAAGGAACTCTGCCTGTTCCGCCTCAGTCATATCAGTAAATGTCAGATTTTCGATTTGGATTGCCGGAGCAATCTTTTCATTGGTTAATGCCTTACCGGCGGGGGTAAGGAAGATGTGCATATCTCTGCCGCGTCCGGATTTCAGGAAGAGATAGCCGTCTCTCACAAGTTTCTTGACAGATGAATGGATAGTCTGCTTACTGAGCAGTGTGATATCGCAGATATCCTTCTGAAGACAGCCGTCTCCAAGGGTGCAGAGCGCGTATAGGATATCGAATCCACTGTCAGAAAGTCCCAGTTTCAGAGCAATATCGTGATAAATGTGGTTGCATTCCTTAAAAATGCGATTGTATTCTTTCATTCCCGGATGTAATTCTGGCGTCATAATAGTGTCCTCCTTGTTAGTCTGATATCGGATTCGGGTGCCTGTAGATATTATTCTAGTCTGATATCGGATTCGTGTCAACCCCTAATTCACACTTGACAGAAGGAAAATATGGATTTATTATGAATGAGTACCAAGGGGCGCCTGAAATGGCTGAGATGTATGTATACATACAGACCCTAATAACTTGATCCGGGTAATGCCGGCGTAAGGAAAGGAGAATTTCATAATGTCACAAATGAATGTTGTCACAGGCAGGAGTGCGTCTTCTGCTGTCAAAAAGCTTGTTTTTTCTGCTATGGGGATCGCGTTGGCGATGGTTACCTCCTACATTAAGGTGTGGGAGATGCCGATGGGTGGTTCCGTCACATTGTTATCCATGTTATTTATCTGTCTGATCGGTTACTGGTTTGGAGCAAGATACGGTATCCTTGCCGGAGCCGGATTTGGTATCCTCCAGTTTGTTATTGATCCATATATGGTGTCGCTTCCCCAGGTGTTACTGGACTATCCGCTGGCCTTTGGCGCGTTGGGATTATCAGGATTCCTGCATAACAGGAAATATGGTCTCCAGATTGGGTATGTTGTCGGTGTGTTGGGAAGATTCGTATTCTCTACTTTGTCCGGCGTAGTTTTCTTTGGGGCTTATGCACCGGAGGGAATGAATCCATGGGTGTACTCTTCTTTGTATCAGGGCAGTTATCTGGGAGCCGAGGGAATCATTACATTAATGATTCTGTCCCTGCCGCCAGTAACAAAGGCGTTGGAAACCATTAAGAGGCAGTCGTTGTAATACTGTGATTTATGGAGAGTTTTCTTGAATAAAAAGGGTGTGGTTCGATGATTGTGATTATATTTCTGGATGACGATGAAGGCATGGCGTTCAACCATAGGAGACAGAGCAGAGATCAGGCCGTCACAGAGCGGATACGGCAGATAGCCCGGGGAAAGAAGCTGTGGATGAATTCGTATTCTTATAAACTATACGGAGACATGGATGGAGCAAAGGCCGTGGAAGCAGAAGATTTCCTGGTCAGGGCAGGAGACGGAGAAGTGTGTCTGGTTGAGACGGAGCGTCTGGCTCATATGGAGACAGAGATCGAGAAGATCATCGCGTTTCGCTGGAATCGGAGGTATCCTGCAGATTTCCGTCTGGATCTTTGCCTGGCAGGATGGACACGGGAAGAAGTGCGGGAATTTCCCGGAACTTCCCATGAGAAGATTACGGAAGAAACTTATGTGCGTATAATTTAGACGTTTATAATTTTGCCTATCCATACTTATCTGCGTCCGGCATTTATATACGAAAGAAGGAGTTTTAGATATTATCATGAAAAAATATATTCTGTTATTATATGTGATCTGTATCTGCTGTCTGCCGATTACAGCCTGTGAATCATCCAGGCAGTCAGGACAGGGAACAGAGGACCTTTCTAAGTCCGATTTGGAGAGTTCATCCTTCACGCTTGCGGACATACCGGAATATGACGGAGAACCATATGTCATAATTGACGAAAATGAGCCTGATTTTTCACAGGAGGATATGACGTCAGAATCTTTTGAGACATACAGCGAGTTGGATACTTTGGGCAGGTGCCGGACGGCTTACGCGAATATAGGACAGGATCTGATGCCTACGGAGGAGAGGGGAAACATCGGACATGTGAAACCCACAGGATGGCAGACCGTGAAGTATGATTCAGTGGACGGGAAATATCTTTATAACCGCTGCCATCTGATCGGCTATCAGTTAACGGCTGAGAATGCGAACGAGAAGAATCTGATAACCGGAACGCGGTATATGAACGTAGAAGGGATGCTGCCTTTTGAGAATATGGTTGCCGATTATGTGAAAGAGACAGGAGCGCATGTTCTGTATCGGGTAGATCCCGTCTATGAAGGTGACGACATGCTGGCAAAAGGAGTGCAGATGGAGGCGTATTCTGTGGAGGATGAGGGCGAAGGTGTTTGTTTCAATGTATTCGTTTATAACGTTCAGCCTGGGATTGATATTGATTATGCAACAGGAACCAGCAGACAGGGAAGCGGAAAAGTATCTGCGGCAGAAGAAGGAAAGGAAGAGATAAGGGGAAATTTCAGATCCAGGATCTATCATTGTCCCGGTCAGGCGGCATATGAAGAGATGGCGGATTCTAAGAATCTGGTCATCTTCCATTCGGAACAGGAAGCGATGGATGCGGGATACCGTAAGGCAAAACGATAGTATGCGCCGGCATACTATCGTTTTATTATGGGTACGCTTATCTGTGTGTATTTTGTCTGGATTGTGCCGACCTTCGTCTTGAAGGAGGATATTCCGAATATCCACGTGAAGAGCGCGGATTTGCCCTTTCGGCAGTCTGTTGAGCGGCTCTTTTTTTCTTTGGTTTTTCCGGTATATACTCATATTCGTATTCCAGTACTTCTTTCCTTCGCCGCGCCATGGCTCTGCGGCGCGCTCGTTCGCGTTCGCGTTCGATTTCCCGTTCTTCCGCCCTTCGCCGTTCCATCTCTTTTCTCTCCGCCCGTTCTTCTATTCGCTTTGCGACACGGAAAGGCGCCAGGAAAGTCCAGCAGATAATCCGTACGGTAATAATTCCTCCGAAAGCGCCTATGCTGTCGATTACCACATCTTTTTTGGAAGGTCCGCGCCCGGCGACAAAAGACTGGTGGTATTCATCTCCGGCGGCAAAGCCGACGCAGATCAATCCGGCAACCAGCATGAGGGGAAACCCGCGCAGACCATATACATAGAATGGAAATGAGACTGCTACGGCCAGAAGGAAGTACTCGGTCATATGGGCAAGTTTCCGAACAGGATATTCGATGCGTCTGGCATAGTAACTAAGCTGTTCTTCTCCAATCCCTACGTCGAAAGTTTCGTTTCCGATCTCTACAATCTTATAACTTATGGTATAGCTTAAATTTCCGGATTCTTCACCTGACTGTGCAGAGAAGCTGTAGATAGCATACATCATAATCAATGCAGGCAGGAAAGAAAGCGGTTTCAGGAAAAATAATATTATATTCTTCATAATGAAAATCCTCTATTAAGTACTGTTTAATTTTGGAATCTTGCTATGTATCAGGTTTTAATATGCCACATTTTCTTGATTTTGTAAAGAGAATGTAGATCTATGCCTTGATTATTCAGAGTTTATTCAGAGTTTCTTAAGAAAATGCCTTTTACTTTAATGTAAAAAGTAACTCGGAATTATGCATTGCGAATTATGTGCCGGGAGATTATAATATAAGAGTCGATAGGGCTGCCGGTTTGAAAAGCCGAAACAGCCTGGGATTTGAAAAAATGTAATATTTATAAGAGAAGGTAATGTAGAAGGAGAGGAAAGTCAGATGAAGATCGGAATAGGAAATGACCATGCGGCGGTTGCAATGAAGAATGAGGTGTCAGATTATCTGAAAGAATTAGGATACGAGGTTGTAAATTACGGGACGGATAGTGACGCAAGCTGCAGTTACGCGGTATATGGGGAGAAGGTTGCGAGGGCGGTTGCGGCGAAAGAAGTAGATCTGGGAATACTGATCTGCGGCACCGGCGTCGGGATCTCACTGGCGGCGAATAAGGTGAAAGGGATTCGTGCGGCCGTTTGTTCCGAATCATGTACGGCAAGGTTAGTCAGACAGCATAATAATGCGAATATTCTTGCGTTTGGCGCCAGGATTATCGGAATAGAGACGGCAAAAGAGATCGTGAAGGCATGGCTTGACGCCGAGTTCGAAGGCGGAAGGCATCAGGAGAGAGTGGATATGATCATGGCGATTGAAGATGAGAGGTAGAGAAAAAATAGAAAGATGGGGACAGGATACATGGAAGCAATTATATTTGATATAGACGGAACGTTGTGGGATTCGACAGACGAGGTGGCAGTTTCCTGGAATCAGGCGATCAGGGAGCAGACGAAGCTTGAACGGACGTTGACAGGCAGTGAACTTAAGAAGGAATTCGGCAAGCCGCTTGATGAGATTATGGAAGATTTGTTTCCAGAGCTTAGCCGGCAGGAGAGGGACGATCTGTCGGTCCACATGTATCGGTATGAGAACCGGTGGGTAGAGAGCGCGCCATGTATCGTATACGATAAAGTTCCGGAGACGATACGGGCTTTGAGCATGAAATACCGGCTATTTATCGTCAGCAACTGCCAGTCCGGATATATAGAAGCGTTTCTTAAGAATACGGGGCTTGGGGATTGTATTACGGATTTCACCTGTCCGGGAGATACCGGGCGGCTGAAAGGATATAATATCAGGATCGTTATGGAGAGAAATGGAATCAGTAAAGCGGTATATGTGGGCGATACCCAGGGAGACGCCGACGCATGCCGTAAGGCCGGTATCCCGATGATTTTCGCAGCCTATGGGTTTGGGGACGTGGAGGGAGACTATACGACAATCCATTCCTTTAACGAGCTGCTGGATGTGGATTATGGCAGGCTGTGGAATTAAGCAGTGTAAAAAATAAAAAAACCTATTGAAGTTTTTTGGTAGATGTGTTACTATGGACTCAATTAATAAAGCACTTAAATAAACTTTTTAATAAAGAAAGGAGGATAGATTAAAGAGAATGAGGAAAGTTACCAATAGTTTAGAAGTGAAGAAGCTGAATCGTAACCGGGTATTTCGCTATGTAAACAGCCAGAGCGAGACGAGTATGCCGGATATTTCCGCAGCATTGGACGTCAGCGGACCTACAGTCCTGACGATTGTGAAGGAACTGAAGCAGGACGGAATTGTGGAAGAAGTGGGGGAGCTTCAGTCGACCGGCGGGCGAAAAGCGAAGGCTATCTCTGCGGTCAAAGACGCCCGGTATGCGATCGGAATGGATATTACCGCAAATCATGTGAGTCTGGTATACACGAACCTGGAGAGGAAAGTGCTGGATCATAAGCGGATCCGCAAGAGATTTTCTTGTACGGATGCGTATTTTCAGGAAACAGCAGAGATTCTGGAACAGTTTATAGATGAGAATGGGATTCCGAGAGAGAAGATCGAAGGTGTAGGGATATCGCTTCCGGGAATTGTGGACAGGCGGGAGAATGTCATTACACGGTCTCATATATTAAACATAGAGAATGTATCCAGGGATAGATGGACGAACTATATACCGTATTCGTGTGAGCTTCTGAACGACGCCAACGCGGCGGCGATCACCGAGGATGAGTGCTGTAAGAGACCGGAAAGCAATATGGTATATCTGTCGCTCAGCAATTCAGTCGGAGGCGCCGTGGTCTTTGCAGACGAGATGAAGAGCAACGACGGGATACGAAATGATTTTGACGGTATAGCCATGTATATGGGAAATAACTGGAGAAGCGGCGAGTTTGGACATCTCGTGCTTCACCCGGAGGGGAAGACGTGCTATTGCGGTAAGAAGGGATGTCTTGACGCCTATTGTTCGGCACTGGTTCTTGCGGATTTGGAAGATGGGAATCTGAAAGCGTTTTTTGAAGAGATGGAATCGGGGAATGAAAAATATCGGAAGATCTGGGAGGAATATCTGGATAACCTGGCTATAGCGGTGGATAATCTCCGCATGTGTTTTGACTGTGAGGTTGTGCTGGGGGGATATGTGGGAAATTATATGGAGCCGTATATCGGGCGGCTTCGGGCGAAGGCCGCGGCGAAGGATATCTTCGGCGGAAGCGGGGAATACGTCAGGGCTTGTTGGTGCCGCGACGAAGCGTCCGCGTACGGAGCGGCATTATATCAGATCGAGAAGTATATATCAAGGATATAAAGAGTGTGGGATATGATCCGCGGCATAGAGAAGGGTAATCCCGGGCAGACTGTCCGGAATCTGATTTCTGAGAGTCTATCAGTATTTTAGAATATATTATCAATTATAAGGAGGAGCGGTAAAGATGGAAGGAACAATGAAAGTAGCGGTAATGAACGGTATCGGTGAGATGGGATATACGGAGAGGCCAATCCCCGTTCCGCAGGATAACGAGGTGCTGGTGAAGCTTGAGTACGTGGGGATCTGCGGAAGTGATATGCATTATTACGAGACAGGCAGGATTGGAGATTATGTGGTAGAGCCGCCGTTTGTGCTTGGTCATGAGCCGGGTGGCGTTGTGGTAGAGGTCGGAAAGGACGTGACGCACTTGAAGGCGGGGGACCGCGTCGCGTTAGAACCCGGAAAGACCTGCGGAAAATGTAAGTTCTGCCGGGAAGGCCAGTATAATCTGTGCCCGGACGTTGTTTTCTTCGCGACTCCTCCGGTGGATGGAGTATTCCAGGAGTATGTGGCTCATGAGGCGAATCTTTGTTTCAAGCTGCCGGATGGCGTAAGTACATTAGAGGGAGCGTTGATCGAGCCGCTGGCGGTAGGTTTCCATGCTGCAAAGCAGGGAGGCGCTCAGGCGGGACAGACGGCGGTTGTCTTTGGAGCGGGCTGTATAGGTCTTGTCTCCATGATGGCGCTGAAAGCCTGCGGCGTATCCAAAGTCTATGTGGTAGATATAATGGAGAAGCGTCTTGAGAAAGCGATGGAGCTTGGGGCAGACGGCGTGATCAACGGAAAAGAAGTAGATGTGTTGGAGAAGACGAAGGAACTGACCAGGGGAGAGGGCTTTGACCTGGCGATTGAGACGGCGGGCACAGAGATTACGACGAATCAGGCGATCCAGGTTGTCCGTAAGGGATCGACCATCGTGCTGGTAGGTTACGGTAAGACCGGTATGATGAATATGATGATGAGTCTGGCGCTTGATAAAGAGCTTACGTTCAAGACGGTGTTCCGCTATCGTCATATTTATCCGATGGCGATCGAAGCAGTAGAGCAGGGGAAGGTAGACCTGAAAGGGATTGCAACGCATATCTTTGATTTTGACGATATCCAGACGGCTATGGACAGAAGCGTAAGGGAGAAGGCAGAGATCGTGAAGGCAGTCGTAAAGATAGCGAAATAAGCCCGGGGTAAAGACCTGATTTTCTGACAGGGTGATTCTGCCGCTGGTTACAGGGAGACAGAAGATATGTTAATTATGGGGATAGATATCGGAACGACAACGATCAGTATCATACTTATGGATACGGCGGGCAGGGGACTTAAGGCGCATACGACGGTGAATCATCAATCATTTCTTAAGGGCGAGAATCCGGAAGAGAAGATACAGGATCCGGAGGGGATCTGGCAGATTACGAAGGAGAAGATGGAGGCTCTGATCCGTATGTATGGAATGCCGGACGGTATCGGGCTTACCGGCCAGATGCACGGAATGCTTTATACGGATGAAGAAGGAAACGCGGCGAGTCCTCTGTATACCTGGCAGGACGGCAGCGGGAACTTGCCGCTGTATGATGAAAAGAGCAGCGCGGACATTCTGAAAGAGAGTGTGGGAGCGGCGGCGGCCGGATATGGATTGACGACACATTATTATCTGCAGAGAAAAGGAAAGATACCCGCGGAAGCCAGAAAGATGACGACGATCAGCGATTATATCGCGATGAAGCTGTGCGGTCATAAATCTCCGGTTATCAGTGCGGACATGGCGGCGAGCTTTGGATGTTTTGATCTGGAAAAGAAGAGATTTTTATATGAGGCTTTGGAGAATGCCGGTGTGGATACATCTTTTCTGCCGGAAGTAAGAAAAGGGTATTTTATCGTGGGGAAGACGAAAGAAGGAGTTCCTGTCATGGCTGCTATGGGAGATAACCAGGCAAGTTTTATGGGGGCGGCCGGCTCTGTCTGTAACGAATCTGTCGTTTTGAAGAAGCCGGCTGCTTCTGCGGAGAGTCAGGGAGGTATTGCGCTTATTAACATAGGAACCGGAAGTCAGATATCTTTTATATCCGAGACATATTGTTCCTGCGAGGGGATTTTGGAGTCCCGTCCGTATACGGAAGACAGATATCTTTTAGTAGGTTCGCCGTTGTGCGGCGGAAGAGCTTATGCGATGCTGGAACAATTTTACAGAGAAGTGTCGGGTACGGAGGCAAGTTTTTATGATACCATGTACCGGCAGGCGAAGGAGTTTATCGGCCGGTATGGTGCGGACGCCGCATGGAAAGTGACGACTACGTTCTCGGGAACCAGGGATAATCCGCAGGAAAGAGGAAGGATCGAAGGGATCTGCGGGGAGAATTTCCATCCGGGCGCTTTGACGGTAGGTGTCATCAGAGGAATCCTCGAGGAATTACACCAACAATATGTGAAGATGTGCGAAATGACCGGGAGGAGAGCAGGCCGGCTGGTCGGTTCGGGTAACGGGTTTCGGCAGAATCCTCTGATGCAGAAGCTGGCGGAAGAAATATTCGGGCTTAAGGCGGAGATTCCAGAGTATCAGGAAGAAGCCGCCTGCGGAGCAGCGATGTGTATGGAGGCTCTTTTGAAATAGACGCCGCATTTGGGCATGTATGAAGATTATTCTCGGTCTAAAGATCAGGCCGGACAGATATGATTCTAAGAAGACATATCTGTCCGGCCTGATCTTCTTTTTGTCCTTTGTCTCTCCGGCTTTCCGCGATATCTGCGCCAAATTCAGGTTATATGACGCGCAGCGGGAGTACGGCTCATGTATAGTAATTGTAAGTCTGCAAAAAATTTCTAAAATATGTAAAAAGTAGTTGAAAAATGAAGATAAATGTGATATTATTTAACCAATTTAAAAAAGACTTAAATAAAAGATTTAATAAAGTATATAAAATAGCTCATAGCGATGCTATATAAAATATATTATATCAAAAAGAGGAGGAAGAGGTATGAAGAAAAGGATTCTGGCAGCACTTCTTATCTTGTCGGTGATTGGTCTCATGCTGGCAGGATGCGCGGATACGCGCGACGATGGTACCGTCAAGGTAGGCATCTCAATCCAGTCGCTGTCCAATGCTTACTGGGCGGGAGTTATGGGAAAGCTTGAGGAGCAGATGGAGGCAAGGGGCTGGGATTATACGATCGTTGGCTGTGAGAACAATGCCGGGACGCAGGTAGGGCAGGTTGAGAACTTCATCATTTCAGGATGCGATCTGATCATGGTTCATCCGGCGGATGCAGAGTCTCTGGAAGGAATCTGCGGCGAAGCGATGGAAGCGGATATCAAGGTAATGTGCTGGGATGATCCGATGGAGAATACGACGGCCAACTGGGTTCTTGACAACACGGATCTTGGAAGAGAGATCGGGAAGACGGCGGCGGAATTCATCAACGGGCATTACACGGAGGATGAGAAAGCACTAGTAACGGTAATCGGGTATCCGTCTACGAAGGTTCTGTTAGAGAGGGCCGACGGAATCAAGGAAGGGCTTGAAGAAAGCTGTGAGGATAATTATGAGATTATCGCCGAGGTAGACGGGCTGGAAGCGCCGGAAGCCCAGACGAATGTGGAGACGGTTATGTCCGCTCACCCGGACGCCAATGTATTCGTAGGGGTCTGCGCGGGAGCCATGATCGGTTCTAATGAAGCGCTCCTTGCAGAGTTCGGCAAAGGGAATATCCCGGACAATTACGGTGTGATTACGACGGATGTAACGCAGCAGCAGTTGGATTCTCTGGAGGCAGGAAACGAGGCGGTCAGGGCAATCGTAGGTTTTGAAGGTTCCAATGAAGACACGGCGAAAGCCTGTGCGGAAATGTTTGCAAGGATTCTGTCCGGTGAAGATTTCTCGTCAGACAGGAACGTATATCGTGAGATTGCGCCGATTACACTGGAGAACGTCGAAGAGATCCAGAAAGGAATGTAGGTTATGAGTGAAGAGTATATATTACAGTTACAGCATATAAGAAAAGAATACCCGGGCGTCGTTGCGCTGAAGGATGTTACGTTGGAATTGAGGCCGGGAGAGATCCTCGCGCTGATCGGAGAAAATGGCGCCGGTAAATCTACGTTGATCAAATGTTGTTCAGGAGCAGTAATCCCGACTTCCGGCAAGATCATCGTAGACGGAAAAGAATTTTCCAGCATGACGCCCCAACTTGCGGCGGAGAACGGAATTGCGATTATTTATCAGGAATTTAATAATGTAAAGGAGTTGTCGGCGGCAGAGAATCTGTTTCTTGGACGCCCGATTCGAAAAGGCATCATCGTAGACAAGAAAGCGATGGAGGAAGCGGCGGCGAAAGCTTTCGATCAATTACATATTAAGATTGACCCTAAGGCGATGATGAAGGATTTGACGGTGGGTTATCAGCAGATGGTGGAGATCGCCAAGGCGATCCAGCAGAATGCAAAGATACTGATCATGGACGAACCGTCCGCGCCTCTGACCAGCGCAGAGGTAGAGAGCATGTTCGAAGTGGTGGAGTTGTTGCGGAAGAAGGGAGTTTCTATTATCTATATTTCCCACAGGCTGGAAGAGATATACCGATTGTCGGACCGCATTGTAGTTATCCGCGACGGCGAATATGTGAAGACCTTGATTACGAAAGAGAGTCAGGTTGAGGAATTAATTCAGCTCATGGTGGGACGTGAGCTGACAGAGACTTATCCGCCGAGAGGAGACTGTATTGATAAGAATGAAGTTATTCTAGAACTCAAAGACGTGACCGGAAACGGAGATAAGAATATCAGCCTGAAGCTTTATAAGGGAGAAATCCTGGGACTTGGAGGCCTGGTGGGAGCAGGGCGTACGGAGCTGGCGGAGATGATCTTCGGGTCAGTGCCGAAGAAGTCCGGGCAGATGATCTATAAGGGCAAAGAGATCGACCCAAAGAGTCCGCGGGAAGCGATCGATCTGGGAATTGCCCTGGTGCCGGAGGACAGGAAACGCCATGGCGCCATGCTTGGGGTATCGATAAAAAATAATATCAATATGCCGATCTATGAGAGAAATTCTCACTTGAGCGTGATAGATGAGAAGAATGAGCAGGAAACTGCGGAAAAATATCGTAAGAACATGGTGATCAAGACGCCGAACCTGAATCAGCTTATCAAGAACTTAAGCGGCGGTAACCAGCAAAAAGTTATCCTCGGCAGATGGATGGCGGCGGACTCAGAGCTGATCATCTTTGACGAACCTACCAGGGGGATCGACATCGGCGCGAAATACGAGATATATAAGTTGATGAACGATCTGGTGGAAAAGGAAGGAAAGTCTGTCTTGATGATCTCTTCCGAGATGGAGGAGCTAATGGGTATGTCAGACAGAATTCTTGTGTTGGCTGAGGGAAATATGACCGGCGAGCTTCAAAAGGAAGAGTTCAGCCAGGAGACGATCATGACGTTTGCATCAGCAGCGTCCAAAGAATAGGAGGGTGACCAATGAAGGAGAATAAAATAGGAAATATAATCAGGAGCCAGGGAATATGGGTAGTATTTATCGTGCTTTGCATCGGATTTACGATTGCGAATCCAAGATTCATCACAGCGACCAATTTATTGATCATGCTTCGTCAGGTCGCCGTATGGGGGATTGCGTCCGTAGGTATGACATTCGTTATCCTGCTGGGGGATATCGACCTGTCGACAGGGTCGATTATCACATTCGTGAACGTATTGTGTTCTTATCTGATGGTAAATATGGGCGTGCCTATGGCGGCGGCGATTATCATTACGCTGACGGCGTCTACGCTGATCGGCTTGCTGAACGGTTTTATGGTATCTACCATCGGAATACCCGCGCTGATCGTGACATTTGCCACGCAGACCGCATTTTCCGGTATAGCGCTGATCATCTGCGACGGTCAGCCTATCAACGGATTTACAGAGGCGTTTAAGGTGTTTGGACAGGGCAAGATCGGTCCTGTGCCGGTTCCGGTCATTATCATGATTCTTTGCTTCGCGCTTGGGGCGTTTATCTTAAATAAGACATATTTCGGACGTTATTTTTATGCTGTAGGCGGTAATATCGAGGCGGCAAGGCTCTCAGGTATCCGTACGGGAAGAGTAAAGTATCTGGTGTTCGCGCTGTCCGGATTCTTCGCAGGTCTGGCGGGATTGGTGTTGTTATCACGCGTTAACTCCGGTATGGGAAATGCAGGACTTGGATATGAGTTCAAGGTTATCACCTGTGTCGTATTAGGCGGAGTGTCTGTAGCCGGCGGTTCAGGAAGGATGTCCGGAGTTATAGCCGGTACGTTTATCATCAGCGCGCTGAATAACGGAATGGTATTGATCAATCTGAACAGTTGGATCCAGAATATTGTATTGGGTATCGTACTGGTACTCGCGGTTGGTTTTGACTGCTACCAGAAGAAGAGACAAGCGAATTAATCGCGGAATCGCGGATTCATTCATCAAAAGTATGGCTAATTTCTCTATATTCGTGTAGAATGAAGATTACAGAATAACGAAGTGTGTAAGCGAGGACGAAAGTGTTGCATACGAGTATTTGCAGGGACATTTTCCGGGCGGTTCACGAGGGGAAATGGCTGAGTATAGAGTATAACAATCAGAACGGCGAGCAGACCAGATACTGGATCGGGATCAGGGAGATCAATGTACACCGGCGGACTTTAGGGGTAGAAGGGCTTCATCTGGATCTGCTGACAGTGATGAATCTGACCATATATCTGGACAGTATCACGGAAGCAAGGATAATAGAAGGCTCATACTGTCAGACCAATGAAAAACTGATCGAAGATCTGAAGCTGCATCCCTATAAATACCAGAGTATATTTACGAATGTAGTGAATCTGAAGATTCTGAACTATCTGGAAGAGTGCAATAAAGCAGACGTGGTTCCTTATCAGTGCGAATATGCGCTGATAAGGAAACTGGACGGGGACCGTTTCCAGCACGGAGAGTATGCCCTGACGGAGGAACAGTTCAGGGAGATTGTGAAGGATTTCCAGCGAGGAAGTTCTTCTCCGGGCAGTGGGCTGAAGATGAAGGATATCTGCATGAATGTCTTGAGTATCCATACGCCGAAGGGTTTATACGTTCTGGCATATCGGAAACTCTGGCTTGATGTCAGAAGACGCGTACTTAGGGAAGCGGACGACATAAGCATATGTACGGAATATACTATTGGAGGGGTGAAGCAGAGTGTCAGAAAATTTCTGGATGCGGATGATTATGCACTGCTTGATGATGTAGAGGGGCATCTGGAATTAATCAAAGATAAGATTATCCTGGGAAACAGAGGGGCATATAAGGTGGACGACCTGCCTTATGTGATAGCCCTGGGAAGAGATGTGCTCGTAGACCTTCGGAAGGAATATGAAGCGGTTACCAGGATGTATCAGCAGGAAGAGACGACATATCCGGTCAGGGCATTCTTCGGGGAGATGGTGAGCCGTCCGGTGCGTAAGAAGAATTACCCTATCGCTCTTCTGGACCACAGGATTAATATGGACCAGCTTCTGGCAATATATGAGGGGATGAAGTATCCCCTCGCATATGTGCAGGGGCCGCCGGGAACAGGAAAGACGAGTACCATTATCAATACGATTGTGACTGCCTTTTTTAACGAGAGGACAGTCTTATTTTCGTCTTATAATAATCATCCTATCGACGGCGTCTGTGAGGAACTTAAGAATCTTACTTATCAGAACCGTGTGATTCCGTTTCCGATGCTGCGTCTTGGGAATCGGGATGAAGTGAAGAAATCGCTGCGAAACATGAAAGCGTTGTATGATGAAGTGAAGGGAATCCCTATCTATAATTCGACTCTTGATAAGAACCGGGACGAGAAGATTGCGCGGACAAAGAGATTATCCGAATTGCTTAAGAATTATGAGGAAGTGCTGAGCCTTAACGAGCAGAAGGAGGCGTTGGAATGTCTCCTGTCTTCCAACAACCAGCTTACATTTCAGGTTGACCTGCAGGGGCGTCAGAAGCGTCAGATCGAAGACCGGTTAAGGGGAATCGGGGAGATCTCAGACCGCGAAGCGAGGAGCCTGCTTGACCGGAATGAGAATGAATTCAGGAAGTATCTGTATTACACTTCCGCGAAGATGATAAAGCGTCTGGGAGAGCCGAAGAACGAGAAACTGCGGCTGATCCTTGATATAAGAGATGAAGAGAAACGCGCGACGGAATTTGGAAAGTATCTGTCGGACGGGGCTAATCTGAAGAAATTGCTGAGAATATTCCCGCTGATTGCAACGACATGTATCTCTGCGGCGAAGCTCGGGAAGCCGGAGGTTTATTTTGACATGGTTATCATGGACGAGGCGAGCCAGAGCAATAACGCGGTTTCTCTGGTTCCGGTTATCCGGGGGAAGAGCCTGATGCTTGTGGGGGACCCGCAGCAGCTTAATCCGGTGATTGTACTGGACGAGAAGATCAACTTAAGCCTGCGCAGAAAATATCAGGTGCCGGAGGAATACGATTATTGCAGGAATTCTATCTATAAGACGTACCTGGCCAACGATCCGGTCAGCGAGGAGATCTTGCTGAGTCATCACTACCGATGCGATCCGAGGATCATCGATTTTAACAATAAGAAGTATTATAACGGGAAACTTAAGGTGGAGACTCAGAGTAAAGAAAAGGAACCGCTGTTGTATGTAGATGTGAAGGGGAATATCGGGGCTCAGAAGAATACGGCGCCTGCGGAGGCGGAGAAGATTATAGAGTATGTCAGGATGAACGGGGATAAGAAGATCGGGATCATCACGCCTTTTGCCAATCAGAAGAGATTATTAGAAGAACAGCTTAAGTCGCATAACATTACGGACGTTACCTGCGGGACGGTACATGCATTCCAGGGTGATCAGAAGGACGTCATATTATTTTCACTGGCGGTAACGGATCGGACGCAGATGTCGACATACCAGTGGCTTAAGAATAACAAGGAGCTGATTAATGTCGCGACCTCGCGGGCCAGGGAGAAGTTGATCGTCATATCGAGCAGCGAGGATTTGAATCGCCTGCATGGAAATGATCCGGATGACGATATCTATGAGCTGGTGGAATATGTAAAGACGAAGGGGAGGTCGCAGGTAACCGAGAAAACGGCGGCGTCCCGGGCGCTTGGAGTCAAGCCGTACAGTACGGAGACGGAGGAAGCGTTTCTTACAAGCCTGAATCATGCGCTGGAGAATGTCCTGTATTATAATATGAGCTGCGTTGTCCATAAAGAGGTGGGAATCGCCCATGTGTTTCGGGAGAATACGAATTACAGTGATCTTTTCTATAGCGGCAGGTTTGATTTTGTAGTGTATCAGAAGGAGGGGAGCGGGGAGCTTCCGATTCTTGCGATTGAGCTGGACGGCAAGGAACATGTGGAAGACGCGGTGGTGAAAGAGCGTGACAGGAGGAAGCAGGAGATCTGCAGGGCGCATAATCTGGAACTGATCAGGATCGATAACTCTTATGCCAGGAGGTATTATTATATTAAGGAAATATTGATCGACTATTTTAAGAAAATGCGGGAATAGGGCTTTATAACTTGACAAATAAGGAGAAAGTGGTATACTTTTTGCGAATGTAATTTGCATATACAAATGTAATACTCTGTTTGTGTAATTTTTCTTATTGACATAGTTTGACATAGTGCAAGATTAAGGAGTGTTGACGGAGGGACGTATGAACCGGAATTTGTATGTAAAAATAGCTTATTGGTACCATACTTTAGGGATGACTCAGGATGAGATTGCAAAGAGATTATCCTACACGCGGCAAAAAGTTAACCATATTATCAATTCGCTGCCGGATATGGGGATTGTGACATTGAATATTCATGGGTATGAAAGAGATAATATAGAGCTTGAGAACCGTATGGAAGAAGAGTTTCATCTGCGGGAGGCCATTGTAGCAAAGGATTACGGAGAGCAGAGTACGGTGATCTATAAAGTCGCGAATGTGGCCGCCCAGTATCTGGACGAGACGATACAGCAAGGTCATGTCATCGGGGTATCATGGGGAAGGACGCTGGCGGAGGTGGCGGATCAGATGTCGTATAAGCGCCGCGGTTCCTGCCGTGTGATCCAGCTGATGGGAGCCCAGAATATTGAAAGACCGGTAGAGAAGTGCGACGAGATTGCCAGAGGGATTGCGAATAGATTAGACTGTCCCAGTTACATGCTTTACGCGCCTGTAGTTGTAGAACATGCGGAGACGAAGCGCTGGTTATTACAGGAGAAGAGCATCAAAGCTTCTTATGAAATGATGCAGGAATGTGATATTGCAGTCCTTGGAGTAGGGGAGTTGACGGAGAAGTCTACAATGTGCATTCGCGGCCATATTACAAAGGAGGACATCCGGGTGTTAAGGGAACAGGGATTTGTTGCTGATCTTGCGATGAATCCGATAAGGGGAGACGGGAGTTATGATAATTGCCCCCTGACAGAACGGTTGTTGAACGCAGATATGGAGTGTTTGAAGAAGATTGATAATACGGTGCTTGTTGCGACGGGGGAAAAGAAGGTAGAAGCGATACGGGCGGCGCTTCGTTCGGGGTGTATCAATACGCTGATCACGGACGAGACAACGGCGCGGAGCGTAGTAGGAGGCAGTGATGGGTAAAGAGGATTTAAAACTTCTGATATTTGACATGGACGGGGTAATTCTGGACAGCGAGCCGCTGCATGAGAATGCAAGACAGATGATATTCCGAAGATTCGGAATCGTGCCGGACGAAACATTTCCGGATCCGGTGGGTAATTCTTCCAGTGGTTTCTGGAGAGAAGTGATCAAAAAATGCGGTATCGAAGGGGAGCCGTATGCCCTGGAGAAAGAGCAATACAGGTTGGTAGCACAGCAGATAGAGGAGAATCAGATATCGCCGTCGGAGGGACTTGAAGAATTACTCCACTGGGCAAAGGCGCATGAGATCAGGATCGGGCTGGCTTCGTCCTCTACCCGTGTTCTGGTAGACGATACTCTCCGGCTTCTTAGGATAGAGAAGTTCTTTGATTATACCGTATCAGGCGACGAGGTGCCGGTGAAAAAGCCTGCGCCGGATGTGTATCAGAGAGTACTTGAGATGGCGGGGGTCAGAGCCGGGAACGCGGCGGCGGTGGAAGATACCCATACAGGTATGCAGGCGGCAAAGAACGCGGGTATCTATTGTTACGGGTATAAAAATCCGTCTTCAGGAGAACAGGATATGGAAGCGGCTGATAAAATTATCGAAAAACTGACGGAAATTATGTGTTAGCGCACTAGTACAAATTTATTTACTTAACCTATGTGTCATCACACTAGTGTAGTGTATCATTCACATTTCGCCAAAATAACTTGCCTGAATTTCCATCTGATGCGTTGGCTTCAATCGACGATGCCACCGCATCGCCTCATTCAGCCGCCTTGCAGACTGAAAATTTATTCTGCGTTATTTGGCTGAAAGTGAATGATACACTACACTAGTACAAATTTACTTACTTAACCAAATGTCGCGAGTTCGCCAATACAGTAAGGTAATTAAGTCGGATTATATTGAAAATTAGAAAGGCAGGATTCACAGAATCCTGCCTTTTGGCATATAGTAATGAAAAAAGTATCAGGAGGCAATTTATGCCTTATTCAATCATGTTGGATGCCGGCCACGGCGGTGAACGGGATCCGGGCGCCGTATATAACGGACGGCAGGAGAAAGACGATAACCTTAGACTAACTCTTGCGGTGGGAGAAATTCTTCAGAATAATGGGATTGACGTACTATATACGAGGACGACGGACGTATATCAGACACCTTACGAGAAAGCAATGGAGGCGAACAATGCAGGGGTTGACTTTTTTATTTCAATCCATAGAAATTCATATCCGACGGACAATGAGGTATCCGGAGTGGAAACGCTTGTATATGATCTGTCCGGATTGAAATATCAGATGGCACAGGATATCAATGATCAGTTAGAGGCGGTCGGTTTCGTGAACCTGGGAGTAAAGGCAAGGCCGAACCTGGTTGTACTTAAAAGAACGAAGATGCCCGCGCTTCTGGTGGAGGCAGGGTTTATAAATTCAGATATTGACAATCAGTTATTTGATGATAATTTCCAGGATATCGCACAGGCAATTGCGTCAGGCGTATTGGATACGTTAGATTCGGCGGGAGTTATCAAGGACAATCAATACCGTGTGCAGGTAGGGGCGTACCGCAATCGAAGATATGCGGAAAGACTGTTGAATGAGCTGTTGGAAGAAGGGTATCCGGCATTTATAGACGATTCGGGACCGTATCTGCGTGTTCAAGTTGGGGGATTCGATGATATGGACGATGCCGTTGAGATGGAAAGACAGCTAAAACAGGCAGGATATCCGACTGTGATTGTAGGCTAAAGAACCAGAACATCATGCCGGAAATCCTTTCTACTGCGCTATCTTCGGTCAGCGATGCCGTCGCGCTGCTTTTTGAACGGCTTGTATAAAGAATTTCCGGACTGTGCAGAATGTTCATGTAACTAGAAAATGATATATTCGCGCTATTATCCTTTCGGCAATGAAAAGATGAACTCGGTTCCTACGCCCTCTGTGCTGACGACGTTGACATTCTCCCCGTGGGCCTGGATGGCCTCTTTGACGATGGCAAGCCCAAGACCCGTCCCTTTCTTATCTTTGCCGCGGGAGAGATCAGACTTGTAGAAACGCTCCCATATCCGGTTCAGCGAGTTACGGGGAATACCGATGCCTTCATCCTTTACGGACGTATAGACTTTATCGCCCCGCTCTGTTGTCTCTACGGTGATCACAGAATCCGGATCGCTGAATTTGATGGCATTGTCCAACAGGTTATAGAGAGCTTGCTGGATCTTACGTTTGTCTGCGTTGACATTCAGATGTTTTGAGGCAAACAGGACGTCAATGGAGATCTTCTTCTGTTTGCAGGTGCCCTCAAAGGAGGCGGCGACATGCTTGATCATCTCGTGGATGTCGAATATTTCTTTATTAAGAATCAGATTCTCGGAGTCAAACTCATTCAGAGTCAGAAGATCCTGCGTCAGGTCTGTCAGTCTCTCCGTTTCAAATAATATGATCTTCAGATACTTTTCGTATGATTCAGGCGGAATCGTTCCGTCTGCTATGGCTTCCACGTAACCCTTGATGGAAGTTAACGGCGAGCGGAAATCATGAGATACGTTTGCTACGAATTTTTTCTGGTAATCTTTCACATCCCGCAGATGGGAAGACATGTAGTTCAGCGACGCGGACAGATACCCCATCTCGTCTTCTGTATATACGGGTATTTCGTATTCCAGATTACCGGAAGCATACTGAGCGGCGGCCTCCGTGATATTATGCAGCGGCCGGTATACGAAATAATGGAAAGCCAGCAGTATCACGAAGGAAAGGATGTAGATCAGAAACACTGTAATGGATGCGGCTCTAAGCAGAATATGCTGAGCATCCTGCAAGTCGTCCAGATATTTGTGAATGATCAGATAGCCTCGGGGCGTATATCCGTATACAACCGGCGCCATTACAGTAATTACGTCTTCATCAAAATATTCATGATAACGTCCGATCTGATATTGCCGTCCGCTGATCTCGACAGGGTCGAAATCCTGGATGTAAAAAGGCGCGTTAGGATAATCATCGGACACTGCGGAGGAGATCATCTTACCATCCTTGTCTACAAACCATATGGATGCTTCCAACTGGAGCTCCATACCGGATAGTTGCAGATAGACGTCTCTTTTCTCCAGCTCTTCGGCAAAATAAGGGGGCAGGTAGTTGCTGGCTATAAGATTAACCTCTTGATACAGGGAGAAGGCTGTTTCTTCCACAAGGGGAGCCGACGTCAAATTAAAAGTCAGCGTGGCTACGGAAAAGATGCAGAGGAAGCCGAATAAAATATATACTATGACAAATTTCAGGTATAGTGTACTGCGCATGATTTTATTTTACCTCGAATTTGTAGCCGATGCCCCAGACCGTGGCAAGCCCCCATATGCTATGATCCTTGATCTTCTCGCGGAGACGCTTGATATGTACGTCTACGGTACGTGTGTCGCCGATATATTCATATCCCCAGATCTGGTCTAAAAGTTGTTCCCGGGTAAATACCTGGTTCGGAGAGGAGGCCAGGAAATAAAGTAGCTCCAGCTCCTTTGGAGGCATATCAACCCTTATGTCGTCTACCAGTACGGTATAGTTTGTCAGGTTGATGGTGATGCCTGGGTATTCTACACATTTTCCTTTGGTTTCTTTGGGCGCCTCGGTTTTCGGAACAACCTGATAACGGCGCAGGACAGCCTTTACCCGCGCGACCAGTTCTTTGGAGTCGAATGGCTTCATGATGTAGTCGTCGGCGCCAAGTTCAAGCCCAAGGACTTTGTCGAATACTTCTCCTTTGGCTGACAGCATGATGATCGGTACATTGGATCTGGTACGGATCTCCCGGCATACCTGATAGCCGTCGATTCCCGGAAGCATCAGGTCTAAGAGGATCAGATTCGGCTGGTAAGCATCATGGGCGATCAGGGCTTTCTCTCCGTCGTATACCATCATGGTATCGAAGCACTCCTTGGTGAGGTATAAGGATATCAATTCCGCGATGTTCTCGTCATCGTCTACGATTAAGATTTTTTGTTTACTTACCATAATATATAGTCTCCTTTATAGTGGAATCCGCCTGTGCAGTGGTAAGAAACTGCACAGGCGATAGTTTATTTATTAATTTATTTCAGTTCTACGATAGTGACTCCGGCGTCGCCTTCGCCGAAGGAGCCGAGCCGGAAGGATTTCACATGTTTCTGGCGGCGCAGGTAGGTATGGATACCATTTCTTAGAGCGCCGGTTCCTTTGCCGTGGACGACTCGGACGGAGGACAGGTGCGCAAGAGCGGCATCGTCCAGATATTTGTCCAGTTCCGCGATACCCTCGTCGACAGTCTTGCCGAGAAGATTGATCTCCGGGCTTACGGACAAGGATTTACCCATCTTCATCTTGCCCTTGGAGGTCTTGTGTATCTGTTTGGCAGAATAGGACGGGGAATCTTCGATGATCTCAAGGTCGGAGATGTTGACCTGAGAGCGTAAGATTCCCATCTGCACGGTAACATTTCCTTTGGCGTCCGGAAGTGAGACGACGGTTCCGTTCAGATTCATGCTCAGGACGCGGACGGATTCTCCGCGTTTGAAGTCGGAAGGCTTGTGGACCTTATGAGGCTTCTGGGCCTCCAGTTTTATGCCGGAATTGGCGGACGCCATCTTTTTGCGCAGACGTTCCCGTTCTTTTTCCATCTCCGCAGCAGAGATATTCTCTTTGCCGAATTTGTGGAAATTTCGTATGGTTTCGTCGGCGGTTTCCTTGGCGTCTGCCAGGATTGCATAGGCCTTCTCATTGGCTTCTTGAAGGATACGGTCTCTTTGTTCTTCGAGTTTTTCCTGTTTCTGTTTTGCTTCTGCCTTCAGGCGTTCCAGTTCGCGTTTATAAGCGGCGATCTCGTCCTGTTCCTTCTCGAGAGTCTTTTTGCTGGTCTCAAGATCCGTAAGAAGGTCTTCGAAAGATTCGTCCTGTTCAGTCAGGTGTGTCCTGGCTTCTTCGATGATATAATCAGGAAGCCCCAGTTTTCCCGCGATGGCAAATGCATTGCTCTTTCCGGGAATTCCGATGAGCAGGCGGTAAGTAGGCCGCAGCGTCTCGAGATCGAACTCACAGCAGGCGTTCTCTACTCCGGAAGTAGTCAGGGCGTAGACTTTAAGCTCACTGTAATGAGTCGTGGCCATCGTGCGGATTCCCCGCTGATGCAGATGGCTTAAGATGGCTGTGGCAAGGGCCGCGCCCTCAGTCGGATCTGTGCCTGCGCCGAGTTCGTCGAAGAGAACCAAAGAACGTTCGTCTACATGTTTTAAGAAAGATACAATGTTCGTCATGTGAGAGGAGAAGGTGCTGAGGCTCTGCTCAATACTCTGTTCGTCGCCGATGTCCGCATAGACGTGTTCAAATACGGCGAGCTCAGAGCGGCTCAGAGCCGGAATGTGCAGTCCTGCCTGTCCCATGAGTGTGAAGAGACCAACCGTCTTAAGGGATACGGTCTTTCCGCCGGTATTTGGTCCGGTAACGATCAGTAAATCGAAGGTATTCCCCAGAGTAAGCGTGATGGGGACAACCTTTTTCTTATCCAAAAGAGGATGTCTGCCTTCCCGGATATGGATGCGTCCTTCTGTATTGAACAAAGGCATGGACGCGTTCATATCCAGCGCCAGATCTCCTCGGGCGAAGATAAAGTCCAGTTCGCCGAGGAGGATATAGTCGGTTCGGATTTCTTCAATATATTCTGCGGTATCTGCGCTCAGGCGCGCAAGGATCACCTGGATCTCTTCCTGTTCCTTTGCATAGAGTTCCTTTAAGTCATTATTCAGTTTTACCACGGCCATAGGTTCAATGAACAGAGTAGAGCCGGTGGAAGACTGGTCATGGATCAGTCCGGATACCTGGCTTCGATACTCGGCTTTTACCGGGATACAGTAACGGTCGCCCCTCATGGTTATGATAGGATCCTGGAGATAAGTGCGCAGGGATCCGTTTACCATTCCTGTCAGGGTAGAATGAACTTTGCCGTTCATCTGGTTGATGGAGCGCCGGATAGATTTGAGTGTTCCGCTGGCGTCGTCGCTGATCTCGTCTTCCTCCAGGATACAGCGGCGAATCTCCGTACTCAGTGTAGTCAGAGGTTCTAACTGTTGAAAAAACGGGTCCAGGCAGTCTTCTTCTTCTTCGTTGTTGTCGTGCCGTCCATAAGCCTTGGCGCGCCTGGCAGCTTCCAGAAGTTTACAGATGCGCAGAAGTTCTCCGCTTCCAAGAGTAGCGCCGACTTCCAGACGCTTCAGAGAATCATTCACAGGGTTGCAGCCGCTAAAGGAAAGCCGCCCTTTCTTCACGATACGGGTAAATGCCGCTTTCGTTTCCTGCTGAGCGGTATTGATCTCAGGAAGAGAGACCATAGGCTTAAGCTTCCGGCAGCGCTCTTTGCCGCTGTAGGAAGAGGCATGGTCTGCGAGGAGTTCAATTATCTTATCGTATTCTAATTTACTTAATGTTTTTTTATTCATTTTCATCACCTAGACATATTCTAACCTATTTGAGCCATAAAGAAAAGGATAAATATTGAACATTCGCTTTTCATGGAGTATACTATACTTACTGTTCAATCATTTTGTGAGTTGCATTGAAAGGGAGAAAGGTGCATCTATGGAAGAGCGTATGGATTCCAGAAAGGAGCAGAAGCCCCGGGAGGAGAGAGAGGAAAGATATCCTCATGGAGCGAATGACCAGGGCGCGGCGCAGGAAGAGGCGGGGCGGAAGATACCGCCGACGGAGAATGGTCAGGATTCAGCGTATGAAGAGGAACGTCAGGAAACACCGCAGGAAGAGTATAGTCAGAAAGAGCGGGAACAGGGGGAAGACGTACAGGAGGACGGAACCCGAGAATATTCCTTTATAAAAGAAACGATAAAGGAGGAAAAGGGCGGATTGCGTAAGGGCATTTTCCGAATGGCGGGATTTGGTCTGGTGTTCGGAGTATTTGCCTGTTTTAGTTTCAGTGCGTTGAAACCTGCTATGGACAAATTATTCCAGGAGGATCCTGCAAAGGTTACTATTCCGGCGGAGGAAGAACCGGAAGAGAAGGCGCCGGAAGAGCCGGAAACGAAGGAAGAAGTGGTGCAGGCGCCCCTTGATGCCGACAGTTATCGGCAGATGCAGCGTTCTCTGACATCCATTGCAGTAGAAGCGAATCGATCGGTAGTAGAGATTATAGGCGTGGAAGAGGCGCCGGACTGGACGGAGGAGACGGGAGACTATAAGAGCAGTGTTTCCGGAGTCATCGTGGCAGATAACGGACGCGAGCTTTTGATATTGGGAAAGACTTCCGTGACTAAAGGCGTCCAGAAGCTTCGTGTTGTATTCAATGACGGCAACAGTTGTCCTACAGTCCTGAAAAAAAGCGACGGGAATCTGAAGTTGGGCATATATGCTGTAAACCGTTCGGATATTAAGGAGACTACATGGTCGCGGATAGAAACGGCAGTCCTTGGCAGTTCGAACGCTGTTTCAAAAGGAGACGTTGCTATCGTCATCGGAAAACCTTTTGGATACGCGGGCGCTATGGGGTTCGGTTCCATTGCTTCCGGAAAGAATGTCGTGGATCTTGCGGACGGGCAGTACAGCCTGATCAATACGGATATTGCCGGTTCTAAGAACGGGAGCGGATTTATTGTTAATCTTAAGGGAGAGATTATTGCCCTTATCGAACAGGAGACGGTGGAGGAAGGAAGTACCGAACTGGTTACCGGTTATGGGATCACGGACATCAAAGACGTGATCGAGAATCTATCGAATGGGCGCGGAGTCCCGTATATCGGGATCTATGGCGTGGATGTTACAGAAGAGATAGAAGAACAGGGAATTCCAAAGGGGTTGTATGTGAAAAATGTAGATGCGGATTCTCCGGCGATGGCTGCAGGTATTCAGAGCGGCGATATAATTATAAGCGTCGGTGATGAGGAGACGTTGAGTTATATGACGTACCATCAGGCATTGATGAAAAGCAATGTGGGAAGCTTGCTTAAGATCAAGGGACAGCGCCAGGGGACGGATGGTTATGTAGATATGGAATTCAATGTGACGGTCGGTAGCAAGGAATAGCCGTGTTAGTTAAGACAGCCGACGGTGGAGAAGCAGCCGTGTTAGTTGAGACGGCCGGAAGCAGGGAATGGTCAGGTTAGTTGAGACGGCCGGAAGCAGGGAATGGTCAGGTTAGTTGAGACAGCCGGAAGTGAGAAGTAGCCGTGTTCATCCGTGGCGGTATAATGAGGACAGTACAAGACAGAGAATATAAGACAGAATTAGAAAGAGGCAATGATATGAGGTATATCAACACCCTGCATGAGGGGGAGACAATCAGGAACATCTATTTATGTAAAGGAAAACGTTCTGCAGAGACGAGAAACGGGAAACCATACGATAATCTGATTCTTCAGGATAAGACGGGAACATTGGACGGGAAAGTCTGGGATCCACATTCAAGCGGGATTTCTGATTATGAAGAGATGGATTTTATAGAAGTATATGGAGAAGTGATTCATTATAATAATAACCTGCAGCTGAATATTAAGCAGATCCGTGTTGCCAGGGAAGATGAGTACTCCCCGGCAGATTATATGCCGACGACGGATAAGAGCACGGGCAAAATGTATGAAGAGCTGTTGAGATATATAGGGAAGATTGGCAATCCGTATCTGAAGAAGGTACTTGAGTATTATTTTGTTGATGACAAGACATTTATCAAGAAGTTTAACGCACATTCGGCGGCAAAAAGTGTGCACCACGGGTTCTCGGGAGGGTTGCTGGAGCATACGTTAAGCGTTGTAAAGTTCTGCGAATATATGGCGGGAGCTTATCCCATATTGAACAGAGATCTTCTGATTACGGCGGCGATCTTCCATGATATCGGAAAAGTCCGGGAATTGTCAGTATTTCCGATGAACGATTATACGGATGACGGGCAGCTTCTGGGGCATATTGTCATAGGAGTGGAGATGATCAGCGAAGCGGTAAGGAGTATACCGGATTTTCCACAGAAATTGGCAAGCGAGCTGAAACACTGCGTTGTGGCGCACCATGGAGAACTGGAATACGGGTCTCCGAAGAAACCGGCGCTCGCGGAAGCTTTCGCGCTGAATTTCGCAGATTGCGCGGATGCAAAGATGCAGACGCTTACGGAGATCTTCAAGGATAAGAATACGAACGACTGGCTGGGTTATAATAGGTTGTTTGAATCGAACTTAAGGAAAACGACGCTGGGAAATGCGTAATATGATATAGTCTTTAAAGGGGGCGTAGTAAATGCTAT
Organism: uncultured Dorea sp.; assembly: GCA_910585725.1. Classification (GTDB taxonomy): domain Bacteria; phylum Bacillota; class Clostridia; order Lachnospirales; family Lachnospiraceae; genus Sporofaciens. The sequence goes on along the minus strand of CAJUFA010000002.1, from coordinate 12,689 downwards.
CTTGTTTACTGCGCCTTTTCATTATCATACAATCATATATGCTAAGGCACTAACTGGATAGTGTTCTAACTGGCTGGTGCTCTAGCTGGCTGGTGTATTAACTGGCTGGTGCATTAGGTATCTTTTTGAATCTGGCTTCTTGAAATGATACGTTGTCAGATGTTGTCAGATGAATTTTTGTGTAATCGGCTTTGTAAGTCGATTCTTTGTTAAAAGAATTTTTGAATCGGCTTCGTGAGATAATTCTTTGTCGAAAGAATTTTATTGAATCTGCTTCATGAGATGATACGTTGTCGGATGTATCCAAAATAACGAGACGTACAAGGGCGTGTATGTTGAAGGATTTTGGATATAATTGATGGCTGGCAAAAAACAATAATGAGTGAATAGATCAATGACGTATAGATCAATATCATACAAAGATGTTGGCAGATAAGCGATAATGAGTGAGAATGGAGAATCGGCCGTAAAGACAGGTGTAAGAGAGATTCTCAGCATGTATATATCAAGTGTATATATCAAATGTTTATATTAAGTATTTATATTAAGTGTTTCCATGCTAAATGTATATATTAAGTGTTTATATTAAATGTATATATTAAGTGTTTATATCAAGTTTACATATCAAAGTTTACATATCAAATCAATAGGTAATTGCGAAACAAGATCGCAATTCTGATTGAAAATGCGGTTATAATCTTTCCACGCAGGATTCAAAGGATGAAAAGCGGATATTTTCATATTTAGACATGGCAAAAAATAACAAAAATTGCCGCATTTATGCGGTTTGTGGCGTTTTGTAAACGTCTGGTATTTATTAAGTAGAAGAGGAAGATGGATATGCAGAAGAATGATATTATTACGGTTAAGATCGAGGATATAGGGGCGAACGGCGAGGGAATCGGGAAGGCAGACGGATATACGTTATTTATTAAGGACGCTGTAATTGGAGATGTAATAGAGGCAAAGATCATGAAGGCCAAGAAGAATTACGGTTACGCAAAGTTGACAAAGATCATTACTCCGTCTGAATACAGGGTTAAGAATCCTGTATGCCCGCTTGCCAGAAAATGCGGTGGATGTCAGATTCAGGAGATGGAATATGGAAGGCAGCTTCAGTTCAAGGAAGAGAAGGTAAGGGGGAACCTAATGCGGATTGGCGGGATACCCAAAGAAGATTTGGCGGAGATCATGGAGCCGATCATAGGGATGGAGCATCCGTTTGCTTATCGGAATAAGGCGCAATTCCCCTTTGGATCCGATAAAGAAGGACGGACTGTTACAGGATTCTATGCCGGACATACGCATGATATTATCGCTAATACAGACTGTGCGTTGGGAGTTCCGGTGAATAAGGAGATCCTGGAAATTGTGTTGGATTTCATGAAGGAAAACCATATCCGGCCATATGATGAGAAGACAGGAAGAGGGCTGATCCGTCATGTGTTGATCCGGTATGGATTTGCAACGGAAGAAATCATGGTGTGTATTGTGGCTAATGGAAAAAAGATTCCTAATGTGGATATGTTGCTGCAAAAACTTAGAGAGTTAAAAGGAATGACCAGCATTACGATTAGTCCGAATACCAGTCGGACCAATGTTATCATGGGAGACAGTTATGAAGTTCTGTGGGGCAAACCGTTTATTACGGATTATATCGGAGAAGTGAAGTATCAGATATCTCCTTTGTCATTCTATCAGGTGAATCCGGTGCAGACAGAGAAACTGTATAGCCTGGTACTTGAGTATGCCGGACTTTGTGGAGAAGAAACCGTGTGGGATTTGTATTGTGGGATTGGGACGATTTCTTTGTTTCTTGCGAAGCAGGCAAAGCAGGTATATGGAGTGGAGATCGTACCCCAGGCGGTTGAGGATGCAAGAAGCAATGCGAGAATTAATGGAATCACGAATGCAAAGTTTTTTAAAGGGAAGGCGGAAGAGGTCTTACCGGATTATTATAGGGAATATTATAAGAAATACGAAGAGAAAAGAAGATATGTGGATGTGGTGGTTGTAGATCCTCCCAGAAAGGGATGTGATGATGTATTGCTTCGAACGATTGTTGAGATGGGACCGGAGAAGATTGTGTATGTGAGCTGTGATTCGGCGACGTTGGCGAGGGATGTGAAGTACCTGTGTGGGGGAGGATATGAAGTGAAGAGAGCGAGGGTGGTGGATCAGTTTCCACATTCGGTGCATGTGGAGACGGTAGTTTTGATGTCAAAAGTGAACCCTAAGAAGTAAAAATAATGTAGTAAATAAAAGGCTTTTCAGAGAGCTATCGTTAACGAGTACGATTGGCTGCTGGAAAGCCTTTCTTTTTATGCTTGAAAATGGCTTTGTGGAAATTGGTCCATAATGCAGGGTTGACACTAGGGGATAGATAACAAGAGAAAATGAACCCTGGGGTTCACCTTATAACGATAGTAGAAATAAGAAAAACAGCGACCGGAGAGTTGGTGTCCGGCCGCTGCTTGTAAATTAACGATAATTCTTGTTGTAGAGTTCTTTGGCGTATGCCTGCATTTTCTTTACGTACTCATATGCCTGGCTCTTTCCCTTTTTCAAGTCGACCTGCTTCAGAGCATTACTGATTTGTGGGTCGTCCATCAGAAGAGAGAAGATTGCTTTAGCTTCTGGGTACTTCAAGGATACCTCGTTGATGAGATCGTCGATCATCATAAGACTGAGAACTGAGTTTTCAGTTGAAGTATTTTCTGTTGGCTCCCAACCGCTGCGATTAGTATCGTCGTCGCTGTTATCATCCATAAACTTGTCTAATGAAATATAGCGAGAGAGGTACTGGTCCTTTTCCGGACATTCGCATCCTTCACATTTATTGCACTTAGGGCAGCGGATGTATTCACCCTTGGAATTAAGAACTAAGCATCTCTTTTTACGAGTGGATTCAAGATAATCATCCTTTTCTTTCCAGAATTGCTTCATGTAAGATTCAACTTCATCCTTCGGGATTGTAGTGAATCCTACCAGAATCTTTCTACCTCGGATGTTCCAGGTTTCGAAGTTGTCCTCGACGATTCCGTCATTGCGCTTGCGAAAACCGTCTCTTACATCCTGATGGTAATTCTTTAAAACTTCATGTGCTAAGAATGGAACTAATGCCTCATTCTCCTTTGGTGCTACGCCATTGTAGCTCTTCTTGTTACAGTAATCATAATTTTTCTCTGCCATGTGGCTTTCCTCCTTGGGTTGGCGCGGAGGAAATTCCACATGTGCGATACCTGAATATAGTTGGCCATTGCCATAGCGAGTTTCCTCCTATTGGTTGGCCAGCTTGTCCTATTCAGCTGGTTTAGTTATTTAGTTGTTCATCAGAGTCAGATAGGACCGTTCTTGATCGGGGAACGCATCGTCTGATGATGGGGTGTTCTTGACCCTTGATTGCATCATACAGCAAACGTTAAAAATGCCCGTTGAAGAAAGTTCAACGGGCTATGAGGCTGAAAATAAAGGCTTTAAGATTAAAAGGGGTGTGATTATGTATGGAAAAAAGCTATAAGTGTTGAAGAAAGTTCACCAAAAAAATTTATTAATTATTTGATACCACGCAAACACATATAAACAGATACAAACAATTGAAATTTGACACAAAATAATGTATAATAAAAGTTGGCATAGTATGTATAGAAAAAGGAGAAGCTATGAGTACTACCAATAATGAAGAAAAATGGATTGGAACAACTGAAGCAGCTGAGTTCTTAGGAGTAAAGCCAGCTACAATTCGTGATTGGATTCGTAAAGGCAAGAATATTCCGAGAAAGAAAATTGGCAAGGCCTGGAAGTTCAAATATTCTGAACTTGAGGAATGGGCTCGAAGTGGTAAGGCTGCAAATAATTAAACAATTCCGCGACTTAGCGGCAGGAGGTAAAAATAGATGAATAAACAACAATTAGCATCTACTATTTGGCAGTCAGCCAATCAGATGAGATCAAAGATAGAGGCGAATGAATATAAGGACTATATCCTTGGATTTATGTTCTATAAATATCTTTCGGATCGTGAAATTTCTTTCCTGAAAGGAGAAAAATATTCTGACGAGGATATTAAAAAAGTGACAGCAGATGACGAGAAACTTGTGAAGCACATTAGTGAGAATATTGGATATTTTATTGCTTATGAGGACTTATTCTCATCATGGCTTTCTAAAGGCGATGATTTTGATGTATCTGATGTAAGAGATGCATTGAGTAATTTTGATGCCAATATCGAACCGACATATAAGAAATTATTTGAGAATATATTTAAGACGCTGCAGAGTGGCCTTTCAAAGTTAGGTGAAACATCAACAAAGCAGACCAAATCAATAAAGGCGCTTCTTAAACTAATAAAAAGAATTCCGATGGATGGAAAGCAAGACTATGATGTTTTGGGATTTATCTATGAGTATCTCATCAGCATGTTTGCAGCTAATGCTGGAAAGAAAGCAGGAGAGTTTTATACTCCACACGAAGTATCTGTATTGATGTCTGAAATTGTGGCAAATCATCTTAAAGATAGAGAGCACATTAAAATATATGACCCTACATCAGGCTCAGGTTCATTATTAATTAATATTGGTGCGTCAATGGCACAATATATAGAGGGCGAGAATAAGGTCGATTATTATGCACAGGAACTAAAAGAAAATACATACAACTTAACTCGTATGAATTTAGTTATGAGAGGCATTAATCCTGCTAATATCAATGTTAGAAATGGAGATACACTTGAGGACGATTGGCCATTCTTCGAAACAGATGAGAATAAAGACGAGACATATTCACTAGTTAAGGTAGATGCTGTTGTTTCTAATCCACCATATTCTCAAAAATGGGATCCGAAGAATAAGGAGTTCGATCCGAGATTCAAGGAATTTGGAGTGGCTCCAAAGGCAAAAGCTGATTATGCATTCTTACTTCATGAACTCTACCATTTAGAGGATGATGGAATTATGACCATTGTATTACCTCATGGTGTTTTGTTTAGAGGTGGAGAAGAAGAGGCGATTAGAAGGACTCTAATTGAACGAAATCATATAGAGGCCATTACTGGTTTGCCTGCAAACATATTCTTTGGTACGGGTATACCAACAATTATTATGGTGTTGAAGAGAACAAGAACTGATTCAGATGTTCTTATTATTGATGCATCCAAGAAGTACGAGAAAGCCGGTAAGAATAACAAATTAAGAGCCCGCGATATTAGGGAGATTGTTGATACACTGAAAGCAAGAAAACCAGCGGATAAATTTGCCGCATTAGTGTCAAAGGATACAATTCGTCAAAATGACTATAATTTGAACATTCCAAGATATGTTGATTCTTCTGAGGAAGAGGAGCCTTGGGATATTCATGCAATTATGTTTGGTGGAATACCCAAGGTCGAGGCCTCATCGCTAAGTAGATATTGGGATACATTTTCTGGGTTATATGAAAAATTGTTTACAGAAGTATCGTCCGAGTATGTAACTATTGTGGACCCTAATATTGAAGAAGTAATTGAAAAGCATAGTTCAGTCAAAGACTATATTGAACGCTATAACTCAAGTTTTGATGGATTTGAGGATGGCTTGAGGGAGTATTTAATTGAAGATATTCTCGATGTTAATGCACAGAGTATTTGTGAAGTTGTTTGCAAGGACATATTTGATAGAACTGCGAATATTAAGCTGGTTGATAAATATAAAGCTTTTCAGATTCTTTCAGAAAATTGGGACACTATAACTGCTGACTTAGAAATGATTCAGGGTGAAGGATTTGAAACTATCTTCCAGGTTGATCCAAACATGGTTGTTAAGAAGAAAAAGGAAGATGAGGATGAAGTCACTGAAGTTCAGGAAGGCTGGAAAGGCCGTATTCTACCATTTGATCTTGTACAAAAAGAGTTTCATAAAGATGAGTTGGATTCAATAGCTGCAAATGAGATTAGACTCGCAGAAATCACTAGTAGTTTTACCGAGATATTAGAGTCATTGGAAGAGGATGAACTAGAGTTGGACATTGTCAACGAAGATAAAAATGACTTTGTTGCAAAGGAAGTAAAAGCATATGTCGCTGAAGCCTTAGCGGATGTTGATGGTCCTGAAATTGATGCTTTAAAAGCGTATTTAGAACTCTCTAAAAAGAAGGACAAAGTCGAATACATCGAAAACACAGCTGTGGTTAACTGGAGCACAATGTCAGCAAATAAGGATGGCACCTATGGAAAGGCAGCTATTAATGCAAGAATTCTACAAGTACAAATGGAATTTGAATTCCAAGAGGATTCGCTAGATGCGAAAATGAAACAAGTAATGCTATTGATGGACGAAGAGAGCGAGTTGAAGAAAACTGTAAAAGCTCAGAAAGCAGAACTAGAAATAGAAACAATAGACACAATAGAGAATCTCGATGAAGAAGATGCACTTCGCCTGCTAGAGTTGAAGTGGATTGAGCCTATTGTATCCGGATTAGGAACTTTGCCAGATGATGTAATTACAGCATTGGTTTCAGAAGTTGAAAATTTGAATTCAAAATATGCAACTACATATAGTGATATTGAGGTAAAGAAAGAATCTGCAGCTGGTTCTCTTATTCAGATGATTGATGGTTTATCTGGTAGCAAAGATGATCTTGATGGTCTAGCAGAATTTAAGAAGTATATGGGGGTAAAAAATGAAAAAGAATAATAAAACACCTAAACTTCGTTTTTCTGGATATACTGACGATTGGGAACAGCGTAAGGTGGGGGATAATATTGTTGAATATACGGAAAAAACAACAATTAACAATCAATATCCTGTTTTAACTTCTTCAAGAAGAGGAATATTTTTTCAAACTGACTATTATAATGGAAATCAAATAGCTTCTACTGATAATACTGGATACAACATTGTACCGTACGGATATTTCACATATAGGCATATGTCAGATGATGAGATTTTCCATTTTAATATCAATGATATTACAGAAAACGGCATAGTTAGTACACTTTATCCTGTATTTACTACTGATGAAAACTTGGATTCAAGATATTTGCAATATCAGTTGAATTATGGAAAAGAATTTGCAAAATATGCTATTCTTCAAAAACAAGGTGGCTCTCGTACTTATATGTATTTGAATAAGTTAAAAGAATTACGTCTTACTATACCAAATTCTGTAGAAGAACAAAAAAAGATTTCAGTATATTTTATGAAATTAGACCACCTCATCACTCTTCACCAGCGTAAGCTTGAGAAGTTACAGAACATGAAGAAATCATGCTTGCAAAAGATGTTCCCTAAGGATGGTGCTACTGTTCCTGAAATAAGATTTTCTGAAGTCCAGGGAGATTGGGAGGAACGAACACTTGGTTCGTGCTTTGATGAGCGATTAGAAAGCTTACCAGACGGAGAATTACTATCAGTTACAATTGGTTCAGGAATAAAGAAGTTTTCTGAACTAGATCGCCACGACAATTCAAATACTGACAAATCTAAATACAAAAGAGTCTGTATTGGTGATATTGCTTATAACTCAATGAGAATGTGGCAAGGAGCAAGTGGGCGCTCACCATACGAAGGTATTGTAAGTCCTGCATATACTGTAGTAAAGCCAATAGGAGATATAGACACTCAGTTCTTTGCTTATATGTTTAAGAAGAAAGAGATAATTCATCTTTTTGAAATTAACTCACAAGGACTAACATCCGACACTTGGAACTTAAAGTATCCAGCATTCAGTAAAATTGTGGTTAGAGTTCCTAGGAATGTGGAAGAGCAAAGTAGGATTGCTAGATTTTTGTTAGAGCTCGATGAGCTCATTTCATGTACTGAGCAAGAAATTGAGATTACGAAAAGAATGAAAAAAGGATGTCTTCAGAAGATGTTCGTATAAGGAGGGATAGACTTGTCAGATATTATTTTTAATCAAGAAAAGGACTTTGAAGAAGCTGTCATAAAAGCCCTCATCGAGCATGGATGGGAATCGGATGTTATTAGATATCCATCTGAAGAAGATTTAATTCAGAATTGGGCGAACATATTATTCAATAATAATAAGCAGGGAACGCGATTGAATGATCAGCCATTAACTTCCGGAGAGATGGCTCAGATTTTAGACCAGGTAAGAAATCTACAATCGCCAATGGCCCTAAATGAGTTCATCAATGGGCGTAGTATATCTATTACCCGTGATAACCCTAACGACCCAATTCATCTGGGTAAAGAGATTTCTCTAAAAATTTATGATCGCCAGGAAATTGCATTAGGACAGAGTAGATATCAGATTGTTCAGCAGCCGAAGTTTAAAACAAAATCACCTATTCTCAACAGCAGAAGAGGTGACTTAATGTTGTTAATTAATGGTATGCCTGTCATTCATCTGGAACTAAAACGCAGCGGAATTCCGGTTAGTGAGGCATATAATCAAATAGAAAAATATTCACATGAAGGTGTATTTAGAGGTATTTTTTCTCTAGTACAGATCTTTGTGGCAATGCAACCTAAGGAATCCGTATATTTTGCAAATCCGGGAGAAAAGGGCGTGTTCAACAAGGCCTTTTATTTTCATTGGGCTGATTTCAATAACAATCCTATAAATGAATGGTATACGTTCATTAAAAAGTTTTTATCTATTCCAATGGCACATATGCTAATTGGCTTCTATACGATTGCAGATACTGATGAGGGCATATTAAAAGTTATGAGAAGTTATCAGTATTATGCGGCAGTTGGAATTGCTAATATTGTTGCGGAGAAAAAGAGTCACTGGGATGATAAGAAGCAGCTCGGTGGTCATGTGTGGCATACAACTGGTAGTGGTAAAACTATGACTAGCTTTAAAGCTGCTCAGCTTGTTGCTGCTAATCATGATGCAGACAAGGTGGTTTTCCTGGTTGATAGAAAAGAATTGGGAATACAGTCACTTAAGGAGTACCGCTCATTTGCTACAGGAACAGAATCTGTTCAGGCAACGGAAAACACTGATATTTTAATATCGAAATTAAAGAGCCCAGATTCTGATAATACTTTGATTGTTACATCAATCCAGAAGTTGAGTAATATCGCAAGGGAAGATGTGGCTAATATAGAAGCAGATTTAAAAATTATTCAGCGTAAGAGAATGGTTATTATCATTGATGAGTGCCACCGTTCTACATTTGGAGATATGCTTGTAGATATAAAAAATACGTTCAAAAATGCATTGATCTTTGGATTTACCGGAACACCTATTCAAGACCTAAATGCGAAAAAAGATAGTACCACGCCGACAATATTTGGTGATGAGATTCATAGATATACTCTAGGTGATGGAATCAGGGATAAAAATGTTCTTGGCTTCGATCCATATATGGTGCGTATTTATGATGATGCTGATATACGAGAGAAGGTTGCGCTCAGTAAAGCCAAAGCAAAAGACCAAGTGGACGCTTTTAGCGATCCTAAAAAGGAAAAAGTATATCTTAAATACATGGATTCATCTCAAATCAAGATGCACGGAGAATTGGTAAATGGAAAATATGTAAAAGGCATAGAAGATTTTGTGCCTAATGAGCAGTACCAAACAGATGAGTATGTTGATGGCGTAATACAGGATATAAAAAAGAAATGGACGCTATACAGTAGAAATAGAAAGTTTCATGCTATTTTTGCGACCAGCAGTATTCCAGAAGCAGTTAAATATTATAGATTGATGGTCAAAGCTTTTCCTGACTTATTCATCACCGCAATGTTTGATCCTACTATTGATAATGAAGGTGGTGGAAGTTTAGAGAAGGAAGATGGAATTGTTGAAATCTTGGAAGCTTATAATAAGCACTTCAATCAGAAGTATACGATTCCAACGTATGATAAATTTCGTAAGGAAGTCAGCCTAAGATTGGGCCATAAAAAACCATTTGATAGTATTGGTAAGGATGAGCAAATTGATATTCTTATTGTAGTTAATCAAATGCTTACTGGATTTGATTCCAAGTTTGTAAATACATTATATCTGGATAAGATGATGGAGTATGAAAACCTCATCCAGGCCTTTTCGCGTACAAACAGACTTTACAATATGGCTGAAAAGCCTTTTGGAATTATCAAATACTATCGTAGACCAAATACAATGGAGAAGAATATTGAAGCGGCTGTAAAGGCATATTCAGGTGATGTCCCTACAGGATTGTTTGTGGATAAATTGCCAAACAATCTAAGAAACATGAATGTTCTTTTCCAAAGTATAGAACAGATATTCAAAAATGCAGGTATTGTAAATTTTGAAAAGTTGCCTGCTGATAATGCAGCGATAGGAAAGTTCGCAAAAGAATTTAATAAATTTGTGAATCATCTTGAAGCAGCTATTATACAAGGGTTTACTTGGAGCAAGAATTCTTATCCGGATGAGGATCAGAATGAAGATGCTATAAAAATGCTTATCGATGAACAGACATACCTGACATTATTAGCTAGATATAAAGAGATAACTCGTGGTGGCGGTGGTGGAGCCGGTGGAGATGTTCCGTATGAAATTGACGTTCATATTACAGAATATGATACCGGAAAGATCGACGCAAATTACATGAATTCGAATTTTGATAAGTATGTCAAGCTGATTCAAGGTGATAGCGATCCAGGAGTTGTCGATGCGGCACTGAAGGAATTACATAGATCATTTTCGATGCTTTCACAGGAAGAGCAGCGCTATGCAGAAAGGTTTATTCATGCAGTAGAAAGTGGTCAGGCAAAATTAGTTCCAGGCAAAACGTTTAGAGATTATATTACTGATTATATGAAGGCAGATGAGCATGCACGAATTAATCGTGTTGTCAGACGACTTGGATGCTATTACGCTCTACTTAAGGAATTGTTAGATCGTCATGCGACACCAAGTAATATTGATGATCGTGGTACATTTACTGAACTAAAAAAATCAGTTAATAAATCAAAGGCAGAAAATTTCTTTAGGTTAGTATTTAAGGATGACTATGTTCCTCTACGCCTTCCGATTTACAGTGAGGATTATTTGCGTGATTTTATTTTTTCAGGGGGAAAAGATCCGTATTTAAATGTGATTGAAGTTGAACAGACTTCTGCACATACACCTGATGAAGCTAGAGAATACAATAAACCTAAAGTGGTAGTTGTTAAGCTCACAGATAATGATTATGTCGGTAGAGAGGTAAGAACTTCTGTCAGCTACAAGACCTTAGAAAACTGGTATTCAGAAAGCAAAGCGGTAAAAAGTGTTATTGAGTCGGAATGTTTTGCGTATGTGGAAGATAAACTTTGCGTTGCTACATCGGAATGCTTGGAACGTACTGATGACGGAAAAATAAGATTGACTGAATATGCAAAGACACATGAAGAAGAATGTTTCTTACAATTCATTGTGGATGAAAAAGATGGAACATTGCATTATGTGAAACTTCCAAAATCAAAGGCGGATGAAGCATTTAATTATAATGACGCTATAACAGAGGATTTGTTATCTCAGTATGGGCTAGTAAATGAAATGTCAAAAGAGATGTTAAATGCAATTGACGGTGAAGAATTTGGACCAGCACTTGATATCCTAATGGATAAACATATCTGTAATTATACAGCAAGACTTTTAAGAAGTATTACAGGTTTGGATAACAGAACAATAAGTAACATGAAGAAGGGTGAAAACCTTACTAAGTCAAATGTGATATCTGCGTGTTTAGGTATACATATTCCGTTTAGAGTAAGTAACCATATGCTTAGTCTTGCTGATTTGACGTTGAATATGACTTCCAAAGGTCAAGTGGGCGATGATAATGAAACGTATGATATGCTTCTTCATTTAAAATGGACGACTGATTATGATGATATTTATGAAGAATTGAAAGTTCAATTAAAAGATCATCTAATTCACCAGCCGCCAGTAAAAAAGTAGAAAATAAACGATGAACAGGAGGTATCGTGAAAATGCAATTTGAATGGATAGATTTTTATTCGGAGTTTGCCACAAAACTCCTGGAATTCAAAGATAACCGTGCAAAATTAATTGCTGATATACAAAGTGCTTATAGTGCAATAAATATGAAATTGCCAAAGTTAGAAAGTGAGGATTCAATAATAGACATAGACCCTTTTACTGTATTTGGACTTTTCAATAAGGGCATAACTAATGCTAATAGAATCGCCATCTTAGAGAGCTTTGCAACTGTTTTTAATATCAAATCAAAGGTTCCAGATAATTTCGATGGAATTCCGGTACTTAACAATTTGAAGGCAACCTACTATGGATTTAAAGATGATAGGCAGGCTGCTGATATTGATAACTTGTGGGGGCTTTATGAATCAGCAATTAATCTTGCGGAAAAAGATGATGCGGAAAACCGTGAGATATTTACTAAATATTATGATACAGTTCATGATCAGTTAGGAATTCGTTGGAATATTACGATGGGATTGTACTGGATTAGGCCATACGAGTTCATTAATTTGGACTCAAGAAATAGATGGTTTATTGTAGATACAGATAATATGCCGGTTGACTTTGTAAATTCAGTGAAGAAGAAACTAAATAAAGTACCATATGCAGCAGAATATTTAGCAATAAAAGATGCGTGTCTGCACGCATTAAAAGATGGTAATTATAAATACAAAATGGTTGATTATCTCAAAAAAGCCTTGATTTACGGGCATACAAGCAGGATTTCAAGTGATTATTCTAATGCTTGGGAGCCATCTATTTAAAGCTTGAGAGCCATCTGGATC
>CAJUFA010000001.1:10990-242911 GCA_910585725.1 uncultured Dorea sp. | reverse complement strand
TGTTTGTTGCGTTTGATCGATCTCCGGGGAGCAGAAAGATCGCGTACAGGCTGGGGCTTCTGGCATTGAGGATTAATGATATAGAGGAAGCGGCCGATTGTTATGAGGAATTTGTAAAACTGGCGCCGAAGGATCCGAATCAGTATATATTAAAATATAGAATTTTAAGGGCTCAGGGCGCTCCGATCAGCGAACAGATCGATGCTCTGGAAGATTTTAAGAAAGCAGAATATATTGAAAAATGGGCGTATGAATTAGCGAGATTATATCATGAAGCAGGAATGACGTCAGAATGTCTGGAGGAATGTGATGATCTGATCTTGTGGTTCAGCGAGGGTAAATACGTCTATCAGGCGATGGAGCTTAAGATGCAGTATAAGCCCTTGACTCCGCTGCAGCAGCAGAAATATGACGCGCGTCCGAGCGCGTATAAAAAGTCCAGATCGGTAAAGCGGGATACGTCTGCGAGAATGCCGATTCCTTTGGATGAGGTTCTCAGGGAAGAGGAAGAGCCGGTTAAGAAAGAAGCGGTCGTAAAGCCGGTGCAGGAAGAACGAAAAGAAGAAGTACGAAAAGAAGAAGTACGAAAAGAAGACGAGGCAGAGGCCGAGCTTCCGGAAGAGGAGGTTCTGCCGGAAGAGAGTGCATCGGAGATAGAGGAGGGTTCGCCGATCACGAGAGTTGTGAAGGGCGCGACCCTGCAGGAGGCGATTGTCAGCGGTATGGCGCTTGCCAATGGGATACGCAGCGTAGAAAAGACGATGGCAAGAGTCAAGGAAGGAATACGTCAGGTTACCGGTCAGATACGTATGGATAGTTTGTTTGAGAAGAACGAAGAACCGGCGAAGCAGGAGGAAGCGTCGGAATCTGAAGAGCTGACGATAGAGGAAGATGATCTTCTTGCGGCGATTGAACCGGAACCGGATGAGAGACGTCGGCCGGCGGTCGCAATCGATCAGAAAACGAGCGCGCTGCGTGCTACCGGTCAGATGCGTATTGAAGAGATTCTCCAGGAATGGGAAGCGAAGCAGAGAGCAAATGCCGAAGCTATAGAGAGACAGCGGGAAGAAGATGACGAGAGACTGCGCAGAGAGCGGGATGAGATAGAACTGCGCAAGGAATTGGATCGAATAGAGGCAGAACGTAAGGCGGCAGAAAAAGAGACAGATAATAGACTGGGAGAGAAAGAGGCGTTGCGAAGAGCTGCGGAACGTAAGGCGGCGGAAGAAGAAGCAGCGCGCAAAGCGGCTGAGGAAGAAGAGTTAAAGCGCAAGGCGGCGGAAGAAGAGGCAGCGCGCAGAGCGGCGGAAGAAGAGGCAGCGCGTAAGGCAGCGGAAGAAGAAGCGCGCAGAGCGGCAGAAGAAGAGGCAATACGTAAGGCGGCAGAAGAAGAGGCGGCGCGCAAAGCGGCAGAAGAAGAGGCGATGCGTAAGGCGATCGAGGAGGAAGCAGCGCGCAAGGCAGAAGAAGAGGCGATGCGTAAGGCATCCGAGGAAGAGGCGGCGCGCAAAGCGGCAGAAGAAGAGGCGATGCGTAAGGCAGCCGAGGAAGAGGCGGCGCGTAAGGCGGCGGAAGAAGCCCGTAAAGCGGCCGAGGAGGAAGCGGAGCGCAAAGCGGCGGAAGAAGCCCGTAAAGCGGCCGAGGAGGAAGCGGAGCGCAAAGCGGCGGAAGAAGCCCGTAAAGCGGCCGAGGAGGAAGCGGCGCGCAAAGCGGCGGAAGAAGAGGCGATGCGTAGGGCGGCCGAGGAGGAAGCGGCGCGTAAGGCGGCGGAAGAAGAGGCAATGCGTAAAGCGGTCGAGGAGGAAACTGCGCGTAAGGCGGCCGAGAAGAAGGATAAGAAAAAAGTCAAGCAGACGACGCGGGAGAATATTGCGATTGATATAGAAGATGAGAAACAAGATATCGATGCAATAGGCAAGACGAAGCGTATCCCGGATGATGTTGTACGGCTTATGGAAGAATTGGGAAATGATTCGCCAAAAGAAGATGTTGAAATTTCATTGACAGGAAGCAGTATCGAAGAAGAACTTGAGAATTATGTGAGGGAAGAATCTGAGAGAGAATTTGAAGCAGAGGATTTTGAGGGAGAATTTGAAGAGGAAGACTTTGCAGAAGAGGATTTTATAGAAGAAGATTTTGAGGAAGAAGACTTCGGCGAAGAGGATTTCGAAGAGGAAGACTTTGCAGAAGAGGATTTTGCAGAAGAAGATTTTGAGGAAGAGGAAGACTTCGGAGAAGAAGATTTTGAGGAAGAAGAGGACGTCGAAGAAGAATTCGAAGAGGAAGAAGATTTTGCAGAAGAAGAATTCGAAGAGGAAGACGACTTTGAAGAAGATGATTTTGAAGACGTAGAGGATTACATAGAAGAAGACGAGGAATTGGGGGATGAGATAGAAGAAGACGATTTTGAAGAGGATGATTTTGAAGAGGACGATTTTGAAGAGGAAGATCTTGAGGAAGAAGAGGGAGATTTCGAGGAAGAGGATCTGGAAGAAGAGGATCTGGAAGAAGGGGAATTGGAGATAGAGGAACCGTCGGAAGAGGAGATTCAGGCCAGATTTAAGAAATCAAAGGGTAAAGGAGTTCCGTTTGATACAGGATTTGTCGTTACCGGAAGATATGATCTCAATGCAACCAGCGAGATCGGATTAAAGGCAGGGCTTACAGAAGAGCAAAAGAAGTTGTTCTCCTATTTTGTTCCGGTCAGAGGTATGAGCGAACAGATCGTAGAAGTGTTGGATAACGACCGGAGGGCGAGAAAAGAAGGGACCTCCAGGATAGGAAATCTTCTTGTAATAGGGCGTAAAGGTTCTGGAAAGACTGTATTGGCGGTGGATATCGTGAAAGCGATACAGAAGCAGAGGAATCTGAAGCAGGGTAAAGTGGCTATTGTTACAGGCGAGTCTTTGAATAAGAAAGAGCTTACGAATATTATCCAGAAGCTTCGGGGCGGAGCGATTATTATCGAGAAAGCGGGAAAACTGAATTCACGTACAATCAAAGAGCTGAACCATATAATGGAGAAAAAGACTGGAGAATTGCTTTTTGTTCTTGAAGATCAGAGGAAGCCGTTGGAGCGTATCCTTACGGCAAATCCGGACTTTAAGAAAAAGTTTACCTCAAGATTGGAATTGCCGGTTTTCATCAATGATGAATTGGTAACGTTTGGCCAGACTTATGCAAAGGAAAATGGTTATAAACTTGATGAAATGGGAATTCTCGCTTTGTACAGCAGAATCGACGTAATGCAGAGAGAGGATCATGCGGTATCCGTAGCCGAGGTTAAGGATATCATGGACGAGGCGATCGAACATTCACAAAAAGCGAATGTAAAGCATCTGGCGCGGAGAGTATTTGGCAGAGGCACGGATGAGTCCGATAGGATTATCTTGAAGGAAGAAGATTTTAAAATTTAAGACAAAATAAAAAAGAAAGAGTTTTGACAGATAAGATGGTGCAAAACTCTTTCTTTTTGTGTCAGTCTAAAGTATAATAATATATATCGTAACAGAATGTGAGGTATGTGGATATGGCAGAAAAGAGAAAAAAACCATATGAAATCGGAGAACTGGATCATTATCTTCTAGGGCAGGGAACTCATTATGAGATCTACAAGAAGATGGGAGCTCATAAGGTGAAAAAGGGAAAGAAAGAAGGAGTATATTTTGCAGTATGGGCTCCTCATGCACGTTCCGTATCTGTGGTAGGAGATTTCAATGAATGGGATATGGAAGCAAATCCGATGGAAAGAGGGGAGCCGCTTGGCATATATACATGCTTTATTCCGGATATTGAAGAGTATGCTCTGTATAAGTATTGTGTGCAGACTTATAAGGGTGAGTATGTGTTTAAGGCCGATCCGTATGGAACTTACGCGGAGCTAAGGCCAGGGACGGCGTCCAGAGTGGCGGATCTTGCGAAGATCAAATGGACAGATGACGTATGGATGGAGAATCGGAAGAAGTGGAAGCATACAGAACAGCCGATGTCTATCTATGAGGCGCATATCGGATCGTGGAAACGGCATCCCGGCAGAGAAGACGAAGGATTCTATAATTATCGGGAATTTGGTAAAGAGATTGCGTCGTATCTGAAGGATATGGGATATACTCATGTGGAGCTGATTGGAATCGCGGAGCATCCTTTTGACGGGTCCTGGGGATATCAGGTAATCGGGTATTTCGCGCCTACTTCAAGGTATGGGACGCCGGAGGATTTTGCGTGGATGATTAATTATCTTCACAGGAACAAGATCGGTGTGATCTTAGACTGGGTACCGGCTCATTTCCCAAGAGATATACATGGATTGGCCGACTTTGACGGAACGCCGACTTATGAGTATGCGGATCCCAAGAAGGGGGAACATCCGGACTGGGGCACGAAGATCTTTGATTACGGGAAGAATGAAGTGCGGAATTTCTTGATTTCGAATGCATTGTATTGGATCGAGCAATTCCATGTGGACGGGCTTCGGGTAGACGCGGTGGCGTCTATGCTTTATCTTGATTATGGTAAGCAGGACGGTCAGTGGATCGCGAACAAATATGGCGGCAATAAGAATCTGGAAGCCATCGAATTCTTCAAGCATCTGAATTCTGTCGTGCTTGGAAGGAATCCGGGGGCGCTTATGATCGCGGAAGAATCGACGGCATGGCCGATGGTAACCGGTAGCGTGGAGGATGACGGACTTGGATTCAGCCTGAAGTGGAATATGGGATGGATGCACGATTTTACGGAATATATGAAGTTAGATCCGTATTTTAGAAAGGGACATCATAATCAGATGACATTTGCTATGAGCTATGCCCATAGCGAACGCTACATCCTGGTACTGTCGCATGATGAAGTCGTGCATCTGAAATGTTCTATGCTGAATAAGATGCCGGGACTGGGATTCGATAAGTATGCGAATCTGAAAGTCGGTTATGCATTCATGATGGGGCATGCCGGCAAGAAGCTTCTGTTCATGGGGCAGGAATTTGCTCAGCTTCGCGAGTGGAGCGAAGAAAGAGAGCTTGACTGGTTCCTTTTGGCGGAAAATGAACACCAGCAGCTTCAGAACTGGACGCGGGATCTGCTGCATCTGTATAAACGAAATAAAGCGATGTACGAGCTGGATGACAGTTGGGAAGGATTCGAATGGATTAATGCGGACGACGCTGACAGAAGTATCTTCAGCTTTGTAAGGCATTCCAAGGGAAATAAGAAGAATCTGCTGTTTGTATGTAATTTTACTCCGATGGCAAGGGACGATTACAGGGTCGGAGTTCCGAGAAGGAAGCAATATAAGCTGATCATGAACAGCGATGATGTAAAGTATGGCGGAAAGGGAGAAGAGAGGCCGGTCGTATATAAGTCTGTGAAGCAGGAATGTGACGGAAGACCGTTCTCATTCGCGTATAAGCTGCCGCCGTATGGGGTTGCGATATTTGAATTCTAATCTGATTCTGCCGAAGTAAAATCGGGAAAAGAAAAAGTGTGTAAGTCCGTGATATATCTATCAGGATCTTGCACACTTTTTGAATTGTCTTATATCATCTGCCGTAAAGCTGTATTAGAATGTGTCGGAAACGGCAGCGCTGTCGGTTTCGGAGGTGTTGCTGTTGTCCGTCTCGCCGACGTTCGATGCGGAATCAGACTGGCCGGAGACGTCGGTTTCGGTTCCGTCTGATACTGTTTCGTCGTTGTTATCTATAGGATCGGCGTCGGCTTCTCCGTCTGTCAGAGTATCGTCGGACCCACCGTCTTCCGTCTCGTCAATGTCTGTCGTGTCGTCTGTGTTTTCGGAATCTTCAGGATCTTTATCATTATTCTCTTCGTCCGCGGTTTCTTCTTCAGGATCTTCGTCTCCGCCAAAAAGTCCTTTGAAGAAGTCTGCTACTTTGCTCCAGAAGCCGCCCTCGTCTTTGGAGTTGTTTTCTATTGCTTCCAGCGTACTGTCAATCACGGCGTCTGCGCCGAGGACGTCGTCATTCGTATTATTGATAATACCTCCGTCGCTTTCATCGCCGCCGCCGGTAAAGATATTTTTGATAGAAGTCCACAGGTTGGAGAAGAAGCCGCTTTCGCTGGCTTTTCCCTCCAGATTCTCCAGAGTTTTCTGAAGGGACTTTACATCATAATCATATTGTGAGATGTTCTGCATAAGAGAATTGATCTTTGACATCTGCTCCTCTGTGAGTGTGATGTTATAAGTCTTTGCGGCGTCGTCTATAGCGTCTTTGATATCCGCCTCATCAGTCAGGCCTTCTTTGATGACTTCCTGCTTGACCTCGTTCATAAGGTCTGTGGCGTCTTTTTGACCGATGCTGTCTGCAAGTTCTCCGGTTGTTACCAGTTCTTCTGTAGCTGCTGTTTTTTGCTCTTCGCTCAGAGTTGTGCCGCTTGCTTTCTCATAAGCCATCATGATTCCGGTCAGGGCGCCCGTGCCGGATACTTCGATGGGCGACGCCGCGACGACGTTACAGTTCTCTACGCCGGAAGTCAAAAGAGTGCTTGCGATCATAGAACTTGTTACGAAAGTAAGATTTCCGACTTTGACCTGGATACCGCCGCTTGTAGTGGGCTCTACATAAGAACAGCTGTATGTGCGGGTTCCGATCTGTGCTTCCGATGCGATTCCTTCCATGTACTTTCTTTCGTCTGCGTTCGTAACTTCAATCGTGTCGACTTTGTCGGCCGTAGTTCCAAAATATTTGTACATAGACGTCTTCTGTTCTTCCGTCAGATTGGCTCCAAGTGTGACGACTTTGGAACTGTCCGCTTTTGCCGTTATGGGAAGGCTTATACATGTTAAGGCTGCAGCTATCGTAATTGGTATGATTTTCTTTAATTTCTTCATAATGTTTGGTGAAATCACCTATACCCCCTTTTTCTTAAGTCCTTCATAATATAACATATTCTACCGTGTTTGCAAATAAAATAAGCCTTAACTATTTCTAAAGATTTTTTGTAGACGTCGTTCGAATATGGTCTCGTCGAGCAGTCCCTGCATCGTGCCGAGGCATCTGCCCCGAAGGAAAAAGGCGAAGGTCGGAACTGTATCGGCGCCGTAATCAGCGGCGAGCAGAGCAGATTCATCGATCTCAACTTCGCAGAACCTGACGCGTCCCCGGTACTTTTTTTCAAGCTCTTCTATCATCGGCTTCATCATGGCGCACTTGCCGCACCACAGGGCATAGAACATGACGACGACCGGAAGCGTGCTGCGATTTATTTCCACGGTAAAGTTGTTGGAGGTCAAATGTAACATGATATTCATCTTTCTTAAAACTCTTCTATATTATATATGAAGAGTATAGAGAGTTTGTGAATATAATAAAGTTTTGAGTTGATTATTCTTAAGTCCGGCAGATCAGCATCCGGGGTTCAGGGTTCGGCGTACTTCATCCATAGACTGCCTCAGGCATCGTAAAGTTTTATGTAGTTTCTTACGGCGGTAAGTGTACTCGCAGAGTTTTTGTTTCAAAGTTTTTTTACATTTTCGTCCCATAGATATACTCCGGTTTGATTCTTCCATACTATATATGCAGAGAAATTTACGGTTGTGATAATTATTTCTTTCGTCCGGCAACTAGTTTATATATTGGATTCCCCTGGGAAGAGAATTTCTCTTCATACTCAGTCATAACATTTCCCTGATTCATATTAGGGTCTCCATGCAGATCATAGGTGCATGCCGTTATCTGAAAGAAAGGGCATGCTTTGATTTCCGTGATTGAGAAATCAAAGAGAAGCCGGTTGTCGGTTTTGAATTCAATAAAGCCGTCTTCCGTCAGGATTTTCTCATAACGGGAAAGGAACTCCTGGGAAGTAAGCCGTCTTGCGGCATGCCTTGCCTTGGGCCAGGGATCGGAGAAATTCAGATAGATACGCTCCACTTCTCCCGGGACGAATACATCGGCGACATTGCGCGCGTCCATACAGATAAAACGGATATTAGAAAACGTTTGCCCGGATTCTCCTGTCTCCAGATCTTCCTGCCGCCTGATCTTCCTGCCTGCGTCCGACGGGAGAACCGGGGCGGAAGAGAGATCGCCGGTACGTATGGCGGTATATTTCTCTACCGCCCGGAGAAGGACGCTGGAATAGCGTTCGATGCCGATATAATTAATATCCGGATTCTGTCCGGCAAGGGTCAATAGAAACTGACCTTTCCCCATGCCTATCTCTATATGAATCGGATTAGGATTGCCCAATATTTTATGCCATGTTCCCCGGCATTCGATCCCATTTTTAACAACTTCTTTACACTCATTTAACACGTTGCCGGCGCGTGGTATATTTCTAAGACGCATATGCAAAAACCCCCTGTTTTCAAGCATTTTTATATGTCTTTTAGTTTAGCGTCAGAGGAGGCAAAAGTCAATTCTATATAAGTGTGTGAAAAACATAACAAAAGGCGGCTTTTTTGTTGATTTTGACTATGGAATTTTGAAAAAAAGGGAGTATATTTAATAGTGTGCAAAATATGCGGAAAAGTGGTGCAATTTATCATGATAAACACTGCAATGAGGAGGATGAGTTACAGGTAACTCTAAATATCGAGGAATGGAGGCGGCCAGATGAACACGGTGGTTAAGAAATTGGCGGATATCGAGGCAACGGCCGAAGCGATTGTGGAACGTGCGCAGGCTCAGAAAAGCGAGATTGAGAAGAAGATTCAGGCGCAGAGGGATCGTTTCGACGCGGCGATTGAGGACGAGACCCGGAAACAGCTATCGAAGATCAGGCAGGATGCGGACGCCAAGATGGAGCGTATCCTTTCGGAACAGAGAGAAAAGAATTATTCGGCGATTGATAATCTGAAGAAGGAGTTCGAGGAGAATCATACCGTATATGCCCGGGAGATCTTAGAACGTATAACAGAGGTGTAGAACATGGGAAACGTGATGTCATACAGCGGGCTGACTACGAAGATACGGGCTATGCAGGCCAAGCTTCTTACGCAGAGGGATTATGAGAGTCTTGCGAACTTAGGGAGCGTGCCGGAGGCGATCGAGTATCTGAAGGAAAAGCCCGCCTATGTAAGATATGTGGAGCAGATGGACATATCGCTGTATCACAGGGGGAACATGGAGAAGATTCTGTATCAGTCTTTGTTCGATGATTATACGAGAATCTTTCGGTTTGCGGGCATGGAACAGAAAAAGTTCCTTAAGATCTATTGGAAGAGATATGAGATAGATTTGATTAATTATTGTCTGCGTATCGTGTTCAACCACTATGATGTGCCATTTGATATAGAGTATAAGAAGGAATTTTTTGATAAATATTCCCAGATATCGATTGACAGACTTGCTACGTCCCGCAGTGTGGAAGAGCTCATTGATAACCTTAAAGGTACGGAATATTACGAGCCGCTTATGGAGCTTCGGGATGCGGAGAATGTGACGCTGTTCGACTATGACCTGGCGTTGGATATGTATTATTTTACTACGATGTGGAGAAAGAGCCGGCGTATTCTTAAAGGGAATGAACGCAAGATGTATATCCGGGACTTTGGAACGAAAATTGATCTTCTGAATATTCAGTGGATCTATCGTGCGAAGAAATACTATAATATGCTTCCGCCGGACATCTATTCCCTGACGATTCCGATCCACTACAGGTTAAATGTGGAGACATTCAAGAGCCTGGTAGAGACTCCGACGTTAGATGAGCTCGAGAAGCGCATGGAGGATACGTATTATGCCAGGAGATATGCACAGCTTAGCGGGAAGACGCTGGAGGGTGTGTATAAGGAATGCCTGGAACAGTTGTACTTGAACGATAAGAGACGTGATCCTTACTCTATTGCAATGATAAATTCCTATCTGTTTTTAAAGGAAGAAGAGATTAATAAACTGACTACGGCCCTTGAATGTATTCGTTACGGTTTATCTTCAAGAGAGACGTTGGCATACTTAGGAGGTGTGATTCAATGATTGTAAAGATGAAGTTCTTAAGCATCAGCGGTCCGAGGCTGGATATTGACCGTGTATGCGACAAGTATCTTTCCAAATATGAGATGCAGCTTGAGAATGCAGTCACCGAATTGAAGACGACTGATAATCTCCTGCCGTTCGTAGAGGTAAATCCTTACAAAGACGCGCTGGCTAAGGCGGAGCAGTTTGCGGCTCTGCTGCCGGAAGGAAGCACGAAGATGGACCAGTCCATGTCGAAGGAGGATATGCTTACGTTTATCCGGGAACTCAATCATGATTATCTGAAGCTTCAGGAGAAGAAGGAACTGCTGAGCAAGAAAGAGAATGATGTGAGGGAGAAGCTGAATGTCCTGGAACCCTTCGCGCCTTTGGAGCTGGATCTGTATAAGACGGCGCGATATAAATATATGAAGGTGCGGTTCGGAAGGATCAATGTGGATTATTATAAGAAGCTTGAGAAATATCTCTTTGATGATCTGCAGGCTGTGTTCCTGGAAGGAATAAGAAACGAGAATTATGTGTATGGATGCTATTTCGTAGCTAATGCAGATATGAGTAAGGTGGATTCGGCATTCAACTCCCTGCATTTTGAGAGGATCGCGATTCCGGCCGAATATGTAGGGACTCCGAAGGACGCCTGCGCCGATATGCAGAAAGAGATTGATGGGACGAAGGATCAGATGAAGGATATCGACCAGAAGATCGAGGAATTGGTGACCAGCCAGTCGGCAAAGCTTCTGGGTACCAGGAAGAGGCTGGAAGAGCTGTCGAATAATTTTGACGTCCGTAAGATGGCGGCAAGGACGGACGCAGGAGATAATAAGGAAGATTACTACATCCTCTGCGGCTGGATGGGAGAAGACGATGTGGAAGCTCTTCTTAAAGAGTCTAAGGATGACGACCGGATATTCATCGTCGTGGAGGAAGATCGGGAGAAGTTCTTCGGAGAACCGCCGACGAAGCTTAAGAATCCGAAGCTTTTCAAGCCTTTCGAGATGTTTATCCAGATGTACGGGCTGCCTGCTCATGACGAGATGGATCCGACTATGTTCGTGGCGTTGACGTATACGTTTATCTTCGGCGCCATGTTCGGGGATGTGGGACAGGGATTCTGCCTGTTCGCGGTCGGCGGGCTGATCTATCTTAAGAAAAAGATGAATCTTGCGGGGATCATATCTGTTGCGGGAATCTTCTCGATGATCTTCGGCGCCATGTTCGGCAGTATCTTCGGGTTTGAGGATATTATTCCGGCGCTGTGGCTCAGGCCGGTGGAGGCTATGACCAAACTGCCGTTCATCGGGCAGTTGAATACCGTGTTCATCATAGCGATTGCATTTGGAATGGCGCTTAACATCCTGGTGATGATCTTCCAGATCATCAACGCGGCGAGGGCTCATGACACGGAGAACCTGTGGTTTTCAACGAACGGTGTGGCCGGGCTTGTGTTCTATGGATTCCTTGTATTGACCATCGTGCTGTATATGACAGGTCATAAGGTTCCGGGAAATATTCTGCTGCTGATCTTCTTAGGGGTTCCGGTCCTGATTTTCGTATTCAAGGAGCCGCTTACGAATCTGGTGGAGCACAACCACAAGAAGATGGAGGAGAGTAAGGCGATGTTCCTGGTACAGGGATTCTTCGAATTGTTCGAGACGATGCTGAGTTATTTCTCCAATACATTGTCTTACGTGCGTATCGGCGCCTTCGCAGTCAGCCACGCGGCCATCATGGAGGTGGTGCTGATGCTTGCGGGAGCACAGAGCGGATCTCCGAATCTGTTCGGAGTGATCTTCGGCAATGCCGTTGTGTGCGCCCTTGAAGGACTGATCGTCGGGATTCAGGTACTGCGTCTGGAATACTACGAGATGTTCAGTCGTTTCTATAAGGGAACCGGACGAGAGTTTAAACCTTTTAATAAGTAGAGGAAATAAAACATCCAACAGAAATGTTCAAGGCAATTTTTAGCGGATATGCCGCGGTTGATTAAAAGAAAGCAATATAATTCCATATAAGAGGAGGATATGAATCATGTCATTAACAGTGAAATTATTACTCGTTGCAACACTGGTACTTAGTATCATCATTCCATTCGGATATTATCTGATCGGAGAGAAGACAAGAAAGCGTTATAAGAGGGCAATCGGAGCAAATGCCTTCTTCTACTTCGGAGCGTTCGCAGTGGCGGCGATCATGATGTTCGGCGGAGCGCCGTCCCAGGCCGCGGAGGGCGCAGCAGCAGCTTCTAATGCCGCCGGATTCGGTTATCTTGCCGCTGCACTGTCAACCGGTCTTTCTTGTGTCGGCGGAGGTATTGCCGTAGCGAGCGCTGCAAGCGCGGCGCTTGGCGCGATCAGCGAGGATCCAAGCGCGCTTGGTAAGTCTCTGATCTTCGTAGGTCTTGCGGAAGGTGTGTGTCTGTACGGACTGATCATCTCCTTCATGATCCTGGGTAGATTGTAAGATGAAGATGTATCTGATCAGTGATAATGTCGACACGCTGACGGGGATGAGACTTGCGGGAGTAGACGGCATCGTGGTCCACGAGAAGGATGAGCTGCGGGAAGCTATCGAAAACGCGATGAATGATAAGACGGTGGGCGTGATCCTGCTGACGGAGAAGTTCGGCAGAGAGTTCCCGGATCTGCTTGACGAGATCAAACTGGGACGTTCCATGCCGCTGCTGATTGAGATCCCTGACAGACACGGAACCGGACGTAAGAAAGACTTTATCACGTCTTATGTAAATGAGGCAATTGGACTGAAATTATAAGACGATCGTGATTCTGCCATGCAGAGGTCATGGTAACGGAGCCGATGCAGTTTGGCGGAAGCATCCATATGGTGGAATGAAAAAGAAGTGAGGTGACACACTTGACAATAGAAGAAAGGATATCACATCTGCAGTCTGCGGCGATGGAAGAAGCAAGGGCTGAGGGCAATGCGATCATGAAGCAGCACGAGGACGCGCTGCTCGGTGTGTTCGATCAGCACAGGGCAGAGATTCTCCGCCAGTCTGAGACTCGGGTGAAGGCAGAGCGTGTCAATGCGCAGCAGCAGCTTAACATGGCGATGTCTAAGGCGCAGTTGGAGCTGAAACGGGAGTTAAGCAAGACCCAGAAGGAGCTTAAGAAGGAGTTGTTCGAGGAAGTCCGCGAGGTAGTGCAGGAGTATATGAAGACAGAGGAATATCCGAGGCTCCTGATGGCTTATATCGAGAAAGCGGCAAAGTTTGCCGACGGCGCTTCCATGACGATCTATATTAATCCGACGGATGAAGATAAGAAGGAATATCTGGAAGAACACACCGGCATGAGCCTTACGGTGAGTAAGGAAGACTTCATCGGAGGTGTGCGCGCGGTGATCCATGAGAAGAATATATTGATCGACCATGCTTTCAAGGGCGCGATCGAGAGTGAATACAGAAAGTTCGTGTTCAAGGGAGGTGTGCAGGTTGGATAATGTAACGACTGGTAAGATCTACGGAATTAACGGACCTGTCATCTACATCAAGGGCAAGACGGAATTCAAGATGTCGGAGATGGTGTACGTAGGTGAAGAGAAGCTTGTGGGAGAAGTCATTTCCCTTGATAAAGATATGACTACCATACAGGTCTATGAGGAGACGTCGGGGTTACGCCCCGGCGAAATCGTGGAATCCACGGGTGCGGCAGTATCCGTGACGCTTGCTCCGGGAATCCTGAATAATATATTTGACGGAATCGAGCGTCCTCTGGAGAGAATCGCCGATGAAGGAGGCGTATTTATCACGAGAGGCGTCAGTGTGGATTCTCTGGATATGAACAGGCTGTGGGAGACTCATATCACGGTAGTGGAAGGAGAACCGATACACGGCGGTACGGTGATCGCCGAGGTACAGGAGACCCGGGCGATCTTACACAAATGTATGGTTCCGCCGGATGTGGAGGGTACGGTAGTATCCGTGGCCGCGGACGGCGAGTATACAATCCATGACGTATTGGCGACGGTAGAGCTTGCGGACGGCAGTACGAGGGAGCTTACTATGACCCAGCGCTGGCCTATCCGTGTGCCCAGACCGACGGCGCAGCGTTTTCCGGCGAGCGTACCGCTGGTAACAGGTCAGCGAATCCTGGATACCATGTTCCCCATTGCGAAAGGAGGAACGGCGGCGATTCCCGGCGGATTCGGGACAGGTAAGACGATGACGCAGCATCAGATCGCCAAGTGGGCTGATGCGGATATTATTATATATATCGGATGCGGCGAGCGCGGCAATGAAATGACGCAGGTTCTGGAGGAATTCTCGGAGCTGGTGGATCCAAAGACGGGAAATCCGCTGATGGATCGGACGACGTTGATTGCGAATACGTCGAATATGCCGGTTGCCGCCCGTGAGGCGTCCATCTATACTGGACTTACACTGGCAGAGTATTATCGGGATATGGGATACGACGTGGCGATTATGGCGGACTCTACTTCCCGGTGGGCGGAGGCGCTGCGCGAGCTGTCGGGGCGTCTGGAAGAGATGCCGGCGGAGGAAGGTTTCCCGGCTTATCTGGCGTCCAAGTTGTCCGCTTTCTATGAGAGGGCGGGCATGATGCAGACGTTGAACGGCGAGAATGGTTCCGTGTCCATCATCGGCGCGGTATCTCCTCAGGGAGGAGATTTCTCCGAGCCGGTTACACAGAATACGAAGCGGTTCGTCCGCTGCTTCTGGGGACTGGATAAGTCGCTGGCATATTCCCGGCATTTCCCGGCAATCCATTGGCTTACGAGTTACAGCGAATATCTGAACGATCTGAGCGGTTGGTATGCAGACCATGTGTCGCCGAAGTTCGTTGATTACCGTAACCGGATGATGGCTATTCTGAATCAGGAAAGCAGTCTGATGGAGATCGTGAAGCTGATTGGAGGCGACGTGCTGCCGGACGATCAGAAACTGGTACTGGAGATCGCGAAAGTGATCCGGCTGGGATTCCTGCAGCAGAACGCGTTTCATAAGGACGATACCTGCGTGTCTATGGAGAAGCAGTTCAGGATGATGGATGTGATCCTTCATCTGTACCGTACGGCGAGACACCTGGTGGCTATGGGGCAGCCTATGTCTGTGCTGAAAGCAGAGGGTATCTTCGAGAAGGTTATCGCCATCAAATATGACGTGTCGAATGATAACCTGCAGCTTTTGGATCTGTATAAGAAAGATATTGATGATTTCTACAACCGCGTGATTGAGAAGAACGCATAAGGAGGGAACCGTACATGGCAATAGAATATCTGGGACTCAGTAATATCAACGGACCTCTCGTAGTGTTGGAAGGACTGGAAGGTGCGTTCTTTGATGAGATCGTAGAATTTGTGGTAGACGGTAATACGAAGAAGATAGGACGTATTATCGAATTATATGAAGATAAGGCAATCATACAGGTATTTGAAGGAACGGAGAATATGTCCCTTCGCAATACCCATACAAAGCTGACGGGGCATCCCATGGAGGTTGCGGTGTCCCCGGAGGTGCTTGGGCGGACCTTCAACGGAGTCGGGGCGCCAATCGACGGTCTTGGAACGATTGCAGGCGCAGAGAAGCGGGATGTTAACGGACTTCCCCTTAATCCGGTGCGCAGAGAGTATCCAAGGAACTATATCCGCACGGGTATCTCGGCGATCGACGGTCTGACGACGCTGATCCGCGGGCAGAAGCTTCCGATTTTCTCAGGAAACGGACTTCCTCACGACCAGTTGGCGGCGCAGATCGTAAAGCAGGCGTCGCTGGGCGGCGGGACAGATGAGAAGTTCGCGGTTGTGTTCGGGGCGATGGGCGTCAAGCATGATGTGGCGGAATTCTTCCGTAAGACATTCGAAGAAAGCGGAGTATCCGATCATGTGTGTATGTTCCTTAATCTGGCTAACGATCCGGTGGTGGAACGTCTGATCACTCCAAAAGTAGCGCTTACGGTGGCGGAGTATCTGGCTTTCGAGTGTAATATGCATATATTGGTAATCCTGACGGATATGACTTCATTTGCAGAGGCGATGCGCGAGGTGTCTTCATCTAAGGGAGAGATCCCTTCCAGAAAGGGCTATCCGGGATATCTTTACAGTGAATTGGCGACGCTCTATGAGCGTGCGGGAATCGTCGTGGGGGCGAACGGATCTGTGACGCAGCTTCCGATCCTGACGATGCCGAACGACGATATAACTCACCCGATTCCGGACCTGACGGGTTATATTACCGAGGGTCAGGTCGTACTTGACCGGAATCTGCACGGCCAGGCAGTCTATCCGCCTATCAGCATCCTTCCGTCTCTGTCGCGTCTGATGAAAGACGGTATCGGAGAGGGCTATACGAGAGAGGATCATCAGGATCTTGCGAACCAGTTGTTCTCCGCTTACGCGAAGGTGGGGGAAGCAAGAAACCTGGCGTCGGTTATCGGCGAGGATGAGCTGTCGCCCCTTGATAAGAAGTATCTGAAGTTCGGCGAAGAATTCGAGAAACACTATATCGGCCAGGGGCCGACAGAGAACCGTTCTATTCAGGATACTCTGGATCTGGGCTGGCAATTGCTGGGATACTTGCCTAAGGAGGAGCTTGACAGGGTCGACACGAAGTTGATCGACAGATACTACCCTCGTGAGGAAGGTAAACTGCAGATAGAAGCAGCAGAAGCGATATAAAGGGAAATGCAGGGTAGATAAGGAGGTCTGTATATGGATCCAAGAGAATTTCCAACCAAAGGAAATCTGATGCTTGCCAAGAATTCTCTGGCCCTTGCGCACCAGGGCTACGACCTTATGGATAAGAAACGGAATATTCTCCTGAAGGAATTGATGGAATTAATTGACGAGGCAAAGAACATACAGGAAGAGATTGATACCACATTTACCAGGGCATACGCGTGCCTGCAGCGCGCGAATATCGAACAGGGGATCAGTAAGGTGCAGGAGCTTGCGTTCACTGTTCCCATCGAGGAGTCGATCCGTATTCAGACCAGAAGTATCATGGGAACAGAGATTCCGCATATCAAGTACGATGATAAGCAGAATCATCTGACTTATGCCTTTGGTACGACGAAGGAATCCATCGATGCAGCCAGAGAAGCGTTCCGGCAGGTGAAACATCTGACGATTAAGCTGGCGGAAGTGGAGAATGCGGCGTATCGGCTTGCGGCAAATATAAAGAAAACTCAGAAGAGGGCGAACGCCCTTAAAAATATAACGATTCCGATGTACAGTAATCTGGTGTATACGATCAATAACGCGCTGGAGGAGAAGGAAAGAGAAGAATTTACAAGACTTAAGGTTATTAAGCGGATGCAGGGGAAATAATATATAATTATTTTTAAAACATGCAAGATTCCGCCTGTATTAATCGTATTACTAATAAAAGAAAATAATAAATCAATCATCGGAGGTTATAAAGCAATGAAAAAAATGGCAGTATTAGCAGCGGCAGGAGTATTAACATTAATGATGGGAACGTCGGTATTTGCGTCAAGTTCTGCGGCAGGTTCTGCAAGAGGCTACGCAACAGACGGACTGATGGCGCATCATGCGGAGTATTTTGGCGGTTACTATAATCATGTTGGGATGCCGGGATGTCCTTTCTCGAATCAGTCTTGCTGGACAACGGCGGGATATTCGGTCGGAGATCGGGTAACCGAGCCTCCTGCGCCGACAGGCGGACAGCAGGCGGCGTCTGGTCAGACATATTCTCAGGGAAGTACCGGCGGATATGTAAGTACCGGCAGTTATAGTTATGGATCAGGAAATCAGGGATACGGCGGCAATTATACGGATGCGAACAGCAACGGCGTATGTGATAACTGGGAAGACGGCTCTTGTTATGGGAATGGATACGGCGGCGGATATGGTAATGGACATCACGGAGGCGGTCATGGCAGAGGCTGCCGTTGGTAAGAAAAAGTTTTAAAATAGTAGAATAGACGATTACCCGGGGACTATTGGAAAATTGAAATATATTTTTCAACGGTCCCTTCAGTTTGAGGAAAGGGAATGAAGGATGCGAAGTGAGGCGGAGATAAACCGCGTAGTAGACGAATATGCGGATATGGTCAAGAGAGTCTGCTTTTATCATCTGAAGAATAAAGCGGATACGGAGGATGTGTTTCAGAATGTTTTCTTAAAATACATGACATATGAGGGAAGCTTTGCCGATCGGGAGCATGAGAAGGCATGGCTGCTTCGTGTAGCCATCAATGCCAGTAAAGATTACCTGAGGAGTTTTTTTCGAAGAAACGTAGTATCATTTGAAGCGCTGCATGAAGTGGAAGCAGAAGAAGCGGAAGAGCATAGAGAGGTTCTGGAAGCAGTTTTGTCTCTTCCGGTAAAATATAAGGATACGATCTATCTGCACTATTATGAAGGGTATTCGGCGGCTGAGATTGGAAGGATACTTGGAAAGAAAGAGAATACCGTCTATTCGCTGCTTTTTAGAGGGCGGGAGATGCTGAAGGAGAAGCTGGGGGGTGATGGCATTGACGAATAAGATACATGATGCATTTGGTTATATTCAGGCGGACGCACGTCTGAAAGAAGGAACGAAGCAGTTCTTGAGGAAACAGAGCAGGGAGAAGTCAGTACAGGGATATCATCGGGTCATGAAGTATGCTGTTTCCGCCGTCTGCGGAATACTGTTCATGGTGATGGGAGGAGTCGGATATTCATGGATATTGAGACCGGTTTCCTATGTAAGTATAGATGTTAATCCATCTATTGAACTGGCTTTAAACCGCTTCGACAGGGTCGTGTCCGCGGAAGCGTATAATGCGGAGGGAGAGGAGATATTGGATGGATTACCGTTAAAATGGAAAAAGTATACGGAAGCGATTGATACGGTAATCGGAAGCGAGAGAATGCGGTTATATCTGACGGATACGTCGCAGCTGGTCTTGACGGTAGTAACCGATTCGACGAACGAGGCGAAGCTGACAGAAGGGGTGAAGGCATGTACCAGTTACGTGGAAGGCGGCTGCCACAGCACGCAGGCGGATATTAACGCGGCGCCGCAGGCGCATGAAAACGGAGTGTCCTGTGGAAAGTATAAGGCCTATCTGGAACTTTTGCAGTATGATAGTTCGATTACCCTTGATGAATGCAGAAAGATGAGTATGGAGGAGATATGGGAAAGAATCAGGGAATATGAGGAGGGAGGAGAAGACGACGGTATAGACGGAACCGGAATAAGAGGGGAAGACAGCGGAAATGAGGACGGGCCCGTCAGCGACGTGTCGGAGACCGGGGAAGAGACAGGCTGCGGATACGGCTACGGGAATGGAAACGGAGAGAGAAGAGGGCAAAGATACGGCAATGGTTCGTCTCATCATGGAAGGGGGCATCATGGAGAGATGCATGAGTGATCGTTCGTTCTATAAGAAATTCTTTTCTATCTATATTGCTTTGGTGCTGCAGAATGTGGTTACTCTGAGTGTAAACCTGGCGGACAATATGATGCTGGGAGCATACAGCGAGACGGCTCTTGCGGGAGTGGCTGCCGTGAACCAGATACAGTTTGTGTATCAGCAGATTATCATGGCTCTGGGAGACGGACTGGTGATTTTCGGAAGTCAATATTGGGGAAGGGGACAGACGGAACCTCTTAAGAAGATCGCGGCGTCGGCGATGCATGCGGCGCTGATGACCGCGGTGATTCTGTTCATTTTAGTCAGTGTGTTTCCGGACAGAGCGGTGGGAGTATTCACCACAGACCGGCACATCATAGGAGAAGGGGTGAAGTATCTTGAGGTCATCCGGTTTACTTATCTCTTCTTTGCCGTGACGCAGCTTCTTCTGGCGACGCTTCGCAGCGTGGAGACGGTGAAAATAGCATTTCAGTTGTCGATTCTTACTTTTTTCGTGAATTGCGGAATTAATTACATACTGATATTCGGAAATTTCGGCGCTCCGAGACTGGGAGTGGAAGGAGCGGCGGCCGGAACGTTGACTGCACGAGTAATCGAGAGCGGAGCGTTGATTTTATACATATATACTTCTTCAAAAAAGAAGAGTAATCTGACGGAGAGGGCGGATATGCTTCGGAGACTCGAACTTCGTTTCAGAGATTACCTGCAGTTTGATCGGACGCTTGCGAAGGATTATTATAAGATCGTGTCGCCTATGGTGCTGGTTCAGGGGTTATGGGGGCTTAACACTGCGCTTCAGACGGTAATCCTGGGGCATATGACTTCGGCGGCGATCGCGGCGAACAGTGCGTCGTCCACATTATTTCTGATGGTAAAGTCTACGGCCACCGGCGCGGCTTCGGCGGCTTCAGTCATAATCGGAAAGACGGTAGGGAGCGGAGATATTCCGAAAGTAAAAGAATATTCGGTCAGGCTTCAGAGAGTATTTGTTGTGATTGGTATATTGTCCGGTATCTTTTTGTTCTTCCTCCGAATTCCGGTACTTGGGCTTTATGATTTGAGGCCGGAGACGAAAGAGATGGCTGATTCTTTTCTGATCATTCTGAGTATCGTGTGTGTCGGGATGTCTTACCAGATGCCGACCAATGTAGGGATTATACGGGGAGCAGGGAATGCGCTGTTTGTGGTGAAGGTGGATCTGATCAGTATCTGGCTGATTGTGCTTCCCCTGTCTTTCGTTATGGCGTTCGTGGTGAAGGCGTCCCCGGCGGCGGTGGTATGCTGTCTGAATGCGGACCAGATCTTTAAGTGCGTGCCTGCATTCCTTATGTCTCATTATGGAAACTGGATCAGAAAGCTGACGCGGGAATGAGGCGGGCACATATTCCTTAAAGATGCATATAATAGTGTAGATGATTATTCTTAGGAGAGTGTGCACATGGACAATCGACTGCCTTACTATATGACGTATCCCATGCCCTTATTGTATGATGATGAGAGGAACATGAGACGGGATCTGGATTACATGAAGAGTATCTATCCCCGGACTGCGAGGAGGCTTCTTCCGTATGTTGAAGAAGAATGCGACAGGATGGAATATGACGGAAGTATGATGTATGACGAATACCCGGATCAGCTGCAATTGCAGTTGATGTGCAGGCGGATCTATGACCAGGCTGCAGAAGAGGAGGAGAATCCGGGAGAATGGATGATGGATCTGATCCAGGTGATGGTGTATCATGAACTGTGTCAAAGAAGATGTGAATATAGAAACTGCCGGAAGAGATTCTATTGATCAAGATACAAATGTATTGCAGCCGCTTGACAGCGGCCTGCCGTTTTCTGCCGCTGCGTCAAGGGGGTGGACGAATGGGGGAGGATGTGGTAAAATAATTTTCATAGCGTCAGCATACTGTGTGGTTAGAAATCGGTCTGACGGTACAATTGATAAGGGAAAGGGGAGAAGATGGACCGAGATAACGTTATATTCATAGGTATGCCCGCCGTAGGTAAAAGTACGATAGGAGTAATCGTTGCAAAACGGCTGGGATACAGATTTATTGATACGGATATTCTGATACAGGAAGAAGAGGGAAAGCTGCTGAAAGAAATCATCAAGGAAAAGGGGGTTGATGGATTTCTGGAGGTTGAGGATCGTATCAACGCGAGGGTGCAGACAAAGAGAACGGTGATATCTCCGGGAGGGAGCGTCATTTATTGTGAAAATGCAATGAGACATTATAAAGAGATCGGCCGGATCGTATATTTGAAAGCATCTTTTGAGACGATAGACAGAAGGATTCATAATGCAAGCGGCAGAGGAGTAGTTTTAAGGGACGGACAGTCCCTGAGGGATCTTTATGATGAGCGAACTGCACTTTTTAGAAAATATGCAGATGTGACCGTCTGTGAGGACGGGTTGAGGTTGGAGGATACCATTCGGAAGGTTCTGGAGAAACTTGGAGCAGAGTAAGATTAGCGTATGAAAGGCGGTCTGCAGCCAAATATTACGAAAAGATTAAGTGTTTCTTAAAAAATATTTTACAAATCCGAAATATGTGGTATAATGAAAATCCAGAGATTACCGAGTTTATATTTTATAAAAAGTACAGATAATAAGATTATCATATAAATAGATGAGAGTATGAAATAATTAGACATTGAGGTGCAACATGGAACAATATATTATAAAGGGCGGACATCCACTTGTCGGAGAGGTTGAGATAGGTGGGGCGAAGAACGCCGCGCTGGCGATTCTTGCCGCCGCCATTATGACGGATGATACAGTATTGGTAGATAATTTGCCGGATGTGAACGATATTAATGTATTGCTGGATGCGATCTCAGGTATCGGCGCCAATATACACCGGGTAGACCGCCATACGGTTAAAGTAAATGGAAAGAATATTAACAGTGTTGACATAGAATATGATTATATTAAGAAGATACGTGCTTCTTATTATCTTTTAGGAGCGTTGCTTGGGAAGTATAAGCACGCGGAAGTGGCGCTTCCGGGAGGATGCAATATCGGCAGCAGGCCGATTGATCAGCATCTTAAGGGATTCCGCGCCCTGGGTGCATATGTATCGATTGAACACGGCAAGATTATAGCGGAGGCGGACCGGCTGATCGGCAAGCATATTTATTTTGATGTGGTCAGCGTCGGCGCGACGATTAACGTAATGATGGCGGCGACGATGGCGGAGGGCCTGACTATCATGGAGAATGTCGCGAAGGAGCCCCATGTGGTAGACGTCGCGAATTTCCTGAACAGTATGGGAGCGAATATCAGAGGCGCCGGGACGGACGTGATTAAGATACGCGGCGTACAGCATCTGCATCGTACGGAATACTCTGTTATTCCTGATCAGATAGAAGCGGGGACATTTATGTTTGCTGCGGCGGCTACGAGAGGCGACGTTACGGTGCTGAACGTGATTCCGAAGCATCTGGAGGCAACGGTTGCGAAGCTGACCGAGATTGGCTGTGAAGTGGAAGAATTTGACGATGCCGTACGTGTAGTTTCTAAGGGAGGCTTAAGGTGTACACATGTTAAGACACTGCCTTATC
This sequence comes from uncultured Dorea sp., assembly GCA_910585725.1. Lineage (GTDB taxonomy): Bacteria > Bacillota > Clostridia > Lachnospirales > Lachnospiraceae > Sporofaciens. Next base: position 220,059 of record CAJUFA010000001.1, on the reverse strand, counting down.
CCGGGTTCCCTACGGATATGCAGCCTCAGATAGGAGTTACGCTGGCTCTGTGCAGAGGGACAAGTACGATTACGGAGAGTATCTTTGAAAATCGTTTCAAATATTTGGATGAGCTTGCGAGAATGGGGGCAAATATAAAGATAGAGGGTAATTCGGCGACGATAGAAGGAATCAGACGTTTCTCAGGCGCAAGAGTGAGCGCGCCGGATCTGCGGGCGGGAGCGGCCCTTTGTATTGCCGGACTTGCAACCGATGGAATTACGATCGTAGACGATATTGTGTATATTCAGAGGGGATACGAACGATTTGAAGAGAAATTGCGCGGTATTGGGGCTATTATAGAGAAGGTTAATTCCGAGAAGGAGATACAGAAGTTTCGTTTGAAGGTGGGATAGTATAATCCGCTGCCTTTGTAAAGCTGCACTCTTGGAAAATTATTCAGCACAAAACAATAAAGTATTATTATAACGGTAAGGTGCATGGAATGTAGAATCTACATTCCATGCGCCTTTTGATTTTCTAAAAAACGTTCATCAAATGACAGTTTTGTTCTTATTGTAAAAAGGTGCGTAATGTCGTATAATAAAAACTATATTTTGAAATAAAATAATTTTTATATGCAAAACGTATGCAGAAGATAATATGCAAAGGAAGAGGACGGCGGATGTCTAAGAAGAGCGTGAAGAAGAAAACAAATAAGAGGAAAAATAAGAAGGTAATAAATGGGAAAGTAAATAAAGAAGGCGTGCAGAATGTGGGGAAAGCGGATATGCAAGATTACAATATCCGTGTATCGCAGGTATTTTTGCTGGCGGCTCCCTTTTTATGCGGCGGATTCTATGAATGGGCATCATGTCTGTTCTCGGTTATTTTGACAGGGTATCTTCTGTATTTATTAAAGAAATCAGGCGTAATGGTTATTAAGATAAATTTGACATGGATTTCTATACTTTTGCTGGTAATTTCCTACGGCGCGAGCATGGTCTGGGCGGTTGACCATGGAATGGCGATTTTTGGATTCGTGAAATTCCTTCCGCTGCTTCTGTTTCTGGTGGTTATCATGCAGATACAGAAGGAAAGAGAGGCGCTTCTGGATACAGTCCCTTTGGCGGGAGGATTTATGACGGTTCTATCAATTGGGTTAGGGCAGATCCCCCTATGGAGAGATTATTTTTGGGTAAATAAGAGACTGGCCGGGTTTTTTCAATATCCGAACGCTTTTGCATTATATTTGATTACTGGCGCGGTCATTTTGACTGGGAAAGATGTATGGAACAGACGGCAGATTGTCAATATTATAGTCTTGTTATTCGGCGTTGTACTGACCGGAAGCCGGACGTCTTTTTTCGTATTATTGGCGGTATTGACAGGTTATATAATTTTTCATAAGGGTTCCGGGGTTCGGAAAATATTGCTGCTATTGATAGCCGGGATGGTTGCGCTGAGCGGATTATATGTCATGCTGACGGGAAATGTATCGAATGTGGGGCGTTACCTGACGTCGTTTGCGAATACAAGTACATTCCTGGGGCGTCTGCTTTATTATAAAGACGCCTTGCCGGTGATCTTGCGTCATCCGCTGGGGCTTGGCTATATGGGATATTATTACCTTCAGGGCTCCTTTCAGACAGGGGTGTATTCTGTACTTAATATCCATAATGAATTGATGCAGGTGTTGCTGGATGTGGGATGGATTCCGGCGGCGCTTATGGTTATGGCTGTCGTGAAGAGTTTCATGGCAAAGCAGACGGGTCTGACCAGGCGCATGCTTCTTTTTGCGGTATCAGTGCATTGTATGTTTGATTTCGACCTGCAGTTTATAGTGATTGGATTCGTACTGTTATTGGCGATGGACACGGAAAGCGGCGGCGAGAGGAAGATTACTCCAAGGATCTGGATTCCGGCGGCAGGCGTACTGATTGTGGTCAATTGCTGGCTTGGGGTTGTCTCCGGGTTCTATCGGTGCGGAAGCTATGAGACGGCGGCGGATCTGTATCCCGGATGTACCGACGCATGGCTTAAGATGCTTCCAGGCGCGGAAGATGAGGAGGAGATGGAGCGATTGGCGGATAATATTCTGGCGCTGAATCAGTCGGCGTCTCTGGCCTGCAGCGCGAAAGCCAGGCTTGCGTATGCAGAAGGGGATTTTGAGAGGATGATCGAATATAAGCAGAAAGCAATTGCGCTGGCAAGGTATGAGTTAGAGGAATATCTGGATTACTTCGATATGTTGTATGTGGGCGTTCAGCTCTATGAACAGGCGGGGGATAAAGAAAGCGCGGAGTTCTGCAGACAGAAAGTTCTGGAGATCCCGGATATGATGGGGGAAGTGCTGGACGAGACAGATGAACTGGCTTATAGGATTCAGGATAAGCCGGAGCTTGAGCTGCCGGAAGAATATAAGGAAATGCTGCTTTCTATGGAATTGTGATCTATTGCTTTGGGGCTGTCGAAAAAAGGTAAACAGTATTTTCTGACAGCCCCGATGTCTGGTTTTTTTACGCCCTGTTAGTCTGCTGCGGGATCTTTGATTTCTTTGCAACTATTAAAAAACGATGAATAGTTCCTTTGACTTCTCCTTTGTCTTCAAGAATCTTCTGCATATTCAATAGTCGTTCAAAACATTTGTCGACAGAGAAACCCGGGAACTCCCATTCAATAATGTGTGCGAACCATACAAAAGCGCCTACGTCATAGAAACGAATGGGCCGATATGCCTCCTGTGCGTCGAGTATTTGAAATCCGGCTTCTTCAAATACTTTTCTTTGTTCTTTGAGATTCAGATGTGGAAAAGGTTTTGGCGTTCCTGGAAGTATCATATCAACCAGATCTCTCTCATTATCGCCTCCGACCTGCTCTGTAACGAAGATTCCGTCTTTCTTCAGCAGACGGTACAATTCTTGCGAGTCAAAACTTCCATGCCGGTTAATGATCATATCAAATGCTTCATCTTTATATGGAATCGCAGAAGGAGCATTACATTCTTTAAAATGAATTCCTAAAGGCAGTAATCTTTCTTTACATATTTGAACGTTTGGTTTATAATCTTCGGTTGCAGATGTTTTATCAAAAGGATGCTCCAGAGACAGTAAAAATTCACCTCCGCCGGTATCATAATCCAGGAGATTAAGATCGTCGTTTAAATACTGCTTTACGATCTCTTTGTAATCCCATGGCAGATCATATTCTTCATCATATCTGTCATGGATATGTGAAAAGTCCCATCCTTTTATATATGCAATGCTTTCTTCTTTTTTCCAGATTGATTTTAATTTCTCTTTATTCATATAAACTGCTCCCTTTTACATTATTATATTGAATTGATCGGCGCAGTTCCTGACAACATAAGTTAAGATTTTTTATTAACCTCGATGCAATCTGCTGTCAGTCCTAAAACTGCACCGAGTAGTTAATTCGTTTTCTCATCTCTGACCTCCGTAAATATTGGTTAAAATTTATCCTTATTATACATCATGGAGATAATTAATGGAATTATTTATTAAATTATTATTGCAATATGATTCGATAAGACGTATAATATTAACGATATAATTTAATAAGGTAAGAGACAGAGAAGGAGAATTTGAAAGATGAAGAGGAGATGGATTGCCGTTATGCTGGCGGTAAACCTTGTGCTGTCTGGCAGTACACTGGCATTTGCGGCAGAGACGGACGGAAGTTTGCCGGAGGCTTTGACGGTGATTTCTGAGGCAGAGACAAAGGATGAGCTTATAGCAAATGAAACGGAAACAGACAGCGCGAGTGTGGAAACAAGAACGGATGGCGTTGACACTCTTGAGGATGCAAAAACAGTTTCAGAGAATTATGAAACAGAAAATCATGAAACAGAGAATGAAACCGGGGCAGAGAAAGCAGATTCAGAAACGGACAGCGAAGCAGATGAGACGGCGTCGTCGGTTGAGTTGGCTGAAGGTGATGATATCATGGCCCAGGATTCTGCCAGGTCGACTGGTACTACGACGAATGGTATCACATGGGAACTGACGGACGGAGTGCTGACAGTTTCCGGAAGTGGAGTACCAGATCAGGAACTGGTAGAATCTATAGGCGATTCGCTGGTGGCTCAGATAACTTCCATAAAGATCGAAGAAGGGATTACAGGCATAGGCTATGGTGCGTTTTGGAACTGTAATAATCTGGCGGAGGTATCTATTCCGGGCAGCGTAAAAGAAATAGGGGAGTATGCGTTTGACAGATGTGTAAATCTGAAAAAAGTTTTAATTCCGGAAGGGGTTACAGAGATAGGATTCGGTGCGTTTTGGAGTTGTGAAAGTTTGCCGGAGATATCCCTTCCGAATAGCCTGACAAGAATAGAGAACTCTGCGTTTAGAGGCTGTACAAGTCTTAAGAAGATTGCGATTCCATCTAGTGTAATAGAAATAGGAGATGGTGCGTTTTATAGATGTACAGCTTTAACAGAAGTGTCAATTTCAGGGAATATAACAAAGATCAGCGCCGCCACGTTCCAGAGATGTGCGAATCTTGTGAATATAACAATCCCTAAAGGAGTTACCGCAATCGAGTATGAAGCGTTTCAGGGATGTGAGAGTTTACTTGAAATAACGATTCCGAATAATGTAAAGACAATAGGTCATGAAACTTTCGCAGATTGCAGCGGACTTGACAGCGTTACATTTGAAGGAGACGCTCCTGATATTGCCAAGGATCAGGCTAGTGAAGAGCCCTTCCAGAATGTAACTGCGACAGCAAAGTATCCCGACGGAAATTCCACATGGACGCCGGAAGTAAGGCAGGCGATCGGATCAAAGATGGTATGGGAAGTTTTTACAGCGCCTAAGGAGCCGGCGGGTACGACGTCTCCGGATAAGGAAGAGTTGAGAATTGTTCCGGAGGTGACGGATTATACCTATGTCATAGGCGGGGGTAACGGAGCGACAATCAAATGTACGGGAGATGTTAAGGATTTCGTATGTGCGTATATGGATGGCGTTAAGGTGGACGAGAGCAATTATACGTTGAGAGAAGGTTCCACACTCCTCACTTTTGCATCGAAGTACTTAGATACACTCTCTGTCGGAAAACATAACGTTACATTAGAATATACCTTCGCTTCCGTTGACACGGAACTGACCATATTAGATAGATCAAGTGCGTCAGGTTCGGAGGGTAATACGGCTGTAAACGGCGCTGCCGGGAACGGTACGGGTTCCGGAAATGGATCGGGTACTTCCGGAAGAGCAGGCGCTCCAAAGACAGGAGATGCGGCGCCGGTATTGCCATGGATGGTAATCTCCGTATTGGCGGCAGGTATCTGCATGACGATCGTGTCAAAGAAAAGATGTTTTAGATAGTCGCCGGAAAGTGTAAAGCGTAAGGACAGACTGTCTGACATGAATATGGATTACACATTTAAGGCTTTGAGAGAGGTTGTCTTTCTCAAAGCCTTTGTAGTTGATGTTTTTATTTGGAAAGAAAATATTGCAGAATAATGTATAATATCGTATAATAATAACGATAAAGCGTTTGCATTTATACAGGAGAGCGGAATGTCACAGATTATTGGTTCAACATATGAAATAATTGGAAAACTAGGCGCCGGAGGCGGCGGAAACGTCTATCTGGCATGGCATCTTCGTCTGAAGAAGAAGGTCGCCCTAAAGATTGATAAACGGAAATTAGCGACCAGACAGGAATTCCTGCGGCGGGAGGTTGACGTTTTAAAGGAGTTGAATCATCCGTATATTCCAAAAGTATATGATTTCTTTGTAGAGGGTGAAGCGGTTTATACGGTGATTGAGTACATAGAAGGAGAGAGCCTTGACAAGGCGTTAAAAAGAGGAGAGAGGTTTTCTCAGGCACAGGTGGTCAGATGGGCGATTCAGCTGCTTGACGCGCTTTGCTATCTCCATAGTCCGATACATGGTTCTCCGCCGAAAGGATATGTGCACAGTGATATTAAGCCGGCGAATCTGATGCTGACTCAGGATGGCAATATCTGCCTGATTGATTTCAATATAGCGCTTGCTCTTGGCGAAGAAGGCGTGATCGGCTGCAGCGTGGGGTATGCGTCCCCGGAACACTATGGGTTTGACTTCTCGTCACAATATGAGGGGGAGAGCGCGGGAATCAGAGAAGGCGCGGATGTGACATTGACCATGGCGTCGGAGAATATCCCGGAAGACGAAGCGGCGACATTGATCTTGGCGGGCTCGGACGGACTCTCAGGTATGCGGGGCGTGTCGGGAATTCACGGATTGTCGAGTGTGTGGAATGCGTCGGATATATCGGGGGCTTCCGGTTCGGAGGGAAAGCGGCTTGTGACGCCAGATATAAGGTCGGATATCTACAGCGTGGGCGCCACGTTATATCATCTTCTTGGCGGGGTGCGGCCGCCGAAGGATGCGACGGCGGTTGTACCGTTATCGGATAAGACGGCTAATTCCCAGATTGTCCGGATTATCGCCAGGGCTATGAGGCCGAATCCGGGATTCCGCTATCAGACGGCCGATGAGATGAAACAGGCGTTTCTGAATCTGCGCAGAGACGACCCGCGCATGTGCAGATGGCGCAGATGGAGACGGACAGCGGTAATTGTGTTTCCGACGATATTCTTAATGGGCGGAATCACCGCATTTGCAGGGTTGAAGAGAATGCAGTCCATGGAGAAATGGCTGAAGCTAACGGAATATGCGCAGACGGCTCTGGATCATGGAGATGTGGAAGAAGCAAAAAGGCATGTCAGGACAGTGATGTCAGAATCCTCAGGTCAATGGATGCCGGAACATGTGCCCGGCATCAGGAAAGTGCTTACGGATACTGCAGGCGTGTATGACCTGTCTGACGGTTATAAGCTATATAAGACGATAGAGCTGCCTTCGGCGCCCCTTTATATGGCGATAGCGCCGGGCGGGGAGAGCGCGGCGGCTTTGTGCGGTCAGGATGTGGTCATATTCGATACAAAGAGAGGGGATGTGACGGCGAAGCTTCCGGCAGGATCTTCTGCCATATCGCAGATACGGTATCTGGACGCAGATACGATCCTGTATGCGGGAGAGGAAGGGATTAAGGCATATGACATCCAGGAACAGAATGAGTTGTGGACAGGCGGTATCGCTGCGTCCATCTGTGTTTCCGAAGACAGAAAGACCGCGGCCGGAATCTGTGAGGGAGATACTTACGCCACAGTATATGACGCAAAGACAGGGGAGGTCAGATGTAAAATTGATTTTGCCGGAAAGAGCCGGAATATAGGCATAAAAGACAATCTGTTCGCTCTGAATCACGACGGTTCGAAGCTGGCGGTAAGTTTTCATGACGGGTCGCTTGGTGTCTATGATCTGGCGCACGCAGAAGACATGGCGGAGTCGGCGGGAGAGGATATGTGCACGGTTTTTTATTCGGATTCTGGTTATGAACATTATGAGGGTGGTTTTTTCGGCAAATATCTTGCGCTTGCGGTATACGGACAGGACGGAGCGGCATTTGCTGTTATTGATGCGGAAAAGGGTAAAGAAACGGGAGGTTTTCAGGCGGATACGGACATCAGGGTACAGGCGGATGAAAGCGGAATCTATGTCGCGGCGGACAATGTCCTTGTGAAGATGGACCCGGTTACGGGAGAACAGACGCCGCTGGCGGCCGCAGAGGGGAATATTCTCCGATTTGCGGTGGAAGAGATGCGTGCAATGGTAATTACAGAGAAAGAGATGTGCTTTTTTGATGAAAATGCCCGGCTTACATCCCGTTACAGGAAAGAGTATGTAAGCGACCTGATTGGTCTGTCAGGAGAGATGGCTGCAGCCGGAAGTATGGACAGATCCGTGGTCAGGATTATGCGGTACGAAGAACATCCGGAGGCGGAAGTCTTCTCCTATGATCCGGATTATCATCATGATGAAGCAAGAGTCAGCGCGGATGGAGAGACGGCGATGCTATATTCTTATAAGCGGTTCCGGGTATATGGAAAAGATGGGACGTTGGTCAGGGAAGAAGAGATCCCGGATTCAGACCAGGTGATAGATCAGCAGTTTATCAGGGAGGAAGGGGAGTCATATCTGGAAGTCACTTACGACGACGGAAGAATATCTGTCTATTCCGCAGGCAGCGGCGAACTGCTTCGTGAAAAAACATACAAAATAAAAGACCGGCAAGTATCGGGCGACGAATTAGACGAGGAATTTATCATAGATAACTTCCGCATCGAATCGCCTCTCCACGGAACACCGATTGTATACGATAAAAAGACGGGAAGAGAGATTGCACGTCTGGAAGAAGACACCTATCTGACGGATGTGGTGAAAGCCGGTGATTACCTTGTGGCGCGGTATATGGAGGTGGACGGTTATAGTTATGGAGAGCTGCTTGACGGACAATTTGAAGTGCTGGCCAGGCTGCCGTATCTTGTCGATGTGTCGGGGGATACTTTGATCTTTGATTATCCGACAGGGAATTTAAGAGAATCCAGAATATATAATATGGAGGAATTGGAGGATATAGTCAATGATTAATCAATTCGATTAGCTGCGGCGCAGAATGCAGATTTTGTTATGTATGTGGGGGAATAAAGACGTTGGGTTCTGAGAGGGAGCCTGCATATGCAGGTCAAGATCATCCTGAGCAATAATATGTGCAAAGAGAAACGATCCTGGCCTGCGTATACAGACAGTCTAGGTTTACTTTTCCTCTGCAAATATATATCAGAGGACCGATGCAGCATACTTGCTCATACGGAATTTCTTACAGAAGCTCCAGAAAATGAAGTAATGATTCGTACTGCTCAGGATTCAGCTTGGCGGCGCACAGTAGCAGTTTCCGCTGTTGGTCGGTAAGATGTGTAGCATTTTCATTATCTTCCAGAAAGAATTGAGAAAGAGTAATTCCGAAGGCATCACAGATCTTTTCAAGAGAGGGGATGGACGGAAGCATGTTCTTGCGATACCAGGAAGAAATGGTTGACTGTGTAAGTCCTGATCTTTCTGCTAACTGATATTCTGTCCAATTGCGATCCAGACGGTATTGTGTAATCTTATCCAGGATATCCATAATAATATATCACCTCCAAAAATAGTTGAATAGTTACGTATTTGTTAATTATAAAAGGAATTAGTATTGCAACTCACTACGATAAAACGTATAATAATAACTATAATTTATACGAAAAGGAGCACAGAAGATGAAGATAAAGGTGGCTGTTTTAGATTCTGATATTGAGTTTTTAAACAGAATTACAAAAATATTTCAGCAGAAATATGCGGATAGAATCAGTCTATCCATATTTTCAAATGAAGATACATTGTATCAGAATCTGCAAAGTAACCCGACAGATCTTGTGCTGTTTGAACAGACGATAAAGATAGCGGATGAGAAGATACCGGACAAAATTACAGTGGGATACCTCAGCGCCATGCCGGACGCGGATACGATAGACGGAATCCCGGCAATCTGTAAATACCAGAAAGCGGGAGAAATCTATCGGATGATGCTGAATCTGTATGCGGAGAAAGCGTCTGATGTGAAGTTTAAGATAAAGAAAACGGGAGATATAAGAGTAATCCTGTTTACATCCGTGCAGGGAGGGTGCGGTACGTCGACGGCGGCGGCGGCGTACGCGCTGAGACAGGCGTCGGCAAAGAAGGTATTCTATCTGAATCTGGAGAAATTCGGGGATTCAAACCTGTATTTTCAAGGGGAAGGGAATTTAAGCTTTTCAGATATCATCTATTCTTTGAAGAGCAGGAAGGGGAATCTTGCTATCAAGCTTGATAGTGTGACCCGGACGGACCCTTCAGGAGTTGATTTTCTTCACACGTGTAAAAATGCTTATGATATGTCTGAACTGTCAGATGAAGAATCGGGAATGCTGATACAGGAGATTGCGCAAAGCGGCAAATATAAAGAAGTCGTGATAGACCTCTCCGGAGATATGACGGAGCGTATGTCTATGCTGATGAAAGATTATGCGGATAAGATCGTGTATGTGGCAGATGGAAGCCGGACGGGAAACGGAAAATTTGAGCGCTTTTGTGAGACGGTTCGGGTGATAGAACAGAGACAGAATGCGGAGATTCTGGACAAGACGTGTCTTCTGTACAATAGATTCAGCTCTAAGAACGGTATCCAGCTTTCTCAGGCGGCAGTTCCGGTGATGGGCGGAATTAATCGAGTTGAAGGACTGGATGAGAGGAAGTTAGCCGAGGAAATCGCGGGGAAAGATATAATCGGGAGGATCTGATGAATGAGGAGAGAAAATCAGGCGTTGTAAAGAGCTTAAAGAAGAGGATATTTGATAAATATGATCTGAACAGGGTGGGTAACGACGATCTGGAAGAGGTTATCAAACAGTTGATTAGCGAGGAGATTCGGGGGGAATATATCACGATCGAAGAGCGGATAGACATTACGGAGCGTATCTTTGATTCGATCCGCGGACTGGGACTCCTGGATTCGATCATGAAAGACGAGAAGATTACGGAAGTTATGATCAACGGACCGAACGACATATTCGTGGAAAAAGCAGGCGCGTTATATAAGCTTGAGCAGGCGTTCGACGACGAACGGCAACTGGAAGATATCATTCAGAAGATCGTAGGGAAGGCGGGCAGAGAGGTTAATCAGGCGAATCCTATCGTAGATACCAGACTGCCGGACGGTTCTCGTGTGAACGTGGTGCTTCCGCCAATCTCGTTAAAGGGAGCCACGGTCACGATCCGGAAATTTTCCAAGACGCCTATGACGATTCAGCAGCTTCTGAAATACGGTTCGATTACGCCGGAAGTCGCCCATGTGTTGGAGCTCTTTGTCAGAGCGAAATATAACATTTTCATATCGGGGGGAACGGGTTCCGGAAAGACAACTTTTCTGAATGCGGTATCACATTATATTCCCCATGATGAGCGTGTAATCACAATCGAAGATTCGGCGGAGCTTCAGATCGAGGGTATCGATAATCTGGTAAGGATGGAGACGAGGAACGCGAATGCGTCAGGAAGCGGAGCGGTGACGATTCGGGATCTGATCAAATCCTCTCTGCGTATGAGACCTGAGAGGATCGTAGTAGGAGAGGTAAGAGGCGGGGAGGCGCTGGATATGCTTCAGGCTATGAATACCGGACATGACGGCTCCTTAAGTACAGGACACGCCAACAGTACGAGGGATATGTTAAGCCGTCTGGAAACCATGGCGCTTCAAGGGGCGGAGGGACTTCCTCTGGAGGCGATACGGCAGCAGATCGCGTCTGCGGTAGATATCATCATACATCTGTCGAGGCTTCGGGATAAGACAAGAAGGACGATGGAGATCAGCGAGATTCTTGGCTATGAGGAAGGAAAGATCCAGGTAAATCCTCTCTACCGGTTTATAGAGGATGAGAATTCTACATTGGAGAAGGTATCCGGGAAACTGACACGAACGGAAAATCCTTTTAAGAATGATTATAAATTAAAAATCGCCGGAATCTATGAGATGATCTAGTACCCTAATTACCGGGGCGTACAACGGGTATTTATCATATGTACAAGACGATTATAATGTGGCGGGCACACAGAAAAATGAGGTTGTTTAAAAGATGTTTTTTAAGAAGAAAAAAGTAGAAGAATATGTGGAGCTGCGGGGGATATTGGGTAATGGGAAAGATTATCATGTCTACCATATGACAAAAACAGATTTTCTGACGGCAGGGGCGTTGGGCTTTGCGGTGGCGGCGGCGGTATTATTTGCATTCTTCAACAGCGCGGCGGTGTCTGTGATCGGAGGAGTCGCGTGCGCAAAGATATTCCCTGAGTATTACCGTGAATATAAGAAAAAGAAGCAGTTGAACGAACTGCGGACACAGTTCAAAGACCTGCTGGAATCACTGACGTCATCCTATTCCGCCGGGCAGAATACTGTGGAGGCGTTTGGCGACGCGGTAAGCGATATGACGTCCATCTATGGAGAAGACGCGGATATTGTGAAGGAGGTGCAGATTATCAGCACAGGGCTTCAAAACAATATTAATATAGAAGAATTACTGTTGGATTTTGCCGATCGAAGCAGCCTGGACGACGTGATGAGCTTTGCAAATGTGTTTGAGATCTGTAACCGTCAGGGCAGCGATCTTAAGAGAATCGTATCGGACACCAGGGAGATCATTAATGACAAGATTGAGGTGGAGATGGAGATCGAGACGATGATCGCGGGGTCAAAGAACGAATTGAATATCATGATGATTATGCCGGTTATTATAGTGGTGATGTTAAGGGGGCTGGGAAATACAATGGCAGGCGCCAATAACGTCGCGACGGTTTTCATAAAGGTTATCTGTATCGGAATCTTTGCGCTGGCATACGTAATAGGACAGAAGATCATAGATATTAAGATATAGGGTGGACGAAAAATGGAAATGGGCAGAATAATTATGTTGATTCTTGCAACGGTAATGGTTCTGGCGTGGATTATACTGGCGACCAGATACGAGAAAATGTATGCGGGAATGGTGCGTTCAATTGACCCGAAGGAATATAAATATCCGGAATTATTTTGCGTAGGATTCGCTTTGATGAAATTTCTGAAGATCGACAGCAAGAGTAAGAGGGCAAGAAAGAGAATCAAGGAGATTGCCGAAGTACAGGGCAAAAGATATGCGGAATATTATTTCTACGTGATCAACGCGGCAAAATGGACCTATGGATTCACGGTTCTCGTATTGCTGGTCATACTCGGCGCGTTGGCAAATTCTTCGGCGGCTGTATTGATGGGAGTGATTCTGTCGGCGCTGTTGATGTGGTATGTGGAAGAGGCGATGAACGATAAACTGGAGGCGCGGAGAGACGAACTTCTTGCAGATATGCCGCAGATGCTTTCAAAACTGACGTTGCTTGTGAATTCGGGTATGGTAGTGCGCGAAGCCTGGAAGAAGGTGGCATACGGCGGAGAGCGGGAGATTTATATAGAAATGCAGATGACGGTGCAGGAGATGCAGAACGGAATCTCGGAATTAGAAGCGTACCGAAATTTCGCCGAGAGATGTTCCATCAAGCAGATACGCAGGTTTGCGTCTACGATGATCCAGAATATGCAGAAAGGAAACGCGGAGATTTCGTATTTCTTAAGAGAGATGTCGGACGAGATGTGGGAGGAGAAGAAGCATCTGGTGAAACGGAAAGGCGAGGCGGCAAATTCAAAACTGGTGCTGCCTACCACCATGATTTTTATGGGGATTCTGATCATGATTATGCTTCCGGCATTTTTGGGAATGAAGCTGTAAGCAAATGGGAAACCAGTTGACTTAGATAAAATGTAAAAAGAAGGAGAAAGCGTAATGAGAGAAAACTTAGAGAAAATGTATTGGGCATGGGAGACTAATGTAACGGAGAAACTGGAAGATCTGTGTTATAACTGGAAATATAATTTTACGGAAAATTTTGTAAAAGATGAAGAAGGGGACACCAATATGGTTTCCATGATTGTGCTTATCGTGATTGTGATTGCAGTTGCAACTGTTTTCAGGAGGGAATTGGAGAAAGTAGTAGAGGCGGCTTTTAGTAAATTAACTACTTTTGTTAATACTACAAAATAAAATTCTAAATAAGAATAGCAAAAATTTCTATTGTGAAAAGTGTTTCACTGCAGGCAGTCTCGAATGGATAGGGATATGAAAAACATAAAAAATGAAAAAGGCGCCGTCATGGTAGAAGCGACCATCTATATGCCTCTCGTACTCTGTACCGTGATGGCGCTGTTATATCTGGCTTTATTTAACATGCAGGAGTATATGCTAATGTATCAGGCTCAGCGTGCGGCGGCGGTTGTGTCCCGCGAAGAAGCGTATTTGGGATATGAAGAGTTTGGTATGGGGGATGACAATGAGATTGATTTTGACTGGGGAGAAGGAAATATCCCGTCTGACAGGGAAGTGACGGCCTATTATAGAGCCTATCATAACAGGTTAGGGGCTCTGTACAGAGGGATTGGCAGACTCTTCTCAGGAGGGGACGCCCGATTAGATTATAATACCAGATTCTCGGATGCGGCAAGGGAATCAACTCTTATAGTGCTTGGAAATATCAGTAACCCTGAGATACAGGTAGAAAGAGGATTCCTGGGGACGGAGGTCAAGGTGACGATCCGGCATTCCCTTCCCGTGCCGGGAATTTTGAAGTATCTTAATTATGAAGGGGGAACAACCATCCGTGCCGCGGCTTACAGTTATTCCGTGAATCCGAGCGAATTCGTCAGAAATGTGGATCTGGCGGTAGATCTGGTCTCATATATAATGAAGAAGTTTGGACTTGGCGACAATTACAGTGCATTTCTGGAGAAAACGAATAAAGTCCTTGATATGATACTTTAATGTACGGACAGATGTGTGCCTGGCGGCAGGCAGTATATAGACTGCAGATGAACAGGAGGAAAGGCGTTGGAGATTTTTTGTAGAAAGAAAGGAACGATATCGGTATTTTTAACGATCATACTGCTTCCTGTTCTGTTGCTGGGAGGGATGACGACGGATGCTTCGCGTATCTTTATGGCGAAGGTTGTGATATCAGATGCCGGAGAGATGACGATGAACGCGGCTCTTGCCCAGTATAATGAAGATTTACATGACGAATATGGACTATTAGTGATGGATCGGCCGCCGGAAGCCATGAAAAGCGAGCTGGAACAATATTTTAACGGTTCGCTGAATGGTACGGGCATGCCGGGGGAAGGAGATTATGACCGGATTCTGGATCTGCTGACTAAGAAGTTTGACGCTGTCAACGTAGTGGGTTCGGAGATATACCAGACGGAGGTGGAGAAGCAGCAGATTCTTGAATATATGAAATACAGGGCTCCGGTATGTCTGACGGAATTGGTGGTTGATAAGCTTAAGCAGTTGAAAGATACCAAAAAGATGGCGGAGGCAATGAAAAAACAGATGAAATTCGGCGAAGCCATGGAAGACTGCCATAATGAGTTTCAAAGAGCAAAAGTAGCGTTGGATATGCTGGATGGGGTTATAAACAGCCTGAATTCCCAGACGATCGAAAAAGAGTTGTCGAATACAAAAGATGAGTACGAGGTGATCGTATCGAAAGCGCTGCTGATGTGGGCGGCAACCCAGATATACGACGACAGGTTATCAGACTCACTGCCAGGGAACATGAAAGCTTCGGCAGAGGTGTTTTTGGGAGTAGTGAAAGATGTAAATCTGTCGTCGCCATATACGGATCGTTCCTTTAATGCTTATATCAGCAGTATGTATTATATGAACAGTATCAATGATCTGGGAGGAATATCGAAACTTTTAGAGAAGAATACTCCGGCACAAGAAGGAGAAGAAGAGGATAATTCTGCAGAACTGGAAGCATTAGCAGACGCTTATAAAAGAGAAGCGGAGAGAATAGAGGTTTATCCGGATCGGCTGCTCTGGTATGCGGGTACTTGTATAGAAGAGGATCATAAAAAATTAAAGGGATATTTGGACAACGCTAAGGGGGCGGAGCAGGCGGCAAAAGACGCATATGGCAGTTTAGAGAAAGTGAAGAAAGAATTAGAGAAGGCAAAAACAGCATTTTCAGAATGGGACAAAGCAAACGGCGAATTAAAAAGCGCGGGGCAGGATACAGGGAGTATGGATGAAGAGGTCAGCCATTACCGGAATTTTTTCTTCTCTTCCGACGGGGCGGGCAATGCAGATTTTGAACAAATAGAAAGCCTGATGTCGGATGTGAGGGAAAACCAGAAGTATTTCCATGAATTGACATATGTGCTGGAGGGAGAAGAATTTTGGGATGAATCTATAGCCGCCGTGTCAGGCGGCGCTCAATTTGAGAAATATAAGAAAGAAGCTTTGAATTCTATATCCGTACTTAATAAGAAGGATTGCGGCATTTTGACGAATTTGGAGAACGTAAGAAAGAAAAATTATATCACACATTATAAGCACATGGATATATCTGAGGCGGGAAGTTCAATAGTAATCACGAACCATCCGTTCTATAAAAGGCTTCGGGAATATTGTAAAGAATCAAATAAACAAGATTCCCAGCAGGAGCAGAATGAGGCGAACAACAGACTGGAGCAAAGCAGCCAGGCAGGGCAAGAGGCTGGCCGGGCCGACGAATATCCGAATTTCAACTGGTCTGAGGCAGGAGTTACGCTGCCGTCTTCCGTGGCGGGCGGCGGCGCTTCTGAGGCAAAAGACCAATTGACGGATCTGAATGCCAAAGGAGACGTAAATAATTCCTCCGCCAGGAAAGAGACAACTAAGAAATTCACAGAATCTATAGATGCGGCGACGACATTTCTGGGTAAGGTGGATGAGATTGTTACAAAAGGGTTGGAGAATCTGTATATCTCAGAATATGCCATGCAGATGTTTTCTTATTATACTGTGAATAAGAAAGACGGGCAGGAGAGGCCGGAGGGAGATATTATCAGCATCAGCGGTTACAGTCTTTCCAGACACGCCGCTTATCAGGCAGAATGTGAATATATCTTATGGGGAAAGAATGAGTCCCAGACAAATATCCGAAATACGGTCATGATGATCTTTGGTATCCGGCTTCTGTTTAATTCTTTCTTTGCATTTACTGACAAGGCGATCGGAAACAGCGCGTCGGCAATGGCAACGGCAATAGCGGGAGGATGGGCGCCTTATCTGGCGCCTGTTATAAAGGTTGTGATAAAGCTTGGCTTTGCCGGTGTAGAAACTGCAGAGGATATTACGAAGCTGAAACAGGGTTACGGTGTTGTTATAGTTAAAAAGAAGGATTCCTGGGCTACTTTTCCGCATAACGGAAATAACACGGACAGCAAACGCGGGTTGACTTTTGACTATTCCGATTATCTGAGGGTTTTTCTCAATTTGTCCATGTTGGGGGGCGAAGGCGAAGGTATTCTCGGAAGGGTTGCAGACTGTATCCAGGTAAACCAACCGGATATGAATCTGCTGGAGGGATATACCATGCTGTCCGTTCAGGCAAAAGTCAGTTCGAGGACGACATTTATGAGGAAGATAGCAGACTGGGGGGAGGGAGTGACATGGGGATTCCCCGATGATACTTATACGATTTCCTATCAGAGCATTCTGGGATATTAAGCGGCGTGTGTTCGAGGGGATACGCAAGGAATATGAAAGGAAAATGAAGGACAAAGGATGAGGGCAGAAGAGAAGAACAGAGATAAGATCAGGGGGGCAGGGAACAAGGGTTCACTGACGGTAGAGGCGCTTTTATTTTTGATTCCTTTTATGATAGCTTTTTTTACGCTGATTAACGCCGCAAGGTTCGTTCAGGCAGAAATGTTGATACACCACGCGGTTACGCAGACCGCAAAGCAGATATCTGCCTATAGCTATGTGCTGACGAAGACGAAGATCAGCGACAGAATAATCAGTACGAATAAGAAAAGTGCGGATTTTCAGGTAACGGTTGAAAAATCGACGAAATCGTTAAAAGATTTTGCCAACGCTATGAGCGATATGGACGGTCTGGTGGAAGATGTGTTTGGATTTGTGAAAAATCAGGGAGAACAGCGGTTGATAACCGAGGGCGTCGGTATGCTGACGAAGAATAACATTAAAAATGAAATTTCACTTGTATCAGACGATCCGAATGAGTATTTAGAAAATATAGGGATAGAAGGAGGGCTTGCGGGGCTTCATTTTGACAATACAAGGTGTCTGGACAATACGGAGGGTAAAGGTAATGTTAAGATCGTAGTCACCTATACGATGAAGAATGTTCTTTTCCCGGATTTTGATATTGGACAGTATGAATTCCGGCAGTGCGCCTATACGCTGATCTGGTAGGTGTGAATGATTCTGAATAAGGATGATAAAAAGGTATGAAGCAGGATATGAAACAAGGTATATCATGGTTTCGCAAACAATGGACGGATAAAAAGTTCAGGATATGTCTGATCATTGCATTGACAGTAAGTATCGGACTTGCGGCGGAATTCTTTCTCTTCGCCTATAGTATATGGAAGATAAGCCGTTATATGGTTCTCGCTGCGGCGTTATTCTTTATCGCATGGATTGACTGGCAAAGTAGGCGCATTCCCAATCGTATACTGAAGATGTTATTGACGGTTCGCGGAATCCTGCTTGCCGCGGAATGGCTGACCTATCCAAAATTAGGATTGGCTGTGCTGCTGTCTGCTTTGCTGGGGGCGGCGATCGGAGGCGGGATGTTTCTGATTGCGCATTTTATTTCCAAAGGCGGCGTAGGTATGGGGGACGTGAAACTCTTTATAGTGATCGGGAGTTATATGGGAAGCGGAAGCATAATGACGGCTGTGTTTTTGTCGGTTATGTCCAGCGCCTTCTACAGTATTGCCATGCTGCTGTTAAAGAAGATAAAATTGAAGGAGGAGATACCTTTTGCCCCGTTTATATTCGTCGGAACGGTACTGACGATGGCACTTGGTATGTAAGATGCAGATGAAAAGGAATATCATATTGATGTTTGCCGTCTTGCTGGGCTTGTCCTGGTACACAGCGGTATCAGAAGCGGTGAACCGTCCGAAGCAGGCAAAGGAGCATATGAAGAGGGCGGCTGAACTGGAAGAGAAGGAGATCTATGTAGACGCGGCGGCGGAATATGAACAGGCCCTTGAGTATGAGCCGGATAACGTGGAGACTTATATCAGGATGGCCCGGGCGTATTTAAACAGCGGAAATACGAATAAATTCACAGCCATCTGCGCAAAAACAGCGGAGACTTATCAGAATAATGACGAAGCATTGAATATGCTGATGGAATACTATGTCGAGAACGAATACGAGAATGAAGCGGTGGGATATCTGGAGGATTTTGTAGAGGATTATCCGGATAATGAGAATGCGAAGGAATGGTTTATCCGGTTTAAGGGAAGCTATACGGAGCTGTACTGCAGTTTTGACAAGATGGGAGAGATTGTGAATGATTCTATGGCAGTTATGGAAGAAGGACTCTATGGAATCGTGAATGAGAAGGGAGAGAAGATTGTCGAATGTGAGTATAAGAAAGCCTGTCCTTTTTCTGAAGATGGATTTGCGCTGGTACAGAAGGAAGACGGTACATACATCTATATAGATAAAGACGGACAGACACGCAAGGTTCCGGATTCTGAATATCAGGATCTCGGGATGATCAGCTCAGAACGCGCAGCGGCGTGTAAAGACGGGAAATACGGTTATCTTAACGAAGAGATGGAAGCGGCGGGTAAATTTTCCTGGAATGAGCTGACGGGAATAAAGGACGGTACAGGAGCCGCAAGGAAAGATAAGAAATGGGTTCTGGTAGATAAAGATGGAAAAGTCAAAGGCGACAGGAAATATGACGGCGTAATCACAGATGAAAGCGGCTTTTGTTCCAACCAGAAATGCATCTTCGTAAAGGAAAAGAAGGAGTATCATCTGATTAATACGAAGGAAAAAAGAATAGGTAAGCTGTCCTTTGACGACGCGAAAGCATTTCCGGAAGAAGGTTACGCCGCCGTGTGTCACGACGGGAAATGGGGATTCGTGGACGCGGAAGGCGAGCTGGTTATCGACTATACTTATGAGAACGCAGAGTCGTTTGGCAATGGGCTTGCCGCCGTATATACAGACGGAAAATGGGGCTATATTGATATGGACGGGAATCTGATTATCGCCCCTCAGTTTCTTGCGGCGACACGTTTTTCAAAGTCGGGTACGGCGGCTGTGAAGATGGAAGAGGACGGGGAAGAAGAGTGGAGACTGATACAACTGAACACTTCTTTGTAAAGAAGAGACTTGGCGCAAGCATGGACAGAGGTTTGATATAGCCTTAGATGGGAGGTTTTATTTTGGAAATAAATTCATTTACGTATGAAGAGCAGGGAGAGAAGAGATATCTGGTATATGAAAAGAAAACGGAAGACCATATGGATACTCTGACGCTGGAGATGATGTCGAATAATAAGATTGACGGCGTCAGCTCTGGGAACCACATTCAGATTGACGATAAATTCTATATGAAATACGATATCTCTGGGTTAATGAATCTCCGGGAATACTTGCAGGGAGTGGTCAGCCGGCAGAAGATCTTAAGTATCCTGGAGTCGATAGCAGACGCGGCGATCGCGTCGGAGGATTACATGCTGAGTATCTCTTCATATGTGATGGATATGGAGTATGTCTACATAGATCCGGATACATTGAAAGTCTCAATGGTTGTTCTTCCTGTCGTGCGGGAGGGGAGGAAGATCGACGTATTCCTGAAAGAAATGTTCATGGGTATCCGGTACGATCAGACGGAGGACTGCAGTTATGTCGCGTCGCTGCTTAATCTGCTTGGCGGGGCAGGAACATTTTCCATACATACTTTCAAAGAAGAAATAAACCGATTAAAGAAAGAAAATAACTCCAAGCCGCAGCCGCAAGGTCAGATTTTGGATTCGCAGTTGTGTATGCAGGCTTTTGAAAAGCCGCCGCAGCCGTACCGGCACATTCCGCAGTCATATCAACAGAATGTGCAGCAAAATACTCCGGCCGGAAGAAACGGAGGGGGACTTTCGGAAGAGGACAGAAAGCTGATTGTTCGGGATCTGAAAAGAGAGAAGAATCTGGATATACTGTTCTCGGAGGAAGAAGAGGTTAAGAAGGAGAAGAAAGGTTTCTTCTTTATGAAGGATAAATCAGAAAAAGAGAAGAAGCCGGAAAAGGAGAAAAAAGAGGATAAGAAGAAAGAGAAGAAAAGCCTCTGGGGGAAACTAACAGGAAAGAAGAGAAGTTCAGAAGAAGATTCTCCCACAGAGTCCCCTCTGGGGAGAATAGACATACCGGGAATGGAGGCGGCCATTCCCTTTCAGAATGTTGAGATAAACAAGCGGCGGGTAGATATGCAGGATTTCGGCGAGACGGTATTCCTCGATGGAGACGACGATGAAGAGACGTATATCATAGGGGCAAAGCAGAATACCGTACAGCCTGAATTCATCCTATATCGGCATGGAACAGGGGAAAGCTATAGAATCAGTGAAGAGGTTACGAGAATCGGAAGAAGTACGTCGATCGCGGAGATCTGTATAACAGGGAACCGGGGGATCGGACGGGTTCATGCTTTGCTTTATCTTCGGAATGGAGAAGTATTTATAGAAGATAACAATTCGAAGAATCATACCTATGTGGACGGCGTGAAGCTGGAGCCGGGACAATCGCCGGTGAAACTGGTCCATGGATCAAAGATACGGCTCGGAGACGAGGAATTGGAGTTTGCCGTACAATAATGAAAGAGAGGATATGCATATCTATATGAGATATTCATTCGCATGTTATACAGACAGGGGTAAGAGAAAAGAGGTCAATCAGGACGCTCTGCTGGTCAGCCGGGCGGTATATCATGGACAGGAAACGGTTCTTGCGGTTATCTGCGACGGTATGGGAGGTTTGAAACAAGGGGAGCTGGCAAGCGCGGAAGTAGCCGGCGCATTTGATATGTGGTTTGAAGAAATCTTTTTCAGAATTGAAAATGAAGCAGAGTTCGAGGATGAGCTGTATGAATCATGGGAGATTCTTCTTCAGGATATACATCAGAAGATAAGAGAATATGGGCGGCGCTGCGGAATCCGGCTGGGAACAACGGCTACGGTGATGCTTCTGCGGCAGCAGGAATATTATATCGCTCATGTGGGAGACTGCCGTATCTATGAGATCAAGGATCAGGTCAGGCAGCTTACGAAGGATCAGGTTCAGGCGGAACTTGATAAAGAGGGAAAAGAGAATATTCTGCTCCAGGGAATCGGAGTCTCTAAGATGATCAGGCCGGCATATTACAGCGGAGAGGTAAAAGAGGAGGCTATATATCTGCTGTGTACGGACGGATTTCGGCATAAGATCAGCGAACAGGAACTGCAGGAGGCGTTCGCGCCGGAAGATCTCGTTGATGAAGAAGCCATGGAAAGACGGGGGAAGGAAATCACAGAGACAGTCATAGAAAGAGGCGAGAAAGATAATATATCCGTGATCCTGCTTCGGACAATGTCGGAGCGTGGCGCAGATGAGGCTTCCGTATATAAAAAATATTTACAGAAATTGTTATACAGTCAAAGAAGAGGATTAACGGAATGATTACAAATGAAATGATGTTCTACGGCGGAATTGTTATAGCGGCAGCGGCGCTCGCGGCGGGCATAGTATGTCTTTTGACGCTTAAAATAAAGAAGACCAAGCTGGATGCACAGCTTGACGAAGAATATGGCGAAGAAGTTTGTTGTGTTTAAAAAATTTTTCGTATATACTTAGTAAATATAAACACAACGACAGAGGTGACGATACATGACGAAGATACTGGTCGTAGAGGATGATTTGGCTTTAAGTACCGGGCTGTGTTTCGAGTTGGACGCCGGCGGATATCTTACGGTAGCATCCTATAATTGTCAGAAAGCGCGGCGGCTTCTTAGAAACGAAGCCTTTGATCTGATGCTCCTGGATGTGAATCTTCCGGATGGTAATGGCTTCGAGCTTTGCCGGGAAATGAAAAAAGAGCTGCCGAACCTTCCGGTTATATTTCTTACCGCTAACGACCTGGAGCAGGATATCTTAAACGGTTTTGATCTTGGTGCGGACGACTATATCACCAAGCCGTTTAATATACAGATACTGAAGCGCCGCATAGAGGTTGCGCTTCGCAGGCAGGCGTCGGCCGCAAAATCTCAGGCCGACAGCTATGACGATGGATATCTGTGTCTGGATTTTGGTACGCTGACGGCCGTCCGGGGCGGAGAGAAGCTGGCGATTACGCCTAATGAATATAAGCTTTTGCGGCTCTTAACCGCCAATGCCGGCAATATTGTGACCCGGCAGATTCTGTTGGAAAAGCTATGGGACTGCGACAGCAACTACATCGACGATCATACGCTTACCGTAACCATGACCCGGCTGCGGTCTAAGATAGAAGACGCATCCAATTCCTATATCCGGACTGTCAGAGGAATGGGCTATATCTGGACGGGGGAGGGACTATGAAGAAGCTTAATAACTGTTCAGGACAGAATAGCGGGTATATCTATATTCTGTTATTAGTCACAGCGCTCCTGATCATACTTCAGTGTCTGCTGTGGGATTACATTCCTCCCGCATATATGCGGATGTTTATCCTTGTCTGCGGTGCCGCCGTATTCTGGCTGGTAATTCTGTGGAACCGGAGGCAGAGACGGCGGCAGTCCGAGCTCGTCAATACTGTCTGTGAGACGATAGACGCGCTCATGGACGATCGTGAACCGGAGAATTATCATCCATATGAAGATTCGCAGGTCTCCAAAGTACAGGGGAAACTTCTTCAATACTATGATCGTATGCAGGAAGGTCGGCGGCAGAGCGAGCAGGATAAGCAGACAATACAGGAATTGGTCAGCGATATCTCCCATCAGGTCAAAACACCCGTCGCAAATATTCAGATGTTTTTGAATATATTACGTCAGCATCGGCTATCAGAGGAAAAACGCGCCGAATTTCTCGCGACTATGGCTGCTCAGATCAATAAACTTGATTTTCTGATGCAGTCCCTTATTAAGATGTCCCGCCTGGAAACCGGGACATTTACTCTTCATATGGAATCTCACAGCCTGTACAATACCATTGCACAGGCTGTCAATAGTGTCTGGGCAAAAGCAGACGTGAAAAATATTCAGATCGACGTAGAGTGCGGCGTTGATACCGTCGTGCGGCACGATATCAAGTGGACTGCGGAGGCGTTGGAGAATATTCTCGATAATGCTGTAAAATATACGCCGGAGGGCGGAAGCATCCGTGTGACCGTCCGTCCATGGCAATTTTATACCCGAATCGACATTACCGATACGGGAATCGGGATTGCGGCCGAGCATTACAACGATGTTTTTAAGCGGTTCTACCGGGCTCAGGAGGTTTCCGCCGAAGAAGGGGTTGGCCTGGGGCTGTATCTGGCCCGGGGGATACTTACCCGTCAGAAGGGATATATTACAGTGTTCTCGGAGCCGGGGACGGGCACGACCTTTTCTGTGTTTTTGCTGAATTAGTAAATTTAAGCGGGCATGCCGAATTCAAATGATCCAAAGTCAGGAAGGAGACGAAGCGAGAAGGATGGATATTGTGACAATGCATAACGTGAAGAAATATTTTGGAAGGGGTCCCCGACAGGTCAGGGCAATCGACGGCGTCAGCCTTTCTATAGAAAAGAGCAGGTTTACCGCCATCGTCGGCGCGTCCGGTTCCGGTAAGACGACGCTTCTGAATCTGATCGGGGGCTTGTATGAGCCGACGGAAGGAGCCGTAATCGTCGACGGGATCAATCTTGCCGAGCTGAGTGAAGAACAACTGACTGTTTTTCGACGCAGAAAGGTTGGTTTTGTGTTCCAGGATTATAATCTTGTTCCTGAATTGACCATTCGGGAAAATATCCTGTTTCCTCTTGCGCTGGATGATTCCCGCCCGGACCCGATGTTTTTTACACAGATCGTAGAGGCGCTGGGACTTAAGGAACAGTTAGACCGATTTCCTTACATGCTCTCCGGAGGCGGCCAGCAATGCGCCGCCATTGCCAGGGCGCTGATCACCAAGCCCTCGGTCATCTTAGCCGACGAACCCACAGGAAGCTTCGACGCCCGGACCAGCCAGAATGTAGCGGGACTTCTGAAGATGACGGCTGAGACTTTCCGCCAGACTCTGATTATGATAACGCATAATCAGGAGCTTGCCCAGCTTGCGGATCGTGTCGTGCGTCTTCAGGACGGACGCGTCGTCCGGCCGGTTTAAAAACTGCGTCCGCCGGTGCGGATGTGAAAAGTTACAAAAATGTACCTTTTCTGTACCCTGCGTGTAACATTGGGGTGTTATGCTCTTAATTAGAAAGAGTCGTGAAGACGTACACTCAGGAGGTAATACCATGGAAGAAATGATGAAAACCCTCACCCGGCGCAGTTTTGCCGCAAGCAGAATACGTAATCTGATCGCGGCGTTTGCCATCGCCCTTACTGCAGTTCTGTTTACATCGGTTACAACCATCGGGATCGGGACGCAGCAGTCTATGACCCTTACCATGCAGATACAGAAAGGCAGCAAATCGGACGGCGATTTCCGCAATATGACCAAAGATCAGTTTCAAATGCTTAAGGAAGCCGATTTTATTGAATCTGCAGGTTTACGGATGCCGGTAGAATTTCTGTCAAACACAAAACGCCATAATATAGAATTCGACGTTCTGGACGACGTACAGGCAGAAATAACCTTTTGCAGCCCGACTCACGGCGGGGCGCCTTCTGCCGCGGACGAGATCGTCGCTTCTGACCTGGCGTTGCGGGATCTGGGAGCCGAACCGGAGGTCGGCGCAGAAGTAACGATTGAATTTACCGCTCACGGCCGGGAATATCAGCTGCCTATGACAGTATCCGGCTGGTACGAAGCTTCGAACGACCAGATGAGTATGATGTGGGCCGGAACTGATTTTTGCGATGCTTATCCGGATATCTTTCGTTTCACCTATGACAGGGACAAAGATATTGCCGGAACCTATATGTCGGATATCACCGTCGTCAATGCCATCGGTCTCCAAAGTAAGATGGATGAGCTGGCAGTTCATATGGGCGGTAACCCTGACGATATGGAAGCCGCAAATTATCTTCCGGCAACGGTGAATAGCGTATCCCACCAGCCGCTGGATCCTGAAATATTTGCTATGGCGGCAGTTATCGCGATGCTTTTTATCTTCTGCGGCTATCTCTTGATCTATAATGTGTTCGATATTGCGGTAATGCAGGAGATCCGCCGCTTCGGACTTTACCGCACCATCGGCATGAGCCGGCGTCAGGTGAAAAAACTGATCAACAAGCAGGCGTTATGGCTGTCCGGCATCGGAATCCCTGCAGGTCTGCTTGCCGGCTTTTTCATCGGAAGAGCCGTACTGCCGATGATCATGAATACTCTGTCTACGGAATATGAGAATATTGCGGCGGACGTCTCTCCTTCTCCCGTTATATTCCTTTGCGCGGCGCTGTTAACATCCCTGACAGTGTTCCTCAGCACTCGGAAACCGGTGAGAGCGGCGGCGAATATTCCGCCCATCGAGGCGTTCCGATATGTGGAAAGCAGCAAAGGAAAGCGCGCCGTCCGAAAGAGCGCGCCGGGCGCGGATATCCCGCGTCTTGCCCTGTCCAATCTGGGAAGAAATAAACGACGCAGCGTTTTTATCATAGTATCGCTGATGCTGTGCGTGATGCTGCTGAACAGTGTCGGAACTGTAGCCGGCAGCCTGGATATAGAGAAACAGGTCGCCTATATGATCCGGACTGATTTCGCGGTCACTAATGCCGCGGCCATGAACGGCGCGAAGGGATTTGTGTTCCGTAAAGACGCCCTGAGAGAACAGGTGATCGCGGATATCAACGTACAGCCGGGGGTAACAGAGGCGTCTCCGGTCTATAAGAATACCGCAGAGGATACCAACGTAACCTATGACTGGGGCCATTCATTTGTGGAGGAGGAAACTGTCAACGAGGAGAGCGGGCTTACCGTCCGTTATGATAAAGGATATGCACACTTTGGTATCGGCGGCGACGGATATCCGATATGCAATGTATACGGTATGGAAGAATCCGCCGTTGTCCGTCTGGATCTGCGGGAAGGTGAGACGGACGGACATATCCTTTATGAAGAAATGGCGGAGGGGAAAGGCGTCGTTGTGGGTGTGAACGTCAATCGTGTTGATATGTCGATTGATAAAGATTTTGATTTTATCAATGTCGGCGAGACCATCACCGTCCGAAAAGACGGGAAGCCTGTTATGGAACTGCCGGTGCTTGCCAAGGCCGCCGTCAACGGTGATGATCAGGAGATCGGATATACCTGCAACGGACCTATGGAGGTCGGCGGCGACGGATTATTCTTGTATCTGCCGACGAGCATTTATAAAGAGCTGTACGATGAACCTGTCGTTTATAAATACGTTTTTAATGTAGAGGAAAATCAGCGGGAGCATATGACAGACTTTTTGGAACAATATATGGACAGTGAAGACGCCGGTATCAATTATCTTTCCGCCCAGTCCGCAAGAGAAAGTGCAGAAGGTGAGCGTACAATGATTAGTTTCGTCGGCGGTCTGGTAGGTGTGATCTTCGGCATTGCGGGCATATTGAACCTGATTAACATGATGGTAACAACCATTCTGACCCGCCGGCATGAGTTCGCCACCATGCAGAGCATCGGAATGACGACCCGGCAGCTTACGAAGATGATGATATACGAAAGCGTTTACTATGCGGCAGGAGCCTGCTTGTCAGGAATCGCGGCGGCGGCGCTCTTAGATCTTACGATTATCAGGAGCCTCCTTGACTCTATGTGGCATTTTACCTTCCGGTTTACGCTGGCGCCTGCGTTCGCCGTAAGCATTATTCTGATGATCGTATCCGTAATCGTTCCCATTCTGGCGCTTAAGTTCTTCAATAAGGGCAGCATCGTGGAACAACTGCGGGTAGCGGAGTAATTATCAGAATTGCAGAAAAGACAGAGACAAGGAAGATTCTGAGAATATATACGAGCAAGAAGGAGGAGCAATATCTTATGGAAAGTATTTTAAAAGCAGCGAACCTTAAAAAATATTACGGCAAAGGCGATACCATGGTAAAGGCGCTGGACGGCGTTGATCTGGAAATTGAACGGGGAAAATTCACCGCGGTTATCGGTACTTCCGGCAGCGGGAAGTCTACTCTTCTTAATATGCTGGGGGGTCTGGATACGCCGACGGAGGGCAGTATCAGAATCGGCGGCACCGAGCTCTCGACGCTTAATAATGAACAGGCAACCATCTTTCGGCGTAAGCAGATCGGGTTTATCTTCCAGAATTATAATCTGGTGCCTGTCCTTACCGTGTGGGAGAACATTGTATTTCCAATCTCTCTGGACGGGCAGAAGCCGGACAGAGCGTTCATCATGAAGATAGTGAATCTGCTGGGACTGGAAACGAAGCTTGACAGCCTGCCGAACAATCTGTCCGGCGGCCAGCAGCAGCGTGTGGCCATAGCCCGGGCTCTGGCGTCCAAGCCGTCTATTATCCTGGCAGACGAGCCGACGGGGAATTTGGATTCCAAAACCAGCGACGATGTGATCGGCCTGCTGAAAATGACGAGTCAGGAGTTTCATCAGACGATTGTCATGATAACCCATAATCCGGCGATCGCCCAGATGGCGGACCGCATCGTAAGAATCGAAGACGGTCGTATCGTTGCGTAATAGTTAGACGGGATGGAAAATTCGCACATTTTCCATCCCGTTTTTTCATTTATTAAGTACTTGCTGAACATTTTTAAAGATTTTTTTTGAATATTTATCAATGAATTCATCTTTTCTTTCCGGTTTCAGTTTTGAAAAGAAGTTTGATAGATTGTCTAAGCCCGGATTACCTTTCGGCAGAGGTATCTCTCCTTCGGATTCTTTTTTGTAAATATTGTTTAAAATATTCTGAACATAATCACAGCCAAGAGTACATATATAAGAGCTTATTACGGATGCCAGAGAAACTGCCATGATCTTGGAATCAGCTTTGACCGTCATAAATACGCGGCCTGGGTCTGCCGGGGAATTATTGGAAGACAGCTCTTTTTTAAACTGATCTATAAACTTTTCGTTTTTGTCATAAAAATCATCCACTACGATCTCGCTGCCGGGATGCCTTTTATAAACTTCTCTTATTACTTCCAGATGTGCTTCTTTTATGACGTCGTTGACATTTTCGCCGTTTTTATAACATCTTTCGTTATATTCTTCGTTTGTGATGATTTTTGTGACGGAACAATCCGTAACGAAGAGCTTCTTTTCATCGAGATTTTCTAACAGTTCATCCCAGTTATGAATATGGGTGAGCTCTTCTCCGATCTTTGGGATTGCCTTTAGGATTTCCTTAGAATCGTCGACGCCTGATTTGATATATCTTTTTACGTCGTCTGCCCCATTCACATATGCGGCGGTGATGATCAGGTACTTAAAAGTCTCTCCTTTGCCGGTTTCATCGCTTCCGATTACTTTATGATTGAAGTTCAAGTCTGAAATAAGAGGAGAAGATACGTCTGATTCTTCTACAGGAGTGTTGTTAAGCCGCATATCTTTTTCACGAAATTCATGATAATCGGCATTACGGCCGCACATTAGAATTTTGCCGTTTCTGCTTTTTTTGCCTTTTTCACAGGTATCTTTGTATGTTTTAATAAAATCGCCGTTATTAAATTTATAGTAATTTTCAACATTATTTTCGTTGGAAGAAACTTTGTACTCCCCGTATTTTTCTTCAATCCAAGTCAACGTTTTGGCTTTGTCTATTGGTATGAATGAATAATTGTCTTTAGTTTTATTTTCCATATTTGTTCTCTTTTCAATAATTTGTGGTAGGAGTTTTACTTTAATAAATACTTAAATATTTTATCACCGGCTTTCTGTCATGTCAAGAAACGCGGTACTTGCCTGTAAATCCTTGTAGGCGTTCCTGTGTTATGTTAATATTATAATTAACTGACTTTGAAGCGGAAGGGAAAGGAATACTCTATGAAGAAAAAGATTTATGCCGTAAGAAAAGGACGCGTTCCGGGTATTTATGATGTATGGAGTGAAACCGAGCAGCAGGTAAAAGGGTTTAAAGGCGCGGAATATCGCAGTTTCACGTACATGACGGAAAAAGAAAGTGAAGATGAAACTGTGGAAATGAGCCGATCCTATGCAATGAAACAGGCAGTGGAATATTTGGAAAGAATTTTAGATGAATCAGATCGGGAAGAAGGAGTGTTAGAGAAATATGATGAAAAGGCTGTATTAAAAAAAGAGCTGGAAGATTATTTAAACAGGGAGATTTTGGAAAAAGCAGGTTTAGAATATGATTCCCATACAAATTCACTTTGGATTGAGGCTTTGCTGAAACATATTTCGAGCGCAGACAAAGAACATCAGCCGAATATAAATGGGAACTACTATACCGGCCGTTATTCCTGCACTTCGCTTTATACGGCGCTGCTTTATCTTATTTTAGACGATGATAAAATACTATATTTTTATCAGAGGAAATGTCAAGAAAGGCAGGATGAGCTGCCGGGATTTGAAACAGAGGATATAAATATTCAGGAGTTATGGCATGAATCAGAGGACTATAATCTTTTAAGAAAGAGGTTCGAAGGATATGGGATGGAGGCCGTGGATTTACCGGAAATTTTTAAACGGAACGTGTTAAAGGCAAGAGGAGATCTGGAAACAGGCAGCTTTTTAAAGATTGAATCGAAATCCTACATGGCTATGAAACGATTTATTAAGCAGGGCGGACATACGATCATGGGGTTATACAGGGAACTTGTAGGGAATCCGGTATATCGTCAGGATCTTTTGGAGTTATCAGGACCTTTTCGGAATCCGGATCTGGAGACGGAATATCCGGCAGAAGAGACTGAGAAGAGTAAGGCGTCTATGCGGGATATCGTAATGAGGGCTTCGGCAATCAGCATAGCGTTGAAGGAAAAGGTTGTCGGACAAAACGATGTGATTGATAAAATTGAAAATTCTTTTTTTAACGCTGAAAAAGAGACAAATGCAGGAAATAAAAAGAAAGGTCCCAGACAGGCATATCTGTTTGCCGGTCCTCCGGGCGTCGGTAAAACTTTTATTGCAGAGATTATCGCCAATACGCTGGGGATTCCTCATAAACGCTTTGATATGTCCGGCTATTCTGACAGAGGCACTGTGACAGAGCTTATGGGTTCTTCCACTTTGTATAAAGATTCAAAGCCCGGAGTATTAACAAATTTTGTGCGGGAAAATCCCCGGTGCGTGTTATTGTTTGACGAAGTGGAAAAAGCTTGCAATGAGGCGATTCTTCTCTTTCTTCAGATTTTGGACGAAGGCAAATGTTTTGACAGGCATTATGACAAAGATATAGATTTCAGAAATACGATTGTGATTCTTACCACCAATGCGGGAAAGCAATTATATCAAAATGCCGAAAATGAAAATCTGACGCTGCTGCCGGACAGCGTCGTCATAGACGCTTTGAAGAAAGACATAGCTCCGGCATCAAACACACCGTTTTTTCCGCCTGAGCTTGTTTCGAGAATGTCTTCCCATACGACTATTATGTTCAATCATCTGCGCGCGGATTCTATTCTCAAAATTATAAAGGCGGATTTGGATAAGCAGCTAAAATTATTGAAAGAAAGATATGGATACGATATAGAGAGCGAGAAGGATAAGCTTGCAGCCACCGCATTGTTTTCCATGGGAGGGAACATGGACGCAAGAAACGCCGCCGTGCTTGCCGGAAAAATTATAGATAAAGGGCTCTATGATTTCCTGGTTCGGGCAGAAGAGAAAATGGGA
Organism: uncultured Dorea sp.; assembly: GCA_910585725.1. Classification (GTDB taxonomy): domain Bacteria; phylum Bacillota; class Clostridia; order Lachnospirales; family Lachnospiraceae; genus Sporofaciens. The sequence continues at coordinate 188,789 of CAJUFA010000001.1, read as the reverse complement.
TTAAACTGGCGTGAGCGGATCAGAAAAATCTCATGGGAACATGACTTCTTTGAAACCTCCGACGAGATCCGGCAGTTTTATCTTGGAGATAAGAATTGTGTTATAGCCATTTTCGGGAACGAGGAAGAGATCCATAACGACAGATTGGCAGAAAGTGATGTGCAAATCAGGATTACAGACGACCCGGAGGAATTTATGCAGATCATCCGTAAGGAGAATATTATTCTGGCAATAGTTGATTATGCATATGGAATGAAGGAGAAGGGAGGCAGTCTGAGTATTACAGATATTAAAACCGAGGGCGGCAGGGTGTTTGACGATATAAGAAAAGAGTACGGGGAAATTCCTGTGTTTATCTTATACGAAGACGGGGAATATTCTTATGGTCAAAGTGAAAAGAGAAAGATTTATAGCCGCGGGGCTCAGGGATTCTTGAATCGAAAAGCAATCGCAACAGAGATTACAGCGGCTTATGCAGACATATGCTGTCAGAAAACAATGGAAACCCTTTCTTTACGGCATCAGAGACTTACCTATGAAATAAGGAATGAACAAGATGAAAAGAAAAAATTTGGTAAGATCGTTTTCTGTAATTTCAAACTGGAGTCGTCTGTTGAAGCGGAGGACAAGGATCTTCTATTGTCGGCGGATACCCGACCGAACAAACACTGGGACGATATCTTTGTGGCGGATAATGTTAAAAAGGAGCTGCAATACTTTATTGATTTTCTAAAGAAGCCGAAAGAGTATCTGCAAAAAGGCGTCAGAGTACCGAAAGGCGTATTGATGTTTGGACCGGCCGGAACAGGCAAGACCTCGATTGCAAAGGTAGTGGCCACGGAATCAGGCGTAAGTTTTCTGGAGATCGGCGCGGACGTGCTGGCAAACAAGGGAGCCGACGAAGTACGCCGCGTCTTCCGCACCGCAAGAAAGTACGCGCCGGCAGTGCTGTTCATAGATGAAGTGGATGCAATCGGTAAGGATCGGCAGTTGACGCCGAACAGCGTGACACTGAACGCACTGTTGACAGAGATGGATGGTTTTAAGAAGGTAGATGATAAACCGGTATTTGTTATGGCGGCGACAAATTTAGGAAACCAGATAGACCGCGCGCTTTCAAGGCGTTTCGACAGAACTTTATTCATTGATATTCCGGACAGGAAGGGAAGAGAATGGATGCTGGAACGGCTTATCTGTAAACACCAGCATATGTTTGACATCTCGGATGAGAAGATCGGCAGTATTGTTCATCGATTAGACGGAAGAAGTTTTGCCGATATTGAGAATCTGATAGAAGCAGCGCTGCGGGAAGCCATCCGCTCCGATAAACCGGCAGATGATATCTTGCTGGATGAAATCCTTGAAAATCTGAAGTATGGAGAAGCAAGGGAAACAGGGTCGTTAGAAGCAGTAAAACGTACGGCATATCATGAAGCAGGCCATGCCCTGATTCCGCTGTATCATAATAGAGTTCCTGAGTATATGAGCATTGTGGCAAGAGGCGGACATAATGGTTATATGCTGTCAGACAGTTCCCGCGAATCAGTCACAAAGGAATCGTTGCTGGAACAAATCTGCGAGGCGCTTGGTGGAAGAGCCGCAGAAATGGTATATGGATATGGTCTTACGGCAGGGGCGTCTTCTGATTTGAAACATGCGACGACCTATGCTTCGTGGATGGTGTGCGAGTTAGGTATGTATGAGAAAGAAGTGGGACTTGCCGTTATTTCAAAGGATCAGCTGCACTTCAATGAAAAAGCAGTGAATTTAATTAATCAGATTTTATCAGAACAGCTGCAGGAAGCGATAAGAATCATTAACGAAAAGAAGGATGCTTTGGAACGTCTGGCGGAGGCGGTTCTGAATAGTGAGAAGAAGTATCTTACAAGACGGGAAATAGAAGCGGCATATATCGGATTGGACTAGTTGTAAAATAAGTATGAAACCAGATAAGGACAGAAATAAGTTTCTTTCGGAAGGTAAAGGTATAAATTAAGAAAATTAACTCCCCGAGAAGCCACTTTATGACAGTGTCCATAGAGATAGCGAGCATCGGATTGCTATAGCCACAATCCTTTTTTAGTTGCTGTTTTGGCTGGTGTAGCCTGCCACTATATCATCAAATGGTTAGACAGTGACGATAAGAGCAACAACTAACCTAGTGGGTACTTTGCCGCTATAAAAGAAAAGAAGAATCCCCAAACTGTGCTGCAACACGGTTTGGGGATTCACTTTTTGTCCGCATGGACTTGTGATTTCTTTTTGCCTATTGGCATTATAGCATATGCAAAACTTTTTTCAATATTCTTTTTTCAATCTGAAATTTATGCAGGCTGATTAAGCTGCGCCTTAATGATTCGCGTCTCGCTCTCAAGATGGGATAGCCTGAGGAGAAGAATTTCTTTTTCATTCTCGATTTTTAACGCTTTGTCAAGCTTGCGGTTCAAATCAAGATGCCCTTCGGCAACGATCTTAATCCCAGGATTTGTCTCATTTTCCAGAGTAAGCTCAATAGCTGTTGTACGGTTTTTTAGTTCCCGGGTATCTTGCTGGAATATCTTCACATCACCCTTTAAGCCCTGCACGTCGTCTTTCAGTACCTGCACGTCGGTTTTCAGCGCCTGCACGTCGTCTTTCAGTACCTGCACGTCGGTTTTCAGCGCCTGCACGTCGTCTTTCAGTACTTGCACATCATTTTTTATCATTTGTATATCGTCTTTGGTCGGCTGAAATAAATTAGCGATTGCCTGTAAGTCATCCTTTGTTAAAGCCATCTTACCACCCCTCTTACGATAATACCGTTGTTTTGTCCGTTTGTATTATATCATGTCCGGGCAGGAAAGTCTATTGGCTTATCAATTCACGATAACTTCACGATAACTTTCTAAAGGCTTTGAATGACAGGAATGCCGTTTTGTGCTAAAGTATTTAGTGAATATATAGATTATAATAATGGGAATATTATTAGTTTTGAAAAGGAAAGAAGGACTTAAAAATGGGAAAAGAATATTGGAACGGAGCCGAAGCGGCGCATAGGCGTGTTATGATGAAGGCGGCCGGATATTCCGACGAAGATATCCGTAAAAAACCGCATATAGGAGTGCCGAACTCATATATGTCAGGTTCGCCGGGGACCGCGCACTTAAGACAGGTGACGGAAGCGGTGAAGGAAGGGATATGGGCTGCCGGGGGAATACCGGTGGAGTTCGGAATCCCCGCCACCTGCGGGAATATCGCCAACGGCGCGGATGAGATGAAGTATGAGCAGGTGGGGCGGGATATAGTCGCGATGTCTATTGAGTTTGTATCCCGGGTACATAATTTTGACGCTGTCTGCTGTGTGGCAAGCTGCGACCTGATTATCGCAGGCTGTTATCTGGCGGCCTGCCGTCTGGAGATTCCCGCCATGGTAGTTACAGGCGGTTCTATGCAGGCAGGGAACTACTGCGGCAATACGGTGGTGGAGGCGGATCTGGATGCGGCCAGATTCTCCGGGGCTTCCGAAGAGGAGCTGATGGAGATGGAAGACAGCGTATGCCCTTCGTTCGGCGCATGCCCTTCCATGGGGACGGCGAACACGATGCAGATGCTGGGAGAGGTGCTGAATCTGGTGATGCCCGGGACGTCTACCATTCCGGCATCTGATAACGCGAGACTCCGCGCGGCCCGTACCGCGGGGAAATATGCGGTAGAGCTTGCCGGTTCAGGGAGGACTCCTAAGGAGCTTATTACGAAAGATGTATTGGAAAATGCGATCATGTTCGATATGGCGGTTGCCGGGTCTACCAACGCGGTGCTGCATATCTTAGCATATGCATATGAACTGGGGATCGATCTTACTCTTGCGGATTTTGAAAAATACGCCAAAGAAATCTACTGTATCAATGCGGTAATCCCGAGCGGGCCGTATACGGTTGTGGATTTCCACTATGCAGGCGGTGTTAAGAATGTTATGAAGATGCTTGAAGATAAGCTCCATACGGATGCGCCGACCATGTATGGGAATACCTGGAAGGATATCTTAGGAACCGTAACCCCGAAGGAGAATGAGGTGATCCACTCCCTGGAGAATCCGGTTGCGAAGGAGCCGGGGCTTAAGATCTTAAGGGGCAACATTTCTCCGGAGGGGGCGATCGTCCGTCCGACGGCCGTATTTGAAGAAGTAAGGTACATCAAAGGCGCGGCGAAGGTATTTGAAGGGGATCAGCCTGCCTATGAAGCGATCATGGCGGGAGACATCGTTCCGGGAGACATTATCGTGATCCGATATGAGGGATGCAAGGGGGCTCCGGGTATGAAGGAGCTTATGCTTAGTATCGATGCGCTGATCGGCCTGGGGCTTCATAAGAGTGTGGGACTTATCACGGACGCCAGGTTTTCCGGATTCAATTACGGCGCTATCGTAGGACATGTATCACCGGAGGCTTATGACGGAGGGGTGATTGCCCTTATTGAAAATGGGGATATGATAGAGATGGATATCACGAAGGGATTTGTAAACCTGTTGGTATCCGAGGAAGAACTTGAAGCCAGAAGGAAGAGATGGGTGTGTCCGCCGTTAAAGCAGCAGAAAGGCGTGCTTAATATCTATGCGCAGATGTGCCGTCCGGCAGAGCAGGGCGGAGCGATGCAGCCGTGGAAACTGGACGCAAAATACAGAAATCCATAACCAGGTAAAACGAAGGACGAATAAAGAGTAACGAATAACGATTAGCTGATAAAGAAAATTTGGAAATGGATATAGAAAGGATTTTTACCATACATGAATGCGTCGGATATATTAAAGAAATATTTCGGATATGATTCATTCAGGACCGGACAGGAGGAGATCATCCAATCCCTTCTGTCCGGAAGGGACGCGTTGGCGATTATGCCCACAGGCGCCGGTAAATCTCTGTGTTACCAGATTCCGGCGCTGCTGTTTCCGGGGATCACTCTCGTCATATCGCCGCTGATCTCATTGATGCAGGATCAGGTGAAAGCGCTGAATGAGGCCGGGGTTCATGCCGCGTATATCAATTCTTCCCTGACAGAGGCGCAGATCGCAAAAGCGCTTGCTCTGGCGGCGGGGGGTATGTATAAGATTATCTATGTGGCTCCGGAGAGACTGGAGAGCGGAAGGTTCATGGAATTCGCGCAGAGCGCCGAGATCTCTATGGTTACGGTGGACGAGGCTCACTGCATCTCTCAGTGGGGGCAGGATTTTCGCCCGAGTTATCTGAAGATCGTCGGATTTATCGAGAGTCTCCGGAGAAGACCGGTTGTGAGCGCGTTCACCGCGACTGCCACGAAGGAAGTAAAGACGGATATAGAATGTATCTTGAAGCTTTCCGAACCGAAGGTGGTGGTCACAGGCTTCGACAGGAAGAATCTGTATTACAGAGTAGAGCATGCGGCGGGAAAGAAGAAGAACGCCTTTGTCACAGATTATATCGGAAAGCATCCGGAGGAGAGCGGTATCATCTATTGCGCCACGAGGAAAAATGTAGATACTCTGTACGAAGAACTCTTCAAACAGGGGGTTCCTGTGACTGCCTATCATGCGGGACTCGACAACAATACGCGGAAGAAGAATCAGGAAGCTTTTATTTATGACAGGGCGCAGGTGGTGGTAGCGACAAATGCGTTCGGTATGGGGATTGACAAATCCAACGTCAGATTCGTGATTCATTACAACATGCCCCAGAGCATGGAGAATTATTACCAGGAGGCGGGCCGCGCAGGGCGCGACGGGGAGGAGGCGCAGTGTATTCTCCTGTTCTCTGCTCAGGATGTGGTTATCGATAAGTTTCTCCTGGATAATAAGAGTTTTGAGGAAATGGACAGCGAGGATATCGAACTCGTCAGGCTGAGGGATCTTCATCGACTGCAGGTCATGGAAGGGTATTGTAAGACGACGGGATGTCTCAGGAATTATATACTGGAATATTTTGGCGAGAAGACAAATGCGCCGTGTGATAATTGCGGCAACTGCCGCCGTGACTGCTCGGTGATTGATATGACGGCGGCGGCGAGATGGGTCGTTAACTGTATCGCGGAGACGCGGGGAAGATATGGACGAAGTATCGTCACGGGAGCGTTGGCGGGAGCAAACCGCGCCAGATTGAGGGAAGTAGGCGCTGCTTCTTATAAATCTTACGGGGCGCTGGCGGATATCGGTGAGAAAGATATTCAGATATTGATCGACCAGATGTTAAGAGAAGGGTATATTATCCAGACCAATGGGGAATACCCGGTTCTTCAGATGGGAGATATCAGTGCGTTGAGAGACGAGGAGACCCGCGTTATGGTTCGTAAGTTTGAAGAGAAGGAAATGATATCCGTGTATCGAAGAAAGAAAAGGCGCGGCACAGATGCGCTTACCAGTACGGGTTATAAGCTTTTTGAGGAGCTTCGTGGACTTCGGACGGCCATTGCGAAAGAAGAGGGCATGCCGCCGTATATTATTTTCAATGATAAGACGCTGATCGATATGTGCGCCAAAGTTCCGGAGAACAGGCAGGGTATGCTTGCGGTGTCGGGAGTCGGGGAGAATAAGTATCGGAAATACGGTCAGAGATTCATCGACGCGATCACAGAGTTTAAGAGGAGGAATCCGGCTGCCGTGGTCAGTATGGCGATTGAAGAATAGAAAATATAGCCAATTTTTGCACAAATATTGACAAGGAATGTAAAGACGAGTATATTTATATGTGGAAACAATTAATTTAATAATGCAGGCTTTCTCTTATTCAGAGCAGTGGAGATACAAAGGATCTGTGAAGCTGCGGCAACCCCCGATGTGGGAAGGTGCCAACCTGAGCGAGTAATCGAACAATAAGAGGATTGGTTTATGGGATATAAAGCAGTCCGCTTAGTGTGGTCTGCTTTTATTATTGGAGAAAAGGAGTAGAAAATTATGGAAAGACATTTATTCACATCAGAGTCAGTTACGGAAGGCCATCCGGATAAGATGTGCGACCAGATCTCGGACGCGATCCTGGACGCACTTATGGAGCGGGATCCAATGAGCCGCGTTGCGTGCGAGACGAGTACGACAACCGGTCTTGTTCTTGTTATGGGCGAGATCACCACGAAAGCGTATGTAGATATCCAGAAGATAGTCAGGGATACGATTCTGGAGATCGGTTATGACCGTGGAAAATACGGATTCGACGGGGAGACCTGCGCCGTACTTACGGCGATCGACGAGCAGTCCGGAGATATCGCCATGGGTGTAGATAAAGCGTTGGAAGCTAAGAACCAGGAGATGTCGGAGGAAGAGATCGAAGCCATCGGCGCCGGAGATCAGGGGATGATGTTCGGATATGCGTCGGATGAGACGCCGGAATTGATGCCGTACCCAATCGCCCTGGCGCATAAGCTTTCCAGGAGACTGACGGAGGTGCGCAAAGACGGTACGCTGAATTATTTGAGGCCGGACGGCAAATCTCAGGTAACGGTTGAATATAACGAGGAAGGGATTCCGATACGTCTGGACGCGGTGGTACTTTCTACCCAGCATGATCCGGAAGTCACGCAGGAGCAGATCCATGAGGATATCAAGAAGTATGTGTTCGACGCTGTGATCCCGGCGAATATGGTGGATGATAAGACGAAATTCTTTATTAATCCCACAGGACGCTTTGTCATCGGAGGACCTCACGGAGACAGCGGTCTTACCGGGCGTAAGATTATCGTAGATACATACGGCGGTATGGCGCGTCACGGCGGCGGAGCGTTTTCAGGAAAAGATTGTACGAAGGTAGACCGTTCCGCGGCTTATGCGGCTCGTTATGTCGCGAAGAATATCGTGGCGGCAGGACTTGCGAAGAAATGTGAGATTCAGCTGTCTTATGCGATCGGTGTGGCTCACCCGACTTCTATTATGGTGGATACTTTCGGAACCGGCAAACTTAGCAATGAGAAGCTGGTAGATATGATCCGCGAGAATTTCGATCTTCGTCCGGCTGGAATTATCAAGATGCTTGACTTAAGAAGACCGATCTATAAGCAGACGGCGGCATACGGGCATTTCGGACGTACTGATCTGGATCTGCCATGGGAGAAGACGGATAAGGCGGAAGTTTTGAAGAATTACCTGTAGAGCGGTAATTATCTGTAGAGAAATAATTTTCTTGTAGAGCAATATATCTGACAAATTAGAAATTATTTATAAAAATTTTATAATAGTTTATGGACGCTTTGCTGTGAAGCGTCCTTTTTCGTGCTATACTTTTTATAGTTTAGTCTGTTGGCGGGAGAGGCAGATATTCAGCAGATTGGAGAATAAATTTTCAGACAGTCTGCCGGAGGAGGCATAAAGATGAAGTTAAAGACGCGGCTGATCATAGCTTTTCTGACGGTTATCTTAATTCCGATTCTTTTGACGGTCATGCTGGCGTGTCTGTTCGGAAAATATCAGTTAAGCGCGATTGAGAAGACCTATGAGATCAGCGGGATGACGACGGAGAGCCTGGCGAATTCTGTGGCGGTATTGTCAAGGCTTACGGAGAAAGCGTATGATGAACTTGACCAGATGGTGTCGGAAAATCCGGGGAAGATGGAGGATGCGACCTTTCTGGAAGATTTCAATCAAAAGCTCAGGAATAAGTACGCATATCTGCTGGTACGCAAGGGTCATATGATGAATTATGTCGGTACGGATATGGAAGAAGCGCAGCCTGTTATCGAGCAGCTTCCCCACTTTGGGGATTCGGACTTAAGTTCCGAGAACGGTCTGTATCTTGGCGGAGACGCCCAGGCGCTGGTGAAGCAGGTGGATTTTCGATATCCGGACGACAAAGAAGGAAGCGCGTTCGTTGTTGTGAATGTGCGCGGCGTGATCCCGGAGGTGGAAAGATTATATCTGGACATGGTCGTGGGAATCGTCGTCGTGCTGATTCTGACTGCGGCGGTGCTGATTCTTTGGATCTATCGCGGCGTTATGGGACCGGTGGGAAAGATGCAGGCGGCCGCGCAGAAGATCAAGGAAGGCAATCTGGATTTTGAACTTGAAGCAGAGGCGGAGGATGAGCTTGGCAGGCTATGCCAGAGTCTGGAAGAGATGCGCAGGCATTTACAGGATAACGCAGAAGAGAAGGTTAAGTTTGATAAAGAGAATAAAGAATTGATCAGTAATATTTCCCACGATCTAAAGACTCCGGTGACGGCGATCAAAGGATATGCGGAAGGAATCATGGACGGGGTCGCGGATACGCCGGAGAAGATGGAACGGTATATAAGGACGATCTATAACAAGGCCAGCGAGATGGATACGCTGATTAATGAGCTGACGCTGTATACCAAGATCGATACCAACAGGATTCCGTATAATTTCAATACGTTGTCGGTGGACGCGTATTTTGAGGATTGTGCGGAGGATCTGTCTATAGAGCTTGAATCCAGGGGAGTGGAATTCGGTTATTTTAATTATGTAGAAGAGGGCGTGAAGATCATCGCTGACGCGGAGCAGATAAAAAGAGTCGTTCATAATATTGTGAATAATTCCCTGAAATACATGGATAAGCCCAAGGGAAAGATCAATCTCAGGGTTAAGGACGTAGGGGATTTTATACAGATCGAGATGGAAGATAACGGAAGAGGGATTGCGGCGAAAGATCTGCCGAATATATTCGACCGTTTCTATCGGACGGATGCATCGCGGAATTCATCCAAAGGAGGGAGCGGCATCGGGCTTTCTATCGTGAAGAAGATCATCGAGGAGCATGGCGGAAAGATCTGGGCGACGAGCAGGGAAGAGACGGGAACGACGATGTATTTCGTTCTTAGAAAATATCAGGAGGTACCGGTATATGAGTAAGATATTGATAGTAGAAGATGAAGAGACAATTGCGGATCTGGAAAAAGACTATCTGGAGCTGAGCGGATTTCAGGTAGAGGTGGCAAACGACGGAGAGACCGGTCTTCATAAGGCGTTGAATGAGGAGTACGACATGTTTATCCTGGATCTTATGCTGCCGGGTATCGACGGGTTCGATATTTGCCGCCAGGTCAGGGATGTGAAGAACACGCCGATTATCATGGTGTCTGCGAAGAAGGATGACATTGATAAGATAAGGGGATTGGGCCTTGGGGCAGACGATTACATGACGAAGCCTTTCAGCCCCAGCGAACTGGTGGCGAGGGTGAAAGCGCATCTTGCGAGGTATGACCGTCTGACCGGAAGCGTTATGGAGGCCAACAAGGTAATCGAGATCCGCGGGCTTAAGATTGATACGACGGCGAGACGCGTATGGATCAACGGGGAAGAGAAGACGTTTACCACGAAGGAATTCGATCTGCTGACCTTCCTTGCCAGTCATCCAAACCATGTGTATACGAAGGAAGAGTTGTTCCGTGAGATTTGGGATATGGAATCCATCGGGGATATCGCGACGGTTACGGTGCATATCAAGAAGATCCGCGAGAAAGTGGAGATGGATACCTCGAATCCCCAGTATATTGAGACGATATGGGGCGTCGGGTACCGATTTAAAGTATAAGACGCCTCTCAAACCCGTTCCGGCGGATGGAGTTCGGATAAGGGGAATGTCTCTAAGGGGATTAGAAAAAAATATATTCAATGGGGCATAAATGGTGTATAATATTTTATTAGAAAGAGATTTGTCCGGGATGTAATCAGGCGTTTCGGGCAGGATAGGAGGAACAGATATGTTAAAAGGAAAAGTAGCCGTTGTGACAGGCGGTACTAGGGGGATCGGGTATGCCATCGTGAAGAAGTATCTGGAGAACGGCGCAAAAGTGGTATTGTTCGGTTCCAGAGCAGAGACGGTGGAGAAAGCCCTTTCTTCATTGAAAGCGGAGAATGCCGAATGGGAAGTAGAGGGAGATTATCCGGATCTTTCTGATGCCGGGGCGGTTAAGGCTGCGATTGAAAAAGTAAAGGATAAGTTCGGTAAGATTGATGTTCTTGTAAATAACGCCGGTATATCCGACAGTACAAAGATCGAGAATTATGGGGACGGACAGTTTGAGAAGGTTATGAAGCTGAATGTCAACGCGCTCTTTAACGCGATTCAGCCGACCGTTGCGATTATGAGGGAGCAGGGAGGCGGATGTATCCTGAATACCAGTTCTATGGTAAGTATCTCCGGTCAGCCGGGGGGCGTGGCGTATCCGACGAGTAAATTTGCCGTAAACGGCATGACCCTTTCCCTTGCAAGGGAGCTTGGACCCAGCAACATCCGTGTTAATGCGGTTGCCCCCGGAATTACGAAGACCGACATGGTTGCGGCCCTGCCGGATCAGATGATCCAGCCGATGATTGCCGGAATTCCGCTTCGCCGGATCGGCGAGCCTGAGGATATCGCCAATGCGTTCCTGTTCCTGGCAAGCGATATGGCAAGCTATGTAACCGGAGAGGTTCTGTCCGTTGACGGCGCGATGAGAGCTTAATTATTGTTGAATTGAGCAGAAAAAAGTGGTAATCTATACTTGCATGTATTACCATGCAGGAAAGTACCCATGACAGGTCGGCGGCCTTCCAAGCTTTTATAGCCGGGCAGCCGGTGAGAATCAGGGAAGCGCCCACTTTGAAGTGGGCGCTTCCCTGATTCTTAATATATCATTTCTTTCTAAAAAAAATCAACAGTGATTCCTGAAACATTTCTGAAGCATATACAGATTAAGAATAAAAATCCATAATTAAAATGAACCGGATATTTTGAAGCAGGTATAAAGAGAGGGCAAAACAGGATATGATAACCAGTACATCGAACGCGAAGGTTAAGCGTCTGGTCAACCTTAAGAAGAAACGAAAGGCGCGGGATGAAGAGAAGGTATTTCTGGCGGAGGGGATTCGCATGTTCCGGGAAGCGCCGCCGGAGATATTAAGGGAGATCTATGTGTCTGAGACGTTTTATAAAAAAGAACGAAACGAGATAGAACGAGTCATGGACGGCGGCGGAAGGACGGGGGCGCCGCCGAAAGCGTCTTTGGAAATATTTTCGGATATGGTATTTGATTATGTATCGGATACCAGGACTCCCCAGGGCGTATTGTGTGTGGCGAGGCAGAGGGAACATACTTTGAGCGATGTGTCCGGCGGAGAGAATCCGCATATAATAGTGCTTGACCGTCTGCAGGATCCGGGTAATCTCGGGACGATCTTCAGGGCCGCGGAAGGAGCGGGAGCGACGGGGATCGTTATGGACCGGGAATGTGTGGATATCTATAATCCAAAGACGATCCGCTCTACTATGGGTTCGGTATATCGGATGCCCTTCTGTTATGTCAGGGATCTGGCCGACGCGGTCAGAGGACTGAGGGAAAGGGGAATCCGGACGTATGCGGCCCATCTGGAGGGGCGATGTGATTATGATGAGGAAGACTACTGTCGGTCATGCGCGTTCCTGATAGGAAATGAAGGGAATGGTCTTACCGAAGAGATTGCGAAGCTTGCGGATACTTATATCAAGATACCGATGCAGGGTCAGGTAGAATCATTGAACGCGGCGGTTGCGGCATCTATATTGATGTTCGAGGCGGCAAGGCAGAGACGGAAGGTGGGATGAGATGGAACCGGTGATTGATCTGTCAAAAGAATATGGATTGGTGCTGGACGGCGGCGGCGCCCGGGGCGCTTATCAGATCGGCGCATGGAAAGCTCTTGCAGAGGCGGGCGTTAGGATCAGCGCGGTTGCGGGAACTTCCGTGGGCGCGTTAAACGGCGCGCTGATCTGTATGGGAGACATGGAGAAAGCCGAGAATATCTGGAAAGAGATGACTTTTTCCTCGGTCATGGATGTGGACGACGAGTGGATGGAACGCCTGTTCCGGAAAGAGACGACGATAAAGGAGTTTCTGAATGAAGGGCGTAAGATGCTGAAAGACGGAGGAGTGGACGTCACACCTCTGCGCAGGCTGATCCACGAGACGGTGGATGAGGAAGCGATCCGAAACTGCGGCAAAGAATTCTGCCTGCTTACGTTCTCCGTGTCGGAATTCAAGGAGCTGGATTTAAGCATAGAGGATATTCCGGAGGGTACGCTGGAGGATTTTCTGCTGGCAAGCGCGTATCTGATCGGATTCAAGAACGAGAGAATCCGGGGGAAGAAATATATTGACGGCGGGGTGGTAAATAACGTGCCGCTGAATTCTTTGGTGAAGAGAGGATATGAGGATATCATAGAGGTGCGTATCTACGGACCCGGAAGGGAGCCGCGGGTGCGTATGCCGAAAGAGAGCGAGAAATATGAGATAGCGCCCAGGGTGAAGCTGGGGAGTATCATCGAATTCTCGGGGAAACGAAGCCGGCAGAATCTGACGATCGGATATTACGACGCGAAACGGATGTTGTACGGTCTGGAGGGAAGTATCTATTATCTGGAGCAGACGCATGAGGAAGAGTATTACGACAGGCTTCTGGGGGATATGCGCGAGATCGAGAAAGCGGAGATTGCGTTCGTCCTGAAGCTTCCGCTGGGATACACGAACAAAGAGCTGTTTCTTGGAATGCTGGAGGCGACGGCCAAATTACTGCAAATTCCGAAATATCAGGTATACACAGTTGACCAATTATATGATATTGTATATAAGAAATACGAGACACGAAGCGATCGGATCAATCTTCCGAGATTTGTGCACATACTGACAGGATTAAGAGAGGGACTGACGATGAACTTAAAAGGAAGGAATTTTTTGACACTGAAGGATTATACTCCGGGGGAGATTGCGTATCTGTTGGATCTGGCGGCGGATTTAAAAGAGAAGAAGAGAAACGGCGTGCCGGTTGACAAATACAGAGGAATGAATGTAGCTTTGATCTTCGAGAAGACAAGCACCAGAACCAGATGTTCTTTCGAGGTTGCGGCGCATGATATGGGTATGGGAACTACTTATCTTGACCCGAGCGGTTCCCAGATCGGCAAGAAAGAGAGTATCGAGGATACGGCGAGGGTGCTGGGACGGATGTATGACGGTATCGAATATCGGGGATACGGGCAGGAGATCGTGGAGGAACTGGCAAAATATGCGGGCGTTCCGGTCTGGAACGGACTGACTAATGAGTATCACCCGACGCAGATGTTGGCCGACCTGCTGACGATTCGTGAACATTTTGGTTATCTTAAGGGAATTAAACTGGTTTATATGGGCGATGCGAGATATAATATGGGTAACTCCCTGATGATAGCCTGCGCGAAGATGGGGATGCATTTTGTCGCATGTACGACAAAAGAATATTTCCCGAATGCGGAATTGGTGGACATATGCGAGGGATATGCGAGGGAGAGCGGCGCGACGATCACATTGACTTCGGACGCGGCGGAAGGAACGAAAGACGCGGACGTGATCTACACGGATGTGTGGGTGTCCATGGGCGAGCCGGACGAAGTATGGGAGGAGCGGATTCGCGCTCTTACACCGTATAAAGTGACGGCGGATATTATGGCGAATGCGAAGGAAGAGGCTATTTTCCTACATTGCCTGCCGGCATTCCATGATCTTAAGACGAAGATCGGAAGGGAGATCCATGACAGGTTCGGCATTGACGATATGGAAGTGACGGACGAGGTGTTTGAGTCGGAGCAGTCGAAGGTATTCGACGAGGCAGAGAACAGGATGCATACGATTAAGGCAGTGATGGCGGCAACTTTGGGGGAAAGATAGGCAGTCTGCTGCGTCGGAATCAGAAAGAGACTATGATGTTGGTTATGTCAGGAGAGAGAAAAATACAGAAATATGAAAGCAGAGATATTACGGTTTTTAAAGGAAAGCGACGGTTACTTGTCCGGACAGCAGCTCTGTGAACATTTTCAGGTATCGCGGACGGCGGTATGGAAGATCATAGAGCAGCTTAAGGAGGAAGGATACCGGATTAAAGCGGTAAGAAATAAGGGATATCGGCTTATAGACAGTCCGGACGTGATGTCCAGGGCGGAAATCGAGAGCCTTACGAGAGGCAGATGGGCAGGCGCGAGGGTTGTCTATTATGAAGAGACAGACTCTACGAACACCCGCGCGAAGGAAGCCGGAGAGAAGGGAAAAAAGCAGGAGGATCACGGCACCCTGTTTGTCGCTGAACGTCAGGTGGCAGGGAAGGGAAGAAGAGGCAGAGGATGGGAATCGCCTGCCGGTTCGAGTATCTATATGACGCTGTTGCTGCGTCCTGCTGTGAGACCCGTTCGCGCGCCTCAGCTTACACTTTTGATGGCGATTGCCGTGGTGGAAGGTATCCGTAAGGTTACCGGGGCAGCCTGCGGGATTAAATGGCCGAACGACATAGTATTGGATAAAAAGAAGGTCTGCGGTATCCTGACCGAGATGAGCGCCGAGATGACCTGTATCAATTATGTAGTTATCGGCGTGGGGATCAATGTAAATCAGGAGACGTTCCCGGAGGAAATACAGGGTAGGGCGGTCTCTCTTAAGCAGAAGACGGGTATGGAGATCCGTCGTTCGGAATTGATCGCGGCGGTATTAGAAGAATTTGAAACGTGTTATGAAACATTTATTAAGACGGAAGATCTGTCGGAATTAAAGGAGGAGTATAACGAACTGCTTGTGAACAAGGATCAGGAAGTGAAGGTATTAGAGCCGGGAAATTCGTATACGGCCCGCGCCATAGGGATCAACGACGTAGGCGAGCTGATTGTACGGACGGAGGACGGGCAGGAGAAAACCGTCTATGCGGGGGAAGTATCAGTGAGAGGAGTATACGGTTATGTATGATGAAAAAGTAGTTCTTTGCGGCGCCAATTCTTATGAAGAAAAATATTATCTGAATCCGGATTTTGAACAGCTTCCCGACGCGGTCAAGGAGGAGCTTAAGATCTTGTGCGTGCTCTATGTAAACGATGTGGGGGGTATCCTGACCCTCGTTTATGAAGAGAACGGAGAATTATGCTTTGAGGTAACGTCGGAGGAATTTGACCCGATGTTCGACGAGATCGGGAGCCGTCTTAAGATTAAGCAGCTCCAGAGAGAGAAGCAGGACTTATTAGAGGCGCTTCAGATGTATTATAAGGTGTTCTTTTTAGGAGAATGAATAATCATTTGTGCAGTCAGACATATGGGAGGAAAAAATGTTACTTGTAATTGATGTGGGAAATACGAATATTACGGTAGGAGTATTTAGAGATAAGGAGCTGCGCTGTACGTTCCGAATGACGACAAAGCTGCCGCGGACGTCCGACGAATACGGCATTACCCTGAAGGAGCTGGTGGAATGTCAGGGGATTATGAGCAATGAGATTCATGCGGTGATCGTGTCGTCTGTAGTGCCGGATATCATGCATTCGCTGGGAAGCGCTATAATCAAATATTTTGGAATCAAGCCCATGGTCGTATCGGCGGGTATCAAGACAGGAATCCGTATCGTGACCGAGAATCCGAAGCAGGTGGGAGCGGATCGTATCGTAGACGCGGTCGCGGCCTATACTTTGTATGGAGGCCCGGTCATCGTGATTGATTTCGGGACGGCGACTACATATGATGTGGTAGGGCCGGACGGGACTTTTGAGGGGGCGGTGATCTCTCCGGGAATCCGCATCTCTTCCCATGCCATGACAGAGCAGGCGGCGATGCTGCCCGCGATCGAGATCAAGAAACCTGAGGGCGTCATCGGGAAGGAGACGATATCCTGCATGCAGGCGGGATTATTCTTCGGGCAGATCGGCCAGACGGAGTATCTTGTGAAGAAGATCAAGGAAGAGTCCGGGTATACGGATGCCAAGGTGATCGCAAGCGGAGGGCTTGGCAAGATGATTGCGGCGGAGACGGACGTGATCGACGTTTACGATCCGCAGCTTACATTAAAAGGTCTTCGTTTTATCTATGAGAAGAATAAGAAGCAGAGATCTGCGGATCAGATTCAGAAATAAGAAGCAGAGATCTGCGGATCAGGTTCAGAAATAAGAAGCAGAAATCTGCGGATTGGATTTAGATATCAGACAGGAAAGTTGAGGAGAGGATACTTGAGAATCGGCGAGACAGAGCTTAAGAATCCGTATATTCTTGCCCCCATGGCGGGGGTGACAGATCTGCCCTTTCGTCTGCTCTGTATGGAGCAGGGGGCGGGTCTTTTATGTATGGAGATGATCAGTGCGAAAGCTCTTCAATATAAAAATAAGAATACGAAGATACTGCTTGCAGTCCATCCAAAGGAATATCCGGTATCTTTACAGCTTTTTGGTTCAGATCCAGGTATTGTCAGCGAGATGGCGAAGCGTATTGAGGAGCTTCCTTTTCAGATTCTGGATATTAATATGGGCTGTCCGGTGCCGAAGGTTGTGAAGAACGGCGAGGGATCGGCGCTTATGATGAATCCGAAGCTGGTATACGAGATCGTGTACCGAACGGCGCGCGCCGTTCAAAAACCGGTTACAGTGAAGATTCGGAAAGGATTCGACGACGCGCATGTCAATGCGGTGGAGATTGCCAGAATTATAGAGGAAGCCGGAGGCGCGGCAGTAGCCGTCCACGGGAGGACAAGGGAGCAGTACTATTCAGGAAAGGCCGACTGGGAGATCATCCGCCGGGTGAAGGAGGCGGTGTCGATCCCGGTGATCGGAAACGGAGACGTGATCTCCGGGGAGACAGCGTCGGCTATGATGAGACAGACGGGATGCGACGGTGTGATGATCGGCCGGGCCGCACAGGGAAATCCGTGGATATTCCGAGAACTTACGGAATATAGCCGTAGGGGCATAAGTCCGCCGAGTCCGTCTAAAGAAGAGCGGAAAGACGCCATTCTGCGGCACGCGCGGCTGCAGATCGAGTTCAAAGGGGATTATCTCGGTATCCGCGAGATGCGCAAGCATGTCGCGTGGTATACGAAAGGAATGGAAGGTTCGGCAAGGCTGCGGGAAGCCGTTAACCGGGTAGAGACTTATGAGGAACTGGAAGAACTCCTTAATGAACGACTGTGAGGAATGTGTAAAATCAGATAAGTATGGATGTTAACTGCATGAAAGTAAGATTTCGGATTGCTGTCTTACGGATAAAATATTTCGTATGAAAAAATATAATGCTGCATATACTGTAACGGGTTTGAAGCAGCGGTTGTTTCTGTGGGAATTTCAACGAGAATTTCAACGCCTAGAATATTGACATAGCATTAGCATTTGGGTATAATAATGAAATTGTGAAAGTTCCTGTCTTCCCGCAAAAAAGCGGGAGATTGATATAAATATTAACAGTACCATCGCGTACTGAGATAGAAAGTAAGAAAGGAAGTAAGGCACATGGAAGCAAAGAAGAAATTACTTACTTATGCAGGCTTAAAAGCGCTGGAGGATGAACTGGAACACCTGAAAGTTGTGAAACGTAAGGAGGTTGCAGGTAAGATTAAGGAAGCAAGGGAGCAGGGCGATTTGTCCGAGAATGCTGAGTATGACGCGGCGAAAGACGAGCAGCGGGATATCGAAGCACGTATCGAAGAACTGGAAGGGATCCTTAAGAACGCGGAAGTAGTCGTAGAGGACGAAGTAGATTTTGATAAGATTAACGTAGGATGTACGGTAAAGGTATACGACAAGACATTTGACGAGGAGATGGAGTTCAAACTGGTAGGTTCTACAGAGGCGAACAGTCTGGAAGGAAAGATATCCAACGAGTCTCCGGTGGGACAGGCTCTTATCGGCTGTAAGGTAGGCGACCAGGTGGAGGTAGAGACACAGGCAGGCATTATGGAATATGAGGTATTGCATATCAGCCGGTCGATGTAGAAAAGCTTTTAAGAGAAGGGAGAAGAGGACGTGGCTGAACAGCAGAAGAAAGTACAGGAGCAGGATATTAACCAGTTAAGGAAGGTTCGGCGTGATAAGCTGGCAGATCTGCAGAATGACGGCAGGAATCCGTTCGAGATTACGAAGTATGACGTGACGTGTCATGCTGTCGACATCAAGGATAATTATGAGGATATGGAAGGAAAACAGGTAAGGCTTGCGGGGCGCGTCATGCAGAAGCGTATCATGGGCAAGGCTTCCTTCTGCAATATTCTTGACCAGAGCGGCAACATCCAGTCTTATGTGGCAAGGGACAGCGTAGGCGAAGAGGCTTATAAGGATTTTAAGAAATTAGATATCGGCGATATTGTGGGCCTTGAAGGAGAGGTGTTCAAGACGAAGACCGGAGAAATCTCCGTCCACGCGTCTAAGGTGACGCTTCTGTCCAAGAGTCTTCAGATCCTTCCGGAGAAATTCCACGGCCTGACCAATACGGATATGCGTTACCGTCAGAGATATGTTGATCTGATCATGAATCCTGAGGCAAGGGATACGTTTATCAAGCGCTCGAAGATATTAAGCTCTATCCGCAGGTATCTGGACGGTCAGGGGTTCCTGGAGGTGGAGACTCCTATGCTGGTAAGCAACGCCGGAGGAGCGGCTGCAAGGCCGTTTGAGACGCATTTTAACGCGCTGAGCGAGGATTTCAAGCTCCGTATCTCCCTTGAATTATATCTGAAGCGTCTGATCGTAGGAGGACTGGAGAGAGTCTACGAGATCGGGCGTGTGTTCCGCAACGAGGGACTGGATACCCGGCATAATCCGGAATTTACATTGATGGAGCTGTATCAGGCGTATACAGATTATAACGGAATGATGGATCTGACGGAGAACCTGTACCGTCACGTGGCGCAGGAAGTACTGGGAACAACCACGATTAGCTATAACGGCGTGGAGATGGATCTTGGAAAGCCGTTTGAACGGATCACGATGATAGACGCCGTGAAGAAATACGCGGGTATTGACTGGAACGAGGTGGAGACGCTGGAGCAGGCAAGAACGCTTGCGAAGGAGCATCATGTAGAGTTTGAAGAGAGACATAAGAAAGGCGATATCCTAAGCCTGTTCTTTGAAGCATTTGCAGAGGAACACCTGATCCAGCCCACGTTTGTCATGGATCATCCAATTGAGATATCTCCCCTTACGAAGAAGAAACCGGAGAATCCGGAATACGTAGAACGTTTTGAGTTCTTCATGAACGGATGGGAGATGGCGAATGCTTATTCCGAGCTTAACGACCCCATCGATCAGAGAGAAAGATTCAAGGCTCAGGAGGAACTGCTGGCGCAGGGCGACGAAGAGGCTAATACGACGGATGAAGATTTCCTGAACGCGCTGGAGATCGGAATGCCGCCTACAGGGGGAATCGGGTTCGGAATCGACAGGATGTGTATGCTTCTCACGGACAGCGCGGCGATAAGGGACGTATTATTATTCCCGACGATGAAGAGCCTGGAGAAGAAGTCCGCCGACAGCGCAAAGTCTGTAAAGAAAGAAGCAGGATGCGGGGATGCGGCGAAGAAGAGCAGTATTTCCCGGGATCAGGCGTTAGAGCTCCTTAAGAAATACAATAAAGAACCGTTTCACATCCAGCACGCCCTGACGGTTGAAGGCGTGATGCGCTGGTATGCGAAGGAGCTGGGATATGGAGAGGAAGAAGAATTCTGGGGTATTACCGGGCTTCTTCATGATATTGATTTTGAGCTTTATCTGGAGGAGCACTGTAAGAAAGCCCCGGAACTTCTGCGTGAGGCGGGAGTAAGCGAGGATATGATCTACGCTGTGTGCTCTCACGGCTACGGCATCTGTAGCGAGGAGGAGCCGAGACTTGAGATGGAGAAGGTACTCTTTGCCGCCGACGAGCTGACAGGACTGATCTGGTCCTGCGCGCTTATGCGCCCGTCTAAGAGTACCATGGACTTAGAAGTCAAGAGCCTGAAGAAGAAGTTCAAGGATAAGAGATTCGCGGCAGGCTGTTCAAGAGAGATTATCTCTCAGGGCGCCGAGCGGCTTGGCTGGGAACTGGACGAGCTGTTCGATAAGACGATTCTGGCGATGAGAAGCTGCGAGGCGGCTGTGGCTGAGGCGATGGAGAAGGAATCATAGGTTTCTGGCCGATATAGAACGTAGACGAAAGTAAGAAAAAAGAGAAGTGTCTGGTGGATGCTGCCGGATACTTCTCTTTTTATGTCTTGAACGATAGGGACTTGAGTGGACGCCGCTGTTGTTTTCTAAAAATAAGACCACAAAAATATACCATTACGACTTCAAAGCGTTTAAAAGGATAAGAAATCTAAAAATAATCCTGATTTTTGTATCTCATTATATCTGTTATTCTCAATTTATAATAAAGGTCAGGCAAAACCGGCGAAGTATTGCAGCCGCCGTGATTGTTAAAATGACATGAGAAGGAGAGGGATACAATGAAACAGAGTATTACAGAAGGGAAAAAACTTAGCTGGGGAACCAGAATCTCTTATGCCGGCGGGGATGTGGCATGCAACGTGATATTCGGGATGGTGGGGACGCTGCTCACACTTTTTTATACAGATTATGTAGGAATTAATCCGGCTACAATCGGTATGGTTATGCTTATCTCACGTTTATTTGACGGCGTGTCGGACTTGATCATGGGAATGATCGTGGAACGTACAAATTCGAAGTGGGGAAAGTCAAGGCCGTGGATCCTATGGATGAGCGTACCCTACGCGTTGTCGGCGGTTCTTTTATTCACGGTGCCGCAATCGACTCCCGTAGTGCAGGCCGTATACATATTCGTGACCTATAATTTTTGCACGACGGTATGCTACACGGCGATCAACCTTCCTTATGGAAGTCTCTCCGCGATGATGACAAGGATTTCCGCAGAGCGTGATATCTTAAGCGTCGTAAGGATGGGAATGTCTCCGTTGGGAAGAATCCTGGCAGTGACATGTACGTTGCCTTTGGTAAAATTCTTCGGGGATGATAAGGCCGCATGGGTGAAAACCATGTCTGTGTGGGCGGTATTTGCACTGGCGCTTCTGATGTTGTGTTTTGTGAAATGTAAGGAGACGGTGGTGATCGCTGCAAAGAATGAGAGAAAAAAGATTTCGGCAAAGAAAGGACTTGCCGCGCTGACAACAAACCAGTATTTCTGGGCAGTGCTCGTCTTGTGGATGCTACAGAGCGTATCTTTCGGAATATCTGGTACGATTCTGCCTTACTATTGTAAATACATCTTTCACAATGATACCTGGATGTATAGTGCGCTGTATCTGACGGAGACGCTGGTACTCGTGGGATGTGTGTTTTTATGCGCTCCTTTGATCCGGCGGTTTGGAAAGAGGAATACGGCGCTTGCGGGAGCGGTGTTGGCGCTGATCGGACAGCTTGCTTTCTTTTTGAATCCCTACAGCTTTAGCTGGATGGCGGCAAGCTGTGTGTTCCGCGCAGTGGGGCTTGCTCCTCTGAATGCCGCAGTATTTGGGATGATTGGGGATGTGGTGGAATTTGGACAGTGGAAGACACATATCCGTCAGGAAAGCCTGATCTTTGCGGGCGGCTCTATCGGAACAAAGGTGGGAGCAGGAATGGCGTCCGCCGCCATGACGGGGCTTTTGTCGGCGGCAGGTTATGTCAGCTCGTCGGTGGGAATGGCGGTTCAGCCGGAGTCGGCTTTGAATATGATTGTCACGATCTACAAATTCGGTCCACTGATCATAGCCGCGGCAGCGATCATTACGCTTGCGCTTTACCGGCTCGACAAAAAATATCCGGCAATCATGGACGAGCTGATGGAAAGGGAATCCAGAGGAGAATTATAAAGAGATACTATAGGCTGCTTTCCGCTGATTGGAACAGAGCCAAAGTCAAAGGGACTGCCGCATAAGTGACAGTCCCTTAAAAATGTGATAATATGAGCATAGAGATTAAAGACGGGAAAAGCAGATGGTTTTCATTTGGATTAGGCAGAATACCGGAAAGGAGCCGCAGGGATGATCAGAAGGAATAAAGTGTCAAAAGGTCCGGGGATTTTTTTCATACTTCTGTCCGTGTGTATGGCGGCGGGGTGCGCCGGGGACGTACACAAAGAAGAGGGAAAGGAACGCTACACGGTGGGCGTTGTGACAAAATCAAAAAGCAGCGAGTACTGGATGTCCGTCTGCTCCGGTATGGAGAAGGGAGCGGAGGACTTCGGACTGTCAGTAAAGTTCGTCTCGCCCGACTCAGAGTCAAACGATAAAATGCAGAAAAAGATGATCCATGATCTTCTGCAGCAGGATATAGACGCGCTGGCAGTGTCGCCGGTTTCTTCTTATGATACGGAATATCTTAAGGAAGCGGAAGAAAAACATGTGAAAGTTATCGGGTATGATACGAAGATTCTTGCGGAAGGAATCCCCTATATCGGGATCGACAATGAAAAGGCCGGCCGTGAGCTTGCGGCGGTAATGGCAGAAAAACTTGGAGGCAGGGGCAGCGTTGGAATCGTCGCGGGGGATTTGAGGCAGACCGCCCATTATGAGCGGATGGAGGGAATAAAAAAATACATAAAGGAATATACGGACATGGAGATCGCGTTCATTGAGAGCGGATACGGAAATCTTCTCATTTCAGAGACGGAGATATCAAGGCTCCTTTCTGAGCACCCGGATGTGGGCGGGATATTTGCCAGCAGCGGGGTGACGGCCCTTGGAATCAGCCAGTATCTGGGGGATTCGGGGATATACGTTATGACGGTAGACGCTCAGCAGGACGCTTTGGATGCCGTAGAACGCGGAGATCTGACGGCGCTTGCGGCTCAGTCCGGATTCGAGATCGGGTATGAGACGATGCGGTTTATTGCTGAGAACAGGGACAAGGACAGTGGGGTTCTTGAAGACAGGATTCTGGATGCAGAAGTTCTGACAGGGGAAAATGTATCCAAGTGGAGCGAACAGACGGATGAATAATGATAAAATGAGAAACGACAGAAGTATACGTGTATTCCAGAGCATGAGATGCAAGATGGTCATGGTGATGCTTGGAATTACGGCAGTTACGGCAGCGCTGATTACAGGGGTATTTTACTGGAAGTCTTCGGAGATGATTGAAAAGAATTATACCGAGAGTTTGTACGCCGGGATCAGCCAGACGGGAGACGCGCTGGACGAGTCCATGGAGGAGGTATACTACCTGACGACGCTGGCGGCATGCGACGGCGAGATCCTAAAAAGCGTGGAAGAATTTCTGGAAAGCGGCGATGAGAACGACCTTGTTTTGATCGCCGGGCTGCTCAGGGATTATGCCGTAAGGAACAGGGATCTTGCGTCTGTATATCTGGTTATTCCCGGCAGGAGAGTTATTGTAACATCCCAGGAATATCCGGTCTGTCAGAAAGAGATCTCAAAGGAGAGGCTTTGGGAGATAGGAACGGCGGGAGAGAAAGCGCTCACTCCCGTTATGTTAAAAGACCCGGTGCGGGAGACGGCGGATATACTGTCATATGTAAGTCCGGTGGAAGGTGAAGGAGGAGGAACCCCGGCCTATGTCATGGGCAATATCAAGGAGCGTTCTCTTTATTACAATTATCTGGACGGATTGGAGAGCGGCCGGGGGATAACGGCGGTAATTCTTGACAGGAACGGCCGTATTGTATCCTCGCGCAATCCGGCGCGAGTGGGGGAGGTATCCGATAAAAGTGAGGAGAACAGTGCGGATGAGATGCTGCAGGCAGAGTATCTGACGAATTTCACGGAGTATTCCTTACGGATCGAGAAGGAAAAGAGCGAAGTGCTGACGGATCTAAGGCAGATGAGGCTGCATCTTCTGGGAATTCTGGCGGCAGTGTTCGCTCTGGGGGCGATTTTGATAGTCGTTCTTACCGGAGCGATGTATGCGCCTTTAAGGAAGCTTACGGAAACGATGGCGAAGGTAAGCGGCGGAGAACTTGGACAGCGGGTAGAGATTACCACAAGAGATGAGATCGGTATTCTGTCAGGTGAATTTAATGATATGCTGAACCATATCGAGAAGCTGATTGAGAAGCTTATTCAGGAGGAGATGTTAAAGAAGGACGCAGAGCTTGAGGCGCTTCAGTATCAAATCACGCCGCATCGAGATTATTAAGGCAGAGGACCTTAAGGAGATCTTCGGTGATTATAAGGATCATTTGTTTCTGAGACAACAAAGACCGGTCCCGGAGCATGTAAGCAGCGCTGTGCGGCGTGTGGCGGAGTATCTTAAGCTCCACTATCAGGAATCGGTGGGGCTTCCCGACGCGGCGGAACTTGTGGGACTGAATCCGGCTTATTTAAGCTATCTTTTTAAGCAGGAAATGGGCGGCGGATTTTCTTCGTACCTTTTTGAACTTCGGATGGACTGTGCAAAGGCGCTGCTTTCCGGTACGAATGATAAGATCAAGGAAGTGGCGCGCAGATCGGGATTTAACGACTATCATTATTTTTCCAAATCGTTTAAGAAGGTGAATGGGTGCAGTCCGGCAGAATATCGGAAGAACCATAGCAAAATCTAAAAAAAAGACACATTTTAACAGCGGATCTTTAAGGTGGAAGAGTAAACTTGCAACAATACAACAAACCTAAAAAATTTGTTGGAAAACAGAGACAAGGCGATTTATTTCTTAGCCTATATGAAAATTTATAAATATTTTCTTGCAAAAGAGACGATTAAGCCATACTATATATACAGAAACATTATAATAGTAAAAGAGGATAATCGGGATATTTGAATTTGCGGAGGTAGATAATGGCTAAGAATGAAAGATTTGAGAGAGTTTATTCACAAGGAACAATGAATGTCACGGAAATCTGGGTGGATAAAGTTACCGGTGTGAATTATGTGTTTCATGTGTGCGGTCAGGCTGGAGGAATGACGCCTTTGCTGGACAGAGACGGAAGACCGATCATTTCTCCGATTATGAATAGTTAAATTAAAGTACCCGAAAGACGAGTATAACGCTTTCTTTCGGGTACTTTTTATTTTCCATCCATATGTATAACCCGTATAATTATAAATTAAACTGTCGGTTATAAGCGTTGCAGATTCTGTTGGAATTCTTGATCAGGATGTTCATTGCAATAAACGGACCGATTCCGCATAGAAGCGAGCCGAAGAGCAGCCACATCAGAACCGTCGTTCCGTTTTCCTGGAAAGTCATTCCGTAACGGGGCGCATTCGCGGCCAGCCTGTTTCCGAGTTTGTAATACCAGATCCATGCGTAGATCCCGCAAGTAACGAGCGATAATAAGATAAATGCGACCAGGCCTGCGGTCTCTTCACCGTCTCCCTCGCAGGCAATATTCACATCATGCGCCATCTTGTATAAGAAGTAATAACTATAGATACCGCATGTGATAATTGAAAGTAATATGTAGGCTAATAATCCCCTGTCATCCGTTAACCTCTCGCCGCCGTTCGGCGCATATCCGTTATTTCCGTTAAATGTTCGCTGTACTTCCCTTACTGCGCCTTCCAATTCTTTTTCTGTGGCGTCGAACGCTTTATTTGCAGCATTCTGGGCGCGGCGTCCCAGAGAAAGATCGGCTCCGCAGCCCGGACAAAATTTGGTATTGTCCGGAACATTTTTTCCGCATTTAGGACAAAACATACTCTACCTCCTCAATTGTGTGTAAAATCTCGCGGCCCGCAGCAAAATATTATCTTCAGGATGGAAAACAACTATATCGTTTGTTCCTTGTACGAGCCTGGACAAATAGATTATAGCAAAGAGGCAGATTATTGTAAATATTAAACGAGAAGTGAATTGTAATGGATTTTCAAGGAAATAATAAGAAAAATTCTAACCGTTGTTAACGTTGACAGCCGGTTAAGAGGAGAGAGCGCGGCGAAAGGAGAAGTTATGTCAAATAGATTAAAAAATGAAAAATCCCCATATCTGATTCAGCACAAGGACAATCCGGTAGATTGGTATCCCTGGTGTGAAGAGGCATTCAGAAAGGCAGAGGCGCAGAATAAGCCAGTATTTCTCAGCATAGGTTATTCTACCTGCCATTGGTGCCACGTAATGGCGCATGAATCCTTCGAGGATGGGGAGGTTGCAGAGATCTTGAATCAGGGCTATGTAAGTATCAAGGTTGATCGGGAGGAGCGGCCGGATATTGACGCGGTATACATGTCGGTCTGCCAAGCGGTTACCGGTCAGGGAGGCTGGCCGCTTACGATTATCATGACGCCGGAGCAAAAGCCCTTTTTTGCAGGGACATATTTTCCCAAAGAACAGTATTATGGGCGTCCGGGACTTAAGGATATCCTGAAAAAAGTACTTGCGCTGTGGCGTGACAGACGAGAGGACCTGATTCGGGACGGAGAAGAGATTACGGCGGCTATTAACCGGACAAGTACGACGCAGAAAGACAGTCCGGACAATCAATTATCTGAGAAAGAGCTTCTGCAAAAGGCATACCATATCTTCAGGGAGCAGTTCGATCCGGTATGGGGCGGTTTCGGCGGCGCGCCCAAATTCCCGTCGCCGCATAATCTTCTCTTTCTGATGAGGTACGCCGGGGAAGAAGGGGAAAATGACGCGCTCCGTATGGCGGAAAAGACATTGGACGCTATGATGAACGGGGGAATCCACGATCATATCGGCGGGGGATTCTCGCGCTATTCGACGGACGAGAAGTGGCTTGTCCCGCATTTTGAGAAGATGTTATACGACAATGCGCTGCTGATTCTGGCTTATCTGGAAGCATACCGCATTACCGGGAAGGATAAGTATGAAGATATGGTCCGGCATACGGCGGATTACATTCTGCGTGAACTGACGGATAGCCAGGGAGGATTCTACTGTGGCCAGGACGCGGATAGTGAAGGTGTGGAAGGCAAATATTATGTATTTACGCCGGAGGAAGTAACGGCCGTATTGGGAGAAGCAGAGGGAAGGGAATTCTGCAGCCGGTATGGGATTACAAAAACGGGGAACTTTGAGGGAAAGAGCATTCCGAATCGTATTGGGAAACACTGGGAAAGCGGCGGTCAGGCCGAAAAAAAACTATATGAATATCGTCTGAAGAGGACGAGTCTTCATAAAGACGATAAGATCCTGCTCTCATGGAACGCCTGGACAATACTGGCGCTTGCGCGTGCGGGAGCGGTACTCAGGGAGGAGCGTTATCTGAAGGCGGCGAGAAAGGCGCAGGAATTCATCGAGGGACATATGACGGACGCGCAGGGAAGGCTCTGTCTTCGTTATCGGGACGGAGAAGCCGCTTACCGGGGGCTGCTTAAGGATTATGCGGTGTACGCTCTCGCTCTGTTGGAATTGTATCAGATTGATCTGCGGAAAGTATATCTGACGGAAGCGATACGCAGAGCCGGGCAGATGCGGCAGTTCTTCGAAGACGGCGAGGAGGGCGGTTATTATATCTATGCTTCGGACGCCGCGCCGTTGATCGCCCGTCCCAAAGAAATGCACGACGGGGCGATACCTTCCGGCAATTCCGCGGCGGTAATGGCACTTGGGAAATTGGCGGCTTTGACGGGCGAGAAGAGCTGGCGGGAGGCGTATGGCAGACAGGTCCGGTATTGCGCGAGGGAGATTCAGGAATATCCCGCCGGCTGCAGTTTTGCGCTGATTGCCATGATTGAGCGCGATATATCTAAACCTTAAATAAAAAAAAGAAATTGCATTTTAATATATAACTCTTTATAATTTATTATAAAGAGTTATATATTTTAAGAAAGAGGTGTGCAATATTATGTATAATATCGCACTTTGTGATGACAAGGGGACGGAACTAGATAAAATGGAAGCCATGTTAAATAGCTATCAGGAAAAGCATGAAGAATATGAATTCCAGGTAGAGCGCTTTACCAGCGCCGAGGAAATGCTTCGGCGGGTCAGGGGGGACGAATATAATCCGGACTTGCTGCTGACGGATATCTATATGGGCAAGAAGTCTGGAATAGAGGCGGCGGAGGAACTCAGGAATATGGGGAGCGACTGCAGGATTATATTCCTTTCGGTTTCCAGAGAACATGCGATGGAAGCTTTCGACGTGTATGCGTCGCATTATCTGGTCAAACCGGTCTCACAAGGGAAGTTTTTTACCGCTATGGATATGCTGCTGAAAGATATAAAAGAAGAGAGAAAACGATATCTGATCCTGCAGACCAAGGGCAGAATCAACAGGGTAGCGCTGCGGGATATTCTCTATCTGGAAGCCCAAAAGAGATGTCAGCAGGTATATCTTGCGGACGGCGAAACACTGACGCTGCGGATGACTATGACCAGTCTCTTTGAGATTCTCTCGGAATATCAGGAGTTTGTGAAAGTAGGGGCCGCTTATATTATCAACCTGATACATGTGGAAAGTCTGAATGCGCAGGAGATCAGGATAGACAACGGGGACGCCGTGCATCTTCCGCGTGGCGCATATCAGGTTTTTCGGGAGCAGTACTTCGATTTTTACTGCAAGGATTAGTGAGGGGAATTGCCGGGAACGAATACAATGTATGACGAAAAAAGTACGATGTATAACATATTCTGACAATATTTCGTTTTATTTGTTATAATTGATTCAAATTTATGAATCGAGAGTGATTTTGAGAAAAAAATAAGATGCATAATATCAGGAGGGTAAAGCATTTTACCCTCCTGATATTCTTATAACGCAATTTAATGAACCGGTAAAAGCAGTAACAGAAAGGTGCGGGAAAGGTAAAATGGAGAGAACAGACAGAATAGAAAAAACAGAAAGAGAAGAAATTCGGATAGAGGAGATTTTAAACAAAGCGTCCCAGGCAGGAGCAAGCGACGTACATCTTACGACGGGAATCGAGCCTCGGATGCGGCAGAACGGCAATCTTACCGCTTTGCCCTTCCGTTGCCTTACGGCAGAAGATACAATGGCGGTCGCCCGCCGTATCATGAATGAAGAGCAGTTCCGTCTCTTTGAGGAGCGGGGGGAATACGACATGTCCTTTTCACAGCCGGAGGGGGAGAGATACCGTGTCAATATATTCCGGCAGCAGGGGGCGCCGGCGTTGGCGTTCCGCCTGATATCTTCACAGATCCCCTCGCCGGAGGCGCTTGGCGTTCCGGCTTCGATCATCGACCTGTATCAGAGAAAGAGAGGGCTGGTGCTGGTAACAGGACCTACCGGAAGCGGTAAGTCGACGACTCTGGCGGCTATTATTGATAAGGTTAATCAGTGCAGGGACGCGCATGTGATCACATTGGAGGATCCTATCGAGTACCTTCACCATCATAAAAGGTCCATGGTTAATCAGAGGGAGATCGGCCTGGATACCCAGAGTTATGCCAATGCCTTAAGGGCGGCGCTTAGGGAAGACCCGGACGTCATTCTGGTAGGAGAGATGAGAGATTATGAGACGATCAGCGTGGCGGTTACGGCGGCGGAGACAGGACATCTGGTATTGTCTACCTTACATACGATCGGCGCGCCGAGTACGATAGACCGTGTGATCGACGTATTTCCGCCGCATCAGCAGCAGCAGATCCGGGTGCAGCTTTCCAACGTACTGGAGGCCGTCATTTCCCAGCAGCTAATACCGAGGGCGGACGGCATGGGCAGAGTGGCGGCGTTTGAAGTGCTCCACGCGAATGCGGCGATACGGAATCTGATCAGGGAAGGGAAGACGCATCAGATCCCGAATATTATGCAGACTAACCGGAGACTTGGAATGATATCTATGGACGAAGCAATTCTGCAGCTGCTCAGAGAGGGCGGGATCACTCGGCAGACGGCGATTGCATTCGCCCAGAATCCAGATGCGTTGGCGAACGGAAATATGTAGATATAAGGCTATAAATTGGTAAGTGAATCAGACTGAGAAGGGGATTTTATGAAAAAGGACTCTAAGAAAGGATTTACACTGACCGAGTTAACAGTGGTATTGGTGATATTAGGGATTGTAGCGGCGATTGCGGTTCCGTTTGCCCTGCGGTATATCAAACTTGCCGAATTCAGGAAGAATGAAGCGAATGCCAAGACAGTATATCTTGCGGCGGAGTCGGAGCTGACATGGTACCGCACTTCCGGTAAGTGGAAGGAATTCCGGAAGGAAGTTATAGGCAAAGGAGAACGCAACGATACGTTCAGTGATGCAGAGAAGAAGGGGCGTATCTATGCAATCTCATTGAACAGCGATCTGGCAGAGCAGAATTCTGAATCAGAGAAACTGGTACGGAAGCTTCTGGAAGATAATGCTTATGATAAAGATTTTCTGAACGCGGCGATTACGATAGAGATCGACGTCGAGACGGGGCATGTGTATTCTGCTTTCTATGCGACTCGCTGCAAGAGTCTTGCGTACGAAGGAGCGGACGATAAGGATATTCTGAACATCAGCGCGGCGGGGGATAACCGGGCGTATGAGAACAGAAGAGACCGACTGCTTGGATATTATTCTACGGAGGACGTTACGAATGTAGTCGAGCTGAAACCGATTCGTCTGAAAGTGACCACGATCAATCTGGTTAACAGCGAGACGTTGGCTCTGAACTGGTCCAGCAATTCCAGGCACGATAATCTGGACGTCGAGTTCGGAATTACTTTCTATGAGAAGAATAAGAAAGAGAAGCTTTTTTCCGCGACGGTGAACCGCGACGAATTAATAAAGAGCGGACACGGTCCGAACAGTATCGCGGCGGCGGTACCGCTGTCGTTGAAAGATAAGGACGGTAATAGTATCGGGGAGTGGGCGTTCCCGCTTACATATCAGGAATCGGAAGGGCGCAGCAGCAGGTTCTCTTTGACGCTGGACGGTATGATGTCGGCGGATCTGATGGAGAGCCTGGAGGCAGCAGAGACCGGGGATATTGATAAAGCGTACAGTACCAGTATTACGAGACTGGGCGAAGCGGCGTCTCTTCTTAAAGAACCGCAGAATATCTACGCCGAGGTTGAGGTTAGTCCTACGTATCAGAATATGGGCAAGGATGCAAGAGAGTACCGCAAGAGTAGTCCGGTAACATCGAATACAGAAAATACGATGTTTGCAGACGCTCCTGAGGAGAAGAACGGGAAACAGGAAGTGGAGATCAGCCGTTTCCGTCATCTTTCAAATATACGTTACTATAAGCAAAACGAGGAAACCGTATTTGCTCTGACGGGCAGGAATATGGACTGGACTTCGGAAGGGACGGGGCTTTTTACCGCGCAGGTTCGGGAGGATGCTTCCGGAGCCGGGAGTATGAGACAGCTTCAATGGAAGAGTACGAAGCAGGGAGACGCCGTGCTGGACTTTCCTTCTATCCGATTGCTTTCAAAGAAATATATATTGGATGGGGGCGCGACGGCAGTGTCTCGTATGCGGCTGGGAGCAGATTCTGTGCCGTCGGATGAAGAGATCAATAAGTTCTATTCGAACGGGGGCGAACGGCAGCAGCATTACGCGGAATATCTGGGACTCTTTTGCGAGGTGGAAGGGAAGATCTGGAATCTTACATTGAAAGATCCGACTCTCTCTTTGGCGAAAGGCGAAAAAGGATTGGATTTTCTGGTTGGCGTGGGTCTTGTTTGCGGAAGAAGCGAGGGTCAGCTGAGGAATGTAAGGGTAGAAGTTTCCGCCGGTGAAGATGCCAATACGGTAGAGGCGTATCTGGCGGACAGAGCAGGCGCAGACAGACCGGCGGCTGTCGGCGGTTTGATTGGAATTGTTGCGAAGAAGGATGCGAGTGGAAAATTATCGGCGTTAGAGCCGGTGCAGGCAGGGAGTACGGCGGATAATTCTGTGCTTAAGGATCTGCAGATGGAAGGGGCTGTGAACGGAACCCTTCCGGAGATGAGATGGACGGACGGAAATGAAGAAGACGAGAAGGAGCAGCAGCAGGCGGCGGTTTCTTATCAATATGGAATCGGGGGAATCTTCGGCTATGCCAGCGTAAAGGGCGGCGCGAAGATCGAAGGATGCATAAATCATGCGAAGATAGAGGGAAATCTTTTCGCGGGAGGGATCGGCGGACGTCTTGACGGCGGATACAGGTCTTCGGGTCAAACGAACTCCGGTT
Source organism: uncultured Dorea sp. (assembly GCA_910585725.1). GTDB lineage: Bacteria > Bacillota > Clostridia > Lachnospirales > Lachnospiraceae > Sporofaciens. The sequence continues at coordinate 156,083 of CAJUFA010000001.1, read as the reverse complement.
CACGCGATCCGAATATGGAGAATTGCAGCAACGACGGCCTGGTGCTGTGCACGTCTGATTCGGTCGGCACGGCGCAGACATTGAACGGCAGATATTTCGGCGGGATCGTCGGATATGGAATGGGAATGTGTATCGAGGATTCGAGCAGCGCTTCCGGCCGTTCCGATAATTACAGGTACGATGTATCAAAAAGAGACAGCCTTGCCGGAAAGTATGTAGGCGGTATCATTGGTCATGGTGAAGACAGTCGGCTTGTGGGCTGCAGTACGAAGAAGGGCGGTTATATCCTGGGGGCGGAACATGTAGGCGGAATCGCGGGAAGTCTGTCCAGCGATGTAAAGGACGTAATTCAGGGCGCTCAGAAGGGCGTTGCGGCGACGGTCAATGCAAGTTATGTGATCGGTAATCGGTATGTAGGCGGCATTGTAGGTGAAAACGGCGGCGGCGACACGAATTCGACGGTCTATAACTGTATTAATAACGGCGTGGTTGCCGGTTATGAGTATTACATCGGAGGGATCGCGGGTTATAACGGTTCGAAGGGAACGCTGGAAAACTGCGCCAGCTATCTGTCTGATTATGATCATTCGGTGTTCAGGATGGTCAGGGACGACTGGAAAGCGGTAGAAGGCGACTGTGTAGGCGGACTGGCGGGATACAATAACGGGACGATCAGGCTCACGGAAGATAATAACGTGCTTACCGTAAAGTCTGTTTCCAGCATCGTGACCGGCAATAATTTCGTAGGAGGAATGATAGGGTTCAACGATACGGAGGGCAATTTGGACCTGGCTGACGAGTATACGTTGATCGGAGGGCAGGTGGAAGCCGCAGGCAGCGCTGTGGGCGGCTGCATCGGTTTGAACGCTTCGGTGAAGATCCTGGGAAATACGCTCGAAGTAAAGCCCTCCGGTGTGAACGGAAAATACTGTGTGGGCGGTTGTATCGGTGCGAATGTGGTAGCTCTTACCGAAGATATGGAAGCATCAGGACTCCAGGCGAACAATACGCTGGGAAAGATTACCGGGTCGGCGTTTACCGGCGGTGTGATCGGATATCAGAGAACATATGCCGGAAGTCAGTTAGGCGGCGGTAAGATTAAGATTCTGGAATATCTGTCAATTACGCATGGAAACGATGCGCTGAAGGCTCTGGCGGTAAAGAATGCGGGATCAGAGGCAGGTACAGCCGGATTTGCGCCGATGCTTCCGAAGGTTAACGAGGCGAATAATATTCCGACCGTCGTCATGGAGTCGGCAAATCAGAACTGTCTGACGATTTCGCTAACGGGGAACACGGCAGGCGAATTGACGCAGGTGAATAATAATGTACCGATTCAATCCTATCTCTATTCCGGCGGTGTGGTCGGATATTGCGAGAGAGGCAGCAGATTAGTACTGTTGAATTGTAAGAACGCGGGAGATATCTCCAAACCCGACGGAGAGGGCGGCCTGGCGGCGGGCGTCTCCCTGAAGGCTTATCTGACAGAAGAAGGGATGGATTCTGCGGCGGCTGAGATTGAAGATGTAAATGTATCTATGGTGGGCGGAGTCGCCAGCTCTAACGGCGTGAATCAGGTAATCGACCATTGCGCCAATGCAGGAAGTATGAGCGGATTCGTCGGTCTCGGCGGTATCGTCAGTTTCAATACAGGAGGAGTGTTTGACTGTGAATTGTCTGATAATTTCGGAAACGCTGGTCTGGATTATATAGGAGGCATTGCAGGTCTGAATGTGAATGCGTTCGTCGGAGCATCCGGCAGAGGGAATGATCTGGGAACGGAATATACATATAACAATATTAAGTATAGATCAGGCACAATCCGGGACTGCAGCACCGGCGCAGGAAAGAGTATCGTCGGGCGAAGCTATGTGGGCGGTATTGCAGGTTATAATCTGTCGGGCGGTACACTGGAAAAAAATAGTAACAACGCGGATGTTACGGCGTCGGGAAATTACGCGGGCGGTATTGCGGGAAGTAATAAGGGCAGTATACTGCTGACAGAGGATAAGAGCAAAGTCAGTCGTGCGGTCAACGGCCGAAGCGGAATAGGAATCGGCGGAATCGCAGGCATTAACAAGGCCGGCGGTACGATAGCCGTCTCTGCAGAAGGGGAAGAAGTAATTGTTGTAAATGGCAGCGTGAGCATCGTCGGGAATATGAAAGTCGGCGGAATCGTCGGGATCAACGAGGGAACCCTTGAAGTTCGTTCAGCGGCGGTAATGGCAGTTAGACCTTACCTGACCTGCGAGGCGTCGGAAGTGCGGGCGCTTGCAGGCCATGCCGGAGGAATCGCGGGCGAGGCCCGGGGAGATATCACAAAGACAAGGAATAAGTGTGGGACTGTGACGGCGAATTTTGGACCGGCAGGCGGTATCACGGCAGTGAATATGGAGGGGATCAGACTTATCTCCTGCCAAAATCTTGGTAACGTCAACAGCGACTATGGTCATGCCGGAGGGATCGTGGCAGAGAATTACGGAACGATCAGGGAATGTAAGGTAGAAACTTCCCAAGGACAGAACGTTCGTATTCAAAGTAGGGGAACAGATGAGATCGGCGCAGTATGCGCGGAGAATGAAGCGTCTGCAAGGATCGAAGGATGTACGGTCGGTGAAGGAGTAATATTATCCGGAGAGAGCTCTGTCATAGGCGGTATAGCCGGAAGAAACTTTGGAATGATCACGGCGAGCGATAACGTGAAGAAAAGTCCGGGGGTCATGCCGCAAGTGAATGTAAGCGCGGCCAGACTCACCGTGGGCGGTGCGGCAGGCAGGAACGAAAGCGGCGCAGGAAGTGTAGGAATGATTACGAATCTGCAGGTTTCAGACCTTACATTTGACGGGTTCAGTAATTACAGATATCTTGGGGGTATCGTCGGAGAGAACTCAAGCGGAGCCGGCGTAAGTAACTGCAGCTTATCGGATGTAACGATAAGGGAAGCCGGCAGCGCGGCAGGGAACTGTTACGGCGGTATAGCCGGCAAGAACGGCGGCCGGCTTGAGAACTGTGAAGTCGGAGGAATTACATGCATAGTTCAGGGAATCTACACCGCCGTCAGCACCAGCACGGCAGAGCAGAAGGAATCCCAGGCGTCTCACGTAGGCGGAGTCGCCGGGAAGAATGAAGAGACCGGAGTAATCATGGAATGCCGGATTGTTAAGGGGAGTTCGACCAATATCATATCGGCGGAGAGCGGCATGGCAGGAGGCATCGCCGGATATAACAACGGAAATATCCAACTGTCAGGCGACGGCAGCGCGATAGAGGTCATGCGGGATAGCAACGGCGCGTTGGTATCAGACGGGCAGATGCTGACGGAGCAAGCCCGACAAAAAGGGATTAGCAAAGATTCTACATATGTGGGATGGAATGGTAAGATAGATTCTCCGTTAGAAGAGCTTTCTTATAATGGTGGAAATAAGCTAAATAGTGGCAGGGATCTTCAACTGACGATGTCAGTGAATGGTAATATAGGAGGAATCACTGCTTACAACTCTCCGAAAGCTTCCGTGGATTACTGTGCTACAGGAAACTGGTATATATCAAACAAATCAGAAGCGATCGGCGTAGGTACCGGCGGAATCATCGGGATGAATGAATCTGAGAAAGACCAATCCTTCCTGTTGAATCAGGCTTTCGTTGGAAGAGAAATCGAGGGAAAGAATAACAGCGAAGTCAAGGACAACAAAGGAGGAACGAATCGATTCGCAGGCGGAATTATAGGAAATCAGAACAATACGACCGCAGGCGGTTGGAAGCTTAAGAGCTGCGCCAATTATGGTACGATTTATTGTCTAAGGACGCACTACTCGGGAGGCGTTATAGGACAATGGACCGGTACCGGAGGGACGGTCGAAGACAGCTATAATTATGGAAATCTGCAGACTACTTATGTCGAAGGCTGGGTAGGGGCGGCGGCAGGTATCGTAGCGCAGCTCTACCATGCATATGAGGGAAATGAATACAATATCATTGGCTGCGGGAATTTCGGAAATATATATGGAAGAACCGGGGAAAGTTATGAACATTCTGCTAACGACAGCGGCGGAATCCTGGGGAATGTGACGGCATATAGCTCTCAAACCAATACCGGAAATCAAAGGCAGAATTATAAGATTCAGGTTCTGGACTGTGTCAACGGACCGGGAGTAAAGATCTACTCGTACTCGATGGCGTCCGGAATCGTAGGATTCTTATCCAGTGATTCTTATACGGTTAGCGGTCAAGAAGCAAATTTAATTGGAGAAGATACGAAGAATATCGAACTTCGAATAGAAAGATGCCGAAATTATGCGTCAGTGTTAAACGGAAGACAGTTCGTCGCCGGCATTTTTGGCGACCGATATGGAGAGACCGGGGCGCGGAATACAGTTTTAGAAGATTGTTTTTCCGTAAACAGGCAATCCTCTTACTATAACAAGGCAAATTATCCGATTGTTTCTATGTTAACCGCAAATTCTATGTATGGCAAAGTTAATAACAATAAGGCAGGAATATATAATTATTTTCTAAGCGACAACACAAGGAATAGCTTTATTTTACTTACTAATACCAGTGTAGGAACGAATCAACTTGCTGCCGGAGCAAATCCTTTGGACAGAGTCAATACCGGGTGCGCTTACTTCCTCACAAAAAACGGGAAGCAATATCTTATATATTTGGATTCCAGTAAAATTAAAAACGCTTTTATGGGAAGTGATCTGCAGATTAGCTCGGGCAAAGTTACTTTGAATAAACAAGAAGTTGGAGAAGTCATTTTCGAGATCGAAAATGATCAATATAACGCTCTGTCCGCTATAGTAGAGGCTGGCAGCTCATTCGACGAACATGTAAAGAAGTATTATATACAAAAAGAAACAGGCGGCAAAGAACAGATGCCGGCTCCTGAGAAGGTAGAACTGAGCTGGGCGGATAATAATAAAGAAAAGATTCAGATAAAGGTAACTCCTTCTGTGAATACGGATCCTTATAAGTATACCGCGGTTTTATACAGAAGTGATAAGATCGGGGACGGTGAGGAATGGAAGCCGGTAGGTGAAGAATTTGAATTCTTCGCGGAGGACTATAGCTACACTCTTCCGAAAGAGATAAGCGACCTCGGCGGGTATCTGAAAGTGGGCGTTCGCGCGTATAGTTCGGATAAGACGACAGCGCCGTCGGATGAAAAGATATCAGAAAACCACATCGGACTTGGCAGGGTACTGCCGGCTCCTGAGATTCGGATTGAGCTGAGAAAAGGCGGCGGAACGAATCAGTATCAATATCAGTGTCATCTGGTGAATATGGAGAATTATGCAGAGTTCAAGGATGCATCCGGAAAGAATGCATATAAGATATCGGTGCAGTCCACGGACAGTACAGTAGGCATGGAGATGGAAGTGGATGAGAATGGAAATATGAGTCCGTCCCTGGCAACAGGAAAAACAGCCCTTCAGCAATTAATCGTTCAGGCCAAGCCAAAGACTGAGGATATGGATATTCGGGAATCTGTACCGACGCCGGTGCCGGTATATCTGCCGACGTATAAGCCGGAAATTTCCTTGGGTGCAATCGGAGGGAGTCAGGCGGACAAGAATATGATAGCACTTCCGGGCGTCAGTATAACGGGCGAGTCTCTGGAGGACTTAAGGATCACAGTGACGTTGACCACGAACGGAAGGAGTGAAACCAGTGAAGAGATGTCTGTCACCACTCCTCCTATATACAGGGCAGATTTGATCGGGACGTGGAACGGAAGAGAGAATACGGTATTTGACAGTATAGACATGTTGACGGCGGCGAATGGGACGGTATCCGCTTCGTTTGCTAATTTGCCGGAGGAGCTCGCGGGGGTAAGCGATCTGAAGGTCCGGATATGGTATTCCAGGTCCGGTTTGGGACCGGTATACACATACTATCCGGTGAAAGATTTGAACCTGGGCGCCCTGAACGGATATATCTATACCTATCCGGAGGAGAAACTGAACGAGATAGAGACCGGCAGGACGGACGTTGCCGAAGGACAGGAGATGGAATGGCGGTATGCGTTCAGCCATGTATTAGCCGATGCGGATTTCGCGAAATACAGATGGAATTCAAGCGCATTATTTGACTGGCTGCCGCGGCCGAATCTGTCGGATGACATCCTGACACCGGAATATGACGGTAATAACCGTCTGCAGTATATGTTCCGATGGGATCAGGGAGCGGGCGAGTATCAGCCGGGACAGAAGTATATGATCTCTCTGGCAGGGATTAATGAGAATGAGGACGGAACTTTCCAGAAGGTGTCTATCGTGACGAATATGGAGATATCCGACAATCAGTATACGGCAGATGCAGAAGAGTGGACCTATAAAAAGGTTGAACTGACAGTGACCCGTATAGGGGATACGTCGGGCGACAAGAAGACGGTCGGGCTGACCGCATCAAAGGAGTATTCAGTGAAGCAGCGTCTGCCAAGACCGGCGCAGCCGTCGGCGGTGAATTATAATACCGACGAATTAGTTTATACAATTGAATGGGCGCCGGTAACGCCGGAAATGGGCGCCGAGCCGTCGGATCCGCAGAGTGGATGCGTGTCTTACGGAATTTATGTGCAGCCTTATGAGGCGGACGGAACGACGCTTGGAGCGACTGAGCTTTTGGAAACCGTGCCTGCAGGCGAGAAACAGCCGAACGGTATGTACCGTAAGGATCTTAACCTGGAAAAATACGCAGGCAAGAGAGCGGTGATTTATGTCGTTGCACAGGCGAGGGAGGAAGACGTATCATATGTAAACAGTGTGAACGGCGTGACGTATGAGCTTGACATTCCGGCACGGATTAACGCCCCGCAGGTAACATGGGCGCAAGACTGGGAATATGATCCGGATAAGTTTGTATCAGTGGAAGAATTCGAGGCGGAGGATGAATTGAAAGCCGGCAGACTGAGAGTAACGGTTATACCGGATAAGGGAAGTATTCCTCCGGGCGACAGCAGTTATCTGTTAAAAGCTTATGTATTTAACAGTGAAGACGAAGCCAATGCAGCGAAAACATCTATTGAGAACGGCGGTATCCCGGAAGTAGGTTCAGGCGGATTGCTTGCGACCTGTCCGGCTATGACGGAGAATATACTGCCGCCGAATGTGATGGAGATTAATAAGGACGGCTCCTACAGCGCGACCTTAAGGGGAATATTGTCAGAATATGCCGGAAAATGGCTCCTGCTCTACACCAGGATATCAGCGGGAGGCGGGCAGATCAGTTCGAATTGGGCGGTAAATCCGGATATATGGCGGCTGCCGTATGTACAGCTTCCGAAACCGACGACGCTGGTTGAGGATGACCATGTGAAGGATATCGTAGTGAAAGCCGGAACCAATCCGGATATGCTTGGAGAAGAGAACTGGACGGCGCGTCAGACCGGGCTTTGCTGGGACGGCGTTAAGCTCGCGGATACATATTACGTGAGATTGAAGAATAAGGACGGAACCGAGACGGAATATCGATTCGTAGAAGAAGCTGATACCACGGCGGTTCTTACCGGAGAGAAGAAGATCGTCGTATACCAGAAGAAAAAGGACGGTCAGGATCAGGATATATGGGAAGAAGTGACGATGTCGGAGAATCCGGGAATCACAGGTCCGGAGATATACGCTCATCAGGTATTTGAACTGCTAGATTACAATATGACGTATACAGGTAACTATACGGAGGACGGCGGACTTATATATACCTATCAAGTAGAGTTAAACGCACGTCTGGAGACCGAGTGGAGTGAAGAAAAAGGATTTACCTATCGTCTGATTCTCCCGGATGCCGTCAGTCTGACTTCGGCAAAAGGAACGTCCGTGACGGACAGCGGCTTATGTGTTACCGCGGAAGCGTCGGTATCTTCCGATGTGGCGGAAAACACCCCGGACGGTGCAAGCCAAAGCGATGCATATCGAAGATCTGAAGAGGATCAGGTTTTGTTTTAGATGAAGAAAGGAGGGCTGTAAAAGTGCGTCAGAAGATAAAAACTAAAAAAGGGTCTTCCCTGGTTATCGTTGTCTGTGTGTCAGCGTTTCTGATGGCTTTCGCCCTCGCTATGCTATATTCGTCAGGACTGCTTCTTGCCCGTGCGAACCGCCGTCTGGAGCAGGAGCGCAGTTATCGGCTGGCTCAGAGTTTCTCGCAGTCGCTGGACGCAGAATTAAAAAAATATAATAAGCCCAGCGCGTTAGGCGGAACTGACAGCGCGCCGAACGACAGTTTTTACGAGTATGTCTATAAGTTTCTGGAAGGAACATACGGAGAATATGATCCTGATCATCCGGACGAGACGATCTTTCATTACACGGCGGCAAGTCCGACGGGGACGGATATGGACAAATACGGAACGATCAGGGTAGTCATGTATAAAGAAGTAAACCAGGAGCAGGATGTGGATATGTCCGGCGAGATAGGGCCGGAAGAGGCGGACGCCATTATAAATGAAGGGATCATAAGATACATATTCACGGTAGAGGTAACGGCGGAGCTGGATGGAGTCTCCTGCAGTTATAGTACCGAATACAGACAGAAAGCGTCATATAAAGTGAATTTTATGTATAATGGCAGTCAGGTCTTTTGGAAAGACGGGAAATGGCATAGTGGAAGCCAGGACGGTCCGGAGATTCTTCCTGACACTATGATCCAGTATGAGTACTTATCCGACAGTAATAGTATCACGGCATGTACATTTGAGAATGCATATAAAGAGGGAGGCGAGCATGAAGAACCGTAGAGTCAGAAGCAATTCAGGAGAAACGATGGTGGAGATCATGGTCAGTATCGTAATCTTCCTGATGATGATGGCCGTCATGCAGGGAGCGATCTCATTTAGCTCGAACGCACAGGCTAAGAGCGTCCAGATCCGCAAGTCAAATGCGGAGATCTGCCAGGCTTTGGAAACGTCGCCCTACTCGGGCGGCGGGAAAGTAACGTATTCCTTCAAAGCCACTTCGGCAGACGGGGGCGCGGAGGGAGTCGCGACACTCTTTAACGTAGAAGTGGAGCTGGGGAAGAAAGAAGTCTCTGATTCAGAAGGAAAGACGACGACGTTCTATATGTTTGGAGTTCCCGGCGGCGAAGGAGCAGGGGGTGGTACTCCGTGAGTAGATTTCGGAGATTCCATCGTAGGAGGAGATCCGGTACAACCTTGGTGGAAATGATCGTTACATTGCTTTTATTCGGCATTATGATGACGATGGTAATCGGAGTCTTAAGTCCGGCTTCCAAGATATTTATCCGTATGCAGAGGCTTCAATACGCTCAGATCATCGTGGATAATACAGTCCAGGAACTTCGGGGAATAACGGAGAGCGCGGCCGAACATATAAAGATCTATGAAAAATGCGATTCGGCGGACGGAGTTACAGATACAGGAGGCGCAGACAAGGGACTGGCGTTGGAATTTGTCAATGAGGAAGGTTATGTGGTTCTTTTGTCTTCGGAGGGCTGTCCGGACACAGACGTATATCTTGGGGAGACAAAGTTAGAAACGATCTCAGGGAATGACGTGGAACCTGGACGGCTGCTGGTCAGATATTATGTCCGGAGCGGTTCGGGAGATGATTACAGTTATTATTACAAAGATGGCAGCCAGCCGATGGTTCGTGCTTTCAGTAAGGTTTTCGCCGACGGATATTATATGGGGAATTATGTAGAGGTTACATTCTCATATCCGCCGGGAACGGCAGTCAAAGCGCAGGTAGAATATCTGATAGCTGAAATAAAACTTTACAGAGACAAAGAGAAAGACGATTTGCTCGCCCAGGACAGCGTTACGCTGGATCTGAGATACGCGGCGGTCAGGCACGATGCGCTTACCGCTTCGGTCAAAGCAGAGGCAGGACCATAAAAAGAGATTACAAGTCCATTTGGACGAAAGAAGAATGCAGTCCGGATACTTCGGTCTGTAGCACCAATAAGGAATATAGATACATCTGTGCAGAAATCACGACATGCCGTTTGTTATTAAAAGCAGGCATAAAAACTTCACAACAGCCGTCGAATATCCGTGTACGCACGGCCTGTCCGGCCCGTTGTCAAGGGGAGCAAAGAGGAATCAAACTGCAGGGACTGTATTTATATATATAACTATCAACAAGCAAACAAGAAAGAAGGAGAATGAAGAATGAAGAGAAAGTTAAAAGAAAACAAGAAAAAAGGGTTCACCCTGGTAGAATTGATCGTTGTATTAGTAATATTAGCGATACTTGCCGCATTGCTTATTCCGGCATTGGTAGGGTACATTGATAGGGCAAAAGAAAAACAAATCATCTCAGAAACCAGATCATGCGTTATGGCGGCGCAGACAATAGCAGATGAGCAGTATGCTAAAGGTATAGGAACTATCGATGAGACTACTCAGGTAGGCGACACAGCTACTGATACAGCAGGTAAAGAAGTATTAGAATTAGCAGATGTAGCTGCAAGTGCAACAGTTGAGTTTGATGTTGCAAGCGGGAAAGTGACTACGCTTACGTATACAAATGCAGCTAGTAAGACATGTACATATACTGCAACCACAGGAGAATATAAAGTTAATCCATAGGGAGTAATTTGTATATCTATATATGTAGATTTTATTCATTGTAACAGCTGCAGATATATCTATTTAGAGATTAGTAAGAAATATTAAAAAGGTGAACAGGAAAGATATGCTAGAAGGATTGTACAGTAAAAGAAATATTAGTGAAAAACAGAATAACCGATGGCTGATTCGTATTCTGACTGCCATCATCCTGATACTGGCAGTCCTTGTCGCAGCGATACCCGGTACTCTGGTGATTATGCGTCGTGCGGACGCTCAGGTGGCATTGGGGAATGCCAAATCGTTACGAATGGCGTTAGACACGGCGTCCATGGAGACATACGCATCCGGCGAGCCTTTCCGTGACATTTCCTCTAATGGAGGCGTCACGGAAGAGATATGGAGAGAAGTGATTACGGACAGTAAAGTACCGGGAGATTTCTGGCTGCTGCAGACCGATAAAAGCGGTTACGAAGTACAGAGTTTCCTGTACCGGGAAGGCGATTTTACCGTGGAATACTGTAAAGAACCGTTAACCTATGAGGTCAGCTACCAGCAGAACTATATACAGACAAAATCACGATAAAAAGCAGATAGCTGTAAAAAAGAAATTATGAATGAGAATCAAGTAATTGATTACTGCAATACATTCATGATCAACAAAGCTATATTAAGTGAAACGAGATCATAGCAGACAACAATCAAAGAACAAAAAGCAACAAACACTGGCATTGTAATGTTCATTGCCAGAAACAGGCGGTTCCGGGATTCCTTTTCTCTAAGCAGACAATTCAGGGGCGTTCTTAGCGGAGGCGAAATCCACCGGTTACTGCGACTTAGGAACGAAGGCATTCCTGAGTTCCTTAGTCGCAGTTGCCGGTTAGTTCGCCGGAGTGTTGCCCCGTCTGTATGAGGAAAGGAATTCCGGAACCGCCGTCCCCTTGGGAATCAAAATCTACACCCGGAACCGCTGTCCCCTTGGGAATCAAAATCTACACCCGGAAATACCGTCCCCTTGGGAATCAAAATCTACACCAGAAACCACCATCCCTTTGGGAAGAAATTTCATATCAAAGAAAGGACCAAAATCTTGCTCATTACACTGTTACAAGCGCTCTTATACATCCTCCGCTTTTCATTCGGAGCCTGTATATTCAGCTTCTTAAACGTCGTGATCTACCGCCTCCCCACAGGCGAGAGCATCACCCGCGGCCGCAGCCATTGTCCCGGCTGCAACCGTACCTTAACCCCGATAGAATTAATACCCTGCCTCAGTTACCTGCTTCAGAATCGCAGATGCCGGGGCTGCAAGATGAAGATATCCGGGCGTTACTTCGCCGTAGAGTGCTTCGGCGGCGCAGCATTCCTATACTGCGGCGCATTCTTCGGCTACGGAGAGTGGGGAATATTATCACTTAGGGCATTACTCGCATTTACCTACCTGGGAGTATTGACCGTAATCGCATTTATAGATTGGGATACAAGGATCATTTACGATCGTTTTCATATAATCATAATTTTGCTGGGAATCAATGCAATATGGCTATTCCCGGGGCATACGCTTCTCGACCGTCTGATCGGCGCAGCTATCGTATCATTACCAATGCTTGGGCTGGCGCTTGTAATAGAGGGCGCGTTCGGCGGCGGCGATATCAAATTAATGGCGGCAAGCGGCTGGCTTCTCGGCTGGCGCGCGATGATACCGGCTATATTCCTCGGTCTGATAACAGGGGGATGCTACTGTATCTGGATGCTTGTCCGCAAAAAGATGACGCGCAAAGACCATTTCGCATTTGGACCCTTCCTTGCACTCGGACTGGGCATAGCCTTTTTCTATGGGGACGAGATATGGAAATGGTATCTTGCGGCATGTAGCATGAACATATAGGATGAACTATAACATACAGGAAGATAAAAAAGATACAGAAAGTTAAAGAAATAGAAAGATAAAGACACAAAAAGATAAAGACACAGAAAGGAGAGGTTCAATGCCGCAATTTCGTTATGTAGCGAAGAATATGGAAGGGAAGACCATGCGCGGAGTTCTGGAAGCCTCCGGGGAAAATGTGCTGCAGCAGCAGTTAAAAGAGCAGGGGTTGTTCCTGATCGAGGCGAAGGATGCCAAAGGTTCTAAGAAAGTATACAAATTTTCATCCGCGCAGCTTGCCGAGTTCTGCAGAGAAATGTCCACGCTGCTGGCATCCGGCGTCAGCATTGTGCGGGCTCTTGAGATTACCGCGGATGAAGAAGGACTGGCGGCGTCCAGGAGAGCCGTCTATCTGGAAATTCTCTCGGAGCTTAAGAAAGGAACCAGCCTGTCGGAGGCGATGGAGATGGGAGGGAGTTTCCCGGAACTGATGCTGGGCATGATCCGTTCCGGCGAAGGGAGCGGAAATATCGACGCGGTGATGGCAAGGCTTTCCCTGCATTATGAACGAGAAAACAGATTAAAACAGCAGGTCCGCTCAGCGATGACCTATCCGGCGGTGCTGTTGGTGATGAGCGCGGCGGTGGTGATACTGATCGTGACCTTCATCCTGCCGCAGTTTGAAGAATTATTTTCCGAAATGGAGAGTCTCCCCATGGCGACGGAATTATTGCTGGCGATATCGGATTTCCTGGTAAGTAAATGGTATCTGGCGCTGTTCATGGTATTCGTCATAGGGATTCTGCTTCGGATTATATTAAAGATCTACCAGGTTAGAAGAACCGTGGATTTTATCAAGGTCCGTATGCCGGTGATCGGAAAGCTGAATAAGGTTATCTATACGGCGCGGTTTGCCCGGACGCTAAGCAGTTTATATTCCAGCGGTATGCCTATCGTGGCGGCGCTTCAGACCGCCGGGGGTACGATCGGCAACCTGTATGTGGAAGAACAGTTCGAGCAGGTAGCGATCACGGTGCGAAGCGGCGTGCCCCTTTCTCAGGCCCTTAAGGAAGTGGACGGGCTCTTGAGGAAACTTTCCAGTACGATCCTTGTGGGGGAAGAGAGCGGTCGTCTGGATACAATGCTGGATTCTATCGCTATGACAATGGAGGAGGAGGCGGAAGCCGCCACGAAGAGACTCGTGACGATGTTGGAGCCGGTGCTCGTCTGTCTGATGGCGATGGTAGTTGGATTTATTATTATAGCGGTAATGCTTCCGATTTACGATTCGTACAGTGCGATCGAAGGTTCAGCGTAGAGAGCGTCTGAAAGATTATGGTGTGCGATAGTTCGGAAGGAGTTTTTAAAGGAGGAAGGTCATGAGTCAGACCGTCATAGCATTTCAGGAAGATTGTATATTAGTGGCTACGGGCAAACCGGGAAAATACCCGGCCGTTACGGAGACCGAGCGTATAGAGCTCCAGGGGCAGGGAGATTCCTTTGCCAGATGGAAACAGGCTCTTGAGTGGGCGTCGGGGAGAATCAGGTCCAATCCGGTGCGTCTGGTACTGCCTGCTGATTTCTGCGTAACCAGGATGTTTAAGATACCGGACAGTAAGGGAAAGCAGCTCGCGGAGATGGCGGTGAGAGAGGTGCGGGAGAATTTCCGCAATGAGGTCGCGGACTACTCCATCGCGGAGCGGGGAAAGCAAGGGGTGGATATCTGCGCCGGAGGAGCGGAACAGGCGAATCTGGATCAGTTTGTGAGAATTTGCCGCGAGACGGGGCTTACCGTCAGCGGAATTACGGTTCCGGTGGAATGTTATCTTAAGTTTACCCGGTATCTCAGGCATTATCAGGACAGGACGGCAGTCTATCTGTTCTTCGAGGCGGGAAGTATGACCAGCATCCTGAGTCAGGACGGACAGTATCTCTATTCCAGCCGTTCCCGTCTGTTCAGCGAACCCGGGACGTGGGATTTCGGGACGGAGATTGTGCGCAGTATCTCGGGTATCCTGCAGTTCTACGCGGGGAGGCAGAACAATCAGCCTATCACGGACGTCTATTACGCGGGATGTCCGGCAGTGGATTTTGAAGTCAGTGTGGAAGGAATCAGGGAGCTTAACCTGGAAGTATTTCCTATGGAGATAGACGAGAAGATCACTACGCCGGGGAAGGGCTGCGTGTCGGACTGGATACCCTGTATCGGGGCGATGTCGTGTAATTCGAGGAAAGAGAAACAGATCGATCTGTATGCCGCCGGACAGAAAGATTTTGGTGAGATCGGCGTTCAGACCCAGGGCATATTAAGGCACCTGGCCGCGCCGGCGGCGCTTCTGGCGGCAGGTTTGATCGTGACCGGTGTGATTGCGGGAATGGACTGGGTCATGAAGAGGGATAACCTTAAGAAGCAGGACTGGATCGAGAATATCCAAAGAGAAGGAACCTATCGGCAGGCGTTGGAGTTGGAGGAGGAGCTTAAGCAGATTGAGGACGGAATCTCTTCTGTAGAGCGTTTGAACCGGAATCTGTCGGTTTATCCGGAATTCTCCGGCAGCGTGCTTCGTCTGATCGAGGCGGTGGGCGGAGGCGCCATCGACCTGCTGCTTACAGATTACGAGACTGAGACGGGAGTCCTGATGTTCGACGCCAACAGCAAGGCGGTAATCGACGTGTCCGGTTACGTCCGCCGGCTTCAGGACACGGGACTGTTCCATACGGTAGATTATACGGGATACACGTTTGAAGACGGATTGTATACGCTGTCGCTGTCCTGTACTCTGGAAGGGAAGACGGAAGATCGGGGAGGTGCGCAATGAAGCTGACAGATAAGGATATACTGCTGGTTAAACTGGCCGTCAGTATATTGATCGTATTTTTTATGGTTCGGTTTCTGATTATGCCGGGGATCGGACGCTATCAGGAGAGTCGGATAGAGGGAAATGAATTGGAAGAAAAGGTGGAAGAGATGCAGACTGCAGTGGATTCCATCCCGGTATTAGAGCAGACTATAGCCGAGCGAAGGAAGGATCTGGGAGAGGTCTCCGAGGCGTATTACGGACGTCTGGAGAACAGGCAGATTGACGAACTGCTGACAGGTATCGCCATAAATGCGGGGTTGTTCCCGGTATCTCTGTCTATCGGCGAGACGCAGCCGGTGATTTCGGCGCCTTATATCTACGGGACGCTTCTTGAGGATACCGAAGAGAATGTAAAAGAGGCGTCTTCACAAGCAGTGGAAGGAGCGGAGCAGGATCTGGAGAGGGAGATGGACATTTCCGAGGATACGGATTCCGAAGCTGAAGCCGGAGGGGACGTCGCAGAGATCGTTGAAGAGGGCGCGGTCGTCGCGTCGGGCGGTTATACGCTGACCGCGTTATGTAATATGACCCTGCAGGGAAATGTGGATCAGGTATATCAGTTTATCGAGAAAATCGAGAAGAATTATCCGGCGCTTCAGGTTCGTTCCATGCATATGAGCGGCCGAACCTATCTGGACGGGAACTGGGATATGATAGAACAGCCGGAAGTGAGCTTTGAATTGGCGGTGTATATGCATGAGGATGAAAAGGAATGATGATGCAGGCTCCCGTGTTATCGTATTAAAATGGCGGTAAAAATGGATATAGGGGTAAGAAGAGGAGGAGAGGTACCTTGAGAACGAATCTAAGGATTGGGGAAATACTGGAAGAGCGCGGTTATGTGAATGCCGAGCAGATGTCGCAGGCGCTGGCTTATCAGAAGGAGCACAGGGACAGACGCGTCGGGCAGATTCTGATCGAGCTGAATTTTGTAACGGAGCAGCAGGTGTTAGAGGCGCTTGCCAGCAGGCTTGAGTTGGAGATCGTGGATGTGGCTTCCCAGAGAGTCGATCTGGAGGCGGTGGGAATGGTGGATAAGGAGCTGGCCGAGAAGAATCTGTTCCTTCCGCTGCAAGTGGCGAATCGGACGATGGTGCTGGTGACCAATGATCCGCTGAATTATTTTGCGCTGGAGGAAGTGCGTCAGCAGACCGGATGCCACCTCCAGATTCTTCTGAGTGAAGAGCAGCCTCTCCGCCAGGCGATTTCTTATTATTTTGCCGAAGTGGGGGCGAAGCAGGCGGCAACGGAGGCGAACGCAGGTTTTGAAGCGGACGATCTGGACGATCTGGATCTTACTGATCTTGATAACGTGGAGGAAGAAGCCCCGATTATCCACCTGCTGAACAGTCTTGTGGAGAGGGCGATAAAGAGCAACGCCAGCGATATCCATATCGAACCTTTTGACCGTGAGACGAAAGTCAGGATGAGGATCGACGGGGTGATCCTGGAGTATGTGTCGTTGAAGAGAAACGTCCACCAGCCGTTGATCGCCCGTATCAAGATCATGGCGAATCTGGATATCGCAGAGAAACGAATCCCGCAGGATGGACATTTCCGTGTAAAGACGGGGAGCGGACAGGTCAATATCCGTGTATCTCTGCTGCCGACGGTCTTCGGGGAGAAAGCGGTGCTGCGTATTCTCGCCGCGGCGGGAGAACTGGATTATCCGGACCAGTTCGGTATGGAAGAAGAAAGTTATCGGCAGTTCCTGCCCATGTTGAACAGCAATAATGGGATTATTTATATTACGGGACCCACAGGGAGCGGAAAGTCTACGACGCTGTATATGATATTGGAGTATCTGTCGAACAGGATGCTGAATATCTCTACCATCGAGGATCCCGTGGAGAAGAACGTCCCCGGAATCAATCAGACCCAGGTTAATCCGGTGGCGGGACTGACGTTCGAGACGGGGCTTAGGGCGCTGCTCAGGCAGGATCCGGACGTTATCATGGTAGGCGAGACGCGAGACGGCGAGACGGCGGGTATCTCCGTTAGAGCGGCGATTACCGGACACGTGGTTCTAAGTACGCTGCACACCAACAACGCCGCGTCCAGTATCGTGCGGTTGGAGGATATGGGAGTAGAGACTTATCTCATAGCGAATTCCCTGGTGGGCGTCGTCGCCCAGAGGCTGATGCGAAAGGTATGTCCGCATTGTGCGCAGGAGATTGCGGCGACGCCGGAAGAGCGGGCGTTCTTGGGGGAAGATATAGAGACGGTGGTAAGAGGCAGGGGCTGCGCCAAATGCAATAATACCGGCTACAGGGGACGGATTGCCGTCCATGAGATATTTTCTGTGGACGCCATGCTGCGGCGTATGATCAGCAGCCGCGCGTCGATGGAAGAGATTGAAGAATACGCCCGCGAACACCAGGGAATGCGCACGTTGAAAGAAAGCGGCGTCCGTCTTGTGAAAGAAGGAGTCACGACGATAGAAGAGCTGCTTAAGATTGCGTATTAATAGAGCAGACAGAGTACAATTAAGGAACCATTCTCCAGGTATCTGAATATATTATTTAGTAAGAATAATCGCGAGAGGTTCACGAGAATGGAAAAGGGAAGCAGCCCCTTAGCAAATACCTGTAGTTTTACCGGAATCAAGCCGTTTATGACAGATCTTCCTTACCCGCCGATACAGGTTGGAGGGAAGAACGAAGCTTATGCGAATCTGCTTAGTATTGATTATTGCGGTTCGGTATCTGAATTATCCGCAATCACGCAGTATATCAATAATGAGAACCGAATATCCTGCGAGAATTGTTCCCTGGCAAAGACGTTCCTTGGCATCGCTGTGGCAGAGATGATGCATCTGCAGAAATTGGGCGAGATGATCGTCCTGCTGGGCGGAAATGTCGGTTTCACTGCGAAGTACCGCAATGGTTCCAGAAAGATGTGGACGCCGGGATATTTAACGTTGCCGGAAGATACAGGGAATATGATTCGGGCCAATATTGAAGCGGAAAAGGCGGCGATCGAGCAATATGCGATGCATATAAAGATGATTAGAGATGAAGACGTAGATGCCGTACTGGAAAGAATTATTCAAGATGAAGAATATCATATTATGCTCCTTAAGGCTTTGCTTTAGGCGGGTTAAAAATCCCCAAACCATATGGAAGTATGGTTTGGGGATTTTTAATTCATTATTTTACTGGTTCTTTTTCTATAAATGCGTTATCTGTCTTTCCAGGCGCGCTGCCGCCTTTTTCTACCAGTTGGATCTTGATGCCTTCCAGCCGTTTGGCATATCCTGCCGTTCCGGCCTTCTCGCCGTTCTTCGCCCAGCCCATCCAGCCGTATGTCTGAGCGTGTACCTGATAGTATATGTCATATTTCTCGGCCATATCGCCGGTAAGTTCGATCTGTATGGCTTCCAGCCGTTTGGACTTTCCTTCCGTTCCGCTCAGGGCGCCGTTTTCCACCCATTCTTGCCAGCCGATTGTCTGTACGTGTGTCTTGTATTTGATGCCTCCGGTATACTCCGGATTAAGCAGTTCGATCTGTATGGCTTCCAGCCGTTTGGACTTTCCTTCCGTTCCGCTCATGTCCCCTTCTTTTGCCCAGTTCTGCCAGCCGTACGTCTGTACGTGTGTCTTGTACTGAAGGGATGGTTTCTTAAATGGAACGTCTGTCTTTCCGGGAGCGTTGTGACCTTTTTCTACCAGTTGGATCTGGATGCTTTCCAGACGCTTTGCGTATCCTTCCGTTCCCGCGGGATCTCCGTTCTTCGCCCAGTCAAGCCATCCGAATGTCTGAGAGTGTACCCGGTAATAGATATCGAATTTCTTCTCCATGTCGCCGGTAAGACGAATCTGTATGGCTTCCAGCCGCTTTGACTCTCCTTCTGTTCCGCTCTTAGCGCCGTTTTTGCTCCAGCCTCTCCATCCATAGGTCTGTACATGGGTGCGGTATTCGATATCCCCGTCTACCGGTTGTCCTTCTAGTTTGATCTCGATAGCTTCCAGTCGCTTCGACTCTCCGGTTGTTCCATTCTCTTTTCCGTTACTTGTCCACTTAAGCCATCCGTGGGTCTGCACGTGCGTCCGATAAGTAACTGCTGTCGGGATCTTTAGATTAAAATATGTACTCACTCCGGCATAGGTTACCTTAATACGCTGCTGTTCTCCAACCTTCTCCGCGTCGTATCCGCTGCACATTTCCTTCATCAATGGAAGATAGCTGGTGCCATGATCGCAGGTAACTTCTAATACCAGTTCCATAGAATCAATGGAGGCTCCGTAGCTGCCTGTAAGTTCGGTTGAGTCGGAGGTATTCTGCACCTTGATGTCTGTAGGAGTACATCCGCCAAGGAACATCTGCACCCAATAATATCTGTAGAGCGCCGTAGGAACATGTCGGTAACCCACGCCCATATGAGAAAAACCATCCCGCAGCATATTTTCCCGATGTCCGGTGCTGTTCATCCACTGTTCAAATGTAGCCGCCGGCGCGCGATTACCTGCAGCGATATTTTCACCCGCTATTCCGTAATCTTTGGCTGTTCCTGTCAACGCCGTATAGCAAGCGGAACCGTCCGGACGGGTATGACTGAAAAGCTGTGCAATCTCAGGTTCTCTGATATCGCAGGATGCCTGCAGGTCGTCGAAGGTCGATAAGGGCTGTAAGCCTTTTGACAGTCGTTCCTTGTTAACCAGGCGCAGCATCTCCCACTCCTCGTTGGAACAGGAACCCGGCATTGCATACATCTGTTCCGTATCTGCGTTCTGATCCTCTGCAGGTTCCACGGCCAAGGGTTCCGGACAGTATTCCAGATCTTCTTCCGTTTCCATAAGCGGCAGGAGTTCTGCCGAGCTTTCCTCGTCTAAGAGAGCTTCTTCTTCCGAGATAGCCGTACTTTCTGCGGCTTCCGTTTCTTCCGTTATATCTTTCGCCGCGTCTTCTTCTTCCGGGATAATTTCCTCATCTTCTGCGGCCTGTACGTCTGCGTCTATTGCAGCCTCTGCCGCAATCCCCTCTTCTGCAAACGCGACTGCAGGGGTACTAAGGCACATACTGCACGCTAACAGTAAGGAGCCTAATAATCTAAATCTTCTTTTCATAGCTCTTCCTTTCCTTTCTTCTTAATTGATTCTCTGCTTCGGTACAAGATCTTTTAAGATCTTAGTAGTCTCTGCGACAGAATCATTATATCACTTCTTCTGTTTTTTTACAATACTATCGGCTGACAAGGGAGCGGTAAGTGAACAGTAATTAACCGTTCCCTTACCGCTCCCTTGTCAGCCGGAGTATGCAGCCGAAATTATAAAAATATCCTAAGACGTCTTAAACAGTAAGGGGAAATTCAGACGCCCGGAAAGAAGAGGGGAATATTCGGAGGAAAACATGTGAATGTAAAATAACACAGAGAGATGATAATCCATAGAGAGAATGTAGCGGTCTGTGATATTTTCCTGACGCTTATCTGATAGAAATAAGCGTCCATGTAAAAGGCGAACAGGATGCTGAACAGGAAGATCAGGATATCCGCAACGAAAAAATTGCGCCCGATAACGCCTGTATAAGTGTAGAACAACGTTACGGTTGATCCCATGGCGCATATGGCGGCGAGAAAACGGTAGTAAAAGAATCGGACGGGGTCCGGCCGGTATCTTAAATATTCTGCGACAGATACGAACAGAATCGGGAAGAATAAGAGTTTTAGATGTTCCCAGATAGATTCGTTTATCGGACAGAAAAGGGCGGCGAAGGCTTGTCTGCCGGATAATTGATAGAGAAAATGATTTAGAATACCAAGCGCGACGGCGGCAGAGGCATAAGTTTTATTTGGTATATTTTTAAGTATATGCAAAGAAAACACCTTCCCTTCTATAAATAATATATGACGGGAGAGGAAAAAATATGTCTAAAAATTAAAAACTTCCTCTTCCATTTCTAATTAATTCGTGTTATAATACAACAGACGGGGTATTAGCGCAGTTGGGAGCGCGCAACATTCGCATTGTTGAGGCCAGGGGTTCGAATCCCCTATACTCCAGTTTCCAAGGTATAGTCCGATATCAGATATTGAGACTATACCTTTTTGCTATGAAAGCGTATAGAAAAGAAAAGGAGCAGCGCCCTATGAAATCACAACTTACGATCTCCCTTCTGGTATCGGATCGGAGAGACACTTTGAAGAGATGTCTGGATTCTATCGTTCCGCTTTTGAATGCGGTGGACAGCGAATTGATCATCGTTTTCACCGGAAAGGATCCGGAGACGCTTGAGATCGCCAGGCAGTACACTTCCAATATTATTCCGTTTACCTGGTGTGATGATTTTGCGAAAGCAAGAAATGCAGGACTTGAGGAGGCAAACGGAGAGTGGTTCCTCTATCTGGACGACGACGAATGGTTTGAGGATACGACGGAGATTATCCGATTTTTCAAAAGCGGAGAATATCGGGAATATGAGACGGCTACTTATATACAGCGGAATTATGATGATTGGGAGGGAAGATCCTATAATGACGCCCAGGTAGGGCGTATGTGTCGTCTGACCCCGGAGATCAGGTTTGTCTCGCCTATCCATGAGGGATTGTATCCTTTCGAAGACCCGCGGAAGACGATTCAAAGCTATGTCCACCATTATGGCTACGTCGAATCTGGTTCCGCATCCGAAGGAAGAAAGAAGTTTGAACGGAATACAGCTTTGCTTCGTAAGGTGTATGAAGAGAATCCGACAGCGCATATCTGTATGCAGCTTGCTCAGGAATATAGATATGTAGATGAGGAAGAGATTGCTATTGAATATTGCCGCGAGGGATTGAGACTTGCGGAGAAGGAAGAACGGATTCATATCCACGAGATGTGGATGCAGGTGCATCTTCCGGTTATGCTTTCTTCGATCGGGAAGAAGGAAGAGGCGGTGGAGGCCGGAGAGAAACTTCTTCTCTCCTCCCGTCTTCTGGAGGTCGGGCAGGCGCATATATACAGTATCCTTTCTACTTTGTGCTGGGATCTGCAGAGATGCCAGGAAGGAATCCGTTATGTCCGAAAATTCCATAAGACCATGCGCTATCTGGAGAGGCATCCGGAGAAAGCAGAGCGTCAGACGGGGGGCTCCGTGACGTATACCACTGCATGGGAGCATGCGATGCCGGCTTATGTGGCCGGAGTGTTCTTTGCGGCGGAGCTTAAGGATCCCAAGCAGATGAAGGAGATACTTTCCTGGATGCCATGGGATCGGGAGAAACTGGTCAGCAAGCATTATGAGCAGCTGGATAAACTGAAAGTAGGAGATGAGGAGCAAAGGAAAGAGGTTCTGGACGGTTATTCCAGACTTCAGACGAATAATCCGTATGTGAGCCTTCAGAAAGCATTTCATGCGGAGGAGAAACATTTGCCGGCAAAAGCAGAGAAGTATTATACGGTTTGTGCGGGAAATTGTCCTTCCGGCTTCATGCATCAGATTGTGCAGATGGCAGGGCGGAACGGATTCTCTCTTACGCCCTTGTTGGAACATACCTCTCCCGAGACATGGCGGGCTTATGTGAATACTCTGGCGGAGCATATGGAAGCGCCAGATATGCCGGCGTTTCTGGAGAAATTATATCCTCTGATGACGGACTATCCCATATATGCCGGATGGCTGGAGCAGAGCCTGTTAGAAAAGCTGCTTTCTCAGGGGATGACGGAGACGGAAAAGCTCCTGGAGCTTTTGAAGAGATATTGCGGCAGCGTGCGCCGGGAAGCGGATACGCTGTACAGAGAGGATATCCTGGCGATTCAGGATTATTACGCGCTGCCGTCGCGATATAAGTTTGTGTTCGTGGCGGAGAAGGTCTTGGACGCATTGGGATCCGGAAGATATGAAGAGTGTATCAGGCTTCTTCGGAAAGCCATCCATACTTACCCTCAGATGTCCGGCGCAATAAGTTGTCTGAGCGATTACATGGAAGAGAAGCTGAAGGAACCCCCGCGGCAGGTATCGGAAGAATTCATGGTTCTTGGTAATCAGGTGAAGCAGGTGCTAAACGGACTTGTAGCGAACGGACAGTGGGGCGAGGCATATGGGGTCGCGGAACAACTCCTTACGCTTCTGCCGGGAGATCTGGAAGTATTGAAGATGAAGCAGGAAATAATGCGGCATATGTCATAATTTGTTTAGAATATATACAAAAACTCCTCACATTTTATTGTGAGGAGTTTTTGTATAATCTTTTGTACTTTATAATCCTTCGTGTTTCGAAACCATTCATCTTTCCTGTTTTTTATATACAGATATCTTTAGTACTTCGCCATATCATCTACAAAGGAGCTGGTATGTGAAAAGCTCTTGGAATGTGTCGGCGTCGGTTCATCCATCATCGTCGGTTCATATGTATTATCGGATGACGGAGAGGATGGTTCGTATGAATCATAAGTGGACTCATATGATTCGTAGGAGTCGGAGGCCGAACTTTTTGAGACCTTACTGGTTGTCGGCGCGGCGCTCATACCCTTTAAACGGAACCGTCCTACTAAGCTCTTAAGCAAGCTGGACTGGCTGAAGAGTTCTTCGCTTGCGGCGGCGCTTTCTTCTGCCGTAGCAGAATTGGTCTGGATAACAGAAGAGATCTGGTCGATTCCCAATGTAACCTGGGAAAGTCCTTCTGCCTGAATGTTTGTTGCATCCGTGATCGTGGACATATTCGTAGTAATCTGCTGAGTACCTGCAACCACCTTTTCAAGAGACTCCTGAGTCTCGGCGGCGATCTGATTTCCTTCAGATACGGCGTTCAGAGAATTGCTGATCAATACGGTGGTATCTTTAGCCGCTTCCGCACTCTTGGATGCGAGGCTTCTTACCTCGTCCGCAACAACCGCGAATCCCTTTCCGGCTTCGCCGGCGCGCGCGGCTTCAACAGCGGCGTTAAGAGCAAGGATGTTAGTCTGGAACGCAATGTCTTCTATCGTCTTAATAATCTTCTCGATCTGGCTTGAACATTCATTGATCTTAGTCATAGCAGACATCATAGATGACATCTTTATATTACTGTTATTAATCTCGTCTCCGGTCATGGCGATCAAATCATTGACAGTGCGTGATTTCTCGGCTGTCTGGTTAACCTGCGTGGACAGATCGTTAAGCGTAGCGACAAGCTCTTCTACGGAACTTGCCTGTTCGGTAGCGCCCTGGCTCAACGCCTGCGCGCCGCTTGATACCTGTTCGGAACCATCGGCAACCTGCTCGGACGCCTGATGAATCTGACTCAGCGCGTCGTTCAGAGAACTAATGATCTTAGCGCCGGAATGCTTGATAGATTCGAAATCGCCGAGATAATTCATATCCATCTCAACGCTTAAGTCTCCCTCTGCAAGAGAATCCATCCGACTGCAGATATGCGCGATATATTCGGACAATGTTTTCAATACGAAACGAAGATTGTCGGCCAGGCGGCCTAATTCATCCTTCGATTCGTAAGCAACCTCCGCATGCATGTTGCCCTGGGCCATATCCTTCATAGCCGCTTCAAGCTCGATGATCGGATACGTGATATCCCGGGTTACTTTAATAGACAGAAGAATCGTTAATATGATACAGCACGCCGCGAGCGCCAATAAAATAGTAGAAGAAATCTTCTTGATCTTCAAACCGGATTCATAGTAAGAATCAGCCTGTTCGGCGGCGGCTTCAATCAAATCAGTGGTGACCGTTGCAAAATTCGTCCCGGCTTCAGCGTATTCTCCGTTTAGTATAGCGATGGCGCCTTCCTCGTCTCCGGCGTCCAGGCAGGTCATAGCGCTTTCTCTGGCGGCTAACAGTCTGTCTACGGCGCTATGTGTTGCCTGTAACAGAGCAGGGTCTCCCTCATAAGATTCTTCAAAGGCTGTAAGGGCGTCGTTCATAGTGGCGGCAGCCTGATCGATCTCGGTAAGAAGAGACTGTTTTGCCGCATCGTCCTTCGCCAAAGCAAAACGGAACATACTCAGCTGAATCTTGCGTGTTGACGACTGTGCCTGTAAGGCGGACGTTACCGTTGGATAAGGAGTCTGATAGAAATCTTCCAATCCTCCGAATACATTGTTAAGCGAAACCGAAGCGGCAATGATCGCAATAACAAAGAATAAAATCGTGATGCTGAATGAGAGGAGAAGCTTACTCCTCACTTTTAAATTTTTTAACACACTTCATTCCTCCTAAATTTAGTAATAATAAAATCCTATAATTTATATTCTATTCTATATCTAAATTATGAGATTGTAAATATCTGATTAAAGAGAAAATGTCATATTTTAAGGAAATTTTGTTAGAATCTGCCTGTTGTTTTGAAATGGAGGGGATTTTTACATATGATTCACCGGCGGCAGATTTAATTGAATAGGCAAACAACTTGTCACATAAGGAACATTGTGATATATTATTAAAGGAACAAATTTGCTTATAACTGTAAAAATAATTATATAAAACTTTTCAAAATAGTAGAAAAGTGGTATAAATATAATGTGACTCGTTATATGTTAGTATTGACCATCAAGAGTCTTAAGAATGAAAAGGGGGCGGTCCAAAGCTTATGGGAATGAATTATAAGATATATGAAAATTGGTACAAGTATATGAGCAGTGTGCTGAATCAGATACAGGATTTCTCGAAAACATACGGGCAATCGTCGGCGTCTGCGGTTCAGCAGCCGACGGACACATTCCATGATACCTTGATGAGGATCAGCGCGCTTCGCGGACTGGGAAGCGATGAGGATCAGATCGAGGCTCAGGCAGAGAGCGTATGGCAGGACGGCGGCGAGTCTCAGAGTATGGACGCTATCTTTGCGGAAGCGGCCAGGCAGTACGGAGTGCCGTTGAATTTGTTGAAAGCGATGGGCAAGGCGGAATCAGGTTTTGATGCGAACGCGGTGTCCCCCGCAGGGGCGCAGGGAGTTATGCAGCTGATGCCGGCGACTGCGAAGTCCTTAGGAGTGGAGGATCCTTTTGACGCCCGGAGCAATATCATGGGAGGCGCAAAGTATATTGCGCAGAAACTTCAGCAATATAACGGAGACGTAGACCTCGCGCTGGCGGCTTATAACGCCGGAAGCGGCAATGTTGCAAAGTATGGCGGCGTTCCGCCTTTTGCCGAGACAAGAAATTACATAGCAAGAATTAAAGGATATATGAATTCTGATCTGACGGTCGATAAGACGGTGACGGTCAAGGCGTCGGGGACAGAAGAATCGTTATTCGGGAAGTCCGTGTCGGACGATGACGGGACGTATCGTTTGTCTCAGACAGACGCACAATATTTTGTGGATATGATGCGTATTCAGATGTTGTGCGGGGCAAGTTCCCTCGGATGGTCCTCCGGAAGTTCGGACGAACAGAGTTCTTTCTTATTATAAATGTGATAAAGGTAAGCTGCGGAAGGGTTGACAGATAAACTGAAGCAGGATGTATGGTAAGATTTTACGCTTTTGGAAATTGATAAAATCTTTAGAAAACTATGGACTTTTCACATTTTAGGGGATATAATAATCAAAATGGTTTATTGTCGAAAATTAAAATAACTTGTATTAAGGAAGGTATAGTTTATGTTATTTGGTAATACAATTCCTATGGTTCAGAAGTCATTGGATTTTCTATGGAAACAACAAGAAGTGTTGGCTATGAATATAGCCAATGTAGATACGCCGGGATACAAGAGAAAGACGGTCACTTTTGAAGACGAGTACCGCAATAAACTTTTGGCGGCCAGTCAGACGAAGAACACAACCAAGATCCGGCAGGCAATTAACGAGGCGGACTGCCTTGTATACAGCCGAGATGATTCGGGCAGGGTGGATGAGAACAATGTGAACGCGGATGTCGAGAATACGAAGATCGCGAGAAGCACTTTACATTACCAGTACTTGCTGCAGTCGGTCAGCAATGATATCAAGAGATATCAAAGCGTAGTGAAAGGTCAGTAAATAAGCAGAAAGGGAGATTGAATTATGGGAGAGTTGTTCATAACCCCGTTACAACCATGGAGCCTGGGGGATATATCAGGCTCGGAGAAGGTGGTAAAAGGGGAAGAGGGAATAGCCGCATTCAAATCGGTTTTTGAAGAGGCAATCAATGATGTGAGAAAGACGGAGGATACACTGGCGAAGAATCAGTATCTTCTGGCAACAGGACAGATCGAAGATCCGCATACGGTTTCGATTGCGTCGTCAGAGGCGCAGTTGGCGTCAGACGTGCTGGTTTCCCTGCGGAATAAAGCGCTTGAATCATATAATGAAATTATGCGTATCAATCTATAGTCTGTTAATATGGCTATAGATTGACACTTTTTGCTGTAAAATAACATGACGGAATATAAAAAGTGTTTTTTATGCGGCAAAGCGCTTGGCTTATGCTGTGAAATATTACGGCACATAAAATTCAGTAAAGTGGGTTTAGATAACAATGAAAGAAAAGTTAGGGCAGTTTAAAGAATTTGCAGGTAATTTGAGCAGCAGGGCAAAGAAGCTGATTATTGCCGGGGCGGCGATTCTGATTATCGCTGCGGTTGCTATTGCGGTGGTTTTGAATAATCGTCCTTATGCGGAGCTATTCTCGGGGCTGGGTCAGGAAGAGGCGCAGCAGATCGTGCAGAAACTTCAGGAGGATGAGATTGATTATAAATTTGACGGGAACTCAACGATTCTGGTGAAGGAAGACGTGGTGGATCAGACGAAAGCTACGCTTGTCCAGGAGGGTTACCCGAAGAGCGGTTTTACATACGATACGTTCAAAGACAATGCGAGTATGTTGACTACGGACTCGGATAAGAAGACGTATAAGCTCTATGAACTGCAGGACCGGATCGGTTCTACGATTCGTCTTTTTGACGGGGTGAAGGATGCGAAAGTAACGATTGCTCTGGGCGAAGAGAGTAAATATGCGCTGAACGATGAAGAAGAGAAATCCAGCGCGTCGGCGGTCGTAACGATGAGCGACAGCGGTTCTCCTTCGGCGGAGCAGGCGGTCGCGATTCAGAGACTTATTGCTAAGAGTATACCAGGGATGGAATTAGAAGACGTCGCGGTATTTGACGGCAATGGCAACGACGTCTCTGTCGAGGGTAATAACACAAGTTCTGCGTCGAACACTTCTGCTACAGAGGAGCTCGCCCGGATGGCGGAGAATCAGATCTCCGGCAATGTTATGAAAGTGTTGGGGCCGATCTATGGAACGGATAATGTCAGAGTTTCCGCTCGGGCGAAGGTGAATCTGGAGAAATTGATTCGTGAAGAGACGACTTATTCGACACCGGATAAGATAGATGAAGAAGACAAGACGGGAATCGTCAGTCACGAAGAGATATTTGAAGAGAGGTCGAATACAGGCGACGGAGCCGGCGGCGTGGCGGGTACAGAGACGAACGCCGATACTTCGGAATATAATACGGAGGGCGAAGGCGACGGCAGCAGCGCGTACAGCGAGAGCCAGACGAGGGATTATCTGGTAAACGAGTTAAAAGAGCAGGGGCAGATTGATCCTGGGGCGATCGAGGACGTTACGGTTGCGGTAGCGATCAACGGCAATGGTTACGGGAGTCTTCGTGAGAACCAGATTCGTTCTCTGGTAGGTACTGCGGCGGGTATCGCGCCGGATATCCAGGAAGAGAAGATCACGATCGTAAGCGCGCCGTTCGACGGTGTGGGAGACGACGATGATTCAGAAGAAGCGGCTTCCGGCAGGATTCTTGAGAGCATACCGTTATGGGCGCTTATCGCCGGTATAGCGTTGATTCTGGTACTGATAGCGATCGTCGTTATACTGATACTCAGAAGACGCAGACAGCAGGAAGAAGAAGAGTTAGAAGAGCTGGTTGAAGATACGGAAGAAGAAGTTCCGGCTATCCTTGATCTGAACGAAGAGATCCAGGAGATCCAGAATGACCGTGGCATGGAACTTAAGCGGAATGTCCGTGAATTTGCGGAGCAGAACGCTGAACTCTCCGCGCAGTTATTGAAGAATTGGCTGAATGGAGGTATTGGAGATGGAGGAGAGTAGACTTACTCCCGAACAAAAAGCGGCTGCAGTAGTTATCTCGCTTGGAGCGGATAAAGCGTCGAAGATTTATAAGCATCTGAGTGAAAGTGATATTGAGAAACTGACAATTGAAGTAGCGAAGCTTGGACATGTGAGTCCTGAAGAGATGGAGCTGGTGTTAGACGAATTCTATAAAGTCTGTCTGACCCAGAAGGTTGTCACGGACGGAGGTATGGAGTATGCCAGGGCGGTACTTGAGAAAGCGTTCGGCGAGTCTACCGCGCAGACGCTTCTTGACAGGTTGTCTAAATCTTTGAAAATACGTCCTTTCGAGTTTATGCGTAAGAGCAATGTGAAGAATTTGATTTCTTTCCTGCAGCATGAGAGGCCGCAGACGATCGCGCTGGTTCTGTCTTATGCAGATTCGGATCAGGCGTCTATGGTAATCAGTGAATTGCCGAAGGAAAAGCGTATCAAAGTTGTAGAGGCGATTGCCAGGATGGAGAGCGCGTCTCCGGAGGCGATCAAGATCGTGGAAGATTCCCTGCGGAAGCGTTTCGAAGGGATGGTTACGGCGGACGTTACGGCTGTGGGCGGTATCGACTACATCGCGGACGTCATGAACCATATGGACAGAGCAAACGAGAAATACATATTCGACGAATTGGGCAAGACAGACGAAGAACTTGCCGAGACTATCCGCAAGAAAATGTTTGTATTCGAAGATATCGTATCGATGGACAACAGATCTATTCAGAGATTCATCAGGGAATGCGATGTCAAGGATATCGTATACGCACTCAAAGGTTCCGACGAGAAGATCAAAGAGCTTATCTTCTCCAATGTCTCTTCACGTATGGCTGAGAGCATCCAGTCCGATCTGGAGATTACAGTTAATGTTCGTCTGCGTGACGTTGAAGAGGCGCAGCAGAGAATTGTCGGCGTGATCCGAAGACTGGAAGAAGCCGGAGAAGTGATTATTGTTAAGAGCGGAAAGGATGAAATCATTGCCTAGGATTGTGAAAGAACCAGACAGCGACCAGGATATCAGGCCATATGACTTCTTCGCCGGATTCAAGATCGTGGAAGAACCGCGAGAAGAAGAGGAAGAAGAGGAGGAGGAAGAGGAGGAAGAGGATACGATTTCTCCGGAAGAGCTTGAGAGAATGGTGGAAGAGGCGGAGGAGAAGGCGAAGAAGATCGTCTCCGACGCCCGCAGGCAGGCGGAGATTCTGCGAGAGAAGGGGTACCGGGAAGGCCATGAGGAAGGAACTCGGGACGGCGCCCGTGAAGCATACGAAGAGCAGAGAAGGATTCTTGATAAGGAAGTACAGGAACTTCAGAGAGCTATTGCGGATGTTATTCAGAGTGTTTCCCGTGAAAAGGAGAAACTTCTGGAAGAATACATAGACGATTTGAAGCGGATATCTCTTGCGATTGCAGAGAAGATCATCCAGACCAGCCTGCAGTCCAGCGGCGATATCGTGAAGCGAATGATACTTGCCGCGACGGATAAGATTACGAAGAAAAGATGGGCGAAGATTTATATTACGAAGTGCAACGCCAGTGTATCTATGGAAGTAGACGCAGAATTCATGGAAGCGCTTGCTCATCTGTCAGATAGTATTAAGATTATTACTATGGATAATGGAGAAGAAGGAACCTGCATCATAGAACTCCCGGACGAGATCATTGATGCGAGCGTCGGTACGCAATTAGAGAATATCAAAGACATATTGAATAATGTAAGAGCATAAATGTAAGAACGTAAATGGGGTGGGGAGAAGGCATGTTTGCAAAGTTGCCGGAGCTGATACAGAAGGCGGAGACGATCAGCCATATAGGAAAGATAGAGAATGTAATCGGTATGGCGATGGAATCTTCCGGTAATCATGCCAGTATCGGCGATATTGCCATGATCTACAATGAAGAGAAACGTCGGCAGATTCCGGTGGAAGTCGTTGGTTTTCGGGACGACAAGATGCAGTTGATGGCATATGAGAATTTAAACGGCGTTTCGGCAGGCAGCTTCGTGAGAAATACCAGAAAGCGTCTGAAGATTCCGGTGGGTGAATTCCTGAGAGGGAGAATCATTGACGCTACGGGAAATCCTATGGATGATTTAGGTCCGCTGCCGTCTTCCCGGTATTATTATGTTGAAAATACTTACATCAATCCTCTGACGCGTCCGCCTATTACGGATCCGCTGGAATTTGGAGTGAAAGCGATCGACGGATTGAATACGGTAGGCAAAGGACAGCGTATCGGTATCTTTGCGGGAAGCGGCGTCGGGAAGAGTACGCTGCTCGGAATGATCGCGCGCAACGTGAAAGCGGATATCAATGTGATTGCACTGGTAGGCGAGCGAGGCCGTGAGGTTCGAGAGTTTATAGAGAAGGATCTTGGTCCCGAAGGAATGGAGCGAAGTATTCTGGTTGTCGCCACGTCCGACCAGCCGGCGATGCTTCGTATGAAGTGTCCGCTGGTAGCGACGACGATCGCGGAATATTTTAAGGATCAGGGTAAAGACGTGCTGCTCATGATGGATTCCCTCACGCGATTCGCCATGGCGCAGCGTGAGATCGGGCTTGCGACCGGAGAGCCGCCGGTTGCAAGAGGATATACGCCTTCAATCTATGCAGAGTTTCCAAAGCTGCTGGAAAGAAGCGGCAAGTTTGAGAAGGGTTCCATAACCGGTATCTACACGGTGCTGGTAGAAGGCGACGACACCAACGAGCCCATAGCGGATACTGTCCGTGGTATCTTAGACGGACATATCGTGCTTACCAGAAAGTTGGCGAATGAGAATCATTTCCCTGCGATTGATGTGAACGCCAGTATTTCCCGTCTTATGGTGAATATCGTACCGGAGGAACACCGCGAGGCGGCGGCGAAGATGCGGGATATCTTAAGTATATACGCGAAGAACGAAGACCTGATCTCCATCGGAGCATACAAATCCGGAACCAATCCAAGACTGGATAAGGCAGTCTCGAAGATAGACCGGGTGAACGAGTTTCTGATGCAGAAGATTAACGAAAGTTTCTCAGGAGAAGAATCTTTGAAAATGATGAGGGAGATAGTACGATGAAGAAATTCTTTTTCTCATTAGATACGGTACTTAGTTATAAGCAGCAGGTGCTTGACAGCCTGAAGGCGGAGCACGCAAGGATACTTATGAAGGTACGGGAATGCGAAGACGCTATTGAGAAGCTTGAGGCGGAGCACCGTCGATGCGTCCTGGAATTTAGAGAATGCAGGTTGAACGGGATGAAGATCAGCGATATTCATACTTACGAGAATTACTTAGATTCATTGGGCGTCAAGATCCGAAAAAAACACGAGGAACTTGCGAAACTCAGAGAGAAGGAAGAAGCCAAACGCAGCGAAGTAGTGGAGGCGAAGAAGGAAACTTCTTCCATTGATAAGCTGAAGGAGAAGAAATTCAAAGAATATGAGAAGGCAGTCCAGAAAGAAGAAGAGCAGTTTATCGAGGAATTTGTAGCTACAAAGAGGGCGATGGCGAGAATAATGGGGTAATACTGCGCACAGCAGATTACTATATATAATACTATAGAAAGAGAGGAGGAAGAGCCGATGGATACGTTGAGTGTAAAAGGAAGCGACGTCAGTCTTTCGCTTACCGGCAGTAAGAGGACTAACAGCCGTCCCGGCGCCGTAACGGACGATTTCCGGGCATTACTTACGGGAAAGCAGACGAACAGCCAGGATACCAAAGACAGCAAGGAGATCTCGAAGGACACGAAAGACATCAAAGATACGGATCAGGAAACAGATCAGGCGACGAACGACACAAAAAAGGATCCGGTATCAGAGGAACAGAGTAAGACAGATAAGGTTGAAGAGTCTGATAAACAGACGGAAGGATTGATGGCGGCATATCAGGTCAGCCAGGGGATGCGTCCGGAGATAATCCAGATTGCACCGGAGACGGCGGAGGAAGCAGCTCCGGAGATAGTTGTAGACACGGATGCCAAGATAGAGCTTCAGACTGTGGGAGCAGAAGAGACGGCAGCCATAGCGCAGCCGGAACAGAATACAGAAGTCGCGAATGTGCAGGCGCAGGCGGCTGATCTTGGTTTGCAGAAGGAAGCGCCGCAGCAGACAGACAATGATACGGCGGACGGCACGGTGTCAGAAGTACAGCCGGTAATACCGGAAACGGATGCGTCTGAGACAAAGCAGGAGACGGCGGATCTTACGTCGTCACAGTCCAGAGACAGAGATAAGACAGTGCAGGCGGCAAACGAAGGTCAGGCACAGCAGACGGAGAATACAAGCATGGCGGAAAACGGCGCGCCGGTTGCGGCAGATATGCCTAGGACTGAAAAGGCGGAAGCTCCGAAGTACGAGACAGTCGCGACCGTACATGTAGAACAGCCGGAGGAATTGCCGGAGAAGGTAACGAATCAGTTGCTTTCGAAACTTGTAGAAGGTGTGAAAGAGTTCGAGATACATATCGAACCTGCAAACCTTGGAAAGCTGGCGATTAAGGTGTTGTATGAAGGCAGTCAGGCGACGATCTCAATCGTATGTTCCGAGAAACGGGCGTTAGACGTCTTAGGTCAAAACGCGCGTGAGATTGGTAATATCATAGAACGTAACCTGGGTGAAGAGACGACGATCATCGTGGAGAAGCAGGAGACGGATTATCTTAACCAGACCAGAGACGAGAACGAGCAGGCGAATCAGGAACAGCAGAAGCAGAAAGAGAACGGTAAGAATCAGGACAATGAGGACGCCGGAGATTTCTTACAGAAGCTGCGACTGGGATTAGCCGGGTAGACGATAAGAGAAGAAAGAAGCTAAAGACTTTAAGCATTAAGCAAAGAAAGGAGAGAAAAGTAATTATGGCGATTAATACTGATAATCTGACAAGTAACGCTACGAAATATGCCTACGATGCATCTTTGACGACGCAGACGTCGGCGGTTGCCAACAACAGCGAGATGACGATGGATGATTTTTGGCAGCTACTGGCGGCGCAGCTTAAGTATCAGGATATGACAAATCCTATGAGCAACAGCGAGATGATGCAGCAGATGACGCAGATGTCTTCGATGAATACGATGACGAAACTGTCCGACGCAATCTCAAGTATCGCGTCCGTGACGAATAATCTGTCACAGGTAACTCTGACGACATATTCCACCGGGCTTCTTGGCAGAGAAGTAACCATTGCGATCACCAACGACAAAGGAGAGCTTTCGGATACGATAAAGGGTACCGTGACCGGCGTGGATCTCACGGGAGCGACTTCCGTATATGTAGGCGGCAAGAAATATGAGCTGGCGCAGATCATGGCGGTAGGCGACGTACCGAAGAAAGATATTGAAGACGCGGTAGAGGCGGAGAAGAAGAAAAATGAAACCGCCGGAAAGACGACCGGGACGACGAAAGCATAGAAGGACAGAGGATTATAGAAGGATAAGGGGATCAGAGATAAAGGCGGTGCATAATCGATGAGTAAGACGAGTCAGATCACGAATGCCGGAGCTCTTAAGTTGCAGCATGCGTCCGCGGCACAGTTGCAGACAAGGGCAGCAGCCGTCACAAGTACGGATGCCGGTAAGAATACAGGTACAAAAGTACAATTTGCAGATATTCTGCAGAAAGAAGCCGACAAAGCCCAATCCGTCCAGTTCTCCAAGCATGCGGCTCAGAGAGTCCGGGAGCGGGGGATCGAGATGACGGACAGTCTCCTCACGAACCTGAACCAGGCGGTGCAGAAAGCCAAAGAGAAGGGGTCCAGGGATGTGGTGGTTATCGGCGAGAGCGGAGCCTTTATTGTGAACGTTCCTCACAACATCGTAGTAACGACGATGTCCGGAGCAGAGATGAAGGAGAATATTTTTACCAATATTGACAGCGCTGTCTTAATGTAGACCGGACCATTTTATGGAGGTTTCGTATCTGCGCGACTTGCAGATACATCGGGAACCGAAAGACGACGGATAGGAAGATATCCTGTCTGATGTTCCCGCAAGACGGCTGAGAATGGAAAAGAAAGGGAGTAATAAACTATGGTTAGATCAATGATTGCTGGAGTCGCAGGACTCAAGGCACATCAGTCAAAGTTAGACGTAATCGGTAATAATATAGCGAACGTAAATACATGGGGATTCAAGTCATACAGCTATAATTTCCAGGACGCGATGTACTCGAATTCCATCAGTAGTACGGGCGGAAGTACAGTGGCAGGAGCAGCCGGCGGACACAATGCGTCTCAGGTAGGTTATGGTTCCACACTGTCTTCGATCTCAACGGAGTTTAATACGGGAGCGCCGTCTCCGTCTTCCAACAACATGGATTGTATGATCGACGGTACAGGGTTCTTCCTGGTAGGTAATATGGTTAACGGAACATTTGAGGATGTTGAGTCGTCGGGATTGTATCTGTCCAGAGTAGGTATCTTCCGTGTGGATAACAACGGATATCTGGTAGATAACCTGGGAAGTTATGTATATGGATATGGATTGGTAGACGGAACAGGTACGCCGGAGATAACGGCGAAACCTCGAGCTTATACGATCAACGGAGCTGCTTTCACAGCCGTACCGGCTGATGACGCGGCAGGTACAAAGGCTAGTATTACGATAGGTGGAATTAACGTAGTTACTAAGAGCAGTGATCCTAAGGAGCAGATTGACGAATGGATAGCTGTTGTAACAGCGGATAAGCCGGATCCGGTAGATCCGGATCAGCCTAATAAAGGAGCGCTCGCCGGTTATAAGATAGAGAAAACAGATGATCCTGACACGGTAAAAAATACAGTTAGTTTGAAATTGACGGCAAAAGTGTCAGGTGTAGCGAACGCTCCGGCTGCCATTACGAGTGCAAATTGGGCGCCGGCGGCAGGCACGCCTGTAAATGTTCCATTTTCTTTTGAGGAGGAACAGCCAGTGGATCGGGTTCCAAGTATTCCGGCGATATACTCAGATCAATTAACAGCAATCCGTATTCCGACTGATCCGGAAACTGGACAGCGTTATGATATCCAGGGTTGGACGATGAACGAAGACGGAACGATCATGGGAACGGACGTTAACAATCGCGCAATCCCGATTGCCCAGTTAGCCCTCGTATCCGTAGAGAACCCCAACGGTCTGGAGAAGCAGAAAGGATACTACTATACACCGGGCGCGAACTCAGGTGTTGTAGAGGCCATCAAGCCGAACGGCGGTCCGGTGGGTATCATCAAGAGCGGCTGGCTCGAGATGGCGAACGTAGACCTTGCCAATGAGTTTTCCAACATGATCACCACACAGAGAGGTTTCCAGGCGAACTCCAAGATCATCACGGTAACAGACGAGATGCTTCAGGAACTCGTAAACATGAAACGTTAATTATTAGCGGGTTCTTAACGTGACATCTAATTAAGTAATGAGTAATAATACATGTAATGAATGAAGCATTTCCCAGGATATGTGTTGATATTCATCCATGCACAGATAATTGTGGGGAGGCCGATGCGGGAAGGATCCTGCAGGGATTCTCCACAATTGTCTGTTTTGTGATAGCAAATGCGTTTGATATTTGTGAGGAACTATGTTATGATAATGCTTACGAAGCTGAATAATGCGAAAGTTGTGTTGAACAGTTCGCATATAGAATCTGTTGAATTGATACCGGAGTCAAAAGTGCTCATGACAAACGGGAAGTTTTATATCGTAAAAGAGAGCGCAGAAGAAATAATCGAGAAAACAATTGCGTACAATGGCAGGATTCATTGTTACCGTGCAGATAGATAAGGTGTAAGTAAGGAGTGAGAGAAAGTGGATATAACTAGTATTTTAGGTTTGCTTATTGGAACAGTACTGATCGTATTTGTCGGAATTACACCGGCGAAGCTTGGTAATTTCTGGGACGCTGAAAGTATTGCAATCGTTTTGGGCGGTACTATCGCCGCGGTTATTGCAAGTTATCCTTTCGGCAGGCTGAAGACATTGCTCAAGCATACGAAGATTCTGCTTCAGGGGAAGAAGTATAATATCGGAGAATTGGTTGACACTCTGGTGGAGATGGCGCAGCTTGCAAGGCAGAATGGTCTTCTGGCGCTGGAGGAGAAAGCGAATGAGATTGAAGACATGTTCTTTAAGCAGGGCATTATGCTGATCGTAGACGCGACAGAGCCGGAAGAAGTGCGAAGTCTTCTGGAAAGTGACGTGGACGCCATGCTGAGCAGGCATGAGGACTGTATCGGTATTTATCAGACGCTGGAAGCGAGAGCTCCTGCTTTCGGTATGATCGGTACTCTGGTTGGTCTGGTTAATATGTTGAAGGGAATGAACCTGGAAGGTGAAGGCGGCGCAGGAGATATCGGTCCCGCGATGGCAACAGCCTTGATTACTACGTTCTACGGATGTATCCTTGCACATCTGATCTTCGGTCCTATCAGCAATAAGCTTAAGGTAAGGAACGAAGAAGAGTTGTTGTATAAGACGATTATGATAGAAGGGATTCTTGCGATACAGGCGGGAGATAACCCGAAGTTCCTGCGGGAGAAGCTTGTTACATACGTATCTCAGAAAGAACGTCAGAGACTCTTAGATCCGGATGCTGTTTCAAAGGGCAAGAAGGGCAAAGAGGCTGCAGAAGGGTAACAGGAGGAGATTATGAAGAAGAGAAGGAACGACGGAGGCGGCGGAGGCGGCGCGAACTGGATGGATACATACGGCGACCTTGTAACGCTGCTGCTGTGT
Organism: uncultured Dorea sp.; assembly: GCA_910585725.1. Lineage (GTDB taxonomy): Bacteria > Bacillota > Clostridia > Lachnospirales > Lachnospiraceae > Sporofaciens. The sequence continues at coordinate 118,167 of CAJUFA010000001.1, read as the reverse complement.
TTTTTTGTTTTGCTATATTCCATCTCTAGTTTGGACCAGGCAAAATGGATTATGATCGTTAAGAGTTTTAATCCGGATGCGAAGGAAGTCTCGCAGATAGCGGACGATCCGGATCTTCTGGCGGATGACGACGTGCCTGGAGCCATAGACGCGGAAGCTTTTGACGATTTGTTCGAGAGTCTGACGAAAGCGGTTGAAGAAGCGGATTTGACAAGTGAAGTCGAGTTATTTAAGGGAGACGGCTATACTTTTATCACATTTCATGATAATGTATTCTTTGATGGGGACAGTTCTATAATCAAGGATGAAGGAACGGAGATTCTGGCTCAGTTTGCATCTATCATGTCGGGGGTGGACAGTTCGATCAAGGAGATTCGGGTTCTGGGGCATACGACTCAGGCTGATCCGAGTGTACCGAATAATCCGGAGAATGACCGTCTGCTTTCTTCGGAAAGAGCGGCCAGGGTAGTGGCGTTCATCCAGCAGCGTACAACCGTATCTCCGGATAAGCTGGTATCGGAAGGGTATGGACAGTTCCGTCCGATCGCTCCTTTTGATACTGCGGAGAACAGGGCAAAGAACCGAAGGGTCGAGCTGCTGATCACAAAGTCCGACGCGGTAGAACATAGCCTGGAAGAATATTATCAGCAGATGAACAGATAAGTTTATAGTAACATAGTAACAAAGGTGGGGGTTTAGATGGCAGACGTATTATCGCAAAGTCAGATAGACGCGCTATTGAATTCGATGCAGAATTCCGGCGCAGAAGAGGTGGAGGAAAAGCCGAAAGTAGTCGAGAAGGAATATAAGAAGTATGATTTCTTCAGTCCGAAGAAATATACAAAGGATAAGCTAAAGATGCTGAGTAGTATCTATGACAACTATTCCAGGATCTTTACTTCGCAGATCAACGGTCTGTTCCGTGTAGTAAGCGAAGTAGAAGTCATGGGAGTAGAAGAGCAGAGATATTACGAATTCGGGAACGCATTGAATGATTCAGACGTATTGACTGTTGCGGATGTAGAACTCCCCGATCACTCTAACAATCCACCGGTGCTTATCCATATCAGTCCTTTATTGATGGCTTCTATGATAGATCGTATGCTTGGAGGAACCGGCACGGATCTGTCGATTGATATAGCATATACCTATACAGATATCGAGCTGGCGCTGTACGAGAAGATCATGAAGTATCCGATTTCAATCATGAATGATGTTTGGTCAGGATACATCAATGTGAACGCCGTATATTCTTATATAGAGGAGAACCCCAGTATGTTCCAGGGGATCAGCGTGGATGAGACGGTTGTTATCATTATGCTGCATATCAAGATCAATGAGATCGAAGGGGTTATGAATATCTGTATTCCCGGGACGCTGCTGAGTAATATCTTTGAGATCATTGATAAGACGAAGCATCTGGCGAAGAAGAATGATTCGGTTCAGCATAGGAACAGTAAAGAGGATATCATGGAGAGCATCAGAGAGTCTAAGATGGATATTATGGCGCAGCTTGGAATCGCAAGGCTGAACTTAGACGATATCTACAACCTCCATGTGGGCGATGTGATAGATCTGAACAAGCCTCAGGATTCGCCGATTGCTCTCTACATAGAAGGGCAGCCGTGGTTCAATGGGCAGCTTGGAGTACATAACAAGAATGTGGCTGTCAAGATCGACGAGCGTATACTGGAGCCGAACCGTGAACCAGATGAAGACCTGGCGGTATAACTACCAGATAAATCCAAGGAATTATCTGAGTAAATAAATTATAATGATATAAATAACAAAAAAGTGAGGTAAAAAAAATGGCAAAGATTATGTTAGTGGATGATGCGGCATTTATGAGAATGATGTTAAAGAATACGTTGTCACAGGCGGGATATACGGATCTTCTTGAGGCGGAAGACGGTGTGAAAGCGGTAGAAACTTATGCGGCGGAGAAACCGGATCTTGTGTTCATGGATATTACCATGCCGAATAAGGACGGCTTGGAGACATTGAAAGAGATTAAGGCTATGGATCCGGGAGCTACGATCGTTATGTGTTCCGCTATGGGGCAGGAAACGATGGTAATGGATTCCATTAAGTCCGGCGCCAAGGATTTTATCGTAAAACCTTTCAAACCGGAGCGTGTTTTGTCAACGGTGAAGAAGATCCTTGGTTAGAGTAAAAGGAGGTTATTATGTCTTTTTTAAGTTCATTTGATATCAGTGCGTCAGGGATGACTGCAGAGCGGCAGAGACTTGATATTGCGTCTGAGAATATCGCGAACAGTGAGACGACCAGAACAGCCAGCGGAGGAACATACCGCAGGAAGATGGTTGTGCTGGAAGAAGTACCTTCTACCTCGTTCCGTACCAGATTCAACAGTCTTTTAAACCGCACCGCGTCAAAGGGCGGTGTCAAGGTAACCCAGATCATAGAAGATCAGAGGGACCTGAACCCTGTCTATAATCCGGATCACCCGGATGCGAACGAAGAAGGATATGTAATGATGCCGAATGTGGATCTTGTGAAAGAGACCGTAGACGGAATGGCGGCTACGAGGGCTTACGAGGCGAATATCACAGCGTTCAATGCGATGAAGTTGATGGCACAGAGAGCATTGGATATCGGCAAATAGAAAAAGGGGTGATTTTCCCGGAAGGAGAGAAGGGTTAATATGTATTCAGATTGCTTTAGTAAACTGGAGATAGACGCGATAGGCGAGATTCTCAATATCAGTCTCGGCGCGTCTGCGACAGCAGTTTCCACGATGTTGAATTCCAGGGTGGACATTACGACGCCGGTTGTCAACGTAGTGAGAAAAGAAGAATTTGAGATGGACAGAGTAGAACCGGCAGTCTGCGTCGAGATTACTTATGTTGAGGGCCTGGAAGGTGAGAACGTCATGCTTCTTAAGAGGCATGATATTAAAGTAATCGTCGAGATGGTCATGGGAATGGAGATCCCTGATGAAGATTTCGAACTTGACGAGATCAATATCAGCGCTGTCTGCGAGGTTATGAACCAGATGATGGGCGCGTCTGCCACGGCGCTGTCTGAATTTCTGGGAAGAATGGTGAATATCTCCACACCGATTTCTTTCGAGGTAGAGAACGAAGGGCAGTTTATAGAGAAATATTTTGACGATGACGAGCCGAAGGTGGTTGTCGGATTTACGTTAAAGATTGCGGATAAGCTTGAGAGCGAATTCTTCAATGTCATGCCGATCAGGCTAGCCAAAGGATTGGTGGAAGGTTTTCTGCCGCCTGAGGCGATTGTAGCGTATGATCCCAAAGCGTCAGGCTCCTCGAGTGCGGAGACGCCTGCGCCTGCGGCGCAGGAGACATCGTTCCTGCAGGAAGACAGTAAATCGGAGTCTTCTAATCAGATGATGTCGCAGGATGAGATCGAGAGGATGCTTGCGGAGATGAGTTCCGGCGGACCGGCGGAACCTGCAGCGGCGCCAATACCTGCAGCGGCGACGCCTGAACCTGCAGCGGCGCCAACGCCTGAACCTGCAGCGGCGCCAACGCCTGCAGCGTCAACATCAGCGCCGACACCGGCATCAACACCTGCAGCGTCAACATCAGCGCCGACGCCAATGGAAGCGGCAGTTCCGGCGCCTGCGGCTCAGGCGGTACCGATGGTTCAGTCAGGAGTCAGCCCGGAAGTATCTATGATGCAGATGCAGATGATGCAGCAGATGATGCAGCAGATGCAGCAAATGCAGCAGATGCAGCAGCAGATGCAGGAACAAAAGAAAGCTCCGGCAGAACCGAAGATGATTCATGTACAGACGCCGGCGCAGACCTCTCTTAAAGCGGATAACGGAATCGTGCTGGAAGGCGAGCAGGAAGAGAACATGGAACTGATCATGGGAGTTCCGCTTGAGATATCCGTCGAGATTGGAAGAACAAAGAAGCTTGTGAAGGATATCCTTGATTTTACGAAGGGTTCCCTGGTGGTTCTGGACAAACTCGCAGGAGAGCAGGTAGACTTGTTTGTTAACGGTCAGTGTATCGCAAAAGGCGACGTAGTGGTTGTAGAGGATAATTTTGGTATCAGGATAACGGAGATTATGAAAGTGAACCTGATCGCTTTGGGACAGCATTAAGTGTTGAAGGAAGGAATTATATGTTAAGAGTGATTGGCACCTTTATCGTGGCTGCGCTTATCATATACGCGAGTTATCTGGCAAGCAAATATATAGGCAAAGGTCTGGGAAAAGGCGTCGGTTCTAAGTATATGCGTCTGATTGACCAGATCGCTCTTGGACAGGATCGTCATATCGCGATCGTACAGATCGGCGGAAAGTACTTGCTTGTAGGCGTCACTTCAGGACAGATCAACGTCCTGTCGGAGATTCAGGATGACGATTTATTCCCATTGGAACCGGAGCCGGTGGACATCGGGGAGAAGATACCAGATTTCAAGGCGATGATGGAAAAGTTTGGCGGTCTGGGAAAAAGAGGAGGTAGAAAGTAGTGTACGATTCATTGATCAATGTTAATGGCAATCAGGTTCCTACGCTTGATCTGCTGCTGATACTGACGATCATCTCACTTCTGCCCTCTCTTTTAGTCATGGTAACCTCTTTTGCGAGGACTGTGATCATTCTTTCATTCCTGAGAAACGCTATGGGTGTCCAGCAGACTCCGCCGAATATGGTGCTGATAGGAATTGCAGTTTTCCTGACGCTGTATATTATGGATCCTGTAATCAAACAGATTAATACGGAGGCATACACTCCGTATAAGAATCAGGAGATTACACAGGAGGAGGCGATTAAAAGGGCGCAGGTTCCGCTGAAGGAATTCATGCTGAGCAATACGGACAAAGGGACGGTTGAGCTTTTTGCCGATATGGCGGACGCGGAGGAAGTGGAACAGGTTCAGGATCTGCCTATGACGGTGGTTATCCCGGCTTTTATGACCAGCGAACTTAAGAGGGGATTCAGCGCAGGATTCTTATTATATATTCCGTTTTTGCTGATAGATATCGTCGTTTCCAGTACGTTGATGTCCATGGGTATGATGATGCTGCCGCCCGCGATGATCTCGCTGCCGTTCAAGTTATTGTTGTTTGTAACGGTGAACGGATGGGAGTTGTTGTTTTCAAGCATTGTTAATAGTTTTAATATACCGTGACGGTAAGGAGGGCATAGTGTAGATGACAAATGGAGAAGTCGGAGATCTGATGTATGATGTGTTTGTATTGGTGATCCAGCTTGCGGGCCCGCTGCTTGTGATCAGTATGCTGGTAGGTATCCTGATCTCGATTATACAGGCGGCGACACAGATCCATGAACAGACGATCACATTCGTGCCCAAATTGCTGGTGATCGGTATTATCCTTGTCTTCAGCGGCGACCGTATGCTGGAGATGCTGCAGGATTTTACCACGCGGGTGTTCCGATTGATACAAGGCTGACATAGGGAGTGGTGATATGGCAATCGGTAATATCGCGCAGCTTACATTATTTTCCTTGATCATGATGAGGATGACGGGATTTGTCTTATTGAATCCGGTACTGGGGCGAAGGAATATTCCGGCGCGGGTAAAGGCTGGTTTCATATTTATACTGACGTTAATGATCTATTCGTTCTCGATAGAGGAGGCTTTTGAGATCGGAAATACGATCGAATTTATGCTGCTTCTGATTAGGGAGTTTTTTATAGGGTATGTAGTCGGGTTTGTCATGCATTTGTTTTTTTTTATAGTAAGTTTTGCCGGCTATATAATAGATTTTCAGATGGGGTTATCGATGGCTACCGTGTATGACCCCCAGAGTAACGCGCAGATGCCTGTGACGGGCAGTCTGCTCCAGACATGGCTCATGCTGCTTTTCTTTGCGGCTGACGGCCATCACGCGCTGATGAAGATATTGGTGACGTCGGCGGAGATCGTTCCCTATGGGGGGATGGTGATCACTCAGGGATTATCGCTTCGGATTATAGAGATATTTTTGGAATGCGTATCCATGGGCGTAAGACTTGCGATTCCAATGATCGCGGCTGAATTCCTGGTAGAGATAGGCGTTGGGATCCTCAACAAAGTTGTGCCGCAGATCAGTATATTCGTAATCAATATTCAGATGAAATTAATTGTCGGCCTTGGGCTTTTGGTTATTCTCTTCGCCCCGACGGGCAGCTTTATAGAGAATATCATGACAACGATGATGAAGACGGTCCAGGGAATACTGACATTCTTATAAAAGGAAGTGAACACCTTTGGCGTCAGAGGAAAAAACCGAAAAAGCCACACCTAAGAAGCGGAGGGACCAGCGCAAGGAAGGTAATGTTGCGTCGAGTAAAGACGTAATCGCGGTCGCTTCGCTTATCGGGTGTTTCTACTGTCTGCAGTTGTTGTTTCCGGCAATTTATGAGTCGCTGAGAGAAACTATGATCTTCCAGATATCGGCTGTGGAAAGTATAGAAGAATTGTCGCTGGGCAATCTGCAGATGCTTGGTATGAAAGCAGTTACTGTTTTATCAAAATGTATCTTCCCGCTGGGGGTGATAAGCTTAGCCATTGGAGTGGTTGCAACCGGTATACAGACCCGGTTCAACGTCACGACGAAGCCTTTGAAATTCAAACTCAGCAAGCTGAATCCGCTTAAGGGGATCAAGAATATGTTTTCTCTTAAGCAGGTTGTGGAGCTGCTGAAAGCAGTGATCAAGATTATTATTCTCGGCGTGATCCTATACGGAATTCTAAAGGATGAGATCGTGGTAATCGCGCAGATGATGGATATTGCTCCGCTCTCTTCCGCGGCGTACGTCCTGAAAGAAATAATGAGCATGGTTCTGAAAGTAGCTATGGTCTTTGCCGCGATCGCAGGATTCGACTATTTCTATCAGAGATGGTCCTACGAGAAGAACCTCAAGATGACGAAAGAGGAAGTCAAGGAAGAGTATAAGCAGACGGAAGGAGACCCGAAGATCAAGGGCAAGATTCGAAGTCTGCAGCAGAGTATGGCAAGAAGCAGGATGATGCAGGCGGTCCCGGATGCGGACGTTATCATCCGTAACCCTACGCATTACGCGGTGGCGCTTAGATACGATATCGACAAGGACAACGCGCCTGTCGTGATCGCGAAGGGGCAGGATCTGATTGCGCTTAAGATCGTGGAGATAGGCGAGGCGCACAAAGTTATGGTGATTGAGAACAAACCGCTTGCGAGAGGAATCTATGCTTCAACCCCGCTGGGAGGGCAGATTCCGGCGGAATATTATGGAGTGGTAGCGGAGATCCTCGTCGAGGTATTCCGAATGAATAAAAAGTTGGTGTAGAAGATGAAGAATATATTGAATAACGCGGTATCATTGATCGTAGTTATGATCGTGCTGCTGTTGATCATACCGTTAAGTCCTTTTTTATTGGACGTTATGATTATACTGAATATTGCGATATCTCTGATTATTCTGTTGGTCAGCATGAACATTAAAGAGGCGTTGGAATTCTCCATCTTCCCATCTTTGCTTCTTATTACGACCTTATACCGTATCGGAATCAATATTTCCTCTACAAGAAGTATCTTAAGTAATTCCGGTACGGCGGGACAGGTAATCCAGTCTATGGGCGACTTCGTTCTTCAGGGAAATGTTGTTGTCGGCGTTATTATATTCCTGATTATCGTATTGGTTCAGTTTCTTGTTATCACGAAGGGCGCGGAACGTGTGGCTGAGGTAGCGGCAAGATTTACGTTGGACGCTATGCCTGGTAAGCAGATGGCTATCGACGCGGACCTTGGAAGCGGACTGATTACGGAAGCGGAGGCGAAAGCGAGACGTTATAAGATCCAGAAGGAAGCCGACTTCTATGGTTCCATGGACGGAGCCACAAAGATCGTTAAAGGAGACGCTACAATGTCCCTGATCATCACGGCAGTCAATTTCCTGGGAGGCTGTGTAATCGGTATGGTCCAGGGCAACATGGGATTCACGGAAGTGCTTCAGGTGTATTCCATCGCTACGATCGGCGACGGTCTGGTATCTCAGATACCGGCGCTTCTGATCTCTACGGCGACAGGTATGATCGTAACTCGTGCGGTTGCAGAAGACAGCCTGAATATAGATGTAACAAGACAGTTCTCGGCACAGCCGAAAGCGATCATGATCGCAGGCGGCGTGCTGGCGATCTTACTGGCAGTTCCGGGGATGCCCAAGTTCCAGTTAGCCGTTATCGCGCTTATAATGATGTTAGGCGGATTCTATCTCATGCGGCGTATGGAGGGATTCGCGGCGGTTCCGGAACAGGGACCTATGGCGGCGGATGGTATGGGTCCTATGGAACCGGAGCAGATGGCCGAAGAGGACGATTTCAAAGATATCAACAGCGTATACTCTTTGATCTCGGTAGAACCTATAGAGATGGAGTTTGGCTACAGTCTGATCCCTCTTGTGGATGAAGCGAGCGGCGGGCGGATGATCGACCGTATCGTTATCTTCCGGCGGCAGTACGCCCAGGAGATGGGGCTTGTAATTCCTTCTATTCGGTTGCGCGACAGCTCAAGCCTTAATACGAATCAGTATGTGATCAAGATCAAAGGTGAAGAAGTCGCTAAGGGAGAGATATTGGTAGATTACTATCTGGCGTTAGAGCCGCCGAACCTGGAGAAGGAAATTGATGGTATAGATACCATCGAACCGGCATATGGTATTCCGAGTAAATGGATCACGGTGGATAAGAAAGAGATGGCGGAGATCTACGGATATACGGTTATCGACCCGTTATCGGTTATGTTGACGCATCTTTCCGAAACCGTGAAGAAGCACGCCTATGAGCTGCTGAACCGGCAGGAAGTCGTACGTTTGGTCGACAATATGAAGAAGCAGTCGCCGGAGCTTGTGGATGAACTGATTCCGACGCTGATCTCTTACGGTAATTTCCAGAAGATATTGACCAATCTGCTGAAAGAAGGCATACCGATTAAGGACATGGAAACCGTCATGGAAACGATAGTAGATTCGTCTATGACGGTACGGGATCTGGATACTATCACGGAGAATATCCGTGTAGCGCTTAAGCGTACGATCACACGAAGATTCTGTGAAGGAAACAGTATGAAAGTAGTGACGCTGGACGCGGATTTGGAGAAGAACATTATCACCAGTCTTACCAACGGAGACCATGGCATGTATCTTGCCCTCAGTCCGGATGTGATGCAGAGCGTGATCTCACAGATGTCCGACGAGGTGAAGAAGTTCCAGGAGCTTGGACAGTCTCCGGTTGTTCTTACGAGTCAGGTGGTGCGTCTGCATTTCTACCGATTGATCGAACAGTTCTTCCCGGACGTATATGTGCTTTCATTTAATGAGATCAGCAATAACGTCCAGATACAGGCAGTCGGCAATATCATGATGCAAGCATAAAACCAGCGTACTGCGATACGCTGAAAACTCAATGGAGCGCGAGTATGGACACACAGGAATTATACAAAGAAAAGACGAACGAAGAGCTTTTAAAAATGTATAAAGAGACAGGGAAGCTTGAGATCAAGCAGGAGATCGTCATGCGGTATATCTACCTTGTGAAGAGTATTGCGCTGCAGATGAGGGATATCTATGTTAGTTTTTCTCAGGTAGACGATATCATCAGCGAAGGTGTGATCGCGATCATGTCTTCCATCGAGAAGTTTGATATGGATAAAAATGTCAAATTCGAGACGTTTATTTCAAAGAGAATCAAGGGAATGATCATCGATCTGGCAAGGAAGCAGGACTGGGTGCCAAGAAGTACAAGAAAGAGCACGAGAGATATTGAAGAAGCAGTGACAACGTTATATAATAGATTAGGGTACTATCCTTCCGTGCAGGAGGTGACGGAGTATCTGAATATTACGCCTGAGAAATATCAGGAGACGATGAGAAAAGCTTCTCTGTTCAATGTGCTTTCGCTGGATATGGTTCTTGCGGAAGCCCAGGGTAACGAGGTGGGGGTGACGCTGCCTCAGGGAGAGAAGAATGATCAGCCTGAGAGTCAGTTTCTTAAGAAGGAATTGACGGAAGTTCTTGCAGAAGGGATCGGAACGCTCAAGGAGAACGAGCAGCTTGTGATCTCGTTGTATTATATAGATGAACTGAATATGAGACAGATCGCGGATGTACTCAAGGTGAGCGAACCGAGAGTCTCCCAGATCCATACGAATGCGATTAAGAAGCTGAGGAAACACATGGAAAGATTCAACGAAGAAAAGGAGAGTTAAAATGTTTCAAGGATATTATGACCTGACGTCTAACATGATCACACAAAACCGGAATATGAATATTATAAGTAATAATATGACGAATGTTTCTACTCCCGGTTATAAGGAAGATCGGCTGATGCAGAGTACATTCCGCGACGAGATGATCTATCGTTATGAAAAGGAAGACAGCTCTGCCAGAACTCCGGTGGGCGTGGTATCCCGGATGAATATTGCGGATGAGAGAGTGACGGATTATACGGAAGGCGGTATCAGGGAGACCGGCGCTCCTATGGATGTGGGGCTGACCGGCAGAGGATTCTTTGAGATCCAGACGGATAACGGCAACGTATATACCCGGAACGGTTCTTTCAATCTGGATGATAACGGATATCTGGTTCTGCCGGGATTCGGACGGGTGCTTGGTACGAACGGACCGATTCAGCTCACGACGGATGATATTGTGATTGATAAGCAGGGCAATATCACGAATGAAGGCGGCACACAGGTCTTTGGGACATTGAGAGTGGTGGATTTTGCGGATTACGGTCAGCTTACAAAGGTAACCGGAGGCGTATTCCGGGCAAACGCACAGCCTCAGGCTGCTCAGGGCGTAACTGTTACACAGAGATATCTGGAAGATTCTAACGTGAATATGGCTGAAGAGATGACAAGGATGATGAGCGGACAGCGGGTGCTTCAGAGTTCCGCTCAGCTTTTGAAGATGTATGACCAGTTGATGGCAAAGATGGTCATCTTAGGATCTGCTACCTAGGAAATAAAAAGATGACCGGCAAATAAATAATGGCGCATGAGAAATAGGAGGGAGAGGATAAAATATGTACACGTCGTTTTATACTGCTGCAAGGGGCGCGATGGAAGAGCAGAAGAAGATGGATGTGGTCGGCAATAACCTTGCAAACGTGAACAATTACGGTTATAAGGCAAAGACAACGGTGTTCTATGACCTGATGTATTATAACCTGAATAATTATACCGGAGCGGATACTCCGCTGAAGGCCGGTACAGGTATTCATGTAGAGAAGACGAATACGAATTTTGATCCTATGGGCTTTGTGACAACGGAGGGTAAGTTTGATTATGCGATTGTTCAGGAGGGGTTCTTTATGCTGAGGAGTCCGATCACGAATGAGATTACATATTCAAGAAACGGACACTTCAGTATGTCGAAGCGCGGCGACGAATTCTATCTGGTGAATGATAACGGGAATTTTGTTCTTGATCAGAACCAGAACCCGATTCAGGTGATAGATGGGGAACTGAGCAGTGAGATCGGGGTATACGGATTCAACATCCTGGATGGGATGCAGAGTATAGGGAATAATGAATTCACGCCGGTTCTGAAGAATGGGCAGCCGTTCCTGATTCCGGGCGCAAAACTCGAGAACAAGACGCTGGAGATGTCAGGAGTGAATGTGGCTGATGATTTTACACGTATGATTGAGGCTCAGAGAGCGTATTCTTACGCGCTTAAGATGGTACAGACATCGGATGAGATTGTAAATACGATTAATACATTGAGATCATAGAGAGGTGCAATATGGCTATAAAATCTTATGAAGAGATGAATGAGTTAGAGATGGATATTCTGAAGGAGATCGGAAGCATCGGCGGAGGCAATGCCGCGACAGCTATGTCCAGCATGCTGAACGCAAAGGTGAATATGTCCCTTCCGAAAGTAGTAATTTTAGGATTTAACGAAGCTTTGGATTATTTGGGGGATCCGGAAGAGCTGGTTGCGGCGATATTCGTAGAGATGTCGGGGGAATTGAGTGGAATCATGCTTCTTATTCTGACGAAAGAGTTCTCGGACGAGGTATTGTTCAGGATGCTTGGGAAGGTGGATTCGGATTTCCTGGAATTAGAAGAGATTGATTCTTCTGTATTGATGGAGACAGGGAATATCGTAATATCGTCGTATATCACGGCAATGGCGTCCCTGACGAATGTGAATGTAGAGTTATCGGTTCCGCAGCTTGCGATTAATATGGTCGGCGGGATTATGAGCGCGCCGATGTCTTTGATGGGACAGCATTCAGACAGAATTATGATGATTACAGGACAATTCACGATAGACGGAAAGGCATTAGACAGTGAAATGCTGCTCCTGCCGGATGTGGAATCTTTGAATGTTCTTATGAAAAAGCTAGGAGTTGAATAAGTCAATGGAAAAAAAGATATCGGTCGGAATAGCTGATATGAAGATAACAAGACAGGAAGGAATTTTGATTACGTACGCGCTCGGGTCATGTATCGGAATCTCATTTTATGATCCTATGATCAAATTAGGAGCGCTTCTTCATATTATGCTTCCGGAGAAAGGGAGAGGGAACGACAGCAATATATACAAATTTGCAGATTCGGGGATTCATGAGACTCTGCGTAAGCTTTCTGCTTACGGCGCCACGAAGAGGAGACTCGTGTGTAAGATTGCCGGAGGCGCCAAGATGTTCGAGATGAAAGGCGCCGGCGGATTAGGGAATATCGGAGAACGGAATGCCCAGAATGTCAAGAGAATCCTGATGGCGGAGGGACTGCATGTTGCCAGTGAGGATACAGGAGCGAATTATGCAAGAACGATGCTGTTGGATGTGAGCACAGGAAAGGTGAGCGTCCGCTCGGCCGGAAGACCGGAGCGTTTCTTATAGAGAACGATTCGGAACAGCCTGTCGGAGGACTTGGCCGCGAGGCTGGTTTGCCAGGAAAGGATCTGATCGATGTTATGTCAGGCGGATATTATGTCGATAGATATACAGAGAGTATAAAGGAGTGGAATGTGTATGGCTGATACAGAGATTTTATTGGAATCAGGGACAAATGAGATTGAGATTATGCAGTTTACCATATTTGGCGAGTTGTATGGTATTAATGTTGCAAAAGTACGGGAGATCATGATGGCGGATAAAGTAAAGCCGATACCGCATTCCCATGACTCCGTCGAGGGAATATTCAAGCCGAGGGAGATCTTGCTTACGGTAATCAACCTGCCGAAATACCTGACCGGTGACAGCGGAGAGAAGAAGGACAGAGATCTGTTCATTATTACGAATTTCAATAAGATGCACATTGCATTCCGCGTACACAGCGTGGTTGGAATCAGCAGAATATCCTGGGAGAATATTCAGAAACCGGATAAGGCTCTTACGAACGGGGAGGACGGAGTGGCAACAGGGATCGCCCAGTGCGGCGGGCAGTTGGTTACAATTCTGGATTTTGAGAAGATTGTTGCCGAGATCGCGCCGGAAACGAGCATACAGGTACATGATATCGACGCGCTTGGAGAGAGAGTGGTAAGAGATCATCCGATCATACTCGCAGAGGATTCAATTCTATTGACTAAGATGATCAAGGATTCCTTATTCCGTGCAGGCTATTCGAATCTGAAGAATTTCAATAACGGGAAGGAAGCATGGGAATATCTGGAGAGTATCCGCAATGAACCGGATTTTAGCGAGAGAGCGGGATTGTTGATTACGGATATTGAGATGCCGGAGATGGATGGTCATCGTCTGACGAAGCTTGTGAAGGATGATGAGAAAATGCGGAAGATGCCGGTTATTATTTTCTCGTCTTTGATTAATGAAGAGATGCGTCTTAAGGGTAAGCAGTTGGGGGCAGATGAGCAGTTATCGAAGCCGGAGATAGGACGTCTTGTAGAAGTGATGGACGAATTATTAGACCGGAGGGAGATGGAAATTTAGATGAATAATTATATAGTAAGACAAGCCATTAAGGATCTGCAGACGGATGAGATCGTAGGATATGAATTCCTGATACAGGAAGACCAGGGAAGCTTATATAATCCGAGTGCAGACAGCGTGGCGGCAAATACAATGGTTGCGTTTCTGTCTGAGAATTCCGATCGGATATTCAAAGACAGAAAGACATTCATGACATTTACCCCTACACTTCTCTTTCGGAATACGCCGAAGATATTTGACAAAGATAAGGTTGTTATTCAGATAGGGGATAATATCATCATCCATGCGCTGGCAGGAATCTTGATCAGCAAATACCGCGACGAAGGGTACAGTTTCGCTATCAATGATTTTCAGTTTACGCCTAAGTATTTCAGCATATTGGAACATGCAGATTATATTAAGATGGATATCTCGAATAAGATGGATGAAGAGCAGATGCGTTCGGTGTCCAATGTAGTGGATATGGCGCATGGTTTCCAGAAGAAATTCATCGCTACGGGCGTGAACAGCAGGGAAGTCTATGATTGCGCGCTTAAGTTGGAAGTAGACTATGTAGAAGGAAATTATATCTCCGACAGAATGACTGCCAAGACAGGAAAAATGGAATTCATGCAGGGAAATCTCTATCAGCTTATCGTCGAGATTACGAAGGATGAGCCGGATATAGGAGAGTTGGAGGAGATCATAACCAGAGACGCTTCTCTTACATATGCTCTGCTTAAGATGGCGAATTCACCGTATTTTGCGGTGCACCAGGAGACTACGTCGGTGCGTCAGGCGCTGATACGCGTCGGTATCAATCAGTTGAAGCAGTGGATCTATCTTCTTAGTTTCGAAGATAAGCAAGAGAATTCATCAGAGGAGGTTCTTAAGACTTCCTTTATGCGGGCGAATTTTGCGTCGGCGTTGGTGAAGAAGTTAAGGCAGTTCCCGATCAACAGTTCGGACGCATATCTGATGGGTATGTTCTCGACATTGGAATATATGATCGACGCGTCGATTGAAGATATCCTTTTTGAGATCCCTATCGTAGACGAAATTAAGAACGCGCTGATATCTAAGGAAGGGCCGGCAGGAAGACTGTATGAGTTGATTCTGTGCTATGAAAACGCACAATGGACAGAGATCCAGACGATCGCGGATGAGCTGGGAATTAAGACGAACGAGATGGCACAAATCTATATGGATTCCGTAGAAGAAGTGAATAATATCTGGGATAATGTCGTAGGTATGAATAACGGGGAATCATAATCCCCGTTCTTGTATCGGAGGTGTGAGTTATGATTAGCGGAGTCTCAGGAGTCAGTAATATGACCGGCGTCCTGGCAGTTCAGCCATATCGGGGCGCACAGCAGTATATGGGATATGCGCAGGTAAAGGCGTTATCCCGGAGTACGGTGGGACAGAATGATGTTGCGGCGTCTGCCGCAGAGAGCGGCCGGGGCGTAGCAGCGTCGTCTGCGGCGCGGCAGGGACCGAAGATCGGCGCGGTCTGGAGCGGACGTACGGCGAATACGGGGGTGCCTGTGGAGCCGGTAGATCCGGTAAAAGCGGTGACGTCGAATGAAACACGGGGAATAGCGTATGCGATACCTTTCTTGAGAAAAGGAATGGATCCGGCGGAACTATCTGTACGTATGCGTATGCAGTATATAGATCTTTCTCAGGGAGAGAAGACGACTGCGGATAAAGGGGCGCCGGGAGCCGCCGGAGAAACCGGAACAAGGCTGACGGGCCTCGGGCAGACGAAAGCAGAGCAGTCAGCGCAAGGAGTGCAGGAAGTATCCGGAGAAAAGGAATGCCAGACCTGTAAGGAGAGAAAGTATCAGGACGGTTCGGATGATCCGGGAGTGTCCTATCAGACTCCGACGCATATATCGCCGGAGCAGGCAGCGTCTGCGGTGAGAGGACACGAGATGGAACATGTGGTGCGTGAGCAGGCGTCGGCCGAGCGGGAAGGACGTCGCGTGGTTAGCCAGTCCGTCTCCATGCATACGGCCATCTGTCCGGAATGCGGAAGGGTCTATGTGTCAGGAGGTACGACCAGGACGACGACCGCATCCGACCCGCAGCCGGAACAGCCGGTATCGGGACAGGAAGCGGAGGCCGCATAATCGTAGCCGCAATAGCGGAACACAAGAATAAGAGAGAGAGGATATGTATCCATGCGTAAAAGTATTAATAAAATGGTGGGAATCCGAGTTGCCACGACGATTGCCGCAGTGTTGATATACAGTTTTTCTGTAACAGCGAGTATTTTTTCAATCAAAGATACGCAGAATACCAGTATTGAGGCAACTACACTGTTAGACACGATAGAGAAAGCAGAAGTAGCACATTATAAATGGTCCTCAGGTTTGAGTAATGCTCTGTATGAAGGAAAGGAATTTACCGGAAGTATGGATCCGACCGCTTGTGTTCTTGGGCAGTGGCTTTACGGGGATATGTCCACGGACGACAAGAAAGTACTCGCCCTGAGAGACGAACTGGAACCTTTACATAAGGAGCTGCATGAGTCGGCAAGTTATGTTTTGGAGATGGCGAAGACGAATCCGGATGCGGCGCAGGATTATTATCAGAACACGATCCAGACGAATTTGAGCACACTGGTAGGTCTTATGGATCAAGTAGTTGAAGAGGGTACGCAGCTAAAGGATACGAGCGCCGTAGCCATGAGCGAAAAACTTCATACCGTACAGGTAGTGTCAGGAGTATGTTTCTTCTTAGCATTAATATTCATGATCAGTATGGTGACCTATGTACTCAAACAGATTGTAAAACCTATTATTTATATCAGTAATCAGATACGTCCGCTTCAGGAAGGAAATCTTGATATTAATCTGGAGTACGAGGCGAATAACGAGCTGGGTGATCTGGCAAGTATTCTGCGGAATTCAATGAAAGTAATAGAAGATTATATCCATGATATTGACCGTATTATGGCGCAGTTCGCGCAAGGTGATTTTAACGTAACTCCTTCTGTAAAATATATAGGAGATTTCCAGATGATCGAACAGGCGATCGGCAGCTTTACGACAACGATATCATCAGCGATTGGCAGTATAGGCAGGGCGGAGCATCAGATCTCCGGTAATGCGGATCAGTTATCCAGCAGTTCACAGTCTCTGGCTCAGGGAGCTACGGAGCAGGCCAGTGCAGTGGAGCAGCTCTATGCGACGTTAGATGAATTGTCCAAGAATGCAGCCAGAAATGTGGAGATGGCGAATGAAGCGCAGAACGACGCCAAGAAGACGGGAGAGCAGGTTACTATAAGCGGCAGCCAGATGGAAGAGATGGTTGCGGCTATGAAGGATATTACACAGACGTCTCATAAGATTAACGAGATTATTGCAACGATTGAGAACATTGCGTTCCAGACGAATATCCTGGCGCTTAATGCGGCGGTAGAGGCGGCAAGGGCAGGATCTGCAGGAAAAGGTTTTGCGGTAGTCGCGGATGAGGTGCGGAGTCTTGCGGCACAGTCTGACGAGGCGGCGAAAGAAACCAAGGATCTTATCGAAGAGTCTGTAAAAGCGACGGAACGCGGAAGCGGTATCGTAGATGAAGTATCCGAGACATTGAACAGGACCCTGAATCTTGTGAAGAAGTCTAACAGCGCCATCGGTTCCATCGCGGATGCGATCAATGCCGAGTCAGAGGCTATTAAGCAAGTAACGGACGGTATTGCTCAGATCGCTGAAGTCGTTCAGACGAATTCAGCCAGCAGTCAGGAGTCCGCGGCAGTCAGCGAAGAACTTTTTGAAGAAGTCCGCAAGCTTCATGAACAGACCGGAAGATTCAGGCTTAAGAAATAAGGAGCGTGTATAGAGCTTTAAGATTAGTATAGAGAAATAATGTGTGGTTTAACTCAGCCGAAAATGGCAGATGATAAGACCTGATACGTGATATTCCGTATGGTCAGTCATCTGCCATTTTTGATATAATTAAGGAAAATATTTAATGTCTTGGGTTATCTTTTACGGTCATACACGCTTTGATAGCTTCTACCGTAACGTCCGAGATTAATCTGTTCGTATAATAGCTTATGAGAGGAGGAACGGCGGCGGGGAGGGTGACGATATATTTCGGCATAAGTCCGTTCATCGTCAATGCAATTGTATCCGCCTTGCATCGTTCGCAGGTACAGAGGTCAAACTGACGCATAAAATAGATGATTTTGTCTTTGACGATCTCTTCCATAACGTTCAGGTAGACGAAATCCGGCTCCGGCGCTGTCTCCGGTTCGGCTGCCGCTGTCGTCTCTGGTTGTGAAGCTGCGTATGAATCTGCCGGTGTGATATCCTCTGTGGCAGAATTTGAAGTTTCGGCAGATGCCTGAGCTTCCGACAAAGAATCTGCTTCTGTATCTTCAGCAGGTTCCGTCTCTGCAGATGTAAAATCTGTAGCAGCCGTCTCAGAAGCTTCCGCAGTTACAGAAGCTTCTGCAGTTTCTGTAACCTCTGCAGTTTCTGTAACTTCTACAGTTTCTAAATTCTCCGCAGTTTCTGCGGCTTTCTCAGTTTCTGTGATCTGGGGTTCCATATCCTGCGTATCTGCGTCCGCCTCGTTATCTGCAGCGGTGTTTGGAGAAATTGCCGCTAGTTCGGATTCAAATTGATTAGATAATTCCTGCTGTATCAATTCGGCGACAGGATCCGTGCCGGTTGTGTCAATCACGGAGATGTTCTGTGCCGATACAGGCGCGCTTACCGTTACGGGTTCTGTGTCTGTCTTTGCCGGTTGTACAGCGTCAGGTTTCGTGCTTTCTTTGGCGGACGGCTGCGCGGCTTCTTCTGCCGGAGCAGCCTCCGAAGAAGATGGGGCTGTTTCGTTAGCCGTCGTTTCTTCTGTTGAATTCTGCGTATCGTGTCCGGCAAGCAGATTTAGTACATGTGCAGTCTTATTGCTTCTTCTGGCCATTTCTGTATTACCTCCTTAATGTAGCCTGACGGAATCCCTCCGTACGGCTTACAACTTCTTTGACAAAACTCTGATAATCTACTGATGGTTTGGCATGAGGCGCATGGTCGAATACGCTTAAGCCATGCGCGGGAGCCTCTGCTACGGTGACGCTGGTACGAATCTGCACGTCAAATACGTGCGTTCCCATCTGTGAAGCGATATTATCGGCCATCTCTTTCACTTCACGGGCAAGCAGAGTCCGTGGATTATATTTCGTTAATATAATGCCTAATATATTCAAATTCGGGTTCACGCTTTGACGCACGGAGTCAACCGTCTCCTTTAACTGAGAAACGCCTAAGAGGCTCAGGATCTCGGGAGCCATGGGTATGATCAAGTGGTCGGACGTCGCATAAGCATTTACCGTCAGGATATTCAAAGCAGGCGGCGTGTCGATAATGATATAGTCATAGTTGTCGGCGACGGGAGACAGCGCTTTCTTTAGAAGGATATCTCTGTCGGAAGAATTGAATTCAAGTTCCGCGCCGCTCAACAGGATGTTAGAGGTGATAATATCACAGTAATCGGTGCTCTGGATTGCCTCTTGGATGGGGACTTGTCCGGTCAGTACGTCATGGATCGTGCGACACTCTTCGATGTTAAGTCCAAGACTGAACCCTAAACTTCCCTGCGGGTCTAAATCAATTGCCAATACCTTTTTATTATAAAAAGAGCTTAATCCGGCAGCCAGAGCGCTGGATGTTGTTGTCTTGCCTACGCCGCCTTTCTGGTTTGTAAGTGCGATGATAGTAGCCAAAATAATTCCTCCATTCGTAATTAAAACTTGTTCTAGCTATTATTTAAAGTATACTATATGCCGATAAATAAGTACAGAATAAATTTGAATTTGTGGTAATGCGGTTTTTTGTACGTCAGAGTCTGTTACATATGGATATTCCGGCATTGTTCAGAGTATGCCGGAATTGTCTGGAGCAGGCAGGGCGGAGGATGGTTGCGCCGTATGAACAATAAGCAGTCGAGAGAGAAAAGGAGAGATTGATATGGCAACAGTAGGCGGATTAAGCACTTCAACAAGCAGTAGTATCAGAGGTTACGGCGGTCTTGCCAGCGGTCTGGACAGAGACAGCCTGATCGAAGGTATGACTATGGGAACGACCAATAAGATCACGCAGCAGCAGCAGAAACAGCAGAAGTTAGAATGGAAGCAGGCGGCAGTACAGAATATTACCAGTAAGCTGCTTGATTTTGCGAATAAATATACGGCGTCCTGGACTTCAAGTACGAACTTATTCAGCTCAGTGTTCTGGGGACGTAATAAAATTAACACCAGCGGAGTGAACAGTAAGTTCGTGTCCGTATCCGGATCCGGTACTTCTGCAGAGAGTGTTAAGATTATGGGTGTAAAGCAGCTTGCGCAGAAGGCGACATGGAGCGCGGCGCAGGGAGTTTCTGATTCGACTCTAAAGACCGGAGAGATTGATTTTAAAGATTGGCAGAATATGCGTAATCAGGATCTGACATTTGAAGTAGACGGAAAGAAGTATACGGTGACATTTGCCGAGAAGAGGGCCGACGGTTCAGCGTATGATTATTCAGATATGGCGGGAGCAGCCGCATCAATTCAGGAACAGCTAGATAATGTAAAAATTAAAGAAGCCGACGGTAGCGAGACAACGTTAGGAAGTAAAGTGTCAGTAACGGCTACTAGCAGTAAAATGGTATTCGAGGGTCGAGGAACCGCGGATGGATCCGTTAAGCTGGTTGGCGGAAGCGCCATTGGAGTGTTAGGTTTCAAATCTCCTACGTCAGAGGATGGAAAGTATGATCTGTCTGGTAGCAACATAGTGACGACAGAGAAGGATGACATGCATCTCATTACAACGTTCAATGAGCGGGTTTCAGGTCAGGAATTGAGATTTTCTTATAATGGTTCGCCGGTTTCTGTTTATATGCCGTCGGCATCAGAGTTTGTAAATGCAGACGGAACCGATAAAACTGACGAGGCTAAATTAGACGTTATTAAGGATTCGCTTCAAAAACAGTTAGACAGTGCGTTCGGGAAGAACAGGGTTCAGGTTAGCTTAAGCGCAGACAAAAAAGGTCTTGAATTCAAGACAATCAAGCCGAGTAATGGTTCGACGGTCGACGATACAAGTTCAACGCTTTCTATTACCGGCGGCAGCGTAGACCTGGTAAACAATGTTTTAAACACGAAGGTTGGAGAATCAAACAGAATCAATCTCAGCGCAAGCATATTAGACGCCGGATTTGCCGGTATAACAGAGGATATGTTTACCGAGACAGAGAAAGTGACGTATAAGGACGCGGAAGGAAAAGAGCAAACGGTAGATAGGCAGCGTGCAACTCTTGATATTAACGGTACGAAAGTTGCGGTTTATAAAGACGACACCATGAATTCCCTGATGGAGCGGATCAATGCAAACACAGACGTCAAAGTAACCTACCAGGCTGAGACAGATAAGTTTGTATTTACGTCAAAAGAAGACGGCGCCAGCGGAAGGATCGATATTAAAGGCTCGTTTGCAGAGGGCGGCAATATTACTCGCGACCCAAGTATTGATGATACTGAAGCTACTACAAGGGCAAATAATTTATCGAATATACTGTTTGGAATGGATAAGGATGAAAGCGGTAACGCTGTTGAAAGGCAGGCTGTATACGGACAGGACGCTATCATTGCCGTTCAGTATGCAGGCTCTGACGAAGTAGTGGAAATCAATCGCGGAACGAATTCTTTCACCATGGACGGACTTACGGTCAATGTGAAAGGTGAATTCGGATATAAAGAAGTTGACGGAGAGTTGGTAAGAGATACGACTACCGAGGCAATCGGAATCGACGCTCAGGTAGACGCCGACTCCATCGTAAATGCAGTCAAAGCCATGGTTGAGGAATATAATTCCATCATTGAGCTGGTGCACAAAGAAGTCAGCACCAAACCGGACCGTGACTATTCGCCGCTTACCAGCGAGCAGAAGAAGGAGCTGGATGAGGATGAGATTGAGGCTTGGGAAAAGAAGGCCAAGGAAGGCATCCTCTATGCGGACAGTGATATCCGCAGCTTGAGCAGCGACCTGCGTTTCATTATTGACGGAGGCATCGCCCAAGAGCTGTCAGAGATGGGACTTTCTACATCCAGTTCATATTCCGATAATGGTAAACTGGTATTTGACGAGACCAAGTTCCGCGCGGCCCTTGCGAAGGATCCGGAGCGCGTGCAGGAGATATTTGCCAATGAATCGGTTCAGAATACGAACAAAAACGGTACTTCTACAGGTGTTGCGACGAGACTTAAGGATGTGCTTAATAAATATGTCAATACATCGGGCGCTATGGACTCCAAGGGTATCCTGATTCGGAAAGCGGGTCACGAGAGCTCACCGATGAGCGTCACAGAGAATACGATGTATAAGCAGTTAGACTCGATTAAGAAGAAGATTTCAGAGCTGCAGGAACGGTTAGAGACAGAGCGCGACCGTTATATCAAGCAGTTCACCAGCTTAGAGACGCTGATCTCCCAGATGAACAACCAGAGCAGTTGGTTGAGTCAGTTCGGCGGTTACTAGAATCTAAATTAATGTAATAAGACACTTGTGTGCCGGCACGTTTATGACCAGACAAGACGGCTTGTCTGGTCATGGACATTGTCTGTATATGAAATCCAGAAAAAGGGGACGAATATGTATCAAAGAGGGTATGAGCAGTATAAGATGCAGTCCGTGAATACGATGACACGCGGAGAGATGCTTCTATTGCTGTATGATGAGCTGATCAAGCGTTTGACCAGGGCACAGATTGCGTTGGAGGATAAGAATTACGATTTGTTTGACAGATCTGTACAGAGATCAAGAGAGATAGTGCGGTATCTTGACGATACTTTGAATATGGAATATCACATTAGTTTCGAACTGCGGAGGATGTATGAATTCTTTCTCTTTGAACTCAGCAGGCTGCAGGCCGGGCGGAATGCCGCCGTAGTCGATGAGTTGAAACCGCTTGTGGCAGATCTTCGAGACGCGTTCAAAGAAGCCAGCAAGTCGGCTGTCGTGTAACGGGGGAGGGCTTATGGAGAACAAAGAAGAATTATATTCTGAGATCTTGAAGCGGGTTCAAAGGAACTATGTGCATATGGCGGAGATCGAAAGGATAACCAAGGAGCTTGGGAGCGCGTTATCCAGTAACGACAGAGAATCAGTTCATTTGCTGCTCAAGATGAGACAGAGCGAGATGGATCTTGCCAGCGAAGTGAAGCAGGAGATCCAATTGCTTATTCGGTCAAGCACGGATGAGAAAGAGAAACTTCTGTCCTGGTTGAATGGAGAAGCAAAGGAACAGCCGGAGAGTTTCGAAGAGAAAAAGATTCTGGAGCTGAGTTGTCAATTGCGTCAAGTCATAACAAGGACGACAGAAATAGACAAAGCGCTGAATTCCAGGCTTGCGGGGAAGGATTCTTATTATCAGAAAAACTAAGAAAAGTGTGAAAAGAAGACTGTTTGGATAATACATTTCCAGATAGTCTTTTAAAATTACGGCGCAATACTCCAGACAGGTCCGCCTGCCTGTGCGCCTGCGCTGAGTTCATCGAGGATCATCTGGATATCCCAGGGACTCTGCGTGTTTTCCAGGTTGGCAGGGTCGGCAATGGACACCTGGTTTTCAGACCAGCGTCCGGTGATGATGATGAAGTGGCCTCCGGATGTAAAGTGTCCCGAGCCCATCAGTGCAACCAGGATATGTCCGCCGGAAAGTTCGGAAAGAACACCTTCTACGGTATAGTCCGTAAAAGGCGAGGCATTAAGACCGAATGCCGCCGCGCATTCCGGTATAAAATTATGTTTTGTGCCGTGGCCTGCGGACCAGTAATTGTGTTCGGCCGCCCAGGCAGCCATATCGGGGGGCGTGTAGGTGTGCGGCGTGAAGCTTGATACGATCATGGCAAGGGCTGTAGGCCCGCAGCCATAGGTGTGCATAGGGTCCTGTCCGCCGTAGAGGTAATCTGCCCATCGACTGTCTGATTGATTATAATATGTAAGGATACCGATACTGCTTTTTAAAGGCAGACTGTAACAGCCGTCAGTTATAATCGGAGACGCCTCCGGGTCGGGCGCGGCTTCCGGAAGGGTAATGGAACTGCCGGGAGCCAGATCAAACCTGGTAAACGGCATGCACAGCAAGAGCGCCAAAATCAGGACGCCGTATATTATCTTTTTTTTCATAGTTATTCTCCGTTACTATACTATCATATAAATATAAAGAATAGATTTCTAAATACTGGAATTTGATAATCTTTATTGACTGATTATAGTATAAACAGTATAGTATATACAAAAGATATCGGTACTTGTGGTAAAAAAATAAGGTGGGAGTATATGGCACAGATTGTTTTCGATCACGTAACGAAAAAATTTAAAGAAGATACTGCGCTGGAAGATATTTCTTTTGAGATTGAGAAGGGTGAATTTGTATTTATTATCGGAAAGAGCGGAGCGGGGAAGAGCACGCTGCTGAATCTGATCATGAAGCAGGAGGAAGTGACTTCAGGAAAGATCATGGTGGAAGGGCGGAGAGTTGACACGATGCCATGGGAGAAGGTTCCATATCACAGGCGGAGACTTGGAATTATGTCTTCGGAGGTAGGGCTATTGAAAGATCGCTCGGTTTGTGATAATATTAAACTAGCGATGCTTGCAACCGAGAGTGCGAAGAGACATATGCACACAAAAAGCATCAAACTCCTTGGACTTGTGGGACTTGCCAATAAGTATGAGGCGTATCCAGACGAGTTGTCAGGGGGGGAGCAGGCAAGGGTGCTTCTTGCGAGAGCGTTGTCTGTGGAACCGGAGATATTGATCGCAGATGAGCCGACGGCGAATCTTGATCCGGATGCGGCTTGGGATTTGATGCAGTTGGTAGAGGAATTGAATTACCGGGGGATGACGGTGCTTATGGCGAGCCATGCCAGAGGATTGGTCACGATAATGAAGAGACGCTGCATTACATTGGTGTCCGGGAAGCTTGTGGCTGACGATAAGAGTTCCATATATAATCAGAAAGCGATGGATGTCTTTGCTGAGAGAAAAATTCTTCAAGAAAGGGGAAAAAATAGCGAAAAAATGTTATATTTGCCTAAAAATGTCCGATAAATTAACAGAGAGCCGTTATTGACAAGGCCGGAAAGGAGGTAATAGACGATTAGCTACGAGATTAGGTATATACTAATACTGCTGGCAGCTATTATCAACCAGAAACCGGTTCAGGGACTGAGAAAACGCCTGGGATGGGATATTGTTTTTGACGTTTCGGATTATCAGAATATTGTTAATATCATTTATATTGGACTCTTAGGGATTGAGAAGGATATTTCAGAAGATTATGAGGCACAGTTTCATCAAAGTTATAAGAAAGAACTTCTTTTGTATGAATCTTATCAGAAAGTAGAAGAAGTAATCTTATGGCAGTTGGAGCGTTATGGAATTGACGCGCTGCTTTTGATGGGTACAGACGTAGGCGAGATGTATCTTAAGCCGGAGATGTCCCGCGTAGGACGGATAGAATTCTTAGCCGATAAGAAGGATTTTCCGCTGATCAACAGATTCATGCTGGAGATGGATTATGAGCGGAAGGAAGACCTGGCCGCTAATGGAATGGCGTATGTAAGAGTTCCGGGGGTAAGAATCGTCTTTTATGACGAGATACCGATTGAGAATAAAGTGATCAAGAAATATTTTTCGGGGTCTGTCAAAAGATACCGGCGAATGGAATCTTATAAACATATACATATGTTGGCGAATGAGGAAGCGTATCTGTACCGTATTGCGAAGATGGTAGAGCTTTATATTACAGGAAAGCTTAAGATACGGGATATCATGGATCTGTGGCAGTATAAGAAATTGTTGGGGGAGCAATTCCGCTGGAAAATAGTAAGAGAATATCTGGAAAAAGCGGTGTGGATGGAGTTCGTCCGGCAGACGGAACTGCTCGCGACGCTCTGGTTTGGAGAGGATGTGGAAGAGCAGTATGGACTTGCGTTGGAGCTGGAAGAGTATATTATCTCCCGCGGAAGAGAGAATAAGCATCTGGATGAGGCGCTGCTTCCATGTGAGAAGATAAGGTTGGATTTTTACTGGCGTAACAGGGATAAGGAGTGGTCGTTGAAAAAGCAGGCATGGCTGTTTCCTTCCAGAGAGTATATGGTTCAATTCTTTCCGATATTGGAGAAATATCCGTTTTTGCTGGCTTTTTGCTGGATAATCCGGAATTTCCGTTTTTTGAAACGAATTTGTATGAGTAAATGTAAACGTATGAAATTCCGAATCAGAATTAGATTATCAGATATGAAAGAAAAATTGAAAGGAATGATGAATAGGGACAATCAGGAGAAGACGCCGGAACAATTGCCCGGGGATGGTTCGGGAGAAATAGCCGGAGATTCGTCTGGGGAGATTCCACAGACGGTAGAGCAGAAGGCAAAGTCCGACGAAAACGGATCTATGGATGATGCCGCTAATTTAGATGAGACAGAAGGAGAGAAGAAAGTTGAAGAATTTGAAGATCAGAGCTAAATTATTAGTGTCATTTGGAGTTGTACTTATTTTGACGATTATTATTTCAGTATTTTCTATTTTGCAGCTGAGAAAAGCGAATAATAATCTGAATGATTTTATGGACGGCGCCGTTGCGGCCGACGATGCGGTTAAGGCTTGCCGTATCGCTACATTCTCGGCGGCGAAAGACGTGCGGGATATGGTCATTGCCGGACAGACAGACGCGGCTAAGCTGCAGTCGATCGAGACGAATAAAGCGGATATCACTGCGAATCTGGAGAAACTTCACGAACAGAATGTTCTGGATCAGGAAGAAGTTACGGCGCTGGAGAATACGCTGAATGAGTGGATGAAAGTGGCGGACACTATTGTTGCCCGTCTCAAAGCCGGAGCGCCGATGGAGGCGGCGGAGTTGATCCGTACGCAGTGCAGCCCTGAACTGGATATGGTTCTTAATAATGTAAACACGTTGATTGACAACACTATGTCTGTTCGTACCGCGACTATGTCCGAAAGCGTAAAATCAACGAATACAAGCATGATCGTGCTGCTGGCGATTACGGTGATTGCGATTTTAATGGCAATGGTTATCTGCGCCAGAGTAACAAGGACAATCGTAAGACCGGTACATCAGGTAGAGGATGCAATGCTGGGGCTGTCCAAAGGCGACATGTCTCAGAAGCTTGAATATGAGTCTGCCGATGAATTTGGATCTCTTATAAACAGTGTAAAAATTACATGCCAGGGTCTGGAGGATGTAGTTGGAGATCTTACACGCTTGCTTGACGAGATGTCTTCAGGCAACTTTGATCTCTTTGCGGAGGACAGGATTTATAAAGGTGATTTTGGACCCTTATTGTCTGCTATCCGTAAGATGAACCGTAACCTGAGCGATACGATGAGACAGATTAACGAAGCTTCCGATCAGGTGGCAAGCGGAGCCGATCAGGTGTCTTCAGGAGCGCAGGCATTGTCGCAGGGCGCGACTGAGCAGGCTAGTTCTGTAGAAGAGTTAGCGGCGACGATTAACGATATTTCCAGAGAAGTAAATAATACGGCGGATAATGCGCGGGAAGCAAGTCAGAAGGTTATGGAAGCTCAGGATAAACTGACTGTTTCTAATGAACAGATGCAGGATATGATCTCTGCAATGGGTGAGATCAGCCAGAAGTCCGGCGATATCGGTAAGATTATTAAGACGATTGAGGATATTGCGTTCCAGACTAATATTCTTGCATTGAACGCCGCGGTAGAGGCGGCCCGTGCAGGAGAGGCAGGAAAAGGATTCGCGGTTGTGGCGGATGAAGTGCGCAATCTTGCGTCTAAGAGCGCCGAGGCGGCAAGTAACACGACGGCTCTTATCGAGGGAACGATCATTGCGGTTGAGAATGGTACTAATATCGTAGACCGTACTGCGGCGGCGATCTCAGAGACGGTAGAGAGTACGAAGAGCGCCGTTACATATGTGGATAAGATTTCTTCAGCGGCAGTTACCCAGGCAGAAGCGATTGCACAGGTAACGACCGGTATGGATCAGATTTCCAGCGTAGTGCAGACGAACTCGGCTACAGCGCAGGAGAGCGCGGCTGCAAGCGAAGAGCTGTCCAGTCAGTCCCAGCTGCTTAAGTCGCTGGTGGCTCGTTTCAAATTAAGAAGCAAGAGACCGAACGAATAGTAAAAAGAATAGGAATAAAAGATGTCCCTGAATGAAGACAGGGACATCTTTTTAATTCGATAATCATCAGAATTTTCTAATTTAGGAGGTCAAGATGGAAAAAGGAGCTTATTTTAATAAATTTAATCCGACGATTGATCGAAGAGAGTTAGAAGAGATCAGGGAATACTTGACGACGGATCAAACAATTGAAGAATACCAGGCTGAGCTGGATGGTAATAGAAAGATAGTAGTGAAGATAGTTTTGAAGAAATTCTCATACCAGGCTGCGGAGCAGAGTTTTCTGGGGTTATCATATTTCATGCGGCGAAGTTATTTTAACGTCTACACGTGCGAAGAGTACGAAGAATGTGTTCGATATCGATTCTGCACAGGGCTTGAAAATGAAGACGGAATTAAGATAGAAGTGATTATCGGGTAAATTTTATGCTGAATTTGGGAGACGCGGCAAATTGCGGCGTTCAAATTCAGCATAAAATTCGGTGTTAACTACTTATCGCCCAATATGTTTTTATGTATCAGCTCGAATGGCGCCGGTCCGATGTCCAGCACGGCAGTGTGAAATTTTTTCTGGGAGAAATCATCGCTCCACTGTTCTATCGCTTCTTTTTTTAATTCCAGAAACTCTACATATCCGATATAATATTTCAGATAATTTGCCGGATCTGCAATGATTAGTTCATAGATCGTCTCGATGGTGTCAGTGTCGGTGATGCCGTAGCTGCGGAAAAAGGAGATTGTTTCAAGCAGGGTCCACCCTTCATAGTGGATTCCCATATCGGCAAGAGCATACAATCCAAGAATTATGGAGTTATTTTTCTGCATGAGCGTAGCCTGTTCTTTGGAGATAGGGGCATAATAGTAGCTCATCATCTCGGTGTAGGTAGCCCAGCCCTCTGTGTATCCGCCGAAACTCAGAAGGTTTCGTATAGGATCGGGATCTGTGTCTGCATAATAAGTTGTCTGATACAGATGTCCTGGATAACCTTCATGGGCGAGTGTTGTGAATAGCGACAGATCATCAGGCAGATGTCCTTGATTAATGTAGATCACATTCTCGGCGGAGTTATCGATTGCAGGTATCATATAGAAAGCAGGACTTAGATAGTTTTCCATTGATTTTTGTACGTATTTGATCTGTGTATTGACCTTTGGAGGATCAGGGAAATTGTCTTTTAGTTTGCTTTTTAGTTCTGCAAGGATGGATGCGGGGTCACGGTCATTCAGGATCGTACCCTGAGCTTTAAAGAGGTCGGAGGAGACCGATGAGACGCCGGAAGAGGGCGACAGGATCTTCTGCATGTCGGTCAGGTCCGCAATCATCTGCTGCTGCGTCAATTGCTGTAGTTCCGGGATTGTCCGGGATGAGCCGGTCTCGGAGGAGACGACGAGTTCGTAATATTTCCGGCCCTTTGGCAGATGGCAGAGTCCGTTGGGATTCTTTCCTGTGTCATGCAAGGCGGACAACCCTTCCTTCAATTCAGAATATGCGGGGAAGACATAATCCTTAATATAGTCTGAGTTTGTTTTGATATAAGCGTTCTTGTCTTCCTCCGATAGTTTTGTGGAATCCAGACGTTCCTGGAAAGAAGAGTATAGGTAGTTCTGATCCGCCATGTCGATGAATGCCTGGCATTCCTGAATGATACCGTCCGCAGAGTAGGCTGCCATGAATAGTCCGGCTTCTGATTTGGCGCGTTCGAATTCCAGGATTGATTGAAAATATTCCGGTGTTTTGGTCAGGAGCTTAAGGTAGTTCTCAATATCCGAACGGTTGTAGAACCGGTATTCTGACAGGAGTACCGGAAGCTGTGCCTGAGCGCCGGTCAGGGGGGCCAGAGGTTCGTCGTACAGAGTATAAGGAGCAAGCTGCCTGGAGGATTCAAGATAGTGCTCCAGTATATCATAGGTCAGACGGTTTTCCTTAGAGAGGCGTCTGCGTTCGAAGGAATGAAGTACAGACAGGGCGTTCTCAGAAACGGCGCAGACGACGTCTGTGTCTGATGTGTAGGCGCCAAAGGATATGGGAGTATGTTCGATTCCGAAAGCGGAAGGATTCTTGAGCGTATAATGGAGGGAAATCGTGCTCCCGGCAACTTCCTGACAGAAGAGTTGGTTCGTATAGGCTTCGAACCGGCGGTTCTCATCTCCGCTAAAATGACGGAGCAGTGCGGAAGATGTGAAAAGGAGGGCAAAAAGCAGAACCGTAATAATTATAGAACGTTTTTTTTGCATATTTAAAAAAACAACCTTTAAAGTTTTTACATATATATGCAGGAAAACCAGAAGACATGCAAGGTTGCATCATAGATCTGTGAGGATATAATATAGACGGGACATATAATTATACTTAATATATGAAAAAAAATGATTGGAAATATCATTCTGCGGCAGATATACTAAAAGTAATATTAGAATATAAGGATACTCCCGGAACGCTTTGAGATCAAAGGCGTTGCAGTACTGGAAGGATTCTGAAGGGAGTAATCCACACCTAAGAAGGAGGTAATTTAGTATGTCAATCACAGCGGAAACCGCGAAAGCACATGCCAATGATCCGGCAGTGTTATGCTGCAGGGCGGAGGGTGGTATTACCATCGAGGCAGCGAATTTGGAGGATCCGGCAATCTTTGATGAATTAGTTGATTCCGGGTTATTGAATCTGGACGGATGCTTGACAATCGGACAAGTATTAGGGGCAAAATTAACGAAGACGAGTGATTCTTTATGTCCGTTGACAACAGATAATGTAGAGGGATTCAAAGAGGCGGCCGATGGAGAAACAGCGGAAGAAGCGGCGGCTCCTGTTCCTGCAGTTGAGATGAATGTTCAGGGGGCTGTTGCGACGGTTAAGAGCGGCAAAGTAGTCATCTCTATCAAAGAAGGTAAAGATATTTATCTGGAACTTCCTATTTAATGTTTAATGAAAATACCGGCAGAGGATGACAATTAATTCTCTGCCGGTATTTTTTTCAGTATCTTTTCAACAAATACCTTGGCGTGTTCGAGGTCCAGAATGTCCGGATGAGTCAGAGCTTCGTCAAAGTTTCTGAGGCACAGGCTGATTTTGGACGTATTCTTGGCGGTACGAATAGACTCATACTTCTGCCGTACTTTCTGCGGCATCTTGCCCTGGCAGATGAAAGCGCCAAGATAGTCGTTGTCAGACTCGATCCATACGCTTACACTGTGTTCAATCGAATGATAATATGCGGGAGAATTTCCCATACCGCAAGTGCCAAAAAGAGCGATTCGCTTGCCGCTCAAGGCGTTCAGAAAGTCGCTGACAATCATACTGCATGAACCGCAATGAACGCAGAAACCGACGAAATACACTCGGGCTTCAGGGATGGTTTTATTTGTTGTAATATCAATTAAGTCTTTTGAAGTTCCGGGAAGATGGGAAAAGATCGCCGCAGCAATTTTTTTTGTATTGCCGGATTCACTCTGATATAAAACTAAATATTCCAGCATAATCGTTCAGGCCTCCTAATGTATGATATATTGGCGTATCAGATATAACCGCCCGGCGCGCCGCCGCAGCACATACCGGCGTTGCAGCACAGGTTGCATGCGATATTCGCAAGACAGAGTTTCATACACCAGCTGCTTCCGCCGACAAAAGTCGTCTGGTAGGGTCCTTGCTGCTGCCGATACCAACTGCCTCCGCTTTCCAGGCGGTTTACAAGCAGTTGATATTGGAAATTATTCGGTTCCATGCGGAGAGCCTCCTTAGCGTGTTGTAAAGAGACGACATTATTGCCTGCTCCGGAGTTTGCGAGGGCGCTGTAGTAATACCATCGGGCATTGCGTTCTCGTATTCCGTTGAGAAGATTAAGCGCTTCCCGGTAATGACCGCTGCTAATGAAGTTAGACGCGGCTTTCATATGCAGATCTTCTTCGTTTTCCGAAGCGCCGGAACCAGTCTGCTGATACTGAGCATTAAATCCGCGGAAGTTTCCGAAGCTGCCGAAGGGACCGAAGTCTTCGAATGAATTATCGGAGGTTTGGTATTCCCGCTCTTGCATAATCTGCCGATATGCCTGCTGTACTTCTTTAAAATGGGCTTCCGCCTGGTCTTTGTTGGGGTTATTAATATTTGCATCCGGATGGTATTTCCGGCTTAAATTTCGGTATGCTTTCTTGATTTCTTCGTCTGATGCATTCTGCCGTACACCGAGAATGCTATAGGGATCTCTCATGATTTTTCTCCTGATCTCTTGCTATAATTATATATTTGATAGTTGGCGGCTACCAGTTTTTTTCTTCCTTTCAAATATTTTGGGAAATTATAAAATTAACTTTGAAACTTAATTCTGTCTGGATCGGTCAGAGGTTACCTGGATATATCGGCGCCAAACACCGGAATACAGGATATTGCGAATAATGTCGGCATGAAGAAGTATGGGCGTCTTTTCGAATTCCCTGGAGCATTCCGCCATCATAAGCGTTAGAATCTGTCTGCAATGTTCGGCAAAGTCCTTATCATTGTGGAAGGAATCTTTGAAGGGATTGTAATTTCCGGAACGAATGTCCTCTTCAACGTCTTCATAAGCATCCATCAGGTAGATGAATTTTCCCAGGAAGAATCCAATCTTTCTCAGAGAAGATTCCCATTCATCTTGTCGGTATGCAAAAAGTTCCGCCATTATATTACCAAAGAGCCCTGCCATGACGTCGATATTCTGCTCGTCCTTCTGTTCCAGCCGGGATAATTTTCTAAGCTCTGACGCAACCTTAGTGACTTTGCCGGAGTAGTTCTCCCGGACCTTCTTCATATGAGAATGTAGCAGTCTGGCGGCAATATAGCTTTTTTTCCTGTGATCATCATTCCAGTCGTCCCGGTACTTGTAGTATGCAAGAATCAGATTGACGGAGGCGGCGTATTCGGTAAATTCATTCCTGTAAGCAATATGCTTCTTAAAAGGATGAGCAATACATCGTATGGTTTCTTTTTTCGTTTCGGGCTCATATAGTCCGGTAAGAAGAATGATAAAAAACGTCATGTCATAAGACAAGGTGAGCTGTCCGCGGACGCCGTAGCGTTCTCTTAAGCATTTGCACAGACCGCAGTAATAGGCGTGATAGATATCATAATCCTTAAATTTCATCTCTGCTTTATTAATTGCTATATATCCAAACATATAGAGACTCCGTTAGCTGTTTTTGATAAATGTGGCGCTGCATTTGGGACAGCGAATCTCAATCCGTCCTTTGCCTTTCGGAATTCGGATTTTCTGTCTGCAGGCAGGACACTTATAGATGTGATGTGTCTTACGCTGGATCATGAGATTCTTCTCACGGTAGAAAGCGCTGCGTAGTTTATAAGTTTTGTTCAGATACCACTGATTTTCGGATGAACGTTTATAGATATTCCGGGAGAATATGCGGAAATAAGTATAAACGATACATATCCACGACAGAAGCGACAGGATCAGACTGTCGTTCCAGCCTGCAAGAAGCATGGCGACAACACCGGTAATGACAGTGAATTTACCCAGCGAATCCATGCCGTAACGACCATGCATAAATCGAATTAATCTTTCTCTCACGTATATCAACCTCCTGAAACATTATGTATAACACATGATACGCCGTCTATAAGGAAAGTCAATAAATTGCCAATAAAAAAAATATAAAGTTTTTTATTTACTGACTTGAGTGTGAAAAGTAAGTATAAACTCTTTATCAGGCGGGTGCTTCATGGTATAATGAGATCTATGATCTCCGCAGACGTTAGGCTTTCTGTGGGATACGCTTGTTAGCATTAGAGTGATATAGTGGGAATAGGAGTAGTTTATGAATGAATTGACCAGGTTAATCAAGGAGGATATGAGGCCTGCTCTTGGGGTTACGGAACCGGGAGCGATTGCATATGCGGTGGCAAGCGCGAGGGAGCAGGTGAGAGGTGCGGTCAGGAAGGTACATGTGGCTTTGAATTCGGGTATGTATAAGAATGCATATACATGTGGAATCCCGAATTCATCGAAATATGGAAGTCTTTATGCGGCGGCTCTGGGAGCCGTGGCAGCCGATGCCGGAAAAGGACTTCAGTCGCTTGAAGATATTACAGAGGAGGACGATGCGAAAGCGGCAGAGATGGTGGACGCCGGACTTGTGGAAGTAGTTCTGGATCATATTGGTTCTGAGATTACCATAGACGCCAGGGTGGAAAGTGTGCTGGACAGATGCACCGTACATATCCGTGACGGCCATACGCATATTGTATCCATAGAGAAGAACGGAGCACAGATATATAAGGAAGAAGGAAGAGCCGGACAGGAACAGACAGAAGGATCGGCGATCCATCGGTATTCCCTGGATGAGATATGGGAATACATAACGGAAGTTCCAGAGAAAGAGATCGCATTTATCCGGTCTGCATTTTCGATGAATATGGAATTGCTTGAGGAAGGACTGGCTTCTGACAGAGCGGTGATCGCAGGCTGGCTTCTGCAGGAGAACAGCGGAAAGAGGATATCGGAAGATCCGGTTAAGACGGCGCAGCTGCTTTGTAACGGCGCAATTGAGGCAAGGGTGCTGGGATTTGGGAGACCGGCGATGAGTATTACAGGCAGCGGGGCCCATGGAATTATAGCGACGATGCCGTTATATGCATGGTATCAGGTGAATCAGGCTGAAATTAAGGAGGAGACACTGTTAAGGGCGGCGGCGCTGAGCTGTCTGCTTACGATGTATATTAAGGAGTATTCGGGGAAGTTGTCGGCATTCTGCGGCTGTGGGATCGCTGCGGGAACCGGAATGGCCTGTGGGCTGGCATATATGAGAGGCGCCGATAAGCAGGTGATTTGCGCCGTGCTTCGAAATATGGCGAGCGGTCTTACAGGTATGATCTGTGACGGCGGAAATCACGGGTGTGCGATGAAAGGTATCGTTGCCGTGGACGCTGCGTTCAGGGCGGTGAATCTGGCGCTGCGTGGTATAAGTATCGAAGATATTCATGGGATTAACGGAATGACGCCGGAGGATACTATGAGATATATGGGGATGATCGCGTCTCCGGGGATGACAGGGACAGAGAAGACGATTGTGGAGATTATGGAACAGAAATAAAGAAGCATATAAGAAGAAATGAAATAAGCAGACAGGGGTGCGGAGTATGGAAGAGAAGAGAAAAAAACGACGGTCAGGCAGGAGACACGGAAGAAGAGGCAAGAGAAGGAATGCCGCAGGTATTCTGTCGAACATCGTCTTGGCAGCGGCGCTTGCCGTATTCTGTGTATCGGCATTCCAGCTTTATAAGATATGCAAGGGTTATTATGACGGGAGAAGTGAATATAGCAAGGTTCGTGAGCTTGCGTTAGGAAATGAGAATCAGGATGACGAAGAAGAGTCTAAATTTACCGTAAACTTTGACGAACTTTTAAAGATTAATCAGGATACTATCGGATGGATTCGTTTTTCTCCGGAACCGTCGATTATCAGTTATCCTATCGTCCAAGGTAAAGATAATGAGGAATATCTGCATAAGACATTTTCCGCGAAGGAGAATACGCTGGGGGCGATCTTCCTGAATGTGGATAACAATCCAAATTTTAGTGATAAGAATTCTATTGTATATGGTCATAGGATGCGGGACGGTTCCATGTTTCGGCATATTCAGGATTATGACGACAAAGCTTTCTGGGAAGCTAACCCTTACTTTTATATCTATACGAAAGACGGCAGGGAACTGGTATATCAGGTCTATTCCATGGGCGAGGTGGTAGATACGTCGGAGTGTTATAGAACAGAATTTGCGTCGAAAGAAGAGTATCAGAGATTTCTGGATTTGACAAAAGAAATATCGCTTTATGATACAGGGGTCGAGGTGACAACCAGCGACAGAGTCGTTACGTTGTCAACCTGTACCAGCGCCAGCGACAATCATCGCTTTGTCGTCCGCGGTGTAAGGGTAAAAGAAGAAGGAAACGAAGAGGAAGGCGACTGATGAAAAACGATTATATATATGAAGTGGGAGACATTGTTACATTGAAAAAACAGCATCCCTGCGGAAGCAGAGAATGGGAGATTCTGCGGGTCGGCGCGGACTTCCGGCTGAAATGCATGGGATGTGGGCATCAGATTATGATTGCACGTAAATTAGTGGAAAAAAATACAAGAGATTTGAAGAAAAAAGCTTGAAACAAGCAGTAAATTATGATATCATATTAATCCGTGATACAATAAATCTGCCAAAAAACAGGCAGAAATCCTTGCTCCCACATAAGATGAGCGGGGGGCCAAAAGACCAGAAGGAGGTGCAAAGGCGACATGAATAAATATGAATTAGCTGTTGTTGTCAGTGCAAAAATCGAAGATGACGAAAGAGCGCAGGTAGTCGAGAAAGTAAAAGCGTTAGTAGAGCGTTTCGGCGGCCAGATCTCTGACGTTGATGAATGGGGTAAGAGAAGATTAGCTTACGAGATTCAGAAGATGAAAGAAGCATACTATTATTTCATCCACTTCGAAGCTGATGCTGAAGTCCCGGGCGAGATTGAACAGAGAATCCGCATTATGGACAACGTGATCAGATATTTATGCGTTAGACAGGAAGCATAAGCAGGAAGTAGAGGTATTATATGAATAAAGTAATTTTGATGGGACGCTTAACGAGAGATCCTGAAGTGAGATATTCTCAGGGAGGGGAGAATCCACTGGCCATTGCGAGGTTTTCGCTGGCTGTTGACCGTAGGTTCAAGCGCGACGGAGAGCCTACCGCAGATTTTATCAATTGCGTGGCTTTTGGAAGACAGGCGGAGCATGCCGAGAGATTCTATCGTCAGGGTTTGAAGATTGTGATCACAGGGCGGATTCAGACCGGAAGCTATACCAACAGAGACGGCGTTAAGGTGTACACGACGGATGTTGTTGTGGAAGAGTCGGAGTTTGCCGAGAGTAAAACCGTAAGTGATGCGAACGCCAGAAACTATGGTTCAGCAGCGTCCGCATCAAGTTCAGCTTCATCAGTTGACGTAGGTGCAGGTTTCATGAATATGCCGGAAGGAAGCGACAGAGATTTTGCATCGTCCTCATCGAGATCGTCTGTGATGGCGGATAAAGGTGAAGACTTTGTGGAGATTGAAGCTGGTATTGATGAAGAATTACCGTTTAACTAGTATTGCAAAAGGAGGAGTTAATCATGGCTTACGATAAAGGTAACCGTCCTGAAGGCGGCTTCAAGAGAAGAGGCGGCGGACGCAGAAGAAAGAAAGTTTGTGTTTTCTGCGGTAAGGAGAATAATGAGATCGATTACAAGGATGTAGCGAAGTTAAGAAAATATATTTCTGAAAGAGGAAAGATTCTTCCAAGGAGAATTACAGGAAACTGTGCAAAGCATCAGAGGGCTCTTACAGTAGCGATCAAGAGAGCGCGTCATATTGCTTTGATGCCATATGTACAGGAGTAATCTGATCATTAGCATATCAATATAATCTTGCTTTCATACGTTTTTTTTGATACATTAAAGAGGGAAAATATAAATTACAATGTATGAAGATAATCAGGAGGATATGTAATGAAGATCTACAAAACAGCAGATTATAGTGAAATGAGCAGGAAAGCGGCGAATATTATCGCTTCACAGGTGATTTTGAAGCCAGACTGCGTATTGGGACTTGCAACAGGCTCTACACCTATCGGAACTTATGAGAATTTAGTAGAGAAGTATGAATCTGGAGATCTGGATTTTTCACATGTGAAGACTGTGAATTTGGATGAGTACAAGGGGCTTCCGCGTACGAACGACCAGAGTTACTATTATTTTATGCATGAGAACTTGTTTGATAAAGTAAATATTGATCCGGAGAACACGCATCTGCCGGATGGAACGAAGCCGGATAGTGTGGAAGAGTGTGCAAGGTATGAGGAATTGATCCGCTCTATGGGCGGTGTGGATCTTCAGCTTCTTGGTCTGGGACACAACGGACATATCGGATTTAATGAGCCTGCGGATGCATTCGATAAAGAGACGCATTGTGTAGATCTGCAGGAGAGGACGATCGAGGCGAACAAAAGATTTTTTGCTTCCGCAGACGATGTGCCGCGCCAGGCTTATACTATGGGAATCAAGACGATTATGCAGTCGAAGAAGATTCTGATAGTTGTAAGCGGCGAGGACAAGGCGGATATCGTCGAGAAAGCGTTCTTTGGTCCGGTTACCCCTTCTGTCCCGGCGTCTATTCTTCAGATGCATCAGGATGTCACGGTAGTGGCAGACGCTGCGGCGCTTTCTAAAGTAATGTAAAAAGCATAATAAAAATTCAGGAACTGCAAAAGATTAATTCTTTTGCAGTTTTTAAATGCATTTTATTTGAATTTATTTCCATATAGTAACATAGATAACAGATAATGCAAATCAGAAAGAATATAGTGTAAAGATTTTTTCTCGTTCTTGTAATACAATAAAGATATATTGGATGTAGGAGGTGTCAGAGTGATGGATAAACCAGTATTGGTGATTATGGCGGCAGGAATGGGGAGTCGTTACGGAGGATTGAAGCAGATTGACCCAGTGGATGAGGACGGGCATATTATTATGGATTTCTCTATGTTTGATGCCAGAAGAGCCGGATTCGAGAAAGTAATTTTTATTATCAAGCGGGAGAATGAGGCAGATTTCCGAGAGTCGGTAGGAAAGCGGATCGAGAAATATATGGAGGTGTCCTACGCGTTCCAGGAGGTTGAGAATTTGCCGGAAGGTTATCAGATGCCGGAGGGGCGTGTAAAACCATGGGGAACGGCCCACGCCGTACTCAGCTGTATTGACCGGATACATGGTCCCTTTGCGGTGATCAATGCGGATGATTATTATGGAAGAGAAGCTTTTCAGCTTATTTATGATTATCTGTCAACTCATGAAGACGACGAGAAGTATCGTTACACAATGGTGGGGTATGAACTTGGGAAGACCGTGACAGATAACGGGGATGTGGCGCGCGGTATCTGCGATATGAATAAAAACGGCGAATTGATCGGTATCCATGAGCGGACGAGGATTGAGAAGCATAACGGAGGTATTGCTTATACGGAGGATGAGGGTAAGACATGGGTTCCGGTGGAAGCTGATGTGACGGTTTCTATGAATATGTGGGGATTTACCAGGAGTATCCTGGATGAGATTCGGGATGGATTTCCGGCGTTCTTAGATGAGGGGCTTAAGAGTAATCCGATGAAATGCGAGTATTTTCTGCCGACGGTGGTAAGCAGTCTCCTGGAAAAAGACCGTGCAACGGTGGCGGTACTTAAGTCGGCGGATAAATGGTATGGAGTAACTTATAAAGAGGATAAGCCTGTAGTCGTTGCGGCGCTTAAGAGGATGAAGGATGAAGGGCTGTATCCGGAACATTTGTGGGAGGAAATATAATATGGCGGAAGCATCACCTATACAGATTGCGGAGGTTATAGCGAATTTTCAGTATAATGGGAGACTGGTAAGGGGCTGTGCATACGGGAACGGACATATTAATGATACATATCTGTTGGTTTTTGAGATTGCCGGGATGGGAAGAATCAAAGTGATTCTTCAGAGAATGAATAAAGATGTGTTTGCGAATCCGGTAATGCTTATGGAGAATGTTATGGGTGTAACCGCACATCTTCGGCAGAAGATCATTGAGAAAGGCGGAGACCCGGAACGGGAGACTTTGAATGTGATATCGGCTTACAACGGTAAGCCATATTATCGGGATTCTTATGGGGATTACTGGCGCTCTTACAAATATATTACAGATACTACCTGCTATGATCTGGTGGAAAAGCCGGAGCACTTCTTTCAGAGCGCGCTTGCATTTGGTAATTTTCAATGTATGCTGGCAGATTATCCGGCGGAATCATTGCATGAGACGATTGAAGGATTCCATGATACGAAATCGCGTTTTGCCGTTTTCAAGAAAAGTGTGGAAGAGGATACTCTGGGAAGAGCATCTTTAGCGAAGGAGGAGATCCGGTTTGTATTAGAGAGGGAAGATGTGGCGAATTACTTTTCTGACCTCCAGGCAAAAGGAGAGCTGCCGCTTCGTGTGACCCATAATGATACGAAGCTGAATAATGTTATGATTGATAATAAGACAGGGAAAGCCATCTGTGTGATCGATTTGGATACGGTTATGCCGGGACTTGCTATGAATGATTTCGGAGATTCGATTCGCTTTGGAGCGAGTACAGCGGCCGAGGACGAAAAGGACCTGTCGAAAGTGTCCTGCAGCATGGATTTGTACGAGCTGTATGTCAAAGGGTTCATTGAAGGGTGTGCAGGGAGGCTTACGGAGCAGGAAATCGACTTGCTGCCTATGGGAGCTAAGGTTATGACGTTTGAGTGTGGTATGCGTTTCCTGACGGATTATCTTCAGGGAGACAGATATTTTAAGATCCATCGAGAAGGACACAATCTGGACAGATGCCGTACGCAGTTTAAGTTGGTGGCGGATATGGAGCAGAAGTGGAATACGATGCAGGAGATCGTACAGAAATATAAGAAGTAAACAGCAAAACCCGCTAACCATATGGTTAGCGGGTTTTGCTGTTGTTATAGTTATTTAAAGGAATGAGAGTAAAGTGCGGCGCCTGGGAATGTATATCCAGGCGCTATACTTTGTGAGGGGGGAGATAGTTGAAATGTTTATCAACTATCTGAAATCTAGTATAATCATTAAATGTGTCCAAAGTATGTTTATTCCCTTAAACAAAATGAAATTTTCTTAAGACGAGATTAAAAATATATTGAACCTTGGAGGCGATAAAATGGAAATACCTAAATGTATATTTTGTAATCACTTTATTGACAGCGATGATGAAAAAGGTTTGTCTTAATGTCCGGATAACAAAAGAGAGCGGCCGTTACGCTAATTTGAAGAAGCGTAACGGCCGCTATTTCTATTCAGATCCCGCTTATATATTATAAAAGATATATGATGTAGTTGCCACGATTACCGAACATCAAATTTCGACATTATGCGAGGGCTTTATGCCAACAGCGGCTTTAGCGCCTCCGCAAGCTTGTCTTTCTGCGCCTGTGCTTCTTCGAGGTCTTTTCCAAGGGTTGTAAAATAGGTCTTGATCTTTGGCTCTGTTCCGGAGGGACGTACGATAACGGTTGCGCCGCCTTCCAGAGTATAGATCAGGACATTGGCAGATGGAAGCCCGGTCTCTTCCGGCTTTGTATAGTCGACCGCTTTTACTACTTTGATGCCTGCGATTTCAGACGGCGGATTGTCTCTTAGATCCTGCATGATACCGGCCATCTTATCCATACCGGTGAGTCCCGGGAATTCGAAGCTGTCTACTTTGTTGAGATAACGTCCGTATTCTGAATAGATTTCTTCCATCCTTTGTTTAAGAGAGCTTCCGATACTTCTGTAATATGCAGCCATCTCGCAGATCAGCATGGAACCTATGACGGCGTCTTTGTCGCGGACATATGGGCCGGCAAGGTATCCATAGCTTTCTTCGAATCCGAAGATAAAACGGTCAACTTCTCCGTCTGATTCGAGACGGGCGATCTGGTCGCCGATCCACTTGAAACCGGTCAATACGTTTCGCAGTTCTACACCGTAGTGTTCAGCTACTGCGTCTGCTAACGGTGTGGAAACGATGGATTTTACCGCAACGGCATTTTTCGGCATCGTTCCCTTCTCAATGCGTCCCGCGCAGATATAATCAAGAAGCAATACGCCTACTTCGTTGCCGCTTACCAGTTCATAAGAACCGTCCGGGCACTTCATAGCGATTCCCACACGGTCTGCATCTGGATCCGTGGCCAGCATCAGATCTGCGCCGGTCTCTTCCGCTAATTTCAATCCCTGCTCCAATGCGGCGAAGATCTCCGGATTCGGATAGCTGCAGGTTGTAAAGTATCCGTTAGGATATTCCTGATCAGGTACGATCGTAATATCCGTAATACCGATATCTTTTAATACCTGTGTTACAGGAACCAGACCCGCGCCGTTTAAAGGACTATAAACCAATTTCAGTCCTGCAGTCTTGCATAGACCCGGACGAACCTGACGTGATTCAATTGCTTCGTACAACGCCTTCTTGCAGTCGTCTCCTACAAAGCGGATCAGACCGTTCTCGACGCCTTCCGCAAATGAGATGTATTTTGCGCCTTCAAGGACGTCTGTCTTCTGGATCTCGGCATATACGATCGCCGCCGCATCGTCTGTCATCTGGCATCCGTCCGGACCGTATGCTTTATACCCGTTATATTTGGCAGGATTATGTGAAGCGGTTACCATGATACCAGCATTGCATTTGTAGTAGCGTGTCGCGAAGGAAAGCGCGGGTACCGGCATCAGCGCGTCATAAATTCTGACGTGGATACCGTTGGCGGCAAGAACGCCGGCGGCAGTTTTGGCAAACACATCGCTCTTTAAACGGCTGTCATAGCTGATAGCTACAGTCTGGCTGCCTCCCTGCGTCTTCACCCAATTGGCAAGCCCCTGTGTTGCCTGGCGTACTACATAGATATTCATACGATTCGTTCCGGCGCCTAATATCCCGCGTAAACCGGCTGTGCCGAACTTCAGTGCGATTGCAAAGCGATCCTTGATCTCGTCGTCATTTCCTGCGATTTTGGATAATTCCGGCTTTAGATCTGCGTCCAAAAGATCTGCGGACATCCAACGTTCATACTCTTTCTGATACATTTTAACCACTCCCTAGAATTCTTATTTTTATACATTAAATATACCATGTTTGGAAAAGGATGGCAAGTTACTTTCCAAACACATTGGCAGGGTATGCAGATGAAATCAAGCCGGCGCGTCGGAGCGGATTCGTAGGTCAAAATAACGGCGGAATGGCCAATTAATATATGATATACCATGAAAAAAGTTGTGATAAATCAACTAATTTTATTGTAAAAAAGCGCCCTTTATGGTATACTTTCAATGATTAAAAAGAGATATATTAAAAATGATATGTTAAAATTGCGAGGTACACT
This sequence comes from uncultured Dorea sp., assembly GCA_910585725.1. Taxonomy (GTDB): domain Bacteria; phylum Bacillota; class Clostridia; order Lachnospirales; family Lachnospiraceae; genus Sporofaciens. Next base: position 75,167 of record CAJUFA010000001.1, on the reverse strand, counting down.
TTTTGGCAAATATTGGGGGAATTGTTGAAATAGTGTGGTATAAATACCACACTATTTTCTTTAGAAACGAAAATGAAACGGGAGGGAAAGCGTATGACCAAGGAAGAAACGAAAAAACTGACGAGAGAGACCAGGAGGGATATTGTTAATATCATTATGGTTATTATCTCTTGTGTCTTATATGGTCTTTTAATTTATGGTATGGTCCTGATGTTCCGCCAATTCAGCGCGATGATTTTTTCTATGAATGATTATATCTCTTGTGTAGAAGATGCCGCCAAGGTATCTGACGCTTCTGCCTATCTTACGGATCAGGTGCATCACTATGTAGTGGAGATGGAGTCGGAGCATATGGGGGCTTATTTTATAGAAGCGAATGAGACGCGGCGCAGAGAAAGTGCATTGGAGAATCTCGAAGAGTTTGCCGATAAAGAGACGATCAGCGGCATGCAGAAAGCGCTGGACTATTCAAATGAGCTTATGAAGACAGAGATCTATGCTATGAGGCTGGTTGCGGAAGCAAATGGAGAAGATATTTCCAAGTTCCCAAAGGAAGTGCAGAAAGTACGGCTGTCAGAAGAAGATCAAAAGTTGAGCAGCGAGGAAAAGGCCGGCAAAGCTGTGCTGCTGGTATTTAATGAAGAGTATCATCAGGCGAGAGAGAATATAGAAGCTGAAATTGATGAGTTTCTGGATACTGTAATCGGTACGACCCGTCAAAAACAGCAGAAAAGTATAAGGAATATGGGCGACATTATGGTAGTACAGTCAGTGTTATTTGGCGTGCTTATCGTGCAGAGTATTATTACAATAACTCTGATTATTATCAATAACAAGAAAAAACGTAAGGAGGACGGACTTTTTATCAACCAGATTATCCATGCGTTTGCCAAAAGTATTGATATTAAAGATAAATACACAAACGGTCATTCCATAAGGGTGGCGATGTATGCAAGGATGATTGCGAAAAAAGCCGGTTTTCCTGAGAAAGCTGCCGAAGCGATATATAATATCGGTTTGCTTCACGACATCGGAAAGATTACGGTTCCGGATGAGATTCTGAATAAGAAAGGTCGTCTGGATGACGAAGAGTTCAGTGTGATTAAGAAACATACCAGCAATGGAAGCGAGATTCTGAAAGAGATCGCAATCGCGCCCGAACTGGCCATAGGCGCCCAGTACCACCATGAACGTATAGACGGAGGGGGATATCCTATGGGAAAAACAGGTGATGAGATCCCTGAGATTGCGCAGATCATTGCCGTGGCGGATACTTTTGACGCAATGTTTTCCACGAGACCTTATCGGAAGAAGATGCCGCTTGACAAGGTGGTCGCCGAATTAAATCGTTGTGCGGGAACACAGTTAAGCGTAAAGTATGTGAGTGTATTGCTCCAACTGATCCAAGAAGGAGCAATAGCAGAAAAAGAGTCTGTCGGCGCGCTGGTATAACCAGACTGAATTAATCATACGCTTACTGATAATGTTTTTTCAGGGAGAAACCGCGTCCTCTGACTTCGCTGACCCGGCTGACGATCATGAAGCTCTCAGGGTCAATGTTGTGGATCAGTTTCTCTACCTTGGGGAGTTCCCGGTTAGAGATCACGCTTAGAACCATAGGGGACGGATTGTGCAGATAACCGCTTTCGGCATTCAATATAGTGACGCCCCGGTCGATCTGTGTCAGGATGGCGTCCCGAATTTCATCGGACTTTGTGCTAATGATTTTGACTTCTGTCCTGGCGGCGCCCATGAGCATCATCTTGTCCAGTACGAGGGTGTAGATCAACACCAGTACGACGCCGTACAGGATATTCTCTGCCGGGCGGAACGCCGCCTGTGACAGCAGGATACATACGTCAAAGGCATACATACCGACGGAGACGGGGATATGCAAAGTTTTGTGAAGAACCAGCGGGGGGATGTCCATACCGCCGGTGGAAGCTCCGGAGCGGATAACAATTCCCAGCGCAACCCCGATGCCTAGTCCGGAGAAGAGAGTACACAGCAGGATGTCCTGCGTCAATATATAGTCTCCGAAAAGCCGGTCTGACAGTTCCAGAGACAGCGGATATAAGAAGGTGCTGGCCAGCGTCGTGGCGGCAAAAGTCTTGCCCAGGCAGAAGAAGCCGAGCAGCAGCATCAGAACGTTAAATATCAGTACGAAAGACGAGATGGAAAAGTCGGTCAGATAGTTAACGGTCAGCGCAATTCCGGTAGTTCCGCCCGTCACCAGCCCTGCAGGCAGCAGGAAGAGCTTTACGGTCAGGGCATATAAAAAGTTTCCTATCACGACAGATAAGATTGATGCAATCGTATTCATATAATTCCCCCAGTTCTTCTATAGATTTTTAGCACACTTTTTGTAGTAGATCAGGAACGTCAGCGAGCTTAGCGACCAGGTGAGGGGATAAGCCCAGAATATAACCCGAATCGCAGGGATAAAGCGTACCGCTATGGTGATATAGCCGACTCGGAAGATACACCAAAAGATCAGCATAACGATCATAGGTACGACAGATTTCCCCGCGCCCCTTAAGATGCCGGCCATACAGTGCGAGAATGCCAGCAGGAAGAAGAAGAAAGCTTCCGTGCGGGCCTGTTCTGTACCGACGGCGATTACTTCAGGCGTGTGATTGAACGCTGCGATTAAGTTCGGTGCGAAGATATAGATCAATACTCCGATCAGTTCGGCGCCAACGACCGTGCAGAAGATGCCGAATAAGGCGCCTTTTCTGACCCGGTCATATTTTTTTGCTCCCAGGTTTTGGCTGATGAAGGTGGTGAGAGCCAGGGAGAAGCAGGTAATCGGAAGAAAGACGAAGCCCTGGATCTTTGAATAAGCTCCGCATCCTGCGACGGCCATTTGGCCGAAGCCGTTGATATTGGCCTGGACAAACACATTTGCAACGGAGATAATCGAGTTCTGAAACCCGGCCGGAAGACCGCTGTTTAAGAGCTGTCTTAACATATCCCTATCAATCCGAAGTTCGCCAGGCGACAGCCGGAATTCTTCCGGACTGTGCAGTAACTGGCGCAGACACAGGACTACGCTTACGAACTGCGAGATAACCGTAGCTAATGCGGCGGCGCCGACGCCGAAGTGTAGTCTTCCGATCAGCACCAGGTCGAGAAGGATGTTGATAACGGAAGAGATGATGAGATAGATCAGAGGGTGGCGGCTGTCGCCCACCGACTGCAGGATTCCGACGAAGAAGTTATACATCACGAAAGCAAGGGAGCCGGAGAAATAGATCCTGAAGTATGTAATGGAATTGGGCAGGACTTCTGCCGGTGTCCCCATTAGTACCAGGATCTGCGGCGCCGCGAAGACGCCGACGAAGGTCAGCCCTACGCCGCAGATCAGACCGAAGGCGACCGTGGTATGGATGGCGCGCTTAAGCCTGCCTGTGTCCCTGGCTCCGAAGTATCTGGCGATCACAACGCCGGATCCGATAGCGATCCCGTTGAAGAAACCGACCATCAGAAAGATCAGGCTGCTTGACGAGCTGACGGCTGCGAGAGCGGCGTTTCCGATGAAATTACCGACGATCAGAGAATCCGCCGTGTTATAAAGTTGTTGAAAGAGATTTCCCCAAAAAAGAGGAAACGCAAATGTAATGATGCGCTTCCCGATGGGGCCTTCTGTCATAAGTACGGATGAAGAACCTGCCATAGAACAATGTCCTCCTTTGTCAAACAATATTTATTAGAATGAAGTCTTTCTTATAGTATAATTAGGTGATATTGGAAAATCAAGAGGGTTGTGCTTTTATTTCATCGTTATATCAGTACCTCGTTACAGATAATGTGGTATACTGTTTAATAAATTGATGAAATATCTGAATTTTTTAGGATTCGCAATTGGAGAACAGGAGAGAAGAGTGGAAGCAGATGGAGAATCTGATATTTAGCTTAAATGCAACGATTCCGGTATTTTTAATTATGATATTAGGTACATTTCTTAGCAAAGTGGGATGGATAGACGATGTGTTTGCGTCGAAGATGAATCGATTTGTATTTACAGTGCCGCTGCCGGTGCTGTTGTTTGGCGATTTGGCATCGATTGATTTTGATCAGGTATGGAACTTGAAGTTCGTAATATTTTGCTTTGCCGCGACGGCCGTCAGTATCGTTATATCGGCGGGAGTGTCGTGTCTGTGGAAGGACCGCGCTGTCCGGGGGGAATTTATACAGTCGTCTTATCGAAGCAGCGCGGCGGTCCTGGGGCTTGCGTTTATCCAGAATATCTATGGTACGGCGGGTATGGCGCCCCTTATGATTATCGGGAGCGTACCTTTATACAATATTATGGCAGTTCTGGTGCTTTCATTTTTTAAACCAGGGCAGTCGGATATTGACCGTTCGCTGATTCGGCAGACTTTAAGAGGAATCTTGACGAATCCGATCATTCTTGGGATTACAGCCGGGCTTATCTGGTCGCTCTTACGACTTCCAATGCCCCGGATCCTGACGAAAACCGTAGCAAGCGTCGGCGGGATCGCAACGCCGCTTGGACTGATGGCGATGGGAGCGACATTCGATATCAGAAAAGCGTTCGCGAAAGCGGGACCGACAGTTGTCGCAGCTTTTATCAAATTAATTGGTTTCTGCGGGATCTTTCTGCCTGCGGCGGTGAGGTTAGGATTCAGGAATGAAGAACTGGTAGCGATTCTTGTCATGCTTGGTTCGGCTACTACGGTGACCTGCTTTGTGATGGCAAAGAATATGGGGCACGAAGGCGTTCTTTCTTCGAGCGTAGTCATGCTGACGACGGTGTTCAGTGCATTTACTCTTACGGGGTGGCTGTATTTGCTGCGCAGTTTGGGGTTGATATAAGGAGAGTATTTGATTCAAATTCGAAATATATGACAAATGATGTCTAATATGTTAAAATAAAGACGTAGTACGACGGAAGGGATATTTTAGATGAAAAGAACGAAAGAGTTGGAGGTGCTGATGCATGAGGCAATGGATTGAGTATGCCGTGGAGAATTACCGAAGCAAAAATTCATTCGGGTTTCAGTTGGCGAAAGATTTGAAGCCGCGTCAGATTGAAATGGCTATAGACCAATATGCAAGAATCGTAAAGCCGGAAGAAGTCGTCGCACTCTTAGACACGACGCTTGTGAAGTCCGGAAAGTCGGGATTTTTGTTGACCGACCGGTATCTGTACAGCAGCAATGAGAAGGAAGAAGCGCCGGTGGAGCTGATGTATCTGAAGAGTGTCTCCATCAGAGAAGATAATAACAGTTATTGTGTGTTGGAATATGAAGACGGACGGAAGAGGGAAGTCTATGTATCCGTTTTTCTTGATGTGGCAGATATCCTGGAGATGATAATCCATCAGAAGGAGTCTAGGGAGACGGAGGAAGAGAAGGAATGCGCGGAAAGCGATTCCGGAGGAGGCGAGAAGATTCTGACCGGGGAGAAGAGACCGGAAGTAATGGAGTTGGAACAAAGGGTGGAGACGAGTCTGGATGCAATTTGGGAGACGGATTCTGAAAAAGCAGGAAATGAGCGGATTCCGAAGGCAGATTCTGAAGTGAATAAAGAAGCAGACTCTGAGGCGAATAAAGAAGCGGATTATGAGGTGAATAAAGAAGCAGACTCTGAAGCGAATAAAGAAGCAGATTCTGAAGCGAATAAAGAAACAGATTCTGAAGCAAATAAAGAAGCCGATAAGAAAGAAAGTAGTTTCAGAATAGATCCTGAGTACGTTAAGGAAGAGAAGAACCTTGATATAAGCGCTCCAACGACAGAGAAAGAAGACGAACAGGAGACGAATTTAGAGCTGTCGGATGAATTGCCAAAGGAGTTGTCGCTGGAGATCGTGACACTGGAAGATGTGGAAGACGAGGATTCGAAGGAAACAGAGGAGCCGTTTTGGGATACGGAGGCATTGCGGGCAGAGCTTGATGTGGAGGAACCGTATGAGCAGATTCTTGAGAAAGCGGAGGCGGGAGACGAAGCCGCCATGTATAAGGCGGGAGAGATGCTCTATGTGGGACTGGGAACGCAGCAGAACCAGAAAGAGGCGCTCCGTTGGTTTCGGGAATCGGCAAAAGCAGCGTATGTCCCTGGAATGCTTAAGATGATGCAGTTCTATAAGGATGGAGAATTGGTGAAGAAGAACCTGACCCTTAGCATGAGCTGGGGAAAGAAGGCGGCGGCGACAGGAGAACCGAAGGCACAGTATGCTCTGGCGAAGGCTTATATCTATGGAGAATCGGAGATACAGGATACCGATAAAGGAATCAAGCTTCTGGTAGAGATGGCGCAGCAAGGGGACACGGCGGCAGAGGATATGATTCATGAAGTACATCGGAAGATGAAAGAAGCAAAAGAACAGTTCGACCAGGGAATCAGGAATCCGAGTACTGCGTCCGGCTTTTACGAGATGGGTATGTATTGTAAAACAGGGGACGGATATCATACATATCTGAAGGATGCAGCCGAGTATTTTCGGATAGCGGCAGAGAAGGAACATATCCAGGCGCAGTATCAGCTTGCGCTGGCCTACTATACCGGAGCAGGCGTGAAAAAAGACGAGACAGAAAGTATCCGATGGCTTGAGAAAGCGGCGGCGAAGAGTCATAAGGAGGCGGGCGAGTTGCTGGCGGATCTTCAGGAAAAGCAGCGGCTCAAGAGGGAAAAGACTGAGTTTAAGAATCATCTGCGGCAGGCGGAAAAGGGAGACGCTTATGCGCAATCTAAGGTTGCGGGAATGTACCTTCGGGGAATCGGAGTTAAAAAAGACGTTGAAAAAGGGATTGAGTGGTATGAAAGAGCAAGCGAGACGGACGAAGGATATGCCGCCCGTCAGCTCGCGAAGCTTTACGCCGAGGGGGATATCATCCCCGCGGATCCTGAGAGAGCGGCCTATTGGCGGATGGTGGGCGGTATTTTAGACGAGCTGTAACACCTTAAGACTTTCTGAAAATTTCCTAAACTCCTTGACAAATATTTTTATGGTGACTATAATCCTGTTTAAAGTTTATAGCATAAAGGCATAGAAGAAGAGGAGTACGCATAAGTTCGTTCTGACAGAGAAGGCGTTCCGGGAGACTGCGGACAGTGATTCCGGTTTCCTGTGGCTGAGAGACGCTTAAGGACAGAGATGCAGAAGGTAGCTTCGGAGCCGGACGGCTGAACCTTTGGATACCGCGGATACAGATGCGGCGGTGTTGCGCAAGCTTAGGTCGTCCCGGAGTCGTTCACGTTATAGAATAAGATGAGATTATGGAAGGGTTTCTTCTATATAAATAAAGGTGGTACCGCGATTCGACATGTATGATCGCCCTTTACAGAGTAAAGGGCGGTTTTTTTCGCCCTTGCAGGTATATTTTAACAGATACATTCTTAAAGGAAAGAGAAGGAGAAGATGTACGATGAGCCAGAATCTTGAGACAACTTACAATCCAAAAGAGATTGAACCGAAACTATATGAAAAATGGTGCGAGAAAAAGTATTTTCATGCAGAGGTGGACAGGAGCAGGAAACCGTTTACGACAGTAATGCCGCCGCCGAATATTACAGGTAAGCTGCATATGGGGCATGCTCTTGACAATACCATGCAGGACATTATCATCCGCTACAAGAGAATGCAGGGATATAACGCCTTATGGGTGCCGGGAACGGATCATGCGGCTATTTCCACAGAAGTGAAGGTAACGAACCAACTGAAGGAAGAGGGCATAGACAAGAAGGAACTGGGACGGGAAAAGTTTCTTGAAAGGACATGGCAGTGGAAGGAAGAATATGCGGGCACTATCGAGGGACAGCTTAAGAAACTGGGCGTGTCCTGCGACTGGGACAGAGAACGGTTCACCATGGACGAAGGCTGTTCAAAAGCCGTAGAAGAAGTATTCATAAGCCTGTACGAGAAGGGATATATTTACAAGGGATCCAGAATCATCAACTGGTGTCCGGTCTGTAAGACGGCGCTTTCCGACGCGGAGGTTGAACACGAAGAACAGGACGGTTTCTTCTGGCATATCAAGTATCCTATCGTAGGGACGGACCGGTTCCTTGAGATCGCAACTACCCGTCCGGAGACTATGCTGGGGGATACGGCGATCGCGGTACATCCAGATGACGAGAGATATCAGGATATAGTAGGAAAGACGGCGCTTCTGCCATTGGTTAACAGAGAGATACCAATCGTGGCAGATTATTATGTAGATAAAGAATTCGGAACCGGCGCGGTAAAGATTACACCGGCTCATGACCCGAACGATTTCGAGGTGGGTAAGCGCCATGACCTTCCGGAGATTAATATAATGAACGACGACGCCACCATCAATGAGCAGGGAGGCAGGTATGCCGGGCTGGAGCGTTACGAGGCGAGAAAGGCGATCGTGAAGGATCTTGAAGAACAGGGATATCTTGTGAAGATCGTTCCCCATTCTCACAATGTAGGTACTCATGAGAGATGTAAGACGACGGTAGAGCCGTTGATCAAGCAGCAGTGGTTTGTGAAGATGGATGAGCTGGCGAAACCCGCCATCGAAGCCATCAAAAAAGGCGAGCTTAAGTTCGTGCCGGAACGGTTCGATAAGGTATATCTGCGCTGGCTTGAGAATATACGCGACTGGTGTATCTCGCGGCAGATCTGGTGGGGCCACAGAATCCCGGCGTATTATTGCGACGAATGCGGTGAGATCGTGGTATCGAGAGGGATGCCGGAGGTTTGTCCGAAATGCGGATGCAGGCATTTTACCCAGGATGAGGATACGCTGGATACATGGTTCTCTTCTGCCCTCTGGCCTTTCTCCACTCTTGGATGGCCGGAACATACGGAGGAGCTGGATTATTTCTATCCGACGGACGTGCTGGTGACAGGATATGACATTATCTTTTTCTGGGTTGTACGTATGGTATTCTCAGGATATGCGCACACGGGCAAGTCGCCGTTCCATACGGTATTCATCCACGGATTGATCCGGGACTCCCAGGGGCGTAAGATGAGTAAGTCGTTAGGAAACGGAATCGACCCGCTGGAGATCATCGACCAGTACGGCGCGGACGCCCTTCGAATGACGGTAATGACGGGAAATGCGCCCGGTAACGATATGCGTTTCTATAACGAGAGAGTGGAAGCCAGCAGGAATTTTGCCAATAAGGTGTGGAACGCGTCCAGATTTATCCTGATGAATCTGGGAGACAAGGAGCTGACAGAGCCGGAAGATTTTAAGCTTCTTCCGGGAGATCGCTGGATCTTGTCCCGGTGCAACAATCTAATCAAAGAAGTAACGGAGAACATGGATAAATTCGAGCTGGGTATCGCGTTGGCAAAGATCTATGATTTCCTGTGGGACGAGTTCTGCGATTGGTATATTGAACTTGCGAAATATCGTATCTACCATGCCAAGGAGGATGAGAAGAGCGCCAACGACGCGCTGTGGACACTGCGGGAGGTGCTTAAAAATTCTTTAAAGCTTCTTCACCCGTACATGCCTTTCCTATCGGAAGAGATCTATAGTAAGCTGGTTCCGGAAGAGGAGTCGCTTATGATGTCTGCGTGGCCGGTATACGATGAGAAACGGAATTTTCCGTTGGCCGAGAATATCGTCGGTCATTTTAAGGAGATCATCCGAGGGGTGCGTAATGTTCGCGCCGAGATGAATGTTCCGAATTCCCGAAAGGCAAAGGTGTATGTGGTGTGCGAGGATCAACAGCTCTGCGAGGGACTCGCGCTCTTGAACAATTCGGCGGTTATGATGGCGGCGGCCAGTGAGTTCGTCATCCAGAAGGATAAGACAGGGATTGCGGAGGACGCCGTATCGATCGTAGTACCGGACGCTATGGTATATGTTCCGCTGGAGGAACTGATCGACTTTGCCCAGGAGATCGAGCGTCTGACGAAGGAGGAGACGAGGCTTACAAAAGAGATTGCCAGAGCGCAGGGTATGCTGAACAATGAGAAGTTCATAAGTAAAGCTCCGGAAGCCAAGGTACAGGAAGAGCGAGATAAGCTCGAGAAGTACCGGCAGATGAAGGAGCAGGTAAGCGCACGTCTTGAGAATCTCAGGGAGAAACAGGTTTAATATATCATTACATGAATTCTTGGGTAATGCAGTGATACACTACATTAGAACTAGGTGTTGACTAATTATGAAAAGGAGCCGCCGGATATCTTTTGAATATTGACGAAGATATCAGGCGTTCCCAAGGGGAGATTATGAGGAAGTTTCAGGTATTTCATAAACTGAAGAATATCAATAAAGAAGATGTGAAAGCATACTGGAAAGCAAAGAAGGAACGGCGGGAGAGGATTATAGAAGCGAGGCGTAACAGCGCTTTTGCACGGAAGATGCAGCCGGTGTACCAGTTCATGAATCGGATATCCCTTGTATTCCATGCGCTTCTGGCGTGTATGATTAATTATACGATTGAGGCGATATCCAGGCATTCTGCGGTGGAAGCATGGGATTATATGACAGAGACGCCGGTAGTGTTCCTTTATAATGCGTTTATGATATTTGTTACATTCTCCGTGGTCTATCTGGTCAAGCGGCGGATGTTTGTGAGGATCATCATCAGTGTCTTGTGGCTGGCGCTGGGCGTGGCGAACGGATATATGCTGATGAAGCGCGTGACGCCGTTTAACGCCCAGGATTTTAAGGTGGCGAAAGACGGGATCACGCTGATCAATAATTATTTTAACGGAGTTGAGCTTGTGGGCCTTGCGGTGGGGATCTCTGCGGTTGTAATCTGGGTGATCTCCATGTGGAGGCGCGGCGGGCAGTACAGCGGTAAGATGCATCGTCTATGGGCGCTGGCGGGAGTCGCCGTCTGGTTTGCCGTATATGGGGGTGTCTCGGATCTGGCCGTGGAGAAGAGGGTCGTGTCGACTTATTTCGGAAATATTGCATTTGCCTATGAGGATTACGGGCTTCCTTATTGCTTTATGGCAAGCGTGTTCAATACTGGTATTACAGAGCCGAACGATTATAACGAAGAGACTATTGTTAAGATCAGTAATCAGAGAGAGATGACGAAGAACGAGACTGGACGCTCCGAAGAGGATCTGCCGAATATTATCTTTATCCAGCTGGAGTCCTATTTTGACGTGGCGGAGGCAGAATTTTTTACTACTTCCGAGGATGCATGTCCGAATCTTCACGCTATGTATGAGAATTATTCTTCGGGGTATTTTAAGGTGCCGTCCATCGGGGCGGGTACTGCGAATACAGAGTTTGAGGTGTTGACGGGTATGAATCTTCGATATTTCGGGCCGGGGGAATATCCTTATAAAACGGTGCTTAAGAATCGGGTAAGCGAGAGTGCGGCGACGGCGCTTAGCGCGTTGGGATACGGCACGCATGCTCTTCATAATAACGGGGGGAACTTCTATAGCCGGGCAAGGGTATTTAATAACACGGGTTTTGACAGTTACACCAGCAAGGAGTTCATGAATATTCTCCAGACGACGGAGAACGGATGGGCGAAGGATGATATCCTCATCCAGCATATTATGGACGCCATGGATACCACGGAAGGTCAGGACTTTGTGTTCGGGATCAGCGTTCAGGGTCACGGAGACTATCCGGAGGAGAAAGTGATTGAGAATCCTAAGATTCTGGTGGAAGGGATTGAGGACGAAGCGATAAAGAATAAGTGGGAATATTATGTGAACCAGGTCTATGAGATGGATGAGTTTGCGGGTAATCTGGTCAAAGCGGTGGAGGAAAGGAAAGAACCGTCGGTGATTGTATTTTACGGCGACCATCTTCCAACCATGGGACTTAAAGCCGAGGACTTGAAAGGACGCTATCTGTATAATACGAATTATGTTATCTGGGATAATATCGGACTGGAAAAAGAAGACCGGAACATTCCGTCCTATCAGATTATGTCGGATGTGCTGGATCGTCTGGATATTCACTCCGGTACGGTGTTTAACTATCACCAGGAGAGAAGGAAGACGAAGAATTATCTGGCCGACCTAGAGCTTCTGCAGTATGACATCCTCTACGGCGAGCAGTATGTCTATAACGGGAAGCCTCCGATCAAGGAAGGGCATATGGTCATGGGGGTCAGGGATGTGATCCTTAAGAATATCATTGAGCATCTGGAGGAGGGGTACAGCCTTTACGGAGAGAACTTTACGAAATCCAGCCGTGTCTTTGTAAACGGGGAACGGCAGAAGACTATGTTTCTGAATAATACAAGGATCGATCTTCCGGAGACAGAACTGGATGAGGAAGATGTAATCGTGGTATGCCAGTATGGTTCCAGCGACACGCTGTTTCGGAAAGCAGACGAGTATATCTATAAGGACGGCGAGCTGACCGTACAGGAAGGAACTGCGACGGATAAGACGAGATCCTGGGTAGATCAGCTTGAAGAGGAAGAGTAATATGAAAGCGCCGGTAAACAATTACGAAAGCGCCGCCGCTTATATCGCGGAACTTCCCCGGTTCACGAAGAAGCATTCTCTGGAACACACGAAGGAGTTCTTGCGGCGGCTTGGGAATCCGGCCATGGACCGTAAGATCATTCATGTAGCGGGCACCAACGGGAAGGGGTCGGTCTGCGCCTTTCTGCAGGCCGTCTTGATGGCGGAGGGCGCCGGGGTCGGATTTTTCACTTCCCCGCATCTGATATCCGTCAATGAGCGGATACGCAGGAACAACATTCCCATCGGCGACGAGCTGTTCCTGGAGGTATTCGGTCAGGTTCTTCCTGCGGCGAAGGAGATGGAAGAAGAAGGAGCGGGGCATCCGTCATATTTCGAGTTCTTGTTCGGTATGGGAATGAAAGCTTTCTCGAAGATGGAGGTAGAATATATTATATTGGAGACAGGGCTTGGAGGAAGGCTGGACGCCACAAATGCCGTAGAGAGTCCGCTTCTCTCCGTTATTACGTCTGTCAGTCTTGATCATACGGATATCTTAGGCGATACGGTAGCGTTGATTGCCCGTGAGAAAGCGGGGATTATCAAGCCGGGAGTACCGGTGCTTTATGACGGCGGCAATAAGGAGGCGTCGGCGGTCATCCGCAATACGGCGTTGGAAAGGGGCGCGCCCTGTAGAGAAATATCGAATCATGCGTTCGAAATACAGGAAGTTACCCGAAAATATATTGCATTTTCCCGGCGGAATGCGTATGATAAATATGTTACCTATCGAGTGCCGATCTGCGGATGCTATCAGGCGATGAATGCGGAGATCGCGCTGGAGGCGGCGGAGTATCTGTTGGGAGAAAAGGGTATTCAGGAGGGATATGATATTTGTGTGGACAGCGGTCTATGCAAAGGAGAAGATATACATAGAAAAGCCGCCCTCCGTGAAAAGAGGCGGCAGGAAGCGATTGCGTCCGTGAGATGGGAAGGCCGGATGGAGGAGGCGGCGCCGCATCTGATTGTGGACGGCGCTCATAATCCGGGAGCGGTCGAGGCATTTGTGGAGAGTATGAATGCGTTTGGAAAGAATGATCAAGGCGGCGGTATCATAATCGTATTTTCTGCGGTGAGCGACAAGAAATACGAGCAGATGATCGAATACCTTTGCAGGAATCTGGATGTAAAGGCTTATGTGGTTACCGAGATCGAGGACGCAAGGAGAGTGCCGGCGGAAGAATTGGAACGGATTTTTCGAAAATATACGAATCAGACGGTGGTCTGCGAGACAGATATAGGAGAAGCCCTCCGTACGGCAGACAAGTTAAGAGACGGGGAAGGCGATATCTATTGCCTTGGTTCGCTGTATCTTGTGGGAATGGTCAAGAAATGGCTGAAAGGAGGCAGTGACCATGCTTAATTTTGAGGAAGAACTGAAAAAATTCCAGCCAAGCCTGGAAGTAGAAGATCTGGAAGAGGCGATCTATCAGGAGGATCTGACGGATATGACAGATATCCTGCGCGAGGTAGTAGAACAGACCAAGTAGAAGAGGGACAGAGGTTCATACATGGATTATACAACAAAGCTTTCCTACCAGTCTATGTACTGGTATAATGATGGATTGAAGAAAGCAAAGATTCGGGATCTATCCGGAGCAATGACGTCATTGAAGAAAAGTTTACAATATAATAGAGATAATATTGCGGCCAGGAATCTGCTTGGACTTGTCTACTATGGACGAGGCGATGTGATGGAGGCGTTGGTGGAGTGGATCTTAAGCAAGAACTTTCAGTCTCATGATAACATTGCCAATTACTATATACAGAAGGTTCGGGAGAATGAGGGTGAACTGGATGCGATCAATCAGGCGGTCAAAAGATACAATCAATCTCTGGAATACTGCAGGCAGAACGGAGAGGATCTGGCGATTATTCAATTAAAGAAAGCGGTGGCGGCGCATCCGACTTTTGTGAAGGCGCACCAGATGCTGGCATTGATCTATATGCACACCGAGCAGTATGCTTATGCGAGGCAATCTATCCGTACAGCACATAAATTAGACACTACGAATGAATTTACGCTTCGCTGCCTTCATGAATTGAATCAGATCCGCAGATCAAGGAACGTTAAGATCAAAGAAGGAGAGAAGAAGGATAAGCATACGATTACCTATAATCTGGGAAACGAGATGATCATTCAGCCCATATCGAATAATCTTAAGGATAACGCGGGGCTTCATACGGTTCTGAATATTACCCTTGGTCTGTTAGTGGGCGTAGCTGTCATGTGGTTCTTGATTCTGCCTGCCATTACGGCGTCCCGGCAGGAAAAGGTTAATAAACAGGCGGTGGAATTCAGCGATCAGATCGCGACGCAGACAGCCCAGATCAGCGCCTTAAGAAAAGAATTGGACGAATACCGTTCGACCAGCGAAGAGACAGAGGATGCACAGGCGACGGCCGCCTCCACTCAGGAAAGTTATGAGGCTGTGATGGTGATAAAAGAGCATTATCTGGCGAATGATATGAGTGACGAAGCGATGCTGGATGAACTTCTGAAGGTGAAGCCGGATTCATTGGGAACAAAAGGAAGGGAAAGCTTTGACGATATTACCGGAATTTTGTATCCTCGTTTGTGCGCCTCGCTTTATTCTACTTCTCAGCAGAATTTTGAAGTGGCGAATTATGAAACGGCTATAACGAATCTGGAACGTGTGATGCAGATGGAGGAAGGCTACAGCGACGGCGGCGCGCTGCTGCTGCTTGCACAATCTTATGAAAAAAGCGGCGATCAGGATCAGGCCAATCTCAAGTATCAGAAGTTGGTGGAGAGTTATCCGGATACAGATGCCGCAGAGTCTGCTAAAGAGGCGTTAGACGCCCAGAACGGCGGCGGAGAAGATGCAGAGGGAGAAGAGGGACAGGACGAAGACGGTGGAGAAGATTCATAAGACGACATGATTTTGATACACGAAGGAGAAGGATATGTGAATACACATATCCTTTTTTACGCTTTATCTGCGGGAGCTGCCGAACGTATATACAGGCAGATTTTCCGGATTTGCTGCCGGAAGGAATGAAGCGGCGTACCCGTATATGGAAGGAGGAGCAGTATGAAATATCAGGTACAGGAGAATTGCCTGACGGTATTTCTTCCGAATGAGCTGGATCATCATAATGCAGAGGAGATTCGGAAAGAAGCAGATCATCTGATCGAGCATAACCATATTCGTTATGTTGTCTTTGATTTTAAGGAGACTAATTTTATGGATAGTTCAGGAATCGGAGTGATTATGGGACGGTATAAACGGATCTATATGTTGGGAGGAGAGGTGTGCGCAGTGCATACGAATGAAAGGATGAAGAAGATATTGACGATGTCGGGAGTAACAAAAATCATGCAGATATATGAGGAGGAGAAATAGATGGAACATACCAATGAGATGCAGCTGATCTTTGACAGCCGCTCTTCCAACGAATCATTTGCCAGAGTAACGGTGGCGGCGTTCATGACGTCTCTGAACCCTACGGTAGAGGAGGTGTCGGATGTGAAGACCGCGGTGTCGGAAGCGGTAACGAACGCCATCATCCACGGTTATGAGAATGAGATACATAGCATCTGTATCCGCGGGCGTACAGAAGGAAAGACCTTATATCTGGAGATCGAGGATACGGGAAGAGGGATTGAAGATGTGAAACAGGCTATGGAGCCGCTTTTCACTACAAAACCGGAGCTTGAGCGTTCCGGGATGGGGTTTTCCTTTATGGAAGCCTTTATGGATCATCTTACGGTGATCTCGGAGCCGGGAAAAGGGACCGTCGTAAAGATGGACAAAACTATAGGAAAAGGACGTAGATTATGGACCGCACAATCGCTTTGATTCAGAGATCTCACGAAGGGGATGAAGAGGCGAAAGCACAGTTGGTGGAGGAGAATACAGGACTTGTCTGGTGTATCGTAAAGAGGTTCTGCAACAGAGGCGTGGAGGCGGAAGATCTGTTTCAGGTGGGAAGTATCGGTTTGTTGAAAGCGATTGATAAGTTCGACCTCTCTTACGATGTGAAGTTTTCTACTTATGCGGTTCCTATGATTTCGGGAGAGATCAAGCGCTTCTTAAGGGACGATGGGATGATCAAGGTAAGCCGGTCGCTTAAGGAGCTGGCTTACAAGGCGTACCTCTGCCAGGAGAAGCTGCAGGAAAAGTGGGGGCGGGATCCGACGATTCCCGAGATTGCCGAACATCTGGGAGTGGCAAATGAAGAATTGACCCAGGCGTTGGACGCCAGCGGAGATATCGAGTCTCTGTACAAGCCGATCTATCAGAATGAGGGACAGGAGATACGGCTGATGGATAAGCTGCCGGATAAGGAAGGAGGGGAAGAACAACTACTTAATCATATGCTTCTTTCCCAGCTTCTGACATATCTGAATAAAGAAGAACGAAAGTTGATCTATCTTCGGTATTTTGCGAACCAGACGCAGACGCAGGTGGGGGTTACTCTGGGAATTTCGCAGGTCCAGGTGTCGAGGATGGAGAAGAAGATATTGAAAAGCCTCCGGGAAAAGATCTGAAGAGCCGTATGAAAATGACTTAAAAATATGTTGTTTTCATGCGGTTTTTTAATTGCAAAGGAGAGATTCTTTGGCTTCGCGAAATATAGATACTTCAATTTCAGAATGAATATAGTATATAGCATAATATGTAATGTATATTTTCGGGTAAAACATCCATACTAAGAGCCAAAAGGAATAAAGAAGGTGGAAAATATGGATGAGGCAAGAAGAAAGATCAGGATCTGCCTGTTCTGCATCGTAATGATCGCGGCGCTAATGGGTGTAGTCTACTATATGAATGATGTGAGAGGCGGCAGTAACATGGAAGAAGGAACTTTGGTGCGGCAGGACATATCATTTGAGGAAATTCAGACTATGCGGGATGCAGGTATGGCGGAAGGCAGGGGATAAGCATGGCAGGCAGCAGCGAGACCGTATATATTAAGGCGGATCGGGATGTAGAAGTAACGAAGCCGGATGTGACGCTGGGGGATGTTCTTACGTTGGAATGTGCAAATCAGGCGGTGGTATCCAGGCTTAAGACGATAAAGCTGTTAAAATTCCGGAACACCGACGATAAACATCAGAATCGAACCGCCGTATCGATCCTGAAGGTGATCCAATGTATCCATGAATGTTATCCGAATATAGAAGTGCAGAATATGGGTGAGTCAGACTTTATCGTTACTTATGAGGAACAGCAGGCTGCCGGCGGGGCGATCCACTATATAAAGGCGGTGATCGTAGTTATCATTAGCTTTTTCGGAGCCGCGTTTTCTATTATGGCGTTTAATAATGATGTTGATACGACAAAGCTGTTTTCTCAGATCTATGAATTGCTGACGGGCACACAATCCGATGGGTTCACCATATTGGAACTCACCTATTGTATCGGGCTGATTATCGGAATCCTTACCTTCTTCAATCATTTTGGAAAGAAGAAATTCACGGTGGATCCGACGCCGATGGAGGTCGAGATGCGTCTGTATGAGAATGATGTTCAGACGACTCTGATCGAGACATATTCCAGAAAGGAGAAAGAACTGGATGTGGGCAGCACAAATCTTGATGGCAGTCATCGGACTTAGCGCCGGGATGGTAGTGGCGGGCGGCTTATTCTCTTTTATCAGCGGACTGGGGGTTATATCGGATTTTGCGGACCGGACGCATACGGGCGAGCATATTATGTTGTATGAAGACAGTGTGGCGCTCGGGGGTATCCTGGGGAATATTTTCTTTATCTATCATATTGCAATTCCGTATGGCGCCTGGATCATACCCGTATTCGGCCTGTTCGGAGGGATTTTCGTGGGGTGCTGGTCTATGGCTTTGGCGGAGATCCTCGACGTCTTCCCTATCTTTGCCCGCCGTGTGAAGCTGCTTAGGGGTATCAAATATGTGATTCTTGGAGTTGCGCTTGGGAAAGGGATTGGCGCGTTTGTATTTTTCTTTAACAGATTTTGAGGAGGTTACATTAGATGGATAAGCAAAGACAGCAGCAGGCATATGAGAACTATGTGAAACAAAAGACGCCGGTTCATAATCTTCCGATAAATATGGCGAAGGCATTTGCAGCAGGCGGTGTGATCTGTACGGTTGGGCAGGTTATACTAAGCATCTGTGAGAAAGCCGGTCTGGACAAGGATATCAGCGGAGGATGGACATCTATGATATTAGTCATGATAAGCGTATTGCTGACAGGATTCGGTATCTATCCCCGCATAGCGAAATGGGGAGGGGCAGGCACGCTGGTGCCTATTACCGGGTTTGCGAATTCGGTCGCGGCGCCGGCGATTGAGTATAAGAAGGAAGGACAGGTTATGGGAATCGGCTGTAAGATATTCACGATCGCGGGGCCGGTGATTCTGTACGGGGTCTTTACAAGCTGGCTTCTGGGGTTTGCGTACTGGCTGTTGAAGATAAGCGGGATTCTGTCCTAATAAATAAGAAAATGGAGTAGAAGATATGGTAAAGGGATTACAAAGTATTGCATTTGAGACGTCTCCTTATCTGATCAGCAGCGCGTCTGTTGCGGGAAAGAAGGAGGGAGAAGGGCCGCTTGGAAAGATGTTCGATATGGTGGAAACAGAGGATCTGTTTGGTGAAAATACATGGGAAGAGGCAGAGAGCGCCATGCAGAAGGAAGCATGCCGGCTTGCGCTTGGGAAATCGGGCGTAAAGGCGGAGGATGTCAGATATATGTTTGGAGGCGATCTTTTGCGGCAGGGAATTGCAACTTCCGGCGGAGTAAAGGAATTAGGGATTCCGCTTTTCGGCCTGTTCGGAGCCTGCTCCACATCGGGAGAGGCTTTGGCGCTGGCATCCATGAGCGTCGCGGCGGGTTATGGCGACGCCATGCTTGCCGTAACTTCAAGTCATTTTGGAAGTGCGGAGAAGGAATTCCGTTTTCCGTTAGGATATGCGAACCAACGTCCGCTGTCCGCACAGTGGACTGTGACAGGAAGCGCTGCATTTCTTATAGGTACCAGGAGAAGCCATGTCAGGATCACTGGCGTAACGATAGGAAAGATCGTAGATTATGGTTTGAAAGATTCTCAGAATATGGGGGCGTGTATGGCGCCCGCCGCGTGTGACACTATCATACGGAATATGGAAGACTTCGGGCGGAAGCCGGATGATTACAACCGGATCGTGACGGGTGATCTTGGATATGTCGGGCAGAGTATTCTCTTCGATTTGATGAGAGGGAAGGAGTACGATATCAAGAAGAATCACATGGACTGCGGTATGACGATATTCGATCAGCAGACGCAGGATACGCATGCCGGCGGAAGTGGCTGCGGTTGTGCGGCGACGACGTTATCTGCTTATATTCTGCCAAAGATTGAGCGAGGCGAGTGGAAGAGGGTGCTTTTTGTTCCGACAGGGGCGCTGATGTCCACGGTAAGTTTTAACGAAGGTTCCAGCGTACCGGGGATTGCACACGGGATTGTGCTGGAACACTGCTGATAGGAGGCGTAGTATGGATTATATCAATGCATTTTGGGTGGGCGGCCTGATCTGTGCCGCCGTACAGATACTTCTTGACAGAACCAAGCTTATGCCGGGACGCGTAATGGTACTGTTGGTTTGCAGCGGGGCGGTACTCGGCGCGTTTCACATATATCAGCCGCTCCAAGAATTCGCCGGCGCCGGCGCCAGCGTGCCGCTGACCGGATTCGGCAATCTCTTGTGGAAAGGAGTTAAAGAGGCTGTAGATAAGGAGGGATTTATCGGAATCTTTCTGGGGGGATTCAAGGCAAGCGCCGTGGGGATATCTGCAGCCCTGATCTTCAGTTATCTGGCGTCGTTAATATTCGACCCGAAGATGAAGAAATAGATTGTGTGAAAAATGAGTTAGGGTATGTTAAGATATGAAATAAATTGCTTGCGTTTGAGGCGGTTAGATGATATCTTGAAAGTGTAGATATGAAATGTTGTTACTTATGATAATTAGGAGGAGAATAATGAGTTACTTGGATATCATCATTCCCTTTGCCGGGGGGCTTGGAATGTTCATCTACGGGATGCAGATCATGGCGCAGGGACTTGAGAATGCGGCGGGGAATAAGATGAAGTCTCTGCTGGAAGTTTTGACCAGGAACAAACTAATGGGAGTGCTTTTAGGCGCGGCGATTACAGCCGTCATTCAAAGCTCTTCTGCGACGACCGTCATGGTGGTAGGTTTTGTTAATGCGGGGATAATGAACCTCACCCAGGCGATGGGCGTCATTATGGGTGCGAATATTGGAACGACGGTAACCGGATGGCTGGTGTCCGCAGTGGAGTGGGCGGAATTCCTAAGTCCGTCCAAGCTGGCGCCGGTTGCGGTTATGCTTGGAGTTGTTGTTATGTTGACGGGGAAGAGGCGTTCGTCTAAGGAGATCGCCAGTATCATTATCGGTTTCGGACTCCTCTTTATCGGTATTACGACGATGTCGTCCGCGGTAGCGCCTCTGCAGGAATCGGAGAGCTTCTGCAGCATATTTGTGACTCTCGGTGATAATCCGTTGTTAGGTATCCTTGCGGGTACGGTCGTTACGGCGGTCATCCAGAGTTCGTCCGCATCCGTAGGTATCCTCCAGAGCCTTGCGGCGGCGGGTCTGGTTCCTTTCAGCGCGGCGGTCTATATTATCATGGGACAGAATATCGGTACCTGTGTGACGGCGATCCTCTCTAGTCTTGGGGCGAAGAAGAATGCTAAGACGGCGGCATTGATGCATCTTCTGTTTAATATTATCGGAACGGGATTATTCAGCGTGGCTGCGATTATCTATTATGAGTTTGTGAATCCGGAGATTGGATTCGGATATATCACGCAGACACAGATCAGTATGGTGCATACATTTTTCAATATTGGAACGACGGTGATTTTGTTCCCGCTGTCTGGCTGGATTATCAAACTGGCGAAGAAGATCGGACATTCCGATGAGGATGAGCAGGATAAGGGAAAGGTACTTCTGGACGACCGTATTTTGCAGACGCCGGTTATCGCACTGCAGTCGACGGTCCGGGAAGTATCGCGAATGGGTGAGATCGTCGCAGAATCTCTTCAGGTGGCAAAGCGCGTATTGTTTTCCCTGAAAGAAGAAGAGATACAGTTCCTGAAAAAAGAGGAGAGCGCGGTAGACAGGCTCAGCGCCGGGATTACAAGTTATGCCATCAAGTTAGGCGCGCTGCAGATCAGCGAGAAAGAGCATCAGGATGTTGCGCATCTGCTGCAGATGGTGTCAGATATGGAACGTATCAGTGATTATTGCGAGAATATATCAGAGTTTGCAGAAACTCTATATGAGAAAAAGGTCTCATTTTCCGAAATAGGGACCGCACAGCTAAAGGAGATGTTCGAAGTCTGCGTAGACAGCTATCAATATGCGTATGAAGCATTTGCAGAGCAGAGCCGGGAAAAGGCGCTCAAGGTTATAGAGAAAGAGACACAGGCGGATGATCTGGAGATTTCTCTGCGAAATCGGCATATCAAGCGGCTGGCAAGCAACCAATGCAATACGGAAGCAGGTATCGTATTTCTGGATACGCTGGTATGTTTGGAGCGTATTTCGGACCATGCAAGGAATATTGCGGAAGAAGTTCTGGAACGTGTTTGAAAATTCATTCCGGCGATCTGCCGTCTCGCTTCGCATTAAGCGGGACGCGCAGATTGTGGAAGTGAGTCAATGAACGGACTGTAGAGATTCATCAGGTGTGTCAAGCAATATCCGCATCTTATCTTTGTCGATGCGTTCCCAATGGTCATGATCCGTCCGGTAACGTTCATCGATCCAGGCTACGGCTTCGTCAAGCCCTTCCTGGGAGAAGGGAAATTCTTTCTTTTCCTTCTGAATATCAGGCGCCGCCTCGAAACACCATGGTTCTGGATAGATATATGCGGCAAGCGATTCACCGGATGCCGCCAGATAATAGCGCATCCCTCCGTGAGAGCCCGAAAAGGGTTCTTTTTTTAATGCTGTTACAGACAGTCCGTGAGTTGAAATCATAACGATACCTCGCAAAAAGAATTGCCGCTCCTTAGGATTAAGTATTGTCTTAATGGAAAGCGGCCTGTTTCTGTACATGAGGGAGTTTAACACAACTGTGCAAAATGATCAAGTAATTGCTGAAAATCTATGCAATTCTATTGAATTTGATTGTTTTCTGTGTTAAATTATCTCTCATAAAGTTTCTGGAAAATTATGGAAAATGAGAATTCAATGCGGGAGAGAATGCTATGAAGCGAGACTATCTGGAGGAGAATGTATATGAAGCTTTTTTAGGGCGAATGAAATTGATTTTTCAAGAATTTGATAATATCTATCTGTCATTCTCCGGGGGAAAGGACAGTGGTCTGCTGCTGAATATGGTGTTGGATTATCAGCAGAAATATGCGCCTGTTAAGAAGATCGGCGTCTTTCATCAGGATTTTGAGGCTCAGTATACTGTAACGACAGAATATGTAGAAAGAACATTTGAACAGATCAAAGACCGTGTAGAACCTTATTGGGTATGTCTTCCTATGGCAACACGAACGGCCATGAGCAATTATGAGATGTATTGGTATCCATGGGATAATAAAAAGAAAGAGTTGTGGGTCAGGCAGATGCCGGATAAAGAATACGTGATTAATCTGGAAAATAATCCCATAACAACTTATCGTTACCGGATGCATCAGGAGGATTTGGCAAAGCAGTTCGGACGCTGGTATAAGATGTCCCACGGAAACGGAAAGACAGTGTGCATCTTAGGTATGCGTGCGGATGAGTCGTTGCAGAGGTACAGTGGTTTTCTGAATAAAAGATATGGATATAAAGAAGAATGTTGGATCAGTAAGCAGTTCAAGGACGTCTGGTGCGCGTCTCCGATTTACGACTGGAGTACGGAGGATATCTGGCATGCGAATTACATTTTTAATTATGATTATAATCATCTGTATGATCTTTACTATAAAGCGGGGCTTAAGGTTTCGCAGATGCGAGTAGCGTCGCCTTTTAATGATTATTCGAAGGAGTCTCTGAACCTGTATCGTGTAATTGATCCCCAGATCTGGGTAAAGTTGGTGGGCAGGGTAAGAGGAGCAAATTTTGGAGCGCTTTATGGAAGAACCAAGGCGATGGGATATCGGAATGTTACGCTGCCCGAGGGGCATACATGGAAGTCGTATACAATGTTTCTTCTGGATACGCTTCCGACGAGACTGCGTAATAACTATATCAAGAAATTCAACACTTCGATTAAGTTCTGGCATGAGACGGGAGGCGGACTTGATGAAGAGGTGATTCAGGAGTTGGAGGAGCAGGGGTATCAGATTCAGAGGAACGGAGTGTCTAACTATACGCTGAGTAAGAAGTCGCGGGTGATATTCCTGGATAAGATACCAGATGACACAGACGATATCAAATCGACGAAGGATATCCCAAGTTGGAAAAGGATGTGCTGCTGCATTCTGAAAAATGACCATATCTGCCGAACTATGGGATTTGGAATCACCAGAGACCAGCAGCGGCAGATCGATGCGATACGGAAGAAGTACAAAGGAGTGGAGGAGATGGAGTATGGAGTATAAAAGTCCGGCATATAATGTGATTGCGGTTCCGGTTGAGAAGATTGTGCCTAATACATATAATCCTAACGCTGTGGCGCCGCCGGAGATGAGACTGCTTTATGACAGTATTAAGAATGACGGATATACGATGCCTATCGTTTGTTATCATGATAGGACGGCGGATCAGTATATTATCGTGGACGGGTTCCACAGATATCGGATTATGCTGGAGAATCAGGACATCTATCAGAGAGAGAACGGCATGCTTCCGGTATCGGTGATCGAGAAGCCGTTGGAACAGAGAATGGCAAGTACGATCCGGCACAACCGTGCGCGTGGAAGCCATGACGTAGACTTGATGGGTAATATTGTGAAGGATCTTCATGAGCTTGGACGTTCGGATGCGTGGATTTCAAGACATTTGGGAATGGAACGGGATGAGATCCTGCGGTTAAAGCAGATCACAGGGCTTGCCGCGTTGTTTAAGGATATCGAATTTGGCAAGGCGTGGAAACCGGAAGAAGAAAATCTTTAACAGCGCGCATCTGCACGCTTTCGACGCGATAAAGAATAAAAGACGGCGCCCTTACGCTGTCAGAGTTGGGGCGTTTGTTTTCATGGACCGGGCGGGATATAAATACTATAAAGCATAATGTTAGTATCAAAAAAATAAGAACACCAATTCTATAGTGTCCTTAATCTTTCGTAAGCAGATAACGGGAATCGAACCCGCCTCTCCAGCTTGGGAAGCTAGCATTCTACCAATGAACTATATCTGCATGTCCTTTGTTATTATAATACTATTTTCCTCAAAATGCAATCATTTTCTAAAAAATAACAAGGTGTTTTGAAGTCCTCAATTTGCTTTGAATTTTGATATTAATATGTATGTTAAGAAATTTAAGAAATTCTTCATATTTTCTATCGTAAGTGTTTTGATTTATGCGTTATAATAGTTTAAGTTAGGATGGAGGGGCTTATGAACAAGGTAATAGAAGTAAAGGATCTTTATAAGCTATATCGAGTGGGGGACGAAGTGGTTCGTGCCTTGAACGGCGTAGGGTTTGATATCTATGAAGGCGAATTTTGTGCGATCGTAGGGACTTCAGGTTCGGGAAAATCCACTCTTTTGAATATGTTGGCAGGTCTGGAGAAGCCGACTAAAGGAAGTGTAGTGATCGCCGGGAAGCATATTGAGGGATTGACGGAAGAGCAGCTGGTGAAGTTCCGGCGGGAGAATGTGGGATTTATCTTTCAGTCGTTTCATCTGCTCGGAACGATGAACGCGGTGGAGAATGTGGCTCTGCCTTTAAGTTTCCGGGGAGTTCCAAGGGATGTTCGGATGAAGAAGGCTGATAAGATGCTGGAGCTGGTGAAGCTTAAAAAACATAAGAAGCATTTGCCGAACCAGATGTCAGGCGGGCAGCAGCAAAGAGTCGGAGTCGCGCGGGCGCTGGTGGTTGATCCGAAGATTATATTTGCCGATGAACCGACGGGGAATCTGGATTCACATACATCAGAGGAAGTTATGCGGCTGATGCAGCAGGTGGTAAGAGAGCAGAGGAAGACATTAGTCATGGTAACCCATGATTCGCATTTGGCAACTTATGCAGACAGAGTCTTTCATATTCGGGATGGGAAGATTCTGAAGATTGAGTATAATTTAGAATCAGAAGAAAATAGTTGAGGAGGAACTGGAATCATGAGGGTATTAAAAAGGATCCTGGCAGTAATGTGTATGGCGGCATTGGCGATTACTGCGGCGCCTGAGAAAGTACGGGCGGGAGAGATGGAAGAGAGTACGCTGGAATGGCCGACAGAGGAAGGACAAGAAGAGCAGAAAGAGAAGATCCTGACGTACGGCAGCGTTCTGATTACGTCTGAGAATAATGAGGCGCCTACGTTCAAAGCGGGAGAAGCGAAAGGATGGAATCTGATTGTACATAATAATACGGAGGTGGCGCTGGAGAATGTCGTGATAGCGCCAAGGCTCGGAGATACGAACGACGAGTGGCCGTTTAAGACGGAGTGGCAGGATTATGCGCAGACAATAGAGGGAATTGCCGCAGGGGAATCCTATACATTTCCATTTACATTTGAACAAAGAGCGGATGTGCCTACTGCAAGACATACGATACAATTCGATGTATTCGTGGGAGACGAAACTGTGGCCTCACAGAAATTTTATGTCAATACCACCGTCGAAGAAAAGCCGGAAGAAGAACCGAATCCAGACAATAATGATAATCAGCAGCCGAACGAGCCGGAGGTTATCCCGGAGGATAATGTGGATTTTACATCTTTAGCGGGTGGTTTCAGTAATGGCGGCGCTGTCTCGAGCGGAGGATCTGATTCAGGTTCTGCTTCTGTTCCCAGGGTAATTGTTACAGGATTTTCCACGGACCCGGCGGAAGTGCGTGCGGGAAGTAATTTTGCCCTGATTGTTCACTTGAAGAATACATCGAAGGCGACGGCAGTGAAAAATATGCTGTTTGATCTGAACGCTCCGGCGGAAGGCAGTGACGAACAGTCGGTAGCTCCGGCATTTCTGCCTGCGTCCGGTTCAAGTTCGATCTATCTGGACGGGATTAAGGCAAATGGAACCGCGGATATTTCCATACAGCTGAACGCTAAGGCAGATCTGCTGCAGAAGCCTTACAGTGTTGATCTTAGTATGAAGTATGAAGATACGGAAGGTACTCAGATAGAGGCGTCGTCCAGTATCTCGATTCCAATCAAACAGGACGCCAGATTTGAGTTCAGTGATTTTGAGATCAGCCCTGAGAGCATATCCGTGGGAGATGAAGCGAATGTGATGTGCAATCTGTATAATCTGGGCAGAATCAAGCTGTACAATGTGAAAGCGGCCTTTGAGGGTTCCTGCATTAAGAAGGAAGAAGTATTTCTCGGCAATGTGGAGTCCGGCGCGAGCGCGTCGATCGACGCAATGCTAGAAGGGGTTGAGGCGACAGAGGGTCCGGCGAAGATTAAGATGACGGTAAGCTATGAAGACGAGGCAGGTAAGATTGCCGTGACCGAGAAAGAATTGGAGCTGGAAGTAACAGAGTCTATGGAAGGAGATATGATGACAGGCGGCATGGAGATGATAGAAGAAGAACAGAAAGGATTTCCGGTGCTCCCGGCCGCAGCGCTTGGGGCGGTAATTCTTATTGTTATCATCATCGTGGCTGTTATTAAGAGAAGAAAGAAGAAACAGAGGATGAATGAAGAGGAGGGATTGCTGGATGAGCTGGATAGACCTTCTGAGGATGAGCGTTAGCAATCTGAAGAGACGGAAGCTTCGGACTTTTCTGACGGTTCTTGGCGTTATCATCGGTACGGCGTCTATCGTCGTCATGATCTCTTTGGGGTTGGGGCTTCAGGAGTCTTTGTACCGTGAAGTGGAACAATCCGGCGGTCTGACTAGTGTTAAAGTGACCGGGGCGTCTGCCGGAGATTCTAATTTTTACTCATCTTCCAGTGGGGGAGAGGAGGAGTCGAAGAAATATATTAACGATCAGGCGATTCGTGAGCTTGCGCAGGTAGGGCATGTAACTTTGGCTTCTCCGGTATATGAGATGTGGATTAATATGTTGAAAGGCAGATACGAAGGCTCCGGTCAGTTGGTGGCGATGACGCCGGAGGCGCTTGCCGCAAGGAACATCCCGTTGGCGGAGGGAACTCTCCCGACACCGAACAGCGGTAATCTGGAGCTTGTGTATGGAAACGGAGTTTCTACAATGTTCTATGAGAGAGGAACAGGAAGCGGTTACTATGAGACCGGGGAGCTTCCGGATATTGATTTTGCTAAGGATTCTGTCTTTTTGATCCTTGATCAGGAGGGGTATTATAACAGTATGGGGAATACTCCGATGATGGGGGCGGACGGATCCGGCGGTCAGCCTTCGGCTCCGAAGACGGTGCAGAAACACGTGGTAAAGGCGAGCGGAATCGTAGAAGGAGGGCCGGATGAGTATACTGCGAATTATTATAATATCTACTGCGATCTGAATACACTGAAACAAGTTCTTAAGAAGGAGTTTTCAGGCAGGGTAATCCCGGGGCAGCCCTCGACGAAGTCAGGAAAGCCGTATAAGGAGTTTTGTTATTCTTACGCACAGGTGAATGTGGATGACATTGATAATGTGGAAACAGTGGCGGCGGCTATCCGTGAGATGGGATATAATGTAGAGACGAACGTGGAATATTTGAACAGTATGCAGAGCCAGTTCAATATTATTCAGGCTGTGCTTGGAGGAATCGGCGCGGTATCTCTCTTTGTGGCGGCGATCGGGATTGCCAACACGATGATGATGTCTATCTACGAGCGGACCAAAGAGATCGGTGTGATCAAGGTGTTAGGCTGCAGTCTTAAGAATATTAAGCAGATGTTTCTCTTAGAAGCGGCGTTCATCGGCCTGATCGGAGGCGCGGCAGGAAATATACTGAGCTTCCTGATGTCAGGGGCGATTAACTTAGTGACGGGTCATGGAGCGGCCATGGGATTCGACGGAGATATCTCGTATATCCCTATGTGGCTGGTACTCCTGTCGATGGGATTCGCCATGCTGGTAGGTATAGTGGCCGGATACTTTCCTGCATTGCGCGCGATGAAGTTAAGTCCGTTGGCGGCTATCCGCAATGAATAGAAATTACTCTTCTATAATATGGATCTCCAGATAATCAAAATCAATGGAGTCTACGAAATTATCCTGTGTAAAACGTGTCTTGTCATGACGCCGGAATTCTTCGATGTTCGCGTCCAGCCATATTGGTTTGCTCAGGTCAAATTCATAGCATATGGCGTCCAGAGCGCGGAAGATCTTATGTGTCCGGGTATCGTCGTTATCATCACAGACGACGGTATCCCGGACCATTCTGTTGTCTTTGAATTCTTTTCCCCATAATCGAAACATATCCATACCTCCTGAATGAATTATGTACCTTCGGATTCCGAAAATACATAATTTAGTATAACATGTCTGTTTTTTTTATACAACATTCGGAAAAATATTTCATATCGCGTTTGACATCGGAGAGATGTTGTGGTAGACTCATGTGACAAGACAGTTGTATATTTACATAAAAAATGCCGTATGAAGAGATAGGGCTTACAATTGGCTTACAGTTGATAAGGAGAGAGTGAAATGGACAAGTTAAAGAAAACATTAGACAGAATATTCATTGAAGGATTAAGCGCGATGGCGCAGGGGTTATTCGCGACGCTGATCATAGGGACGATTATCCAGCAGATCGGGACGTTGTTAGGCGGAACGGTTGGAGATATGATATTCGTGACGGGTAAAGTGGCGGCGTCTCTGACGGGAGCAGGTATCGGAGCGGCGGTAGCCTATAGATTTCAAGAATCCCCTCTGGTTGTAGTATCCGCAGGAACGGCAGGTATGGCAGGGGCGTTCGCAAGCAAATTACTGGCGGGCGCGCTGTTGGTTGACGGCGCGATGGTATACGCAGGTCCGGGCGAACCTTTGGGCGCGTTTATCGCCGCTTATGTAGGCATCTTCTTCGGACATCTGGTGTCCGGCAAGACGAAGGTAGATATCCTGGTGACGCCGATTGTCTGTATCGGGACGGGATCTGTGGTAGGGCTTATCTTAGGACCTCCAATCTCAGGGTTCATGGCGTGGCTTGGGGCGCTGATCAATTGGGGGACGGAACAGCAGCCCTTCTTAATGGGAATCGTGGTGTCTGTTCTGATGGGTATGATTCTGACGCTTCCCATCAGTTCTGCAGCCCTGGGAATCATATTGAATCTGTCGGGGCTTGCGGCGGGAGCGGCGACGGTCGGCTGCTGCTGTAATATGGTGGGATTTGCTGTGGCAAGTTACAGGGAGAATAAGATCGGCGGGTTGTTGGCTCAGGGAATCGGTACATCCATGCTGCAGGTTCCGAATATCGTGAAGAAACCTGTTATCTGGCTTCCGGCTATTCTCTCAAGTGCGATCCTTGGTCCTGTGGGAACACTGGCGCTTCACATGACGAGTAACGCGACGGGTTCCGGTATGGGAACTGCCGGACTGGTAGGGCAGATTATGACGTGGCAGACGATGATTCAGGCAGAATCGCCGTCGGTGGTTCTGATTAAGATACTCGTAATCCAGATTATCCTTCCGGCGGCGGTAACGTTTGGAATATCAGAATTTATGCGTAAGAAAGGCTGGATCAAATACGGAGATATGCAGTTAGATCTGTAATTACGGTCTTTATACCGCAAAGCGTTTCCGGGAATATGATCAGAAGATGAGCGGCAAATGAAAAGGCCTGAGACTAACTCAGGCCTGAAACCGCTATGCGGTTTTTGTGGGTAATTTCTTTTCTTTTCGTACTGATTTTTAACTCTTCTTGTTCTCTCAGACATTCCAGGATCGCTTCGTTCAGCGACAGCATTTTCTCATCTAATGAGGATACCATCTCCGCGCATTCTTTTAGTTCCTTGCTGATATATCCAGGAGCGTTTCCTTCGAATTTGTAATAAATCTTATGTTCTAAGCTTGCCCAGAAGTCCATGGCGATCGTCCGTATCTGAATCTCTACCTTCGTGTCTACTACGCTGTCCGATAAAAAAATCGGTACAGATACTATCATATGATAACTTTTATAGCCGCTTTCTTTCGGATTCCTGATATAATCTTTGATTGACAGAACTTTCAGATCATTCTGGTTGCCGATCATCTCTGCCAGTTGATAGATATCAGATGTGAAGGAACAGATCAGTCTTACCCCTGCAATGTCGTTTACATATTTGACCATGTTCTCAATTGATATCTCGTATCCGTTCTTCCTTAACTTCTTTACTATACTGTCTGGTGTCTTTACTCTTGTCTTAATATGCTCTATCGGATTATACTTATGTACATGCTGGAATTCATCATTCAATATATCAAGCTTTGTTCCAATCTCTTTTAGCGCCGAATTATACAGGAACATGATTGTTTTCCAGCTGTCAACATCTTCATAATTCTTTATTGCATTTTCCATTATAGTATCTCTCCTCTCATATCGAAGAGTTAATTTCGTACTAATACTAGTATATCATATAGGGCAAAAGATGTCATGAATTTAACATATATTTAAGAAAGATTTTTCACAATATGATATTTTTCACATCTGCGGTATTCTAAAATTCGATTCCCTCTCTGGCGCTTCTTCCCAGATCGAACTGATGCTTGATCTTCTTCATCTCCGTAACATAATCCGCAACTTCAAGAAGCTTTTCTGTGATCTGATGTCCTGTAAGGATGATCTCCAAACCCCTCGGCTTATGTGTAATAAAACTGATCAGCTTCTCCTCGCTTAACACCTGCAGGTTCACGGCGCACAATGCTTCGTCCAGAAGTAATATATCGAAAGGGGTACAGAATTTGATGATTTCATCCAGAGCTTTGTTGTTGTAATGACGGAGTTCGGCGCGCTCGTCCCCGTTCATATTGCTTACGAATTTGACAGATTCTCTGCCGGGGAGGCAAGTGATATTAGGAATTGCCTCAAGAATGTTTCTTTCGTTCGATAAATTATTCTTGAGAAATTGAAAGACCAGTACGCGAAGACCGTGCCCGGCGGCTCTTATTGTAAGGCCTACGGCGGCGGTCGTCTTACCTTTTCCGTTTCCATAATATATATGTACTCTTCCTGTGCCCGTCATATTCTAATCCCCGCTTTCGTCTACGCCTGATATGTTCTATTATAGACCGCTTAAGGGGAATTGTATAGCAATTAATATGTGAAAATTAATCCAATAGATAAAATCTATATATAAGACAATATATTATAAAACTCTATTTGAAGACAGGGCGAAGGGTTTATATAATAGTATTATAGGCGGCAGAGGAGATTCTGCGCCGGATTCGAAGAAGGGGAGATCATAAGATGTTCATAGATACGCACATGCACGAGATGACATATTCGAAAGACAGTTTTCTAAAACTGGATCAGATGGTTGGGATTGCCAGGGAAAAAGGACTCGGGGGGATCTGTATCACGGACCATGACAGCATGGGACTTAAGGATTATGCCGCGGAGTACACCAGGAAGACGGGATTTCCGGTATTCGTTGGGATAGAGTTCTTCTCGTTACAGGGCGATATCGTGGCTTTCGGAATCGATGATTATCCCAGAGAGCGTATTCGGGCGCAGGAATTCATCGACTTAGTCCGGGCGCAGGGCGGGGTGTGTTTTGCGGCTCATCCGTTCCGCAATAATAACCGCGGCCTGGAGGACCATCTTCGGCAGGTGGAGGGGCTTCATGGGCTGGAGGTACTGAACGGCAGTACGTCTATAGAAGCGTGTAAGACGGCTGCGCGCTACGCAAGGGAATTAGGTCTTTTTACGCTGGGTTCCAGCGACTGTCATGTCCCGGAGAAAGTGGGGGTCTGCGCTACTTATTTCTCCGAAGAAGTGCGTACGATGGAGGAGTTCCTGGCCGTTTTCAAAAAAGGTCGGATGAAGCCCGCTTATTACGACGGCGGCGCATATCGGATTATAGATATAAAAGAGGGTGGGGAATTTCCTCAAACTATTTTATAATATATTAATTTTCCGTTTACCTTTTGGTCGATCAGTGATAGAATATGTCTATAAGTGTCAAAAGGTGCGGAGACAAGAAAGGTGGAATCACGTATGATTACAGTCAATGCAATGGGAGACAATTGCCCGATCCCAGTCGTTAAGACGAAAAAGGCAATGCAGGCGCTTACCGGACCGGAGACTATAGAAGTTCTGGTTGATAACGAGATCGCCGTGCAGAATGTAACGAAGATGGCATCCGGCGCCGGAGGACAAGTTTCTTCGGAGAAGCTTGGCGATGCAGAATTCAAGATAACCATCGGCATGGAAGGCGCGGTGAAGGAAGAGACTTCGGAGGATGCGGTATGCGCGCCGGATTCCAGGGATAATATGGTGGTGGTGGTTTCTTCTGACCGTATGGGTATAGGAAATGATGAATTGGGTAAAGTACTAATAAAAGGCTTCATCTTTGCGGTAACACAGTTGGATGCTTTGCCGAAGACGATGCTGTTCTATAACGGCGGAGCGACGCTGACGGCGGAAGGATCGGATTCTTTGGAAGATCTGAAATCTTTAGAAGCGCAGGGTGTTGAGATCCTGACTTGCGGAACCTGTCTTGATTATTATGGATTGAAGGATAAACTGGCGGTAGGTTCCGTGACGAATATGTACAGTATTGTCGAGACGATGGCAAAAGCAGGAAAGATTATCAGACCATAGCGGATAATTAATGTAGAGCTTCCGGGCAGTCAGATGTCCGGAAGCATAGATAAGATATATTCTAAGAGTCGAGGAGGATATAAGAATGAAATCAGATGTCAGGTTAACGCAGTTAAGTAAGACGGCTGGCTGAGCGGCGAAGATTGGTCCGGAGACCCTTGCTCAGGTGCTGAGCAAGTTACCAGGGTTCCATGATGATAATTTAATAGTAGGGATTGAGACATCCGACGACGCGGCTATATATAAAGTCACTGATGAGATTGCGATGATCCAGACGGTGGATTTCTTTACTCCGATTGTAGACGATCCTTATATGTTTGGACAGATAGCGGCGGCGAACTCTTTAAGCGACGTATGGGCGATGGGAGGAGAGCCGGCAGTGGCGCTTAACATAGTCGGATTCCCGAACTGTCTGGATCCGGCGATATTGGGCGACATCCTTGCGGGTGGCGCGATGAAGGTGAAAGAAGCAGGAGCGGTGCTGGTTGGAGGACATTCCGTACAGGACGATGAACCGAAATACGGATTGTGCGTATCCGGCTTTGTACATCCTGATAAGATATTTAAGAATTACGGCTGCAGACCGGGAGATATCCTGGTGCTCACGAAGCAGATAGGAAGCGGCGTTGTGAATACTGCGATCAAGGCGGATATGGCGTCCGCATCTGCGATTCGGGAAGCGCAGACGGTCATGGCATCCCTGAATAAGAAGGGTAAGCAGTTAGTAGAGAAATACGATGTATCCGCATGTACGGATATCACAGGCTTCGGACTGCTGGGACATTGTGTGGAGATGGCTTCGGCCAGTGAAGTTACATTTGAGATTCGAGTGAAAGATATCGCGTATTTTGAAGATGCGATATCTTATGCGAAGATGGGGCTGGTTCCGGCGGGAGCTTACAAGAACCGGGGATATTCCATCGATAAAGTAGAGACAGGAGGAGTGGAGGAGCATTACCTGGATCTTCTGTATGATCCCCAGACTTCCGGCGGGCTGCTGATCAGCGTAGCGTCGGAGAGCCTTAAAGATCTGCTTTCGGACGTTCAGAAAGCAGGAATGGATACGACTGTTTCTGTAATAGGCAAGGTTGCCGGAAAGAGCGACAAGTTGATTCGACTCTATTAATTCAAGCGGCAGTCGGACGGTGATTTCAGTAAGCCGGATACAAAGATAAATTTTTTGACGGTTTCTTAAGGCAGTTTAAGAAAAGAAGAATAGAATAGCAGGGAAAAGAAGATGATGAATAAAAATATGTTATATCGCAGTATTCCGAAAGTGGATGTACTGCTGGAGAACGAGACGGTCCAGGAATTGATTGACCATTATAGCAGAGACACCGTTATGGAGGCGATCCATGCCGAGATGGACAAACTGCGCAAATTTATCGGAGAGTGTGATGATGAGGAAGCCGCAAAAGCGCAGATAGAGCTGCTGCTGGCGCATATCGAGATGACGGTAGCGGCGATGCATACGCCGAATATGCGTATGGTAGTGAACGGTACGGGAACGATTCTGCATACGAATCTGGGGCGCGCACCCATCGGACATGAGCATATGAGACGGATTACTGCTATAGCCACAGGATATTCGAATCTGGAGTACAATCTGAAAGCCGGGCGCCGAGGGGAGCGTTACTCCCATTTTGAGAAGCTCTTATGTAAGTTAACGGGCGCCGAGGCCGCTATGGCGGTGAATAATAACGCGGCAGCGGTAATGCTGATCTTAAGTTCGCTTGCGAAAGGCGGGGAGGTCGTAGTTTCCCGGGGAGAGCTGGTGGAGATCGGCGGCAAATTCCGTATTCCGGATGTAATGGAACAGAGCGGCGCGACGCTTGTAGAAGTAGGTACGACCAATAAAACCCATTATGACGATTATGAGAATGCGGTTACAGAGGAGACGAAAGCGCTTCTTAAAGTGCATACGAGTAATTACCGAATCGTTGGTTTTACAGAGAGCGTGGGAATCGACGAGTTAATCCCGCTTGCGAAAGAGCGTGGGATTCCGGTAATCGAGGATCTGGGAAGCGGAGTGCTCATAGATCTGAGTAAATATGGAATTACATATGAACCAACCGTTCAGGATTCTATCGCAAAAGGCGCGGATGTAGTGTGCTTCAGCGGTGATAAGCTGCTGGGAGGGCCGCAGGCGGGGATCGTCATCGGGCGGAAGAAATATATCGACATGATGAAGAAGAACCAGCTTACCCGTGCGTTGAGGATCGATAAGTTCACGGCGGCGGCTCTGGAGCTGGTGCTGCAGGAGTATCTGTCCGAGGAGAAGGCCGTTCAGAATATTCCTGTGCTCAAGATGATTACCAGATCTTTGGAGGACGTGACCTGGAAGGCAGAGAAGCTGTGCAGGCTTTTGAAAGAGGCGGAGCTTCCGGCGAAGATAGGGCTTGAGGAGTGTGAGTCGCAGATTGGCGGGGGATCGCTGCCCCTTGAGAGGATACCGAGCATGGCTGTTGCCGTCCGTCCCGAGAGGATCAGTGTGGCGGAATTAGAAGAACGTATGCGCCATCTTCCGGTGCCTATCATCCCCAGAGTGGCCAATGATACGGTTCTCATGGATGTAAGGACAATAGAACGGAGGTTTTTCCAGATTATCGTGAGTCAGCTGAAGGAATTAGATGTATTGGAAGAAGTCAGTCTGATTGCGGGACGGTAAAAGAATAGAAATGTAAAGGCGGAAGACAGATATGAAGAATATCATTATTGGTACTGCGGGACATATCGATCACGGCAAGACGACGCTGATCAAGGCGCTGACGGGACGGAATACGGACCGCTGGGAGGAAGAACAGAGGAGAGGGATTACGATAGACCTGGGGTTCACGTATTTTGATCTTCCGGGCGGCGACCGTGTCGGGATTATCGACGTTCCGGGGCATGAACGCTTCATTAATAATATGGTTGCGGGCGTGGTGGGCATGGACCTGGTGCTTCTGGTGATCGCGGCGGACGAAGGGATCATGCCGCAGACGCGGGAACATATGGACATCCTGAATCTCCTTGGAATCGAGAAGAGTATTATCGTTCTGAATAAATGTGATATTGTGGATGAAGAATGGATGGAGTTGGTAGAAGAAGAGGTAAAGGACGAGCTTGAAGGGACGTTCCTTGAACAGGCGCCGGTGGTTAAGGTGTCGGCGGCGACAGGGGAAGGTATAGAGGGGCTTGTCGATATGATAGAGAAGATGACGAAGGACGAGGTGACCGCGAAGGACGTGCAGACGATTCCAAGACTTCCCGTCGACCGTGCTTTTACCCTCTCAGGTTTTGGGACGATCATTACGGGGACGCTGGTATCGGGAACGATTACCAAAGAAGATACCCTGTGGATGTATCCCGTGGATAAAGAATGTAAGATACGCAGCATACAGGTGCATGGACAGAACAGGTCAGTTTGTCAGGCCGGACAGCGTGTTGCGGTCAACCTTTCAAATGTAAAGAAGAAAGAGATCCGAAGGGGGTGCGTCCTGGCGCCGAAGAACAGTATGAAGAATACGGATCTTCTGGATGTGAAGCTTCGTATGCTGGATTCCTCTGTGCGTGTCCTGACGAACCACACACGGCTTCATTTCTTCACGGGAACCAGCGAGATCCTGTGCAGGGCGGTACTTCTTGATCAGGAAGAGTTAGGTCCTGGGGAGAGCGGATATGTGCAGCTTCGATTAGAAGAAGAGATCGCGGTAAGGCGGGGCGATAAGTTTGTGGTACGCTTCTATTCCCCGATGGAGACCATCGGCGGGGGCGTAATCCTGGAACCGAATCCAAGTGTGAAGCGGCGTTTCCGGCAGGATGTGATTGAAGAATTAGAGCGTAAAGAGTCCGGTTCGACAGCGGATGTGATCGAACTTCATGTAAAAGCGCATGGAGACACACTGATTACCTTAGCGGAGCTTGCGAAGCTCACGGCGCTTTCACCGGAAGAGGTGAAAGCAGACGCAGAAGAGCTGGAGAGCAAGGGGCTTGTGTATCTGTTCCCGATGCGAAAAGATACTTTTGTGTGGCATGCAGACAGCAGACGCGGGGCGGAACGTACGATGATTGAGGAATTGACGGCGTATGAGGAGAAGTATCCGTATCGTTACGGGATGAAGAAAGCGGAAGTTCAGGGTACCCATTTCCAGAAGATACGGCCGAACGTATTCGATAAAATACTGGAGATGCTCGTGGAGGCCGGAAGTATCAGGCGTGTGGATGAGTTTTTGTGTACGCCGGAGTATGAAGTAAGTAAGGATCAGACGTTTGACAGAGTATCGGGGATTCTTCTGGATTCGTTCCGGGGTGCAGGGTATGATTTTGTACGATATTCGGAGATTGAGTTTTCGAGAGAAGATAAGACGGTGTCGGACGACATCCTGAATATCCTTCTGGAAGAAGAGAAGGTTGTAAAAGTAACGGAAGATATGTATACGCTGAAGGAGAATATGGAGCATGCGAAAGAGCTGATACAGGAGCGGTTAAAGGAAGACCCTCTGATTACGATCGCCCAGGTGCGCGACATGTTTGGAACCAGCCGGAAGAGCGCGAAACCGATATTAGAATATATGGATAGTATTAAAGTAACCAAGAAGACCGGAGCAGAGAGCGAAAGGATAGCATACTAATGAATTTAAAACAATTGGAGGCTTTTGTTCAGGTGGCGGAGGGCGGCAGTTTTTCGAAGGCAGCCAAAGAACTGTTTTTGACGCAGCCGACGATCAGCGCCCACATCGCTTCTCTGGAGAAAGAATTAAGCGTGAGACTGTTTGTCAGGAACACGAAGGAAGTGAGTCTTTCTGAAGACGGCAAGGATCTGTACCGATATGCCAGGCAGATGGTTGATCTGGAGAAGAAGATCGAGGAACGCTTTGGGACGAAAGGGGGCGCAGAGAAGCAGTGTATTACGATTGCTGCGTCTACAATCCCGGCACAATATCTCCTTCCGAAGGTATTGATCCGTTTCAGTGAGAAGTATCCCGGAGAGCAGATCAAGATCATGGAGACGGACAGCTCCCAGGTTGTGACCCGGATTGTGGATAATATGGTGGATATAGGGTTTACGGGAACTGTACTGGAGAAGAAGCATTGCAAATACATACCTTTTTATAAGGATGAACTGGTGATTATCACCCCGAATACGGAGAAGTACCGGAGGATTAAGGAAGAGTCGCCGCAGGATATCCGGTGGATACTGGCGGAACATGTGATTATGAGAGAAGAGGGATCGGGTACGAGGAAGGAAGCCAGGAAGCAGATTAAGAAGGCGGGGGTTTCCCCGGATAAGCTGGAGGTGATTGCCAGTATCGAGAATCCCGAGACGATTAAGAAGTCTGTCGTCAGGGGGATGGGAATCTCCTTTATGTCCAGGCTTGCTACGGAAGAAGAAGTGGAAGAAGGATCGATTCTGGCGTTTTCGATACCGATGGCGGACGACGGGCGCGATATCAATCTGGTGTACAATAAGAATTATCAGTTGTCGGGATCTGCGGAACGGTTTGTCAGGGTTGTAAAAGAAGTGTATCAGGTGCGGAAGAATTAGCGGACCACATAGGTGAAAAATGAAAACCTCCGGATTGTGCTTCAGCATGGCCGGGAGGTTTTTTGTGTCTCGGGTAAATGTGCCTGTAAGAATCTGCCTGGATATTTGCAATATATATTATACATATTATCTATAAGCAACAGGGCTATATAAATTAATTCAATTAGACGGATTAAATAATTAGGGATATACTTCTAGTATAACTAAGGAGCATTGGCTTAAGGTTGTTTGAAAGTAAAGGTTGGGTAAAAGATATGATTTATTTGGATAATGCGGCGACGACTATGAGAAAGCCGCAGAAAGTAATCGATGCTGTTGTACAGGCTATGAGTTCCATGGGGAACGCGGGAAGAGGCGTGAACGACGCTTCTTTGAGTGCGTCCAGGATTATTTATGATACGCGGGAGAGAATCTGCCGCATGGTCGGCGGGACGAATCCCAGGCAGGTTGTATTTACCTGCAATTCTACGGAGAGCTTGAATATGGCGCTTCGAGGGCTTTTGAATCCGGGGGACCATGTAATTACAACGATGCTTGAACATAATTCGGTTCTTCGGCCTCTCTACGATCTGGAGTCGAAAGGGACGAACCTGACGATCATAGGGTGCAGAGAGAGAGGAACATTTGATATAGAGGATATGAAAAAGGCGATTACATCTGAGACGAAGATGATCGTGTGTACGAACGGGTCGAATCTTACAGGGAACTATGTGGATTTGAAACCTATCGGAGAATTGGCGCATGAGAACGGACTCTTATTTGTGGTAGACGCGTCCCAGACGGCCGGGGTCTTCCCTATAGATGTGGAAGAGATGAAGATCGACGTCCTGTGCTTTACCGGACATAAAGGGATGTTAGGTCCCCAGGGAACCGGCGGTATGTATGTGAGGGAAGGCGTGACGGTACGATCGCTGAAAGCGGGAGGAACCGGCGTTCAGACGTACAGTAAGACGCAGCCGGCGCAGATGCCTACGGCTCTGGAAGCGGGAACTTTGAACGGGCATGGAATCGCCGGGCTGCATGCTGCGTTGGAATACCTGGAAGAATATGGAATTGATAATATCCGAAAGAGAGAACAGGAACTTATGTGGCGCTTCTATGAAGGCGTTAAGGATATTGAGAACGTAACGATATACGGCGATTTTACTACGAAGAACCGTTGTGCGATTGTAACGCTGAATATCGGTGATTATGATTCCTCGGAAGTGAGCGATGCACTTCTTACAGAATATAGCATATCTACAAGATCAGGAGGGCATTGCGCACCGCTTATGCACGAAGCCCTTGGGACAGTGGAGCAGGGGGCTGTGAGATTCAGCTTTTCGCATTATAACACTGATGAGGAAGTGGACGCAGCCATTCAGGCGGTCCAAGATCTGGCCAGAGAAGAAGAGTAAGGAAAGTTTAAGGAGGAAGTAAGATGAATTTATCAGATTCAAAGAAAAAACTGGCGCTCGCCGGTGTGATCTGCGGACTTGTAGCGGCATGTCTCGCGTTCATGGGGAATCCGGCGAACATGGCGTTCTGTATCGCATGTTTTATCCGCGATACGGCGGGGGCGCTTGGAATGCACCAGGCAGAGGTGGTACAGTACGCAAGACCCGAGATCATCGGTCTAGTATTGGGAGCGTTTATCATCTCGATTGCAACAAAGGAATATCGTTCTACAGGCGGATCATCTCCAATGGTTCGTTTTGTCCTGGGAATGATTATTGTGATTGGATCCCTTGTATTCCTGGGATGTCCGCTGCGTATGGTTATTCGTATGTCCGCGGGAGACCTGAATGCATGGGTTGCGTTGATAGGGTTTATTCTTGGGGTGGCTACAGGCGTATTCGCCCTTAAGAAGGGTTTCAGTCTTGGCAGAGCGCATGCGGTAAATAAAGTGGGCGGAACGATGCTTCCGGTAATTATGGTAGGAATCCTGATCATGGCGATGATTCCTACTCTATTGAAAGCAAGCGAGGCAGGACCTGGAAGCATGCACGCGCCGATTATCGCGTCGCTGGTCGGCGGACTGGTCTTCGGAGCAGTGGCACAGAAGTCCAGGATGTGTTTTGCCGGGAGCATCCGGGATATTATTCTGATGAAGAATTTTGACCTGTTCAGCGTAATTGCAGGATTATTCGTGGTAATGCTGGTATTTAATCTGGCTACGGGCCGTTTTGTGTTAGGTTTTAATACGCCTGGTATCATCGCCCATTCCGACCATCTGTGGAACATCCTCGGTATGTATACGGTTGGGTTTGCCGCGACGCTTGCAGGCGGATGTCCGCTGCGTCAGCTGATCCTTGCAGGACAAGGTTCTTCTGATTCTGCGGTAACGGTTATGGGAATGTTCGTGGGAGCCGCGCTGTGTCATAATCTCGGCCTTGCGGCAAGCGGAACAGCGATGAATGCGGAGACGCAGGAGATCGTAGCAGGCGCCGTGCCGCCGCATGGAAAAGTGGCATGTATTATCTGCATCATCGTTTGTTTTGTGATCGCATTTACCAGCAAACGGGATGAAAACAAAAATTAATGGTTGAAATTAAACACGATACATAGTATTCTGGGAAAGAAGGTAATAATATGAAGGAAGTAGACGCAAGAGGTCTTTCTTGTCCGGAGCCGTTGATGCTTACGGCAGAAGCGCTTAAGGGCGCGTCGGGGCCGGTTAAGATCCTGGTAACAGAGCCTCATCAGAAGATGAACGTTGAGAAATATGCCAAGGATCATGGTAAGAAGTCAACTGCCAGCGAGAAGGACGGTTATTTTGAAGTGGTGATTGATTAAACATGAGAAAAAAAGAGTTAAAACTGGTTGTGACATTTCATACGACTGCAGATGCGATGGCGATGGAGAAGGCGTGCAAGGAGTATCAGGTGCCCGGGCGTATTATCCCGGTTCCAAGGGCGATCTCAGCGGGATGCGGGCTGTCCTGGTGCGCAGATCTGGGAGACAGAGAACAGATCGTCGATATGATGCGCAAAGCAGGCATCGAAGAAGAAGAGATGCATGAATGTATGGTGTAGAGAATCAAAAAAGAGACAGGTAGGTTCCTTTGTGAACGTACCTGTCTTTTAAGGTATGGCATCCATAATCATACTCCTTTAACAAATATATCTAACACATGCGGCAGAAGCTTATCGCTGTGTTTTGTAAGTGAAAACTTACCTTTGAAAAGAGCCCAGTCATAAAGCAGCGCCCGTTCGTACATAGCATAGATGTCCATCAGCTCTTCCGCCGAGCTGGTATTGCTGAATTCCCCGTTCTTAAGCGCTTCGTCCAGAATCTCCGTAATCCATTTGTAATAAAACCTCTTGTTATCGGCCAGAGATTTCTTATCCCTGGTAATAAGCTGTGAAGAATAGAGGTATGCAAGAAGATGGATATCAACGCTGCTTTCGATCATATAAAACAGTTCGTGGTTCAAAAGAAGTAACTTATCGTAAGCTGACATATCCGGGTCAATAGTTGAAGATAATTCTTCATATTTCTGGTCAAAAAGATCAGAGAGGGAATTTAAAAGAGCTTCCTTTCCTTTGAAATAATGATAGAAAGTGCCTTTGGACGTCTTGGATGCTGCGATAATGTCTTCCACAGTAGTGTTGTCGTAACCGTTCTTATAAAACAGATTCCATGCTGACTTGATAATACGGTTCTTTGTTGATCGCCTTTTGCGTGGCATTGGCATCATTCCTTTCATATATGGCATACCATTTAATAAGAAGAGAAGCGGATTATCCCCTTAACCCGCTTCCTTGCTTATTGAGTATAACATATCTTTATATAAAATGCAAAGAATATACTCAAAAATCCTGTGTTTCATTTTTGAAACTGGAATATGGATGAAAATCAGCAAACTCCAGCCTTTAGATAATTCTCAATAATTAACCTACCTGGAAACCATATTTCAACGGATCTGTCGGATCAATCAGATAAGTTGCAACGCCTGTCAGGTAGCAGCTTCCTGTGATCATAGGAATAACAGCGTCGAAATCACCGACTTTCGTCGTCTCTTTGATTACGCCCTTGAATAAGGAGCCGATGAAGCTTTCGTATATGAACTCCTCGCCGACCTTGATCTCGCCCCAATGATGGAGTGTAGCCAGTTTTGCGCTTGTGCCGGTTCCGCATGGAGAGCGGTCTGCCATAGCGTCGCCGAAGATAACAACGTTTCTCATAGTAGCTTTCTCCGGGTTCGGAGTCGGACCGTAGAATTCAACCAGATCGACGCTCGTGATGTCAAGGAGAGGATGCTGGATCGGGATCTCTTTGTTAATGATCTCTAACATCTTCATGCCGAGCTTGGTGTATTCCGGAACAGTCTTTGGATTGATCTCGCCGAGATCAAGCTTTGTGGTGTCAACCAGTGCGAAGAAGCTTCCGCCGAAGGAAATTGTAAACTCGATCTCTTTTCCGTCAACCGTTACCTTCTGATTTTCTTTGTATACGAAAGAAGGAACGTTGGTTAATGTAACGTTCTCAACCTTACCGTCTTTTACGATAGCTTTCGTGCGGATCAATCCTGCAGGAGCTTCCAGCACGACCTCGTTCTCGCCTTCCTTGGATTCTACGAGTCCGGCTTCAACAGCTACGGTTACGGCGCCGATCGTACAGTGACCGCACATGTTCAGATATCCGCCTGTATCCATGAACATAACGCCGAAGTCAGCTTCTTTGTTTACTGGTTCACATAAGAATGCGCCGAACATATCATGATGTCCGCGAGGCTCAAACATCAGAGCGGTACGAACCTGATCGTAATTCTCTTCCATCCATTTCTTCTTTTCAATCATCGTGTTTCCTTCCGGTTCCGGAAAACCGCCGATTACAACACGGCAGAACTCACCTACAGTGTGAGCGTCAACTACCTGCAATGCACTTTCGAATCGATCGAAATTAACGTTTGCTTTTAATTCCATAATTCTTGTACCTCCTGGATTGTTAAAATATTCTTTATAGATAAATTCTATAAATGTATCAAAAACACCGTGGGATTTCCCCAACAATACCCGCAGTGTCTTTTGCGAATTTATGATCTGCTTTTCAACAAAAGCCGGATTGAAAAGCAGAAAAAATGTCTATGGGCGACAATTGAAACCCTGTTTTTATAATGTAAATTATGATGTAAATCTCTGTAAAACCGACAGGAAATCAACAAATAGACTGCGTTCTAGTATACCGTTCAATTTACTTATCCCTATTATGACCGAAAACCCTTGAAAAGTCAATGCTTTTTTGGTATTATAAAAATATAAAAAAAGTGTTGAAATTAGTAGAAAACTATGTTAAGGTTATATCACATTTATGGGGGTAGATGGGTGACTGGTGTGCCTCCTGGTCTTCAAAACCAGTGTGGGGCGTTAAGAGCGTCCTGGGTGGGTTCGATTCCCACATGCCCTCGCCAAAAAAATATTAAATTGACGAGATGAACCTGAACGCGGAGCTTTCGGAAGATATAGATTTTTTCAATGAATAGATGAAAGCTGCGAACGGAAAAATATAAAATATTATACGAAAATATAATTGAGTAAGAAAGATATAGAAAGATATAAAGTTTATAGAGTTTGTTTATCTTCAGAAAGTAAACGAACTGAAAGGTTTTGTTTTTACTTAATAAAGAAATAGCAAAGGAGAGAGATGGCAATGGGAAATGTACAGATTTTGCTGCGTCAGCATGTTGGAGCTCCGTGTCAGGCGATCGTGAAAGCTGGGGACGTTGTTAAAAAGGGAACGAAGATCGCGACGCCGGCAGGACTTGGCGCGAACATCTTTTCAAGTGTGTACGGCGTAGTGGAAGAAGTTCTGGAAGACAGAATCGTCATTAAGCCGGATGAAGAGCAGATGGACGAGTTCGTGCCGATTGAAGTGCCTGACGAGAACGATAAACTGGCGTTGGTAAAAGAGGCCGGTATTGTCGGTATGGGAGGCGCCGGATTCCCGACAGGGGTGAAGCTTGGAATCAACCTGGCGGAGACAGAGATGGCTGAGCTGGACCCGGAGATTAACCCGGAACTTCCTGCGGATTTCAAGCTGGAGCACAGCTACATCCTGATCAACGCCGCGGA
This sequence comes from uncultured Dorea sp., assembly GCA_910585725.1. GTDB lineage: Bacteria > Bacillota > Clostridia > Lachnospirales > Lachnospiraceae > Sporofaciens. Next base: position 30,410 of record CAJUFA010000001.1, on the reverse strand, counting down.
ATGCGAGCCTGGATTGGAGCACAATATCAGGCAGATTGAAGAGCAGTGTGATAAGGTGGTCCGCGGCGTGAAGTATTGTATGGAAATCACACATGCGGATAAAGCGATATTTGCGATTAAAAAGAAAAATGAGAAGGCTATTGAGATATTGCGGAAAGCGATTGCGGATGAATCCGACATAACGATTCATCTTCTGCCGGATATCTACCCGATGGGAGAGGAACGCGCGGTAGTAAGAGAGTGTCTGGGTGTGAATCTTACGACCATGCAGCTGCCGTCAGCGGCAAGATCAGTCGTAGTGAACCTTGAGACGGCGGCTAAGATTGCGGAGGCTGTCGATGAGAAGAAACCGTGTATCACCAAGAATCTGACTGTGCGCGGCAAGATTAACGGCGGCAACGCTGCGCATGTATTCATGGACGTTCCGGTAGGCGTAAGCGTAGGGGAACTGATAGAGAAAGCGGGCGGCATCGACGGAGTATACGGCGAGATCATCATGGGAGGCGCTTTCACAGGTAAATCTACGGAACTCGACGCACCGATCACGAAGACAACAGGCGGTATCCTCGTGACTATTGAGTTCCCGGATCTTCATGGAGCGAATGTAGGTCTCCTTGTGTGTGCCTGCGGAGGAAGCGAAGAGCGTATGAGAGAGATCGCGGAGAAGATGAACGGCAAAGTGGTATCGGTCTGCAGATGTAAACAGGCGATCGAGAACAAGCCGGGAGCGCCGCTTAAGTGCTTAAGGCCTGGAAATTGTCCGGGACAGGTGAAGAACAACATGCAGTTTAAGAAGGATAAATGCGAATACATTATCATTGGAAACTGTTCTGATTGTTCAAATACGGTTATGGCGTCCGGTCCGAAGATGGGGCTTAAGGTATTCCACCAGACAGACCATGTGATGAGGACGGTTGGTCACGCGCTTTACAGGACTTTGAGAGTTTCGAAGCAGGTAGATCAGCTTCCGAACGGTAAATAATATCTTGAAATATAAATGATTGGTATTACTGCTGCGGGCGGTAAGGGCAGAAGGCCCCCGATTCTTCTGCCTGGAGAAGGAGAGGTCTTCGGCCGTAAGCGGCTGTATATATGCAATATGCGCGATATGCGCAGACCTGACGGCATGTATTAGAGTATGCCGGTAAGGGTATCATTATTATGAATGTGTCCCGAAAGGGATGCACTGACCAAACAAGGAGGGAAAACAATATGTCAATCACAGCTGAAACAGCGAAAGCTCATGCTCATGATCCGGCAGTATTATGCTGTAGAGCCGAAGGCGGCATTACGATTGAACCAGCGAATTTGGAAGATCCGGCGATCTTTGATGATCTGGTAGATTCAGGGTTACTGAACCTGGATGGCTGCCTTACCATTGAGGAGGTTCTGGGAGCAAAACTCACAAAAACTTGTGATTCACTTTGCCCGCTTACAGCGGATGTTGTAGAAGGTGCAAAAGCGCCAAGCGTACCTGCAGCCGAAGAGAAGGCAGCGGAAGAAGCTCCGGCGCCAGCAGCAGCACCGGCAGCGCCAGCAGCGCCGTCAGTACCAGGCGGAGTGTTGAAGATTCATATCGGAGAGGGCAAAGATATTGACCTTGAGATTCCGGTAGGAGCGCTTGGCGGCGGAAGTGCGGCGGCAGCAGCGCCGGCGGGTGCGGCGGTACCGGCAGCAGCGGCAGCAGCGGCAGTATCAGAGCAGGAGCCGAAGTTGGTCAGAAGCCTGACAAGAAAGCATTTTAACATTACGGAAGTAAAGAGGGGACCGGAGACGAAGATCGACGGAACAACACTCTATATCCGTGAAGGTATCGAGAAAGAATGTATCGACTCTCAGAGGCTGGTATATGATTTGAAGATTGATATTATCACACCAGAGCAGTATCACACATATTCCGAGACGATTATGGATGTTCAGCCAATCGCCACGAAAGAGGGCGAAGATGAGCTCGGAGCCGGTGTTACAAGAGTTCTTGACGGTGTTGTTATGATGGTAACCGGTACAGATGCAAATGGTGTTCAGATTGGTGAGTTTGGTTCTTCCGAGGGTTATCTTGATGAGAACATCATGTGGGGACGTCCGGGAGCGCCAGAGAAGGGTGAGATCTTCATCAAGACTCAGGTTACGGTTAAAGAAGGTACGAACATGGAGAGACCTGGCCCGCTGGCAGCGCATACTGCAAGCGATATTATTACACAGGAGATTCGTGAGTGCCTGAAGAAGCTGGATGAGTCTCTTGTAGTAGATACGGAGCAGTTTGACCAGTACAGAAGACCTGGAAAGAAGAAAGTGGTTATCGTTAAGGAGATCATGGGACAGGGAGCTATGCATGATAATCTGATTCTTCCGGTAGAGCCGGTTGGCGTATTGGGTGCAAAGCCTAATGTTGACCTTGGTAATGTTCCGGTAGCCGTATCTCCGTTGGAGGTTCTTGACGGATGTATCCATGCTCTTACATGTATCGGACCGGCATCAAAAGAGATGTCCAGGCATTATTGGAGAGAGCCGTTGGTTCTGGAAGCGCTGCATGATGAAGAGATTGACCTTTGCGGCGTTATCTTCGTTGGAAGTCCGCAGATTAATGCAGAGAAATTCTATGTATCCAAGCGTGTAGGTCAGATTTGCGAGATGCTGGATGTAGACGGAGCGTTTGTTACGACAGAGGGCTTTGGTAATAACCACATCGACTTTGCAAGCCACCATGAGCAGATCGGTATGAGAGGAATCCCTGTAGTAGGAATGTCCTTCTGTGCCGTACAGGGCGCTCTTGTAGTTGGTAATAAGTATATGACGCACATGGTTGACAACAATAAGTCTGAATCTGGTATTGAGAACGAAGTTCTTGCTTGTAATACACTTTGTCCGGAGGATGCGGTTCGTGCATTACAGATGCTGAAGAATGCGATGGGCGGAGAAGACGTGAAGGCAGCTGAGAAAAAGTGGAATCCAAATGTAAAGACTTCTAACGTAGAAGCAATTGAGAGTGTAACAGGAAAAGGATTGAAGCTGGTTGAGAATGAGCAGTCTCTGCCAATGAGCCAGAAGCGTAAGGAAAAATATGACTAAAGTCGGGTGAAAAGCATGGCAGATTTAAAATATGGCGATAAGATTATTCGGATGGAAGGCGTGATCGTCGAAGTACACGACGGTTCGGTAGCGATTGACCTGAAGGGTCGGTTGGGATATTTGAAGGTACCGATGCGCATGTTCATCAGCGATTATCCCATTAAAGTCGGTCAGGAGGTTGCATGGAATATGAGTTTTGTGGAACAGCTTGGATCGGAAGTCAATGAGAAGTATGTAAGTAACCTTGACACTTATACGCGGCGTCAGAAAGAGATGCGCGAAAAGAACCAGAACAATAAGGAGGTATAACAATGAGTTTAACATTAGTTAAAGGAATGCAGTCAGAGATATTTGTTCCTATCACTCCACCGTCTGTATGGGCTCCTGTTACGAAAGAGTTAAAAGATATGACCATTGCTCTTGCTACAGCAGCAGGCGTTCATCATAAGGAGCAGGAAAGATTTAATCTGGCAGGCGATTTTACTTGGAGAAAAGTTACAGATGATATGCCGTCCAGTGAACTTATGGTATCACACGGCGGGTATGATAACAGTGACGTTAACAAGGACATCAACTGCATGTTCCCGATCGACAGAATCCATGAGTTGGCAAAGGAAGGATTTATTAAGGCTTGTGCACCTGTACACGCAGGATTCATGGGCGGCGGCGGAAACCAGGAGAAATTTAAAGGCGAGACAGGGCCGGCTATAGCGCAGATGTTTAAAGAAGAGGAAGTAGACGCAGTAGTCCTCACCGCTGGCTGAGGTACCTGCCACCGCTCTGCAGTATTGGTGCAGAGAGCGATTGAAGAAGCTGGAATTCCTACGATTATTATTGCAGCTCTTCCGCCGGTTGTTCGTCAGACCGGTACTCCTCGTGCGGTAGCTCCGCTTGTTCCTATGGGTGCAAACGCAGGCGCTCCGAACAATGTAGAACAGCAGACACAGATTGTAAAGGCAACTCTGGAGCAGTTAGTGGAGATTCAGACGCCTGGAAAGATTGTTCCGTTGCCGTTTGAGTATATTGCAAAGGTATAAGCAGATATAAAACTATACCAGTAAGATGATTTTGAATGCTGATAATTTGGGTTATACAAAGGATTATCGGGATAGCGAGATGTCAAAGGGCAGATGTATGATGTATCTGCCCTTTTATAAATAGGGGGTGACTTAATTGGCTGATGAAGTGAAGGATCTGAGAAAACTTGTGATCAAAGCGTTCCATATGAGCGAGATAGAATGGGGCGAGCACAATGATATAAAAGTAGATGGAAGAATGACGGTCAGCAAAGAAATGCTTGACGAATTGGTGGCTGAGGAAGAATATATTGAAAAGATAGATCTTCAGATTATTAGGCCGGGCGATCATGACCGGTGGACGAATACGATTATGGATATCATTCCGATCTCTGCGAAAGTGCTTGGCAAGATAGGAGATGGGATTACACACACGGTTACGGGCGTATATGTCATGCTTACCGGCGTAGATGTGAACGGAAAGCAGTGTCATGAATTTGGCTCATCAGAAGGTAATCTAAAGGAACAATTGTATCTGAACCGTGCGGGAACTCCCGGAGATGACGACTATATCATTTCCTTTGACGTGACCCTTACTGCGGGTATGGGGCAGGAACGTCCGGGACCGACAGCGGCGCACAGAGCCTGCGACAAGTTCATTCAGAGCTATCGGGAGAAGCTTAAGAGGTTCCGGGGAGAGAAGTGTACTGAGAGGCATGAATATCATGATATTGTGCGGCCGGGTAAGAAGCGGGTACTGATTATTAAGCAGGTAGCAGGACAGGGCGCGATGTATGATACACACTTTTTTGCGAATGAACCGTCCGGAGTAGAAGGCGGACGTTCGATTATAGATATGGGTAATATGCCGATCCTGGTGACGCCGAATGAATATCGAGACGGTATTATACGTTCTATGCAGTAAGGAGGTAGAGGAATATGGGAATAGGGCCATCAACCAAAGAGACTTCATTACATCACTTTAGGGATCCTCTTCTTGATGTAGTATCGAATGATACGGATCTGGATCTAATGGGAATTCTTCTGGTGGGGACACCGGATGACAATAAGGACAAGATGCTGGTAGGAACCCGTTCGGCTGTTTGGGCGGAAGCGATGCGCGCCGACGGTGTGATCATCTCTTCAGACGGTTGGGGAAACAGCGACGTGGATTTCACGAATACATGCGAGCAGCTCGGAATCAGGGGAATTCCGGTGACCGGACTTAATTTCAGCGGTACGGTAGCGCAGTTCGTGGTCGTAAATGAATATCTGGACGGTATCGTAGATATCAATAAGAGCGCAGATGGGACGGAGACCAATGTTGTTGGGGAAAATAATATGGTCGCGCTTGATTGTAGAAAAGCAATGGCGCTTCTGAAATTAAAGATGCGGCAGAAAGATCAGAAATAATAAGGGTATGGATTAGAGAGCGTTATATAATAATTAGAATGATTTGTAAAAGAAAAGGCACGACCTGTATGTCGTGCCCTTTCTTTTTGGTATGTCATTGAGAGGTTTTCCTCGTTGCATTGCAGTTTTGTCTTTATATACAAAGCTGGGGAATGCTTCTCGTAAAGAGAATGTATATATTAATTGAGTCCACTGCTGCAAGAACGTTCTTGGGGGAAACGATCGGCAGCTGTGTAACTGCAAGTACAACCTAAACGGTGTATGAACCATAATATATACTAAATGCCAGATACATCTCCGCGCTTTTTATTGTTAAGCGGTCATGTATTTAAGTTAACTTTAATATAACACCAATATTTTAGAGTGTCAATACTCGGAAGCTGTGAAAATTAATTTTCATACAAAATAACAATTATTTATTATAAGAATACAAGATTTTTATGCAACTTTATAAAGGTGAATCCTATAAGCGATTGGCTGATAGGTCATATCTACATGTAGAGTTGTCGATTGCTGTATATATAGATTTATTATTTGTCGAGAGGAGGGGATACAGGAGCATGTTCAATCTCAGGATGATGTTCGAGCATCCATTTTCGGAAACTGTCGGCGTCGCCTTCCGTGAAAGAAGCCTTGTCAAGCATAACACCTTCGTTATATTCTCCGGATTTCAGCTTGAAATATGATTTTGCTTCTTCAAATCTTGCGATTTCCGTCCACTCCACTTTATTATTGATCTTTCCGTTGATATACAAGGAGATGTTTTTCTCGCCGACAATTACTTTGCATGTCCAGTCTTTGCCGCCAAATTGCGTCTCTCTGGTAACACGAAATGTCTTGTCTGCGTGCATCCAGTTGAAAAAGATTCCTCTATATACTGCGACAAACGTCAGGAAGGCCCCGATCGTTCGCCATCTCATGGGTGCGTTTACTCTGTCAAAATATATCCAGCCAAATACTCCTGCGGCGAAGATAAAGCAATATACATAAAAAATAGGTAACTTCCAGAACTTAGGAGTCGCCCATTTATCATAACGTCTTCGATTCATTACATATTCGTTTATAAACATTCTGATTTCTCCGATTTCTATAAATATAAATGGCAGCCCGGTCAGAGCCGCCATTTATGTAGATATTAAAATTGTAACTATAAATACTAAATTATTATATCATTAAGCTATTCCGGCTTTCTTGTCTTTGTTAGCAGCGCTGATCAATGTGTATGACGTCCACAGAAGAACCACACAAACAAGGTTGATCAACCAGAACATCGGAAGACTTGTAACGAGCTTCCATGCGATAAATACACCGATACATCCGCCGAGCGCATTACCGATTGTGTGAGGTACATCGTATCTGTGAGTCTTAATAAACTCGATGGAACATGCAGGCATAAGAACCGCACAGGATCCCATGAATACAGGGAAGCAAGCTCCCGCGTCAACACCAAGCAAAAGACAGGTGGCCATACATGGTGCATACAGACCAAATCCAATATCCATCAGAGCGCCCCATAAAATATTGAGACCAGCGGCTACAATCAGTTTCCAGCCGGTCAAACCAATTTCGGTACCTACAACACCGAAAGGACCAAATCCGGTATTCTTGCAAAGCATGATAAGAGCAAGAGGAATCATAACAAACCCAAGAGCGTATCTGATCTTGTTACGTGGCCACTTCGTTACAATTGTTGCAAATCCAAAGGAACCGATTGCCGCACAGACATACATAATCCACAGGAACATAGGATCGCAGTCTACGGAAGCCGTGAAGATAAATGCCTCGAAGATAACCGGGAAAGTATCACCAATATTCAAAGTACCCGGAATGTCGATATCGTCGATCTGATTAAAAAGTTTGTACATGAATGTGGACGGCGCATAAGAACCACATCCGAGAGTATCCAGGAAGTTTGCGATAATACCTACCGCAAAACCGGAAGCCCACTGCTTGCCGTTGGCTTCTCTTACCTTATCCATACGATTCTTAGCTACGTCGAAGATAAGTCCAAGTCCTGTACCGGCCGCCAGTACACCGAATAAAATTTGTAGTGCTAGTAACATAAAACTTCTCCTCCAATCTTTAGATTATGATTCTAAAAGTTCTTTCCAGAGGCGATACCCCGATTTATCGTCTCTGATATAAATTTACCATTATACTGCGAAAAAGTCAATGAGTTATTATGTGAAATGTAGAGAAAATATGGAGAAATTGATTAAAAAGAAGGAGAATTCTAAAAGTATATAGTGCATTTTGAATAAAAGGAATCCTGTATATGAATTCACAAAGTTCTACTGGTCCGGCTACATATAAGCTGTCTAATTTTACGACAAAATACGTCAAGATACTTGACATTTCCACAAAAATACATCACTATATATAATAGTGATTAAGAAATATATAAACGAGGAATGAGAGGTAGGAAGAGAAGATATGGCCAGATTTTGTTCAAATTGCGGAAGGGAGCTTCAGGAAGGTATGCGGTTTTGTTCAGGGTGCGGAGCTCCTGTTGAAGGAGTGTCGCCGGACAGTATATCTAAAGACGTGGGAAATATGCCGAATCAGCCGGGAGGGATGCCGAATCCAATGGGTATGCCGGCGGGAGGCCCAGGGGGAGCGGCAGTGCAGAAAAAGACATATATACTGCCGTTGATCGTGGTTGGAATTGTAGCGGCAATAGCGGCGCTTTTTGTCATTGTTAAAATATTTTCAGGCGGACCCGGATATATGAAACCTATCCAGTATCTGGAAAAGGGGTTTAATAAAAGGGACGCAAAGATGATTCAGAAAGCATTTGCCGATGGAGGGGATATCTCCTCGGAGATTTTCGACATGTTCGAGATTGCGGGCGGACTTATTGATTATAAGGTAGAGTTCGATGTGACGGATAAGGAGAAGATACCGAAAGATGAGATAGAGGAAGTCCTGACTGAAGAATACTTTGTAGACGAAGTCTACGCCAAGAACGCGTCGGCGGCATATATTCTGGATGTTGATATGACGATTGAGATGGGTGAATACAGTGAAGATGAGAGCGGAGAGTTTCCCGTTGTTAAGATTAACGGTAAATGGGTGATCCCGGAAAGTCTTGATTTAATGTTCTAAGAATTGTAAAGATTCATTTTTTGACAGGTTCTTAGTCAGATCACAAACGGCAAAGACGCAGTCTGGTAAGATGGCGTTTTTGCCGCTTTTCGTATTGAGAAGAGGCGAAATAAGGATAAGAGGTGTCTGTCAGAGATTGAGGGCGCCGTTTATGGATGCTGACAATGGGAATTGGACGGGGAAATAGTGAGAGTAGGAGAGAAGAGGGAAGATGTATTGTACGGAATGTGGGACAGAGAATGCAGACGACGCAAAATTCTGTAAAAATTGCGGTCAGACGCTGCAGAGGACGTCAATGCCCGTGTGGACGGACGCAGAAAGCGGCGTCAGGGAACCGGTGAAGAGAAAGAATAATGGGGCAAGGATATTACTGATAGTCGGCTTGGTTATCGTTGCCATCGGTATTGGCGTCATGCTTCTTCTGGCGCTTTGGAATGTACGTAAAGAGAAAAGATTTGAGGAGAATCTGGAGTCTGGTCAGAAATATCTGGAAGAGGAAGAATATGAGAAAGCGGCGGCATGCTTTGATGAAGCGATTTCGATAGATCCGAAGCAGGTAGATCCATATCGTTATGCCGCGCAGGCATATATTGGTATGGAAGATTATAGTCATGCAGAAGATATCTATGAAAATGTCGTGGATTATATTACGGCAGAGTATGATGAAGAGCGTAAACTGCCTGCGGGCAGTGAAGCCGTCTATAAAGAGGCGATCCTATATTATGGAGGGCAGGGTAACAGCGAGAAGGCTGAGATATTGTCGAGGGAAATCTATGACATGACAGAGGATGAGGATGAGAAGGCGGAAGTAAAAGGTCTGATGCTGCAGTTTGGAATGTACAGGAAGTATTATGACTTAATAGAACGGTATCAGGAGGAATTCGGAGAGGCGGCGAAAGCTTCGGCTGGAGAGTATATGAAGTATCTGAAGGGACTTTGTATGGCGAAGCTGGTAGATTTTGACTTGGACGGATCTGAGGAATTGTTGTTGGTATACGCGGATCCTGAGACGGTTGGTCCGTCTGGCAGCTATATGCTTCCCCGATATATAATAGAAGTATGGAGATATGCGGGGACTGATATCGAAAAAGTATTCGAAGGTTCAGGATTCGGCGGAGACGGAGGCACAAGCGATTTATATTTTACGCAGGATGAGAATGGTTCTTATATCATTGAAGGAGGTCAGGATGATTTCCAGTATAATGAGATCTGGGGGCTTGTGGGAGACGAATTTTCTGTTGTAAAGGAAGTGAATGCAGAATCTTACAGCGACGACGGGCCGTACACGATTGACGGGAATCTGGTATCGTACGAGGAGTTCGATGCGGAGATTTCAAAATGGATGGCGAATTGTACGGTATACGGGCTGTCGCGTATAGAAGAATCTCAGGACAGAAGTCTTGCCGAATTAGAAGAGACTCTAAAATTGCTTCGGGAGAAGCTTGGGATTGACGAGGAACAGGGTGAGGAACTAGAACAGGAGACGCCGGCGGTTACATCGCAGATGTATCTGGACATATATGGACCGATTGTTCAGGAGGTCTATGCGGGAGGCGGACAGTTAATAGATTATAATCTGTATTATGTTTATGACATTGATAAGGACGGCGTTAAAGAGCTGCTGGTGCAAAAGGGAAACGGCGAATTTGACTATATGTATCAGATCTATACTATACAGGAGCAGGCGGCGGTATACCTGGGAGAGATAAGCGGATTTTACACGGTGTTTTATGCCGACGAAAGCGGAGGGAAAGAACCTTATATCATAAGACTCAGCGGACATATGGGATATGAGGAGATCTATCATGTCAGTATAACTGAAGGAAAAGTGGAAGAGCAGGAAGTATCTTACAGGGAGCTTGGCGCCGACGAAGAGTATTATTCGAATCCATATCCCATTGATTGCAGATACCTGAGCGACCTGTCATTATTACAATAGAGGAAGACGCTATGAATGGAAGAACGTTGACGGTTATTGACACGAAGAGCAGATTGTCGGAAATCAGGCTTGACGAGTACAATAAAGAGCAATTACAGATAGGAAGAAATAAGGAACAGTGCGACATCGTGATTCCGGATGATATTGTATCAAAACTGCACGGAACTTTTTTAATACAGGGCGACCGGACTTATTATATGGATCGGGACAGCAGTAACGGTACGTTTGTCGGACATGCGGGGCAGAAGAGGCTTCTTTCGGCCAAAGATGGTTACATGGAGATCTTTGATAAGACGGTCTTAAGGATCGGGAATATCCATGCTCCTGACCGGATGATTCTGATTCTGTTCCATATTATGCCGGAAGGCGAAGTGTGGGAGAAGAAAAATCTGGATACGGATGTAATTGGCATCGGTCGTTTGTCAGGGAATCAGATCGTGCTGAAGCATCCGGGTATATCGGAGAACCATTGTGCGATTCGCAGGGAGAATGGAAACTATATTTTGTACGATAATCGAAGCGTGAACGGGACGATGGTGAATGGGCACAATATCTCGGCGCCGACAGCTCTGAAGGATAAAGATTTGATTCAGATCCTGGATTATCAGTTGTTCTTTTCCGGCGAATGCATTTATTATAAATCAAGTAGAAAAGGGATTTCCTTAAGAGTCAGCGAAGTGAACAAATACGTAGGACGAGGGAAGAAGAAAAAACAGATCCTCAAGGACGTGAACTGTGAGATACAGGCAAATGAGTTTGTTGCGATTATAGGAGGCTCCGGCGCCGGGAAGACGACGCTTATGAATGCTGTCAGCGGATTCGAACCGGATTTTGAAGGAAAGATATACTGCAACGGGATTGATCTTGTGGAGCAGTTTCAGAATCTTAAAAATATCATTGGGTTCGTGCCGCAGCAGGATATTATATATGAAAACCTGACGCTGCGCAGGATGTTATATTATACGGCAAAGATGAAGATGCCAAAGGATACGAAGAAAGGGGAGATTCGGCAGCGTATCGAAGAAGTCCTTGAGATGGTGGATCTAAAAGAACATCAGGGGACTTACATTCGTAAATTGTCCGGAGGACAGAAGAAAAGGGCCAGCATAGCCGTGGAGCTTCTGGCAGACCCAAAACTGTTCTTTCTGGACGAGCCTACGTCGGGGCTGGACCCGGGGACGGAGAAGAATCTGATGCAGACGCTTAGTTCTCTGGCGAAGGAGCAGAATAAAACGATTATTATGGTAACGCATACAACGCAGAATCTGCATCTGTGTGACAAGGTGATATTTATGGGACCGGGAGGGAGGCTGTGTTTCTGTGGGAATGTTGACGCAGCGAAGGCGTTCTATGAGACGGATGATCTGGTGAATATCTATAATATGATTGCGGATGCGCCGTGGCTTTGGGAGAAACGATTTGCAGAATACAGCAGGGCGTATGAGAGGGTGGAGAAGAATCCGAAGAAAGCAGAGATGGGGAAGATTCGCAAGGAACCTGCCCTTCGGCAGTTTTTGATTCTTCTGCAGCGCTATGGGGAACTTATGAAGAATGACAGACAGAGACTTCTTGTGCTGCTTTTGCAGCCGCTGCTGATTGCCCTTCTTCTTAATGTGGTTGCAGATAAGAATATATTTAAGATCTATGAAAGTACAAAGTCAATGCTTTTTGCGTTGAGCTGCTCCGGTATCTGGATTGGATTGTTTAATTCTATTCAGGAGATTTGCAAGGAGCGCGTGATTCTGAAACGAGAATATATGGCGAACTTGAAGCTGCCCGGATATATATTGTCAAAGTTTACGCTTCAGGCGGCCCTGGGGTTTGTTCAGGCTTTTATTTTGACGTTTGTGTTCCTTGGTCTGATTGGTAAAGACAGGAAAGGAATCTTTTTTGAGGATTTTTCGATAGAGATCTTATTTACGGTATGGCTGACGGTTCTGGCTTCGATAGCGATGGGATTCGTGATATCGTCTTTGGTGAAGAGCGGGGACAAGGCGATGGCGGCGGCGCCGTTCGTATTGATTGTACAGCTGTTGTTCAGTGGAATATTGTTTACATTGAAAGGGGCGGGGAAATGGATCTCTTATTGTACGGTGAGCAGATGGTCTGTAGAAGCTCTTGGGAGTATCGCGAAGCTGAACAGGCTGGAGCTGAAACTGCAAAAAGACTTCCCTGTGCTTGAACATGAAGCGGAAAGCTTCTTTAAAGCGTCAAAAATGCATGTGACGCAGTCCTGGCTGATTTTGGCAGGGATGACGGCGTTGTTTATGGCAGTCAGTATGGTATTGCTTCGGAATATTTCAAAAGACCGTAGATAGAAGGGAGTTGTAAGAGAATGGCAGAGACGGATTATATGAACGGATGGCGTGACAGGAAAGACGTCGTGATTCCGCCGGTAGAATACAAGGGATTTAAGGAGAATGTGGTCATACGAAAGAGAATAGAACCGTTTGCGGCAGCCGTGAGGGAGGAGGAAGATGCGACGACTATTCTTGAGAAACCTCTTAAGTGGCGCGCTTATATCCGGCGCGTAAGTACTGCAGAGGAGACGGAAATCGTCAAAAGTCCTTTCGTGATCGGCAAATCGGCGGAATGTGATTATGTGGTAAAAGATAATACGTCCGTCAGCAGGCGTCACGCCCGGATTGTTACGACGCGGGAGGGATATATTCTGGAAGATCTTGATTCTTCCAACCATACATTTATTGAAAATATTCAGATAAACGGGCCGGAGAAACTAAAGGACAGAATGCAATTTCAGTTGTCGAATGAAGATTTTCAGTTTCTTCTGGAGATAGGGTAAGGCTATGATTAGGGAGGACGGAATAAGCGTATTCGCAGACACATACACGGTATTAGGGAAACTGGGAGAAGGAAGCGGCGGCGTCGTATATAAAGCATATCATAAACGGCTTAAGAAAGAAGTTGTAATCAAGAAGCTTCGGAAAAAAAGTGTGGATATGCAGATGAACCGTCAGGAAGTAGATATTTTGAAAAATCTGAATCATATGTATTTGCCGCAGGTCCTTGATTTTCTGACGGAAGGAAATGATATCTATACGGTCATGAGTTATATACCGGGCAGATCTTTTAAAGAGCTCCTTGAGGAAGGATTTCCCTTCCGGCCAAACCAATTGATACGATGGGGGATGCAGTTGTGCAGCGCATTGAATTACCTGCATGGTCAGAATCCGCCTATTATACACGGCGATATCAAACCGGCGAATATAATGCTGACACCGGAGGGGAATATCTGCCTGATTGATTTTAATATTTCTTTTTTTCTGGATGATACGACGGTGCTTGGGTATACGGACGGGTATACGTCGCCCGAACAGTATATTATAGCGCTGGACCGGGAGTCGGTCTACAGTCTGCCGAGATATTCGGCGATTGATGAAAAGAGTGATATATATAGCGTAGGAGCGACGTTTTACCATTTGGTAACGGGAAAGAAGATTAAGAATCACCGAGAGATTCCTGACGCCGGACTTTTGACAGAGCGGACCAGCGAAGCTTTTGCGGAGACGCTTCTGAGGGCGCTGCAGATTGATCCGGCAGATCGTTTTCAGAGTGCGTACGATATGTTCCAGGCTTTCCAGGGAATAGCGAGGAAGGATAAGCGTTATCAGGCTCTTCTAAGAAAACAGCGCGCGGCATACGTTGGTCTGGCGGTTTTGCTGGCCGGATTTATCATATTGGGAGGATATGGGATCCACATGCGAAAGCTTGAAATGATCGATCGGTACAACGGACTGGTGGAACAGCAGAAGGATTTCCGGAAGGAGCAGGCTTATGAGAAGGAGGAGGAGAAATACAGGGAAGCCTCCGCGCTGCTTCCGTCAGCCCTGGAAAGTTATTATCAAAATGCCTGCGCTCTGTATGAACAGAAGAAATATGAAGAATGTATCGGCTTCATTGAATATGATATCCTGGAGAATGAGAAGATCGATCTGCTGGACGAACGAATGGCGGACGTCTTCTATTTAAAAGCAGACAGCCATTTTGTGCAAAAAGAATATCGGGAAGCGGTGGAGGCGTATGAGACGCTTTTTCAATATGGCGGTTCCGAAGCCGTTTATTACAGGGATTATGCGATCGCCCTTGCTTATTGCGGTGAATCCGAACAAGCGCGGGAAGTTCTTGTGAAAGCGATCGAGGCGGGACTTGCAGAAGATTCCGTGTATTATGCAAAGGGCGAGATAGAGAAGTCGATGGAGAAGATGGATTCCGCAGCGGAGGAGTTCAGGCAGTGTATAGGTCTGACGGAGGACGACGCTCTGAAAGCAAGAGCATATACTATGCTGAGTATAATCTATGAAGGAAAAGGCGAGCGTATGAAGGAGCGGGAGATTCTGCTTGAAGCACGAAAGTCGCTTCCCATCGGAAATCAGATGCTGATATTAGAGAGACTCATACAGGTGGACGTCGATATAGCGGAAGGATCGGAAGGGTCGGTTTACAGGGAAGAAGCGATTGCTCTGCTGCACGAAGTGGTAAGCCAGGGCTGGGATACATATGAGACTTATGATAACCTGGCGGTATTGTATGTGAAGCAGGGGAATCTTGTCTCTGCGGGAGAGATTCTGGATCAGATGGAAGAAAACTTCGGATTAGATTATAATATCTGTAAGAGGAGGGCGTTCCGGGAGATTGACCTGCAGAATGAGAAGGAGAATTCCCGGCGGGATTATACGGAGTTTGCAGGGTATTATGAGAGAGCGTTCCGGTTGTATGAGGAAGAATTGGAAGGAAATGACTCGGACGCGGAGATGCTGCTTCTTGGGCAGGTTTATCAACAGGTAAAAGCGGGAGGTTGGCTGTGATGGAGATTACAACGGGTTGGATATTGATCGGGATCAGCGCCGCGGGTATCTTGGTATGCATTTTCGGACTGCTTGCGGCGGGTAAAATATTTGCGAAGCAGAGGAAACGGCTTCTGGAAAAGATTGAGACGGAATAAGAAGGAGAAACAGATGAAGAGAGTATTAAAATACATAATTGCGGTTATCATGCTGGGATCAGTGGGGATCGGCGCTATGACCCTGGCGTCGGCCGGGGCGGTCAGATTGTCTGTGTTTAATATTATAAAGTTGGGAACCGTGGAAAAGGCGGACGGCGGAATCTTTTCGGAAATTTTGGATACGTTATTGGCTGATATTAAAGGATACGCTTACATTTTGCTGGTTCTGCTGGGGGCGGTTGTGGTCGTAGCGATTCTTACGGCGGCGCTTCCTGTGAAAGCAGCGTACATCGTTTCTATAGCGGGGCAGGCTGCGATCAATATTTTTGCCTGTATAATGTATATTCAGATGAGGCGCTGGATATCATCGGTACAGGGGATGGTGGAAGGCGTGAAGGGGCTGTTTGGATTAGGAGCGTCGGTGGATGTCGGCAGGATAGAAGTGCATTATCTTCCGGTAGTTCTGTGGATACTCCTGTATCTCTTTACAATGTTCATGGCGATCATCGGATTAGTAGTAAAAGAAGAGCCGACTGTGCAGAGAAATGCGAAAGATATCTTGCCAGAGAATATCAACAGGGGCGGCAATGTATATCTGGAGCGAATCCAGGAATTGGAAAGGAACCGAAAAAGTACGGGATGCCCTCATGCGCCGATGCGGCAGATACATGAGGCGGAAAAAGAGATAACGCCATATGTGCCGGAAGACAGATCGGTATGTCAGAAATTTGGCGGCGCTTTACTTGGCGAGAGCGGGTTCTACGCGTCAAAGGTCTATCTAATGAAAGAGAGGGCGCCGATATATTTCTGCAAAGAAGGACCGATCGCAGTTTTAGTTCCGGAACAAGGATATGAAAAAGAGATGCTTGCGAAGGTGTATTATGTAGACGGATATAAGGAGTATTGCGTGAAACCGATGCAAAGACTTTCGGTATTCCTGGAGAGCGGACAGCCGCTGGGAGCGGGCAGGGAGTATTATATTCCGAGAGGTATGAGGATTTATTTGATTAACAGGGATCAGATGTTTACGCTGGCCTAGAGAGGAGAAGAGATTATGAGTGATAATGCGGCGACAGTATTTGTGAATTATGATAAATTGAGTTCTGTTTCAGAGTTGGAGCAGACGTATATGGAACTTGGGAGAGCCTATTATGAGGGGAGATTTGAAGATCCACTTCCGGAGCTGCTTCCTTTATTTGACAGAATTACGAGACTTAGAAATGAACAAGAGATTACGGCAGGTATTTGTCCGGGCTGTGGGAATCAATTGAAACCGGGGGCCGTGTTTTGCGGGAAATGCGGCGTTCGGTTAAAAAGATAACAGATTTGCGGATTGTATGCAAAAAAATACAATATTTCTAAGAAAGGGCTTGAAAAATCCTTTTTTGTCAGATATACTAAAAAAGCTGTGGCATGATAGCGAAGAAGCGTGAGGTTGCTGTCCATAAGAGACAGGTTTTCCGTGGAGCGAATGTCAAGTTATGAAACTGGCGACAAGTCACTGTATCACGAATATTGCGTGTATGTTTCTCACGACACACACGGAAGAGTGTACAGTCACCGCTTGTCGTACTGAAGTTAAAAGTACGAAAAGGAGGCGACTTTTTTTATGGCAAGTCAAGTAATGAGAATCACTTTGAAAGCGTATGACCACCAGATGGTAGATGCATCCGCTAAGAAAATCATCGAAACTGTTAAGAAGAACGGATCAAAGGTGAGCGGACCGGTACCGCTTCCGACAAAGAAGGAAGTTGTTACGATCTTAAGAGCTGTTCACAAATACAAAGATTCCAGAGAGCAGTTCGAGCAAAGGACTCATAAGAGACTGATCGATATCATTGCTCCGACCCAGAAGACGGTCGACGCATTGTCAAGGCTTGAGATGCCGGCGGGCGTATACATTGATATCAAAATGAAAAGCAAGTAAAAACAGTAGTTCCTAACATTTAGGATGAGCGCCAGAGATGCGCTCCGCTGTAAATCACAGGAGGTAATTATAATGAAGAAAGCTATTTTAGCAACAAAAGTCGGGATGACCCAGATCTTCAATGAAGACGGGACATTGACGCCGGTAACGGTTCTTCAGGCAGGACCTTGTGTAGTAACACAGATCAAGACGATGGAGAACGACGGTTATGAAGCGGTTCAGGTAGGTTTTGTCGATAAGAAGGACAGGATCGTCAACAAGGATAAGAGCGGTAAGAAAGAAGTTGCTCACCGCCATGGCGTGACAAAGGCAGAACAGGGACATTTCGCGAAAGCAGGTGTGACCGGTAAGAGATTTGTAAGAGAGTTTAAGTTTGAGAACGCAAGCGAGTATGAACTGGGCCAGGAGATCAAGGCGGATATTTTCGCGGCAGGCGATAAGATCGATGCGACGGCAATCTCCAAAGGTAAAGGTTTCCAGGGCGCGATCAAGAGACATAATCAACATAGAGGACCTATGACGCATGGTTCAAAGTTCCATCGTCACGCAGGTTCCAACGGAGCGGCTTCTGATCCTAGCAAGGTATTTAAAGGGAAGAAGATGCCCGGACAGATGGGTAACAAGAGAATCACGATCCAGAATCTTGAGGTTGTACGTGTGGACGCGGAGAACAACTTGCTTCTGATCAAGGGTTCTGTGCCGGGACCGAAGAAATCTTTAGTAACTATTAAAGAAGCAGTAAAAGCTATTTAAGCTTTGACTAAGGAAGGAGGACGCTAGAGATGGCAAGCGTATCAGTTTATAATATCGAAGGCAAAGAAGTTGGTACGATCGACTTGAACGATGCGGTATTTGGTGTGGAAGTAAACGAGCATCTTGTACACATGGCAGTCGTGAGCCAGCTTGCAAATAAACGTCAGGGAACACAGAAGGCAAAGACACGTGCCGAAGTTTCCGGCGGCGGCAGAAAGCCATGGAGACAGAAAGGAACCGGTCATGCCAGACAGGGATCCACAAGAGCTCCGCAGTGGACAGGCGGCGGCGTAGTATTCGCGCCGGTACCGAGAGATTATTCATTTAAGATGAATAAGAAAGAGAAGAGAGCGGCTCTTAAGTCTGCTTTGACTTCCAGGGTAGAAGAGAAGAAATTTATCGTGGTTGACGAGATTCAATTTGATGAGATCAAGACGAAGAAATTTGTGAATATCCTGAAAAACTTAGATGTTTCCAAGGCATTAGTTGTATTAGAGGATGGAAATACAAACGCAGAGATTTCCGCAAGAAATATTCCGGATGTAAAAACCGCGAAGACTAATACGATCAATGTGTATGACATCTTAAAATACAACACAGTGATCGCAACGAAAGCTGCTGTTGCCAACATCGAGGAGGTGTACGCGTAATGGCTGATATTAAATATTATGATGTAATCCTTAAGCCTGTTGTGACAGAGAAGAGTATGGGGATGATGGCAGACAAGAAGTATACGTTTCTTGTTCATCCGGAAGCTACCAAGTCCCAGGTGAAAGAAGCTGTTGAGAAGATGTTCAGCGGTACGAAGGTAGAAAGCGTTAATACGATGAACTGTGCGGGAAAGAAGAGAAGAGTCCGCGGAACAATGCAGTTTGGTAAGACTGCTAAGACGAAGAAAGCTATCGTTAAATTAACGGCAGACAGCGCTGATATTGAGATTTTTGAAGGGCTGTAGGACTTATAAGACTCGGCGAAGGTAAGCTCGTGAAAGACCTCGCAAAGCGGATCGGGTGTGCTTTCGCACTAAGCTCGAAGGAAACACCGTGCCCGCTAAGCTCGTGGAAAACCTCGCAAAGCGGATCAGGTGTACTTTCGCACTAAGCTCGAAGGAAACACCGTGCCCGCTAAGCTCGTGAAAGACCTCGCAAAGCGGATCAGGTGTACTTTCGCACTAAGCTCAAAGGAAACACCGTGCCCGCTAAGCTCGTGGAAAACCTCGCAAAGCGGATCAGGTG
>CAJUFA010000001.1:0-10890 GCA_910585725.1 uncultured Dorea sp. | reverse complement strand
TACTTTCGCACTAAGCTCGACAGAACCTCGCTAAGTGCTCAATGTATACGGTGCAATTCCGTGATAATAATAATTAGGATATTTGAAAGGAGAAGTAATCATGGGAATTAAAACATATCGCCCATATACGCCTTCCAGAAGACAGATGACTGGTTCTGATTTCTCAGAGATCACAAAGAAGACGCCAGAGAAGTCTTTGTTAGCTTCTAAGAGCAGACAGGCAGGACGTAATAACCAGGGAAAAATTACAGTTAGACACCGCGGAGGCGGCGCTAAGAGACAATATAGAATTATCGATTTCAAGAGAAGAAAAGACGGTATTCATGCAACTGTTATCGGAATCGAGTATGATCCGAACAGATCGGCGAATATTGCGTTGATCTGTTATGAGGATGGTGAGAAAGCTTATATTCTCGCGCCTGAAGGATTGAAAGACGGAATGAAGGTCATGAACGGACCGGAAGCCGAAGTAAGAGTCGGCAATTGTCTTCCTCTTTCTGAGATTCCGGTAGGTACTCAGATTCACAATATTGAGCTTCATCCTGGAAAAGGCGGACAGCTGGTTCGTTCGGCAGGAAACAGCGCTCAGTTGATGGCTAAAGAAGGAAAATATGCAACTTTGAGACTTCCATCCGGCGAGATGAGAATGGTTCCGATTCAATGCCGCGCATCAATCGGCGTTGTAGGCAACGGAGACCATAACCTGATCAATATCGGAAAAGCAGGACGGAAGCGCCATATGGGATTCAGACCTACGGTACGCGGTTCTGTTATGAATCCGAACGATCATCCGCACGGCGGTGGTGAAGGTAAGACCGGAATCGGCCGTCCGGGTCCATGTACACCTTGGGGCAAGCCGGCGCTTGGTCTTAAGACAAGAAAGAAGAACAAGGCTTCTAACAAGATGATCGTAAGAAGAAGAGACGGCAGAGCAATCAAATAATTTCATGGAGGAGGTTATAACCTATGGCACGTTCAGTTAAAAAAGGCCCATTCGCAGACGCAAGCCTGCTTAAGAAGATAGATGCAATGAACGCTTCCGGTGACAAGTCTGTGATTAAGACATGGTCCCGCCGTTCAACGATCTTTCCAAGTATGATCGGACATACGATTGCCGTTCACGACGGAAGAAAACATGTACCTGTATATGTAACGGAAGATATGGTTGGACACAAACTCGGTGAGTTTGTTGCAACCAGAACATACAGAGGACATGGAAAAGACGAAAAGAAATCAAGAGTTAGATAATGAAACTGTGAAAGGAGGGTTCATCCATGGCAAAAGGACATAGATCCCAAATCAAGAGAGAAAGAAATGCTAACAAAGATACGAGACCTTCTGCTAAGTTATCTTATGCAAGAGTTTCTGTCCAGAAAGCATGTTATGTATTAGATGCCATCAGAGGCAAAGATGTGACGACAGCGCTTGGTATTTTGACTTACAATCCAAGATATGCTTCTAGTTTAATAAAGAAACTGCTGGAATCAGCAATTGCGAACGCTGAGAACAATAACGGTATGAATGCTGAGAACCTTTATATTGCAGAGGCTTATGCAAATAAGGGACCAACAATGAAGAGAATCAGACCGAGGGCACAGGGAAGGGCTTACAGAATCGAGAAGAGAATGAGCCACATCACACTGGTGCTTGATGAAAGATAAGGAGGGGCGATCATGGGACAGAAAGTTAATCCTCATGGCTTGAGAGTCGGTATTATCAAAGACTGGGATTCTAAGTGGTATGCGGAGAAAGAGTTTGCAGATTATTTAGTAGAAGACCATGAAATCAGAAAATATCTTAAGAAAAGATTATACAGCGCCGGTGTTTCTAAGATTGAGATCGAAAGAGCATCCGACCGTGTGAAGATCATCATTTACACCGCGAAGCCTGGTGTCGTAATCGGTAAGGGCGGAGCAGAGATTGAGAAGGTAAAGGGTGAGCTTAAGCAGTTTACAGATAAGAAGTTAATCGTTGATATTAAAGAGATCAAGAGACCGGATAAAGACGCACAGCTTGTAGCAGAGAATATCGCGCTGCAGCTGGAGAACCGTATCTCCTTTAGACGGGCTATGAAGTCCTGTATGTCAAGGACTATGAAATCAGGAGCGCTTGGTGTTAAGACTTCTGTATCAGGAAGACTTGGCGGCGCGGATATGGCTCGTACAGAGTTCTATAGCGAGGGAACGATTCCTCTTCAGACACTGAGAGCAGACATTGACTACGGATTCGCTGAAGCAGACACAACTTACGGAAAAGTTGGTGTTAAGGTATGGGTATATAAGGGCGAAGTTCTTCCGGAAAAAGCAGCAAAGGAAGGAGAGAGATAAATCATGTTAATGCCAAAGAGAGTAAAACGTCGTAAACAATTCCGTGGTTCTATGAAGGGAAAAGCCCTGCGCGGAAATCAGATTACACATGGTGAATATGGTATTATTGCAACAGAACCATGTTGGATTAAATCCAATCAGATCGAGGCTGCCCGTGTTGCCATGACTCGTTATATCAAGCGTGGCGGTAAAGTCTGGATCAAGATATTCCCGGATAAACCTGTAACTACGAAACCAGCTGAGACACGTATGGGTTCTGGTAAAGGAACCTTAGAATACTGGGTAGCAGTTGTTAAGCCAGGCCGCGTTATGTTTGAGATCGCCGGCGTATCAGAAGAAGTAGCAAGAGAGGCTCTTCGTCTGGCTACACATAAGCTGCCATGTAAATGTAAAGTAGTTTCTCGCGCAGACTTAGAAGGCGGTGATAACAGTGAAAATTAATGCATTTGTTGAAGATTTAAAGACAAAATCAGCTGCAGAGCTGAATGAAGAATTAGTAGCTGCTAAAAAGGAACTCTTTAACCTGAGATTCCAGAACGCAACGAATCAGTTAGATAATACAAGCAGAATCAAGGAAGTTAGAAGAAATATTGCCAGAATTCAGACAGTAATCACTCAGGCACAGAAAGGTTAGGTATAAAAAACTTAGTTTTTTAGCCGTTCACCGAACAAAATGAGGAGAACTTCCTTGATAAAATTCCTTGAACAATAGAAAGGAGATAGATTAGACCGTGGAAAGAAATCTTAGAAAAACCCGTGTTGGTAAGGTTGTCAGCAATAAGATGGATAAGACCATAGTTGTTGCTGTAGAAGATCATGTGAAACATCCACTTTACAAAAAGATCGTAAAGAGAACTTATAAATTAAAAGCACACGATGAAGCGAATGAATGCAACATCGGTGATACAGTAAAAGTTATGGAGACAAGGCCGCTCTCTAAGGATAAGAGATGGAGACTTGTCGAAGTTATGGAAAAAGTAAAATAGTATAAGGAGGGAAACCTGCATGATACAGCAAGAAAGCAGACTGAGAGTAGCAGACAACACAGGTGCGAAAGAGTTACTGTGTATCCGCGTACTTGGCGGTTCAACGAGAAGATATGCAAGTATCGGTGATATTATTATTGCGACCGTTAAAGATGCAACACCAGGCGGCGTTGTTAAAAAGGGCGATGTAGTAAAAGCTGTAGTCGTACGTACTGTTAAGAGCGTACGCCGTAAAGACGGTTCATACATTCGTTTTGACGAAAATGCAGCAGTTATTATAAAAGAAGATAAGACACCAAGAGGAACCCGTATTTTTGGACCAGTGGCGAGAGAGCTTCGTGACAAACAGTTCATGAGGATTGTTTCCCTGGCTCCGGAAGTACTTTAAGGAGGTGCGCGTAAAGATGTCAATGTTAAAGATTAAAAAAGGCGACACCGTTAAGGTTATCGCTGGGAAAGATAAAGATAAAGAAGGTAAGGTTATCGCTGTCAACCAGAAGGATGGCAAGGTTGTCGTAGAGGGCGTTAATATGCTGACCAAGCATACGAAGCCGAGCGTTGCGAATCAGAATGGCGGCATCATCCATCAGGAAGGCCCGATCGACGCTTCTAACGTGATGTATGTGCACAAGGGAAAAGCGACCAGAATAGGGTTTAAGTTGGATGGAGACAAGAAAGTTCGTTATGCAAAATCAACAGGCGATGTAATTGATTAATCTGAGGAAGGAGGGCCAGTGCTTTGAGTAGACTGAAAGAACAATACCTGAACGAAATCGTTGACGCAATGACGAAGAAGTTCGGTTATAAGAATATTATGGAAGTGCCAAAGCTTGACAAGATCGTGATCAACATGGGCGTCGGCGAGGCAAAAGATAACGCGAAATTATTGGATTCAGCAATTGCTGATCTTGAAAAGATTACAGGACAGAAAGCTGTGATCTGTAAAGCGAAGAAGTCGGTTGCGAACTTCAAATTAAGAGAAGGAATGTCAATCGGATGTAAGGTTACTTTAAGAGGAGAGAAGATGTATGAGTTTGCTGATCGTCTGATTAACCTTGCATTACCTCGTGTACGCGACTTTAGAGGTGTAAATCCTAACGCATTCGACGGAAGAGGCAACTATGCTCTTGGTATCAAGGAACAGCTGATCTTTCCTGAGATCGAATATGATAAGATCGATAAGGTAAGAGGTATGGATATTATCTTCGTTACAACAGCTAAGACAGACGAAGAGGCGCGTGAATTGCTGAAGCAGTTCAATATGCCGTTTACAAAGTAAGGAGGTAGAATATGGCTAAGACAGCAATGAAAATCAAACAGCAGCGTAAGCAGAAATTCTCGACCAGAGAATACAACCGCTGCAGGATCTGTGGACGTCCACATGCATATTTGAGAAAATATGGAATCTGCCGTGTCTGCTTCCGTGAGCTGGCATATAAGGGAGAGATTCCAGGCGTTAAGAAAGCAAGTTGGTAGGCGTTGTTTTCTTGGTAAATCCAGGCAAACAGGCCGTTCTCTGAGCTAAAGGTGAAGAGAACTTCATTTAAGAAGAGGAGGAATTAATAAGTCATGACTATGAGCGATCCAATTGCAGATATGCTTACAAGAATTCGTAATGCCAATACTGCGAAACATGATACTGTAGATGTACCATCTTCCAAGATGAAACTTGCGATTGCAAATATCTTACTGGATGAAGGATACATTGAGAAATATGATATGGTTGAAGACGGTGTGTTTAAAACGCTTCATATCACATTAAAATATGGCGCGGATAAGAACGAGAAGGTTATCACAGGCCTTAAGAGAATTTCCAAACCGGGACTTCGTGTATACGCAGGAAAAGACGATGTGCCGAAGGTATTCGGCGGACTTGGAACTGCGATCATTTCCACAAACCAGGGTGTGATTACTGATAAAGAAGCAAGAAAACTCGGCGTAGGCGGAGAAGTACTTTGCTATATTTGGTAGGCACTGAACACTTAGTGAATCCAAGTGCAAAGCACGCCGGATGAACTTAGTGAGAAGGCCGTTCTCAGAGGCGAAGCCGAAGAGAACAAACCAGACGGGAGAACACTTAGTGAATCCAAGTGCAAAGCACGCCGGATGAACTTAGTGGAAACATTTGTGAGTGAGGGAACACCACGTCGCTAAACTCGTGAAAGACCTCGTTAAGTACTCACAGCAAACTGAAAACAGAGCAGACAAAAGCTTCTGCTCCGAGAATCTAAGTTAAGGAGGATACAGGTATGTCACGTATAGGAAGACTGCCAGTCACGATTCCGGCAGGTGTAACTGTTGAAATCGATGAAAATAATAAAGTGACTGTAAAAGGTCCAAAAGGAACTCTTGAAAGAGAGCTTCCGACTGAGATGGAAATTAAAGTCGACGGAGAGACAATCGTTGTAACAAGACCGAATGATTTAAAGAGAATGAAATCCCTCCATGGTCTTACCAGAACATTGATCAACAATATGGTCGTAGGCGTTACGAACGGATATGAGAAAGTTCTGGAAGTAAACGGTGTGGGTTACAGGGCTGCAAAGTCCGGGAACAAATTGACATTGAGTCTGGGATACTCACATCCGGTTGAGATGATAGATCCGGAAGGTGTTGAGACTGTCGTAGAAGGACAGAATAAGATTCTTGTTAAAGGTATCGATAAAGAGAAAGTCGGCCAATACGCAGCTGAGATCAGAGATAAGAGAAGACCTGAACCATACAAGGGTAAGGGAATCAAGTATTCTGACGAAGTGATCAGACGTAAAGTTGGTAAGACTGGTAAGAAATAAGAAAGGAGAGTGTGAATAATGGTTAGCAAAAAATCAAGAAGTGAAGTGCGCGTTAAGAAACACAAAAGAATACGTAACCGTTTGAGCGGCACGACTGAATGCCCACGCTTGGCTGTATTCAGAAGTAATAATCATATGTATGCCCAGATTATTGACGATACAGTTGGAAATACTCTGGTTTCCGCTTCCACTCTTCAGAAAGATGTGAAAGCAAGTTTAGAAAAAACAAATAATGTTGATGCGGCTGCACATTTGGGGAAAGTGATTGCCGAGAAAGCAATCGAGAAGGGTATTAAGGATGTTGTCTTTGACAGAGGCGGATTCATATACCACGGTAAGGTTCAGGCATTAGCAGACGCAGCTAGAGAAGCTGGGTTGAATTTCTAAGAGGAGGAGCACACATGAAACAAGAACGTATTGATGCTGGTTCATTAGAGTTAAACGAAAAAGTAGTGTCAATTAAGCGTGTAACCAAAGTTGTTAAGGGTGGCCGTAACATGAGATTCACAGCTTTAGTAGTTGTTGGCGACGGAAACGGCCATGTTGGTGCAGGCTTGGGAAAAGCTACCGAGATTCCGGAGGCGATCCGCAAGGGAAAAGAGGATGCTTCAAAGAATCTTATCACTGTAGCGTTGGATGCGAACGAGAGTATTACGCATGATTTTATCGGTAAGTTTGGAGGAGCTTCGGTGCTGCTTAAGAAGGCTCCGGAAGGTACCGGCGTGATTGCCGGAGGTCCGGCGCGTGCCGTAATCGAGATGGCGGGAATTAAGAATATCCGTACAAAATCTCTTGGTTCTAACAATAAACAGAATGTTGTCCTTGCTACGATTGCCGGACTGCGTCAGATTAAGACTCCGGAAGAAGTAGCTAAGCTTCGCGGTAAATCTGTTGAAGAAATCTTAGGCTAAGGAGGTAGATTCAGATGGCAAATTTAAAAATTACATTAGTTAAATCTACAATTGGTGCTGTGCCAAAGCATAAGAAAACTGTAGAAGCATTGGGATTAAGAAAGTTAAATAAGACAGTTGTATTGCCGGATAACGCTGCGACCAGAGGTATGGTAAAACAGGTACAGCATCTGGTAA
This sequence comes from uncultured Dorea sp., assembly GCA_910585725.1. Taxonomy (GTDB): domain Bacteria; phylum Bacillota; class Clostridia; order Lachnospirales; family Lachnospiraceae; genus Sporofaciens. Next base: position 3,697 of record CAJUFA010000001.1, on the reverse strand, counting down.
AAGTTGAAGAGGCATAGTTTATAATATTCGGATAAGGAGGTGTCACAATGGATTTGTCAAACTTACGACCTGCTGACGGAGCAAAGCAGAATGATAATTTCAGAAGAGGACGTGGACACGGCTCTGGAAATGGTAAGACAGCCGGTAAAGGACATAAGGGACAGAAGGCTCGTTCAGGAGCAACAAGACCGGGATTTGAAGGCGGTCAGATGCCATTATACAGAAGAATACCGAAGAGAGGCTTTACGAACAGGAATACCAAGACGATTGTCGGTATCAATGTCAGCGCTCTCGAAGTGTTTGATAATGACACAGTCGTTTCTGTAGAGACATTAGTTGATAAGAACATTATTAAGAACCCAAGAGACGGTGTTAAGATTCTTGGAAACGGTGAACTGACAAAGAAACTGACTGTACAGGTCAATGCATTCAGCAAGGGTGCTATTGAAAAGATTGAGGCTGTAGGTGGAAAAGCAGAGGTGATCTAATGTTTGAAACTTTTCGAAAGGCATTTCAAATTAAAGATATCCGCAAAAAGATAGGATATACTTTTTTGATGTTGATCGTAATAAGAATAGGTTCCCAGCTGCCGACACCTGGTGTGAATTCCAACTATATCAAAGAATTTTTCGCACAGAACACTGGTGAAGCGTTTAATCTGTTTAACGCTTTCACTGGTGGCTCTTTCGAGCAAATGTCTATATTTGCACTAAGTATTACGCCGTATATTACATCTTCGATCATCATGCAGCTCCTGACGATTGCGATTCCAAAACTGGAAGAGATGCAGAAAGAAGGGGAAGACGGAAGAAAGAAGATTGCGGCGATCACGCGTTACCTGACCGTTGGCCTGTCGTTGTTCGAATCGACTGCCCTGGCAGTAGGATTTGGACGTCAGAGACTTCTTGTGGAGTTTAATTTTGTTAATGCGGCAATTGTAGTTCTGACACTTACGGCGGGTTCTGCATTCCTGATGTGGATCGGTGAACGTATTACGGAAAAGGGCGTGGGAAACGGGATCTCTATCGTACTGGTGATCAATATTGTCTCACGAATCCCGAACGATATGACGTCATTGTTTGAACAGTTTGTAAAAGATAAACCGATTGCATCAGCAGGTCTTGCCGCCATAGTGATTCTGGCGATTATCATTCTTCTGGTTGTATTCGTAGTAATACTCCAGGGAGGAGAGAGAAGAATTGCAGTTTCTTATTCACAGAAGATGGCAGGCAAGAAGATGTACGGCGGCCGTACCACGAATATTCCTTTGAAGGTCAATACTGCAGGCGTAATTCCGATTATATTTTCATCCTCTTTGATGCAGTTTCCAATTGTAATTGCATCGTTTATGGGGAAAGGCGACGGGTCAGGAATCGGAAGTGAGATTCTGAGAGGACTAAATCAGGGTAATTGGTGTAATCCTGAGCAAATTCAATATAGCTGGGGGTTGCTTGTATACATTGTTCTGACAGTATTTTTCGCTTATTTCTATACTTCTATCACTTTTAACCCGTTGGAGATTGCGAATAATATGAAAAAGAGCGGTGGTTTTATCCCGGGTATCCGTCCGGGCAGACCGACGGTTGAATATTTGACGAAGATTTTGAACCGTATTATTTTTATAGGGGCATGCGGATTGATTGTCATCCAGATTGTTCCTATTCTGTTCAACGGATGGCTTGGTGCAAGTGTATCCTTTGGAGGAACTTCTCTGATCATTATTGTCAGTGTAGTATTGGAGACAATGAAGCAGATGGAATCACAGATGCTGGTACGTAATTATAAAGGATTTTTGAATAATTAACAGTTGAAACTCGCGGAAATATTTTCGCGGGTTAAACTGCTATAAAGAGGAGGAATTTCTATATGAAGATTATTATGTTAGGCGCTCCAGGAGCGGGAAAAGGAACCCAGGCGAAGAAGATTGCCGCAAAATACAACATTCCTCATATCTCAACAGGCGATATCTTCAGAGCAAATATTAAGAACGGAACAGAGCTTGGTAATAAAGCTAAGACATATATGGATCAGGGACTTCTGGTGCCGGACGAATTGGTTGTTGATCTGGTAGTAGACCGTGTGAAGCAGGATGACTGCGTGAACGGATATGTATTGGACGGATTTCCGAGGACGATTCCGCAGGCTGAAGCATTAGATAAAGCGCTGAATGCAATCGGAGAAAAGATGGATTATGCCATTGACGTAGATGTGCCGGATGAGAACATTGTTCACCGTATGTCGGGTCGCCGCGCATGCGTCGGATGCGGGGCTACATATCATCTGGAGTATGCGCCGACAAAAACCGAAGGAGTCTGCGACGTCTGCGGGAAGGAACTGATACTGAGAGACGACGACAAGCCAGAGACCGTTAAGAAACGTCTTGGTGTTTATCATGAGCAGACACAGCCCTTGATTGATTATTACACGAATGCAGGGATCTTGAGGACGGTTGACGGAACCATTGATATCAACGACGTGTTCCAGGCGATTGTGGATATCTTAGGAGAGTAAGATCATGGCAATTACGATCAAATCGGCGAGAGAAATAGAACTAATGAAAGAAGCCGGGCGTATATTGGAAATTGTTCATGAAGAATTAGGAAAGGCTCTGCATCCGGGAATGAGCACAAAGGATATTGACCGTCTGGGCGAGGAAGTGATTCGAAGTTATGGATGTACTCCTTCTTTTCTTAATTATAACGGGTATCCGGCATCCATCTGCGTGTCTGTGAATGAGGAAGTCGTTCATGGTATACCGGATAAGCGCCGGATCTTGAAAGAAGGAGATATTGTCAGCCTGGATGCAGGAGTAATTTTTAAAGGGTATCATTCTGACGCCGCGAGAACTCACGGCATCGGCAGGATCAGCAAAGAAGCGGAGGAACTGATCAAAGTTACAAGAGAATGTTTCTTTGAAGGTATAAAATTCGCGAAAGAGGGCAATCATCTATTTGATATTTCAGCAGCAATTGACAGCCATGCCACCAAACATGGATATGGTGTGGTTCGGGATCTGTGCGGGCATGGAATCGGCACATCTCTGCATGAGTCGCCTCAGATACCGAATTATAAGGTGGACAGAAGAGGTGTGAAGCTGAAGGCCGGAATGACGCTTGCCATAGAACCTATGATCAATATAGGGACGTGGGAGGTTAACTGGCTTGAGGATGAATGGACAGTCGTGAGCCGGGATCATAGTCTTTCCGCACATTATGAAAATACGGTATTGATTACGGACGGTGAACCGGTGCTTTTGACTTTGACAGACAACACTTCATACACGCTCTAGACGGAAGAAAGAAGGATGCGGTTATGGAATATGTGAGAGGGATGCTTGCAAGATCAAAAGCAGGTCATGATACAGGAAATGTTTATATCATAATTGATGTTGACGACGCATATGTATATTTAGCGGACGGCAGCATTAGAACGCTGGATCGTCTGAAGAAGAAGAAGAAGAAACATGTTCAGGTTATATGCAGAGAATACGATATTACCGCAGTTGACGATGCAGCAATAAGGAGAATAATCAAAGAGACATCGTCGTCACAAACCTCGAAAGGACCTCGATAAGTGACGAGATGTGCATTCGCACTGGGCTCGTGGAAAACCTCGCCAAGTGGAGAGAAGAAGGAGACATCATCGTCACAAACCTCGAAAGGACCTCGGAAAGTGACGAGATGTGCATTCGCACTAG